>NZ_JBHSNY010000004.1:0-341110 GCF_042657145.1 Streptomyces bullii
TAGAGAGGGTAAGGCTCCCAGTAGACGACTGGGTTGATAGGCCGGATATGGAAGCACGGTAACGTGTGGAGTTGACCGGTACTAATAGGCCGAGGGCTTGTCCTCAGTTGCTCGCGTCCACTGTGTTAGTTCTGAGGCAACGAACAGTTGCCGGCTTTGAGCTGGACACACAATTGAAGAGTGTGCTTGTTCGCTCGAAACCATTAGGGTTTCGGTGGTCATAGCGTGAGGGAAACGCCCGGTTACATTCCGAACCCGGAAGCTAAGCCTTACAGCGCCGATGGTACTGCAGGGGGGACCCTGTGGGAGAGTAGGACGCCGCCGAACAAATATTGAAAGGGTTGGACCCTGAACTTCGGTTCCGGGTCCAACCCTTTTTTGTTGTGCGTCACTTGGAGTTCACGTGGCGCAACCAGCATCCACAGCATGGGTACTGCTGCAATGCTCAGGGCCGCCGGCGTCGGAATCGGTGACGAGGTCGTCGTGCCGGCCTTCGGGAACGTCGAGGTTGCCGAGGCCGTGACGCTGGCCGGTGCGCTTCCGGTGTTCGCCGACATAGATCCCGTGACGTACTGCCTCGACACGGCTGCCGTGGAAGCGGCCATAACGCCCCGGACGGCGGCCGTCGTTGCCGTACACCGCTTCGGACGGCCCGCGGACGTGCCGCGGTTGCACGCCGTGGGGCAGCGGCACGGTCTGCTGGTGCTGGAGCAGGGGGAGTCCGAGGCGCCGTACGACGAAGTCGCTCAGCGGCGGGAACGGGCGGCTTATCTCGACGCCAAGTTGAGGGGTGTGCGGACGCCCGACGGGGGCGACGGGCACACCTATCAGCAGTACGTCGTACGCGTACCGGGGAACGGGCGACCGGACCGGGACGCCTTCGCCCGGGCCGTGCGGGGCAGGGGAGTTGAGTGCCACGTGCCGGTGAAGACGCCCGTGCACAGGTTGCCGGAGTTCCGGCGCTGTGTGTCCCTGCCGGAGACGGAACGAGCCGCCGACGAGACGCTCGCGCTGCCGGTGGACGCCGCACTGACCAAGCGGGACATGCAGCGGATCGTGTCCGCGTGCAATGCCCTCGGGGGGCTTCTGCAGCCTGCGTTCTGACGTGGTTGGGAGCACCGCTGTGGGCAGGGTATGATCTATTCCGTTGCCGCGAGGGAAGCCTCGAACAAGGCGACAGGCCCCTATAGCTCAGTCGGCAGAGCGTCTCCATGGTAAGGAGAAGGTCAACGGTTCGATTCCGTTTGGGGGCTCCAGCCAGAAGGCCCCGCCCGATCGGGCGGGGCCTTTCGCGTGCCTCTCAGTCCTGGTGTGGCTCCGGCACGCGCATCGCCAGGATGGCCATGTCGTCGGACGGGGCATCGGAGGCGAAACGCTCCACGGCGCGCATGATGCGGGCCGCGACCGCGCCCGCGGTCAGGCCCGTACAGGTCGTGAGGACGTCGGCGAGACCGTCGTCGCCCAGCATGCGGGTGCCCTCGCGGCGTTCGGTGACGCCGTCCGTGACGCAGAGGAGAACGTCGCCCGGGTCGAGTGTCACCGTCTGCTCGTACAGTTCCAGGTCGTCGATGACACCGAGGAGCGGCTGGGGTTCGGCGGCCGGCTCGACGGTCCCGTCCTGGCGCAGGCGGAGCGGGAGCGGGTGGCCGGCGCAGACCACCTTCAGTTCCGCGCTGCCGTCCTCCTGCGGGCGCATCTCGCCGTACAGGAGCGTGAGGAACCGGCTGCGGGCGCCTTCGTCGAGGATCGCGGAGTTCAGGCGCTCCAGGACCGCCGGGCCGCTCAGGCCCTCCCGGGCCAGGAGCCTGAGCGCGTGGCGGGCCAGGCCCGTGACGGCCGCCGCGTTCGGGCCCGTACCGCAGACGTCGCCGATGGCGAAGCCGTAGGCGTTGTCGCGGATCGGGAAGACGTCGTAGAAGTCACCGCCGACCTCGTTGCCCTCGCCGGCCGCGCGGTAGATGACCTCGACCTCCACGCCGTCGATCGTGGGCAGCTCGGGGGGCAGGAGGCTGCGTTGGAGGGACTGGCTGATCGCCGTGCGCTCCGAGTACAGGCGGGCGTTGTCGAGGGCCAGGGCGGCCCGGCGGGACAGGTCCTCGGCCAGTTCCAGGATCTCCTGGCGGAAGTGCTCGTCGGTGGGTTTGCCGAGGGTCAGCATGCCGATGACGCGGTTGCGGGCCACCAGGGGCAAGACGACCGTTTCGCCGCCCACCGCGGAGGCCGTGGCGAGGGTGGGGCCGATGCCGGGTGTGACCTGGTGGGTCGGTCCGCCGCTCAGGCCGAGGCTGCGCATGGAGCTGCGCAGGGCGGCCTGGTGGGCCACCTCGCCGGGTGCCGTCCAGACGCGGGCACCGGGGGTCGGTACCGGGTCGGGTGCGGGGATCTTCGACAGCAGCGACTTGATGCCGTCGATGAGCTCCTCGTCCTCGTGCAGGACGTAGGACAGGTACGGCTCGGAGGCCTGGTCGGCGATCGTGTAGACCGCGCACCAGGTGGCCAGGGTCGGGACCGTCATCTGGGCCATCAGGGCCAGGGTCTGGTCGCGGTCCAGGGTGCCGGCCAGCAGGTCGGAGGCCTCGACCAGGAAGCTGAGCGAGCCCCGGCGCAGGCGTTCCAGTTCGCCCAGACGGGCCGACTCGACGGCCAGGGCGATGCGGTCGGCGGCGAACTGCAGGCGCAGGGCCTCCTCGTTGGAGTAGCGGCCGGGGGCCTCGGCGGCGACGCCCAGGGAGCCCGTGAGGCGGCCCTCGACCTTCAGCGGGACCGTGACGACCGAGCGCATGCCGGTGCCGTTGAGGAGGGGGACGGCGCCCGGGACGGCCGTCAGGTCGTCGTGGACGGCCGGCATGCGGGCCGAGCCGTAGCGGCCGGGGCCGGCCTCGACGGGCACGCGGGCGAAGCGCTGGCGGGCCGAGGGCAGGCCCGTGGAGGCGCGGACCTCCAGCTCCGTCTCGTCGTCGGTCGCCAGGAGCAGGAACGCGGAGTCGCCGTCGAGCATGTCGCGGGCGCGCTCCACCGTGCGCTGGAGGAGGCCGTCGAGGTCGTCCGGGGCGGGGGAGCCGATGAACACCTCGAAGGGGTCGGTGCTCTGGCCCTCGCCGGAGGACGCGGTGTCGGAGGCCGGGACGCGCAGCGGCGTCTGCAGAACAGCCCGTTCGTGGTCCCGTACGAGGAGGCAGACGGTTGACGGCTCGCCGCCCGTGTCGCGGACCCTGAGGTGGGAGGCGTACACGGGGATGACGCGGCCGTGGGCGCCGCGGATGCCGTAACTGCCCTCCCAGCGGGAGAGTTGGAGCGCCTCGGCGATGCCGGTGCTGGTGCCCGGGGTGTGGGGCCAGGCCGCCAGGTCGGTGAGCGGCTTGCCGGTGACCTGGTCGGCGGTGAAGCCGAAGAGCTCCTCGGCGTCCTCGTTCCAGGAGGTGACGTTGCCAGCGCGGTCGATCTGCACGACGGCGACCCGTACCCGGCCGTCGGCGAGCGGGAGGAGGTCGGCGGGGAGGGAGGGGCCGGCCGCGCGGGTGCCCACAGGGCGTTCGGGGAGATCGAGTTGGAACCAGACGGTCTTGTGGGTGGGGGTGTACTCCACGCCCCAGCGGCCGGCGAGGGCCGCGCACAGCTGGAGACCGCGGCCGCCCTCGCGGTCGGGGCTGCCCATGTTGACGGCGGAGGCCTGCAGCGGGATCTCGCGTTCCGGATACCGGTCGGCCACCTCGACGCGTACGCCGTCGTCGCTGCGCAGGCACAGCACGTCGGCGGAGGTGCCGGCGTGGACGACGGCGTTCGTCACCAGTTCGCTGGTGAGGACCACGGCGTCGTCGACGATGTCGGCGAAGCCCCAGCCCTGGAGGGTGTCCCGGACGAATGATCGGGCGCTCGCGACCGATCGACCGACGGGATCGAAGCTGGCGGCCGCGCGCGCGGTGATCACAGAACTCCTCGACCGGTTCTCGTTGGGCTGGTCTCCATGGCCGACCTGCTCGCGCCGCTGATGCGGCATCCGCGCGCCCGTCGGCCGTGGGTCCGGGGGCTGCTCCCCCGGGATCAGTCCGGTGGTCATGTGTGCGGCCGCCCCTCCGATGCCCGCTCGTTCTCGTGCCACCGCCCAGGCCGGACGGACCGGCGCGGCTGGACAGCCGGATGCAAGGTTACTTACCTTCGCGGTCCATGCGGATGCCGGTCTGCAGTGTTTCCGTCCGGAGGGTGTGCGGACGATGTGCGAAGCTGCCGAACTGTTATGGCCTGGTTCGGGCAGGGTGAAACACTGGGCAAGCTTCTTGTGAAGGTACGGCCAGGCTGAGTGACATGTGCGCACTCCGGGCAGCAGCCCCGGCAGCGGCCTGGTATGTCGGGCACAGGTGCGCAGTAGTAAGCAGGAATACGCAGCAGTAAACGGTACGCCGAGCGGTAGTACCCGAGCACGGCAGTAATGGTCGACCCCTGCGGGAGGGACACAGTGGAGTCTGGCGCAGCGACGCGTGGCACGAGGACGCGCGCGAAAGGCGGACAGTCCCCGAGCAATCAGGGCAAAGGGCGCAATGGCACCACCGAGGTGGACACGGCTGCGCTGAACCGACTGCTGGCGGCTCTCGTGTCGATGCGGGACGGGAACTTCCGCAAGCGGCTCACCGTGTCCGGCGACGGTGTGATGTCCGAGATCGCGGCGGTCTTCAACGAGGTGGCCGACCGCAACCTGCACCTGACGGGCGAGCTGTCGCGGGTGCGGCGCATGGTCGGCCGTGAGGGCAAGCTCACGGAGCGGCTGGAGACGGGGGCCTGCGAGGGCTCCTGGGCGACCGCGATCGACAACTCGAACGCGCTGGTGGACGACCTCGTACGGCCCGTCTCCGAGGTCAGTCGGGTGCTGTCCGCGGTGGCCGAGGGTGATCTGTCGCCGCGCATGGAGCTGCGGACGCAGGCGCCGGACGGGACCGGGCATCCGCTGCGGGGCGAGTTCCTGAAGGTCGCGCGGACCGTGAACAACCTGGTCGACCAGTTGTCGACGTTCACCGACGAGGTCACGCGCGTGGCCAGCGAGGTCGGTACCGAGGGGAAGCTGGGCGGGCAGGCACGCGTGCGTGGCATGTCCGGTTCCTGGAAGGACCTCACCGAGTCCGTCAACACGATGGCGTACCGGCTGACGGCCCAGGTACGCGACATCGCGCTGGTGACGACGGCCGTGGCCAAGGGTGACCTGTCACGCAAGGTCACGGTGCATGTCGCCGGCGAGATGCTGGAGCTGAAGAACACCGTCAACACGATGGTGGACCAGCTCTCGGCGTTCTCGTCCGAGGTGACCCGGGTCGCGCGTGAGGTGGGCACCGAGGGCATTCTCGGTGGTCAGGCGCGGGTGCCCGGGGTCGACGGGGTGTGGAAGGAGCTCACCGACTCCGTCAACACGATGGCGGGGAACCTCACCGCCCAGGTGCGCGGCATCTCCGAGGTGACGACCGCCGTCGCCAACGGCGATCTGTCGCGGAAGGTGACCGTCCCGGCGCGCGGCGAGGTCGCGCAGCTCGCTGACACGATCAACCAGATGACCGAGACGCTGCGGATCTTCGCGGACGAGGTCACGCGTGTCGCCAACGAGGTCGGTGCCGAGGGGCGGCTGGGCGGCCAGGCGAACGTGCCGGGTGCCGCCGGGACGTGGAAGGACCTGACGGACTCCGTCAACACCGTCTTCCGGAACCTGACGACGCAGGTGAGGGACATCGCCGCCGTGACGACGGCCGTGGCCAACGGTGATCTGTCGCAGAAGGTCACCGTGGACGTCGCCGGGGAGATGCTGGAGCTGAAGAACACCGTCAACACGATGGTGGACCAGCTGTCCGCCTTCGGTGCCGAGGTGACGCGGGTCGCGCGGGAGATCGGCGTCGAGGGTGAGCTGGGCGGTCAGGCGCAGGTGCCGGGCGCGGCCGGGACGTGGAAGGACCTGACGGACTCCGTCAACACGGCGTTCCGCAACCTCACCGGTCAGGTGCGCAACATCGCCCAGGTGACGACGGCCGTGGCCAACGGTGATCTGTCGCAGAAGGTCACCGTCGACGTCTCCGGCGAGATGCTCCAGCTGAAGAACACCGTGAACACCATGGTGGACCAGCTGTCCAGCTTCGCCGACCAGGTGACGCGGATGGCCCGGGACGTGGGCACGGAGGGCCGCCTCGGCGGTCAGGCGCGTGTGGACGGTGTGTCGGGCACGTGGAAGGAGCTCACGGACTCCGTCAACTCGATGGCCGGGAACCTGACGTCCCAGGTGCGCAACATCGCGCAGGTGACGACGGCCGTGGCCCGGGGTGACCTGTCGCAGAAGATCGACGTCGACGCGCGCGGCGAGATCCTGGAGCTGAAGAACACCATCAACACGATGGTGGACCAGCTGTCGTCGTTCGCCGAGCAGGTCACCCGGGTGGCCCGTGAGGTGGGTACGGAGGGCCGCCTGGGCGGTCAGGCGCAGGTGCCCGGCGTCGCCGGTGTGTGGCGCGATCTGACGGACTCCGTGAACGGCATGGCCGGCAACCTCACCGCGCAGGTCCGCAACATCGCGCAGGTGGCGACCGCGGTGGCCCGGGGTGACCTGTCGCAGAAGATCACCGTGGACGCGCGCGGGGAGATCCTGGAGCTGAAGAACACCCTGAACACGATGGTCGACCAGCTGTCGTCCTTCGCCCAGGAGGTCACCCGGGTGGCCCGTGAGGTGGGTACGGAGGGCATCCTGGGCGGCCAGGCCGAGGTGCAGGGCGTCTCAGGTACCTGGAAGGACCTCACGCAGTCCGTGAACGGCATGGCGAACAACCTCACCATGCAGGTGCGGAACATCGCCGAGGTCACGACGGCGGTCGCCAAGGGCGATCTGTCGAAGAAGATCACCGTCGACGCCAAGGGCGAGATCCTGGAGCTCGTCACGACCGTCAATACGATGGTGGACCAGCTATCGTCGTTCGCCGAGCAGGTGACCCGGGTGGCCCGCGAGGTGGGCACCGAGGGCATCCTGGGCGGCCAGGCGCACGTGCCGGGTGTCACGGGCATCTGGAAGGACCTGAGCGACAACGTCAACCTGATGGCCAAGAACCTGACCATGCAGGTGCGGAACATCTCGCAGGTCTCGGCGGCCGTCGCCAACGGCGACCTGACACGACAGGTCACCATCGAGGCGCGCGGTGAGGTCGCGCAGCTCGCCGACACCATCAACACGATGGTGAAGACGCTGAGTTCGTTCGCCGAGCAGGTCACCAAGGTGGCCCGTGAGGTGGGCACGGACGGCATCCTCGGTGGTCAGGCGCACGTACCGGGTGTGGCCGGTACGTGGAAGGACCTCACCGAGTCCGTGAACCAGATGGCGTCCAACCTGACCGGCCAGGTGCGCAACATCGCCATGGTGACGACGGCGATCGCCAAGGGCGACCTGACGAAGAAGATCGACATCGACGCGCGCGGCGAGATCCTGGAGCTGAAGACGACCATCAACACGATGGTCGACCAGCTGTCGTCCTTCGCCGAGGAGGTCACCCGAGTCGCCCGTGAGGTGGGCACGGAGGGCCAGCTCGGCGGCCAGGCACGCGTGCGTGACGTCGACGGCACCTGGCGGGACCTGACCGAGTCGGTGAACGAGATGGCCGGGAACCTGACCCGGCAGGTGCGTGCCATCGCGCGCGTGGCGACCGCGGTGACCCGGGGCGACCTGAACCTGAAGATCGACGTGGACGCGTCCGGAGAGATCCAGGAGCTCCAGGACTACATCAACAAGATGATCGCCAACCTGCGCGACACCACGATCGCCAACAAGGAGCAGGACTGGCTCAAGGGCAACCTGGCCCGGATCTCGGCGCTGATGCAGGGCCGCCGGGACCTGGAGGACGTGGCGTCGCTGATCATGAGCGAGCTGACCCCGGTGGTCTCCGCGCAGCACGGCGCGTTCTTCCTCGCGATGCCCCTGGTCGACGGCGAGGACATGAACGCCGCGGACGACGACCAGTACGAGCTGCGCATGCTCGGCTCGTACGGCTACTCCATGGGCTCCATGCCGACGTCGTTCCGGCCCGGCGAGGCGCTCATCGGGACGGCCGCCATGGAGAAGCGCACGATCCTCGTGGAGAACGCGCCCAGCGGCTATCTGAAGATCTCCTCGGGGCTCGGGGAGGCGCCGCCCGCGCAGGTGATCGTGCTGCCGGTGCTGTTCGAGGGGAAGGTGCTCGGCGTCATCGAGCTGGCATCCTTCACACCGTTCACCCAGATCCAGAAGGACTTCCTGAACCAGATCGCCGAGATGATCGCGACGAGCGTCAACACCATCTCGGTGAACACCAAGACCGAGCGGCTGCTGGCGCAGTCGCAGGAGCTGACCGAGCAACTGCGTGAGCGGTCGGCCGAGTTGGAGCAGCGGCAGAAGGCCCTCCAGGCGTCCAACGCCGAACTGGAGGAGAAGGCCGAGCTGCTGGCCCAGCAGAACCGTGACATCGAGGTGAAGAACACCGAGATCGAGGAGGCGCGGCAGGTCCTGGAGGAGCGCGCCGAGCAACTCGCGGTCTCCATGCGCTACAAGAGCGAGTTCCTGGCCAACATGTCGCACGAGCTGCGCACGCCGCTCAACTCGCTGCTGATCCTCGCCAAGCTGCTCGCCGACAACGCCGAGGGCAATCTCTCCCCGAAGCAGGTCGAGTTCGCCGAGACCATCCACGGCGCCGGATCCGACCTGCTCCAGCTGATCAACGACATCCTCGACCTGTCGAAGGTCGAGGCGGGCAAGATGGACGTCTCCCCGACGCGCATCGCGCTCGTCCAGCTCGTGGACTACGTGGAGGCCACCTTCCGGCCGCTGACCGCGGAGAAGGGCCTGGACCTGTCGGTACGGGTGTCCCCGGAGCTGCCGGCCACCCTGCACACCGACGAGCAGCGGCTGCTTCAGGTGCTGCGGAACCTGCTCAGCAACGCCGTGAAGTTCACCGACTCCGGTTCGGTGGAGCTGGTCATCCGGCCGGCGCGGGAGGACGTGCCGCAGCAGATCCGGGAGCAGCTGCTGGAGACCGGGTCGCTGACCGACCCGGACGCCGACCTGATCGCGTTCTCGGTGACCGACACCGGCATCGGGATCGCGGCCAGCAAGATGCGGGTGATCTTCGAGGCGTTCAAGCAGGCCGACGGCACGACCAGCCGCAAGTACGGCGGAACGGGGCTCGGGCTGTCGATCTCGCGGGAGATCGCGCAGCTGCTCGGCGGTGAGATCCACGCGCAGAGCGAGCCGGGGCGCGGCTCGACGTTCACGCTGTACCTGCCGCTGCACCCGACCGAGCTGCCGCCGCAGGGCTACCAGCAGCCCATGCCCGCCCTGGAGGCCGGTGATCTGGTGGCCTCCTCCTCGGAGCTGTCCGACGTGGAGGTCGAGACGCCGGCCGAGGTGAAGTCGTACCAGGAGACCCAGAACGGCCCGGCCGCCCTGTTCCGGCGGCGGCGCAGGATGCCCGAGCTGGAGCAGCGCCCGGCGCAGCAGGACGGTCAGTGGACGTCCGCGGAGCAGCACCAGGCGCCGCGGATACACCGCGGCGTCCGGTTCGGCGGGCAGAAGGTGCTCATCGTCGACGACGACATCCGCAATGTCTTCGCGCTGACCAGCGTGCTGGAGCAGCACGGCCTGTCCGTGCTGTACGCGGAGAACGGCCGTGAGGGCATCGAGGTGCTGGAACAGCACGACGACGTGGCGGTCGTGCTGATGGACATCATGATGCCCGAGATGGACGGGTACGCGACCACGACGGCGATCCGCAGGATGCCGCAGTTCGCCGGGCTGTCGATCATCGCGCTCACCGCGAAGGCGATGAAGGGCGACCGGGAGAAGGCGATCGAGTCGGGCGCCTCCGACTACGTGACCAAGCCGGTCGACCCCGATCACCTGCTGGCGGTGATGGAGCAGTGGATGCGGGGAGAGTGAGGGCGACGTTCGACTTTTGCGCGACCGTGGAGGAAAGGTTCGGTGTCGATGCCGGGTCGCTGACACAGGGTGCCCGGCGTCGTGTAGAAGTACGGGATTCGGGGAACCTTCTGGTCTCCTGCTGCGTTTCTGCTACGTGCACAGTGACATCGCGGTGACAGGGTGTGGCGACGGGCGGGGTGCGGCTACGATGACCGGCACAAGGACGGGCGGCGCAAGGGAGTCGTCCCCTGGGGCGGCACCCGCCGGTGCTTCCCCAGGTCCTGCGGACAGGGGAGGCCCCAAGCCGGGGCGAGGAGGGCGGGCCATGGTGCAGAAGGCCAAGATCCTCCTGGTCGATGACCGGCCGGAGAATCTGCTGGCGCTGGAGGCGATCCTCTCTGCGCTCGATCAGACGCTGGTGCGGGCATCGTCCGGGGAGGAAGCGCTCAAAGCACTGCTCACGGACGATTTCGCGGTCATTCTGCTGGATGTCCAGATGCCGGGCATGGACGGTTTCGAGACCGCCGCGCACATCAAGCGGCGGGAGCGGACCCGGGACATCCCGATCATCTTCCTCACCGCGATCAACCACGGCCCGCATCACACGTTCCGCGGGTACGCGGCGGGCGCGGTGGACTACATCTCCAAGCCGTTCGACCCGTGGGTCCTGCGCGCGAAGGTGTCGGTCTTCGTCGAGCTGTACATGAAGAACTGCCAGCTGCGGGAGCAGGCGGCGCTGCTGCGGCTCCAGTTGGAGGGCGGCGGCAAGAACGCCGGCGGCGAGGCGAAGGAGCCGGCGGGGCTGCTCGCGGAGCTGTCCGCGCGGCTCGCGGCGGTCGAGGAGCAGGCCGAGGCGCTGACCAAGCAGCTCAACGACGAGTCGACGGACGCGGCGGCGGTCGCCACGGCGGCGCATCTGGAGCGGAAGCTGACCGGGTTGCGGCGGGCGTTGGACGCGCTGGAGCCGGGGACGGGCAGTACGAACTCGGTTCCCTCGCAGAGCTGACCAGCACCTGGTGGGGCGTTGCCCGGCGCCGAGGCCTGCCCGCGTGGGTTGTGCACCCCGCCTGAGGGTGAGCCGGCGTCAGTTTCCCGCCCTCGCAAAGGCGACACGAACGGGTGAAGCCTGAGGCGCACGTGTCCACCGTCGTCTCCACCGGTAACCTCACACCTATGGCCTCACGTCCCTCCGCAGCCAAGAAGCCGCCCGCGAAGAAGGCGGCCGCTTCAGCGAAGGCTCCGGCGAAGAAGGCCGCTGCCAGGAAAGCCCCCGCGAAGAAGGCACCCGCCAAGAAGGCCGCGGCGAAGAAGGCCGTGCCCAAACCGGCGCCCAGCCCGACCGGGGGCGTCTACCGGCTCGTGCGCGCCCTGTGGCTGGGGCTGGCGCACGCCGTCGGCGCCGTGTTCCGCGGCATAGGGCAGGGGGCCAAGAACCTGGACCCGGCGCACCGCAAGGACGGCGTCGCGCTGCTGCTGCTCGCCCTCGCGCTGATCGTCGCGGCCGGCACCTGGGCCGACCTGAAGGGACCCGTCGGCGACCTCGTCGAGATCCTGGTGACCGGCGCCTTCGGCCGTCTCGACCTGCTGGTGCCGATCCTGCTCGCCGTCATCGCCGTACGGTTCATCCGGCACCCGGAGAAGCCCGAGGCCAACGGGCGCATCGTCATCGGCCTGTCCGCGCTCCTGATCGGGGTGCTCGGCCAGGTGCACATCGCCTGCGGTTCCCCGGCACGCGACGCCGGCATGCAGGCCATAAGGGACGCCGGGGGGCTGATCGGCTGGGCGGCGGCGACACCGCTGTCGTACGCCATGACCGACGTGCTGGCCGTACCGCTGCTCGTGCTGCTCACGGTCTTCGGGCTGCTGGTGGTCACCGCCACGCCGGTCAACGCCATCCCGCAGCGGCTGCGGCTGCTCGGCACGAAGCTCGGCATCGTCCACGACCCCGAGCCGCACGAGTTCGGTGAGGACGACGAGCGGTACGAGGAGCAGTGGCGCGAGGCGCTGCCCGCGCGCCCCCGTCGGCGACGGAGCGCCCCCGAGGAGTACGACCCCGACAGCTCGGAGCAGGAGGCGCTCTCGCGGCGACGCGGCCGGCCCCGGCGGTCCGCCGTGCCGCAGCCCGACATGGACCGGCCGAGGGACGCGGTGGACGTCGCCGCGGCGGCCGCCGCCGCGCTCGACGGTGCCGTGCTGCACGGGATGCCGCCGTCGCCGATCGTCGCCGACCTCACCCAGGGCGTCCGCGTCGGCGACCGCGAGCCGACGACCCCGACGCCCGTGCCGGCGGCCCGTCCCCAGCCGGAGAAGCCCGGGCAGGACAAGCCGAAGGCGGCCGTCCCCGACCTCACCAAGGCGCCGCCGCCCGCCGAGCCCCGCGACCTGCCCCCGCGTGCCGAGCAGCTCCAGCTGTCCGGCGACATCACGTACGCCCTGCCGTCACTCGACCTGCTCGAGCGCGGTGGCCCCGGCAAGGCGCGCAGCGCCGCCAACGACGCCATAGTGGAGGCGCTCACCACCGTCTTCACCGAGTTCAAGGTCGACGCCCGCGTCACCGGCTTCACACGCGGTCCGACGGTCACCCGCTACGAGGTCGAGCTCGGCCCCGCGGTGAAGGTCGAGCGGATCACCGCGCTGACCAAGAACATCGCGTACGCCGTCGCCAGCCCGGACGTGCGGATCATCAGCCCGATCCCCGGCAAGTCGGCGGTCGGCATCGAGATCCCCAACACCGACCGGGAGATGGTCAACCTCGGTGACGTGCTGCGCCTGGCGGCGGCGGCCGAGGACGACCACCCGATGCTGGTGGCGCTCGGCAAGGACGTCGAGGGCGGCTACGTGATGGCGAACATCGCCAAGATGCCGCACATCCTGGTCGCCGGCGCGACCGGTTCCGGCAAGTCGTCCTGCATCAACTGCCTGATCACCTCGATCATGATGCGGGCGACCCCGGAGGACGTGCGCATGGTCCTCGTCGACCCCAAGCGCGTCGAGCTCACCGCGTACGAGGGCATCCCGCACCTGATCACGCCGATCATCACCAACCCGAAGCGGGCCGCCGAGGCGCTGCAGTGGGTCGTACGGGAGATGGACCTCAGGTACGACGACCTGGCGGCGTACGGGTTCCGGCACATCGACGACTTCAACGAGGCCGTGCGCGACGGCAGGGTCACGGCGCAGGAGGGCAGCGAGCGGGAGCTGCAGCCGTACCCGTACCTGCTGGTGATCGTCGACGAGCTCGCCGACCTGATGATGGTCGCGCCGCGTGACGTCGAGGACGCGATCGTGCGGATCACGCAGCTCGCGCGCGCGGCCGGCATCCACCTGGTGCTCGCCACGCAGCGGCCGTCGGTCGACGTCGTCACCGGTCTCATCAAGGCGAACGTGCCCTCGCGGCTCGCTTTCGCCACCTCTTCCCTCGCCGACTCGCGCGTCATCCTCGACCAGCCGGGGGCCGAGAAGCTGATCGGCAAGGGCGACGGGCTGTTCCTGCCGATGGGCGCGAGCAAGCCGGTCCGGATGCAGGGCGCGTTCGTGACCGAGGAGGAGGTCGCGGCCGTCGTCCGGCACTGCAAGGACCAGATGGCGCCCGTCTTCCGGGACGACGTCGTCGTCGGCGGCAAGCAGAAGAAGGAGATCGACGAGGACATCGGCGACGACCTCGACCTGCTGTGCCAGGCGGCCGAGCTGGTGGTCTCCACGCAGTTCGGGTCGACCTCCATGCTCCAGCGCAAGCTGCGCGTCGGCTTCGCCAAGGCCGGGCGGCTGATGGACCTCATGGAGTCGCGGAACATCGTCGGGCCGAGCGAGGGTTCGAAGGCTCGTGACGTTCTTGTGAAGCCTGACGAGCTGGATGGCGTGCTCGCCATGATCCGTGGGGAGTCTGAAGGGTAGGGAGACGGCGCGGCACGGTGGTCGCTCGCGGGGCGGGACCGCGACGGGGTGTCCATATCGTGACTCACCCGTAAGGGATCATTGAGCAACCGTTTCCCTTGGCCGTACGTCAAGTTGAGGGAAACGACAAGCAGGTACTCCACCGTCGGGATGCCGGGCCATCCCGATGGCGTACAAAGTGCTACCGCCCGGTTGCCCCACCCTTTTGCACCCCCCCTAGACTGAATTCCCAGCACAGGCGGCTACACGCTCGAAAGGCGCCCCCGTGTCCATCGGCAACTCCCCTGAAGACGAGCGTCCCTTCGAAGACGTTTCCGAGGAAGTCCGCCCCTCCATCGGCCACGCGCTGAAACAGGCGCGCATCGACGCGGGGTTGACCGTCGACGACGTCAGTAGCGCCACCCGGGTCCGTATCGCCATCGTGCACGCCATCGAGGCGGACGACTTCGCGCCCTGCGGCGGTGACGTCTACGCCCGCGGGCACATCCGGACCCTGGCCAAGGCCGTCCGCCTCGACCCGGCCCCGCTGCTCGCCCAGTACGACGCGGACCACGGCGGGCGACCGGCCCCGACCCCAGCCGCACCCCTGTTCGAGGCGGAACGCATCCGTCCCGAGCGGCGCGGACCCAACTGGACCGCGGCCATGGTCGCCGCGATCGTCGCCGTGGTCGGTTTCGTCGGGTTCACGCTGTTCAGCGGCGGTGACGACGAGGGCGCCGGGGCGAATGTCGCCGACGGCTCCGTCTCCTCGGCCGGCGAGTCCGTCTCGCCGACCCCCAAGTCCAAGAAGCCCACCGGGCCGAAGCCGAAGCCGTCCGACAGCGCGATCGCGGCCGCGCCCCAGGACAAGGTGCCGGTGCAGGTGAGCGCCACCGACGGCCGCAGCTGGATCTCCGCCAAGGACCACAACGGCCGCCTGCTGTTCGACGGATTCCTCAAGCAGGGCGACTCCAAGGTCTTCCAGGACAGTTCCAAGGTCCACCTGGTCCTCGGGGACGCCGGCGCGATCGATCTGCACGTGAACGGCAAGAAGATCGACGACGACTTCCAGCCGGGCTCCGTGGAGCGCCTGACCTACACAAAGGGCGACCCCGAGGCCGGATAGGGCTCCGAAAAGGTTGAGTGGCGACGGGGTTGGCCAAGATCGGCCAACCCCGTCGACATGGGCTGTCGGCGGAACGAAGTAGTCTTGAGCCCATGCCTGAACGCCGTACCGTCGCACTCGTCACCCTTGGCTGCGCCCGTAACGAGGTGGACTCGGAGGAGCTCGCAGGCCGTTTGGAGGCGGACGGCTGGCAGCTCGTGGAGGACGCCGCGGACGCGGACGTCGCCGTCGTCAACACCTGTGGCTTCGTCGAGGCCGCCAAGAAGGACTCCGTCGACGCCCTCCTGGAGGCCAACGATCTCAAGGGGCACGGGAGAACCCAGGCCGTCGTGGCGGTGGGCTGCATGGCCGAGCGGTACGGCAAGGAACTCGCCGAGGCCCTCCCCGAGGCCGACGGCGTGCTCGGCTTCGACGACTACACCGACATCTCCGACCGGCTGCAGACCATCCTGAGCGGTGGCGTGCACGCCTCGCACACGCCGCGGGACCGGCGCAAGCTGCTGCCGATCAGCCCGGCGGAGCGACAGCGGTCCGCCGCCTCCGTGGCGCTCCCGGGGCACGGCCCGGCCGATCTCCCGGAGGGCGTCGCGCCCGCTTCGGGCCCCCGTGCGCCCCTGCGCCGCCGTCTGGACGGCTCCCCGGTCGCCTCGGTGAAGCTCGCCTCCGGCTGCGACCGGCGCTGCTCCTTCTGCGCCATCCCGTCCTTCCGCGGCTCCTTCATCTCCCGCCGCCCGAGCGACGTGCTCAACGAGACGCGCTGGCTGGCCGAGCAGGGCGTCAAGGAGATCATGCTGGTCTCCGAGAACAACACCTCCTACGGCAAGGACCTCGGCGATATCCGTCTGCTGGAGTCGCTGCTGCCCGAGCTCGCCGAGGTCGACGGCCTGGAGCGGGTGCGGGTCAGCTACCTCCAGCCGGCCGAGATGCGCCCCGGCCTCATCGACGTGCTGACCTCGACGCCGAAGGTCGCCCCGTACTTCGACCTGTCCTTCCAGCACTCCGCGCCCGACGTGCTGCGCGCCATGCGCCGCTTCGGTGACACCGACCGCTTCCTGGAGCTGCTCGACACCATCCGGAGCAAGGCCCCCGAGGCCGGCGTGCGCTCCAACTTCATCGTCGGCTTCCCCGGCGAGTCCGAGGCCGACCTGGCCGAGCTGGAGCGGTTCCTGAACCACGCGCGGCTGGACGCCATCGGCGTCTTCGGCTACTCCGACGAGGAGGGCACGGAGGCCGCGACGTACGACGACAAGCTCCCCGAGGACGTCGTCGCCGAGCGGCTGGCACGTGTCTCCCGGCTGGCCGAGGAACTGGTCTCGCAGCGCGCCGAGGAACGCGTGGGGGAGACCGTGCGGGTGCTGGTGGAGTCCGTGGACGACGAGGAGGGCGTCCACGGCCGCGGCGCGCACCAGGCGCCCGAGACGGACGGCCAGGTGCTGCTCACGAGCGGCGAGGGCCTGAGCGTCGGCCGTATGGTCGAGGCGAAGGTGGTCGGTACGGAAGGTGCCGACCTGGTGGCCGAGCCGCTGACGGGCTCGCTCGCGTGGAGTGAGGAGGCGGGCAGATGACCGGTGTACCGGCATCCGCGGCGGGAGGCTCCTCCGGCGCGAGGAGGGCCGCGGCGGGCGCGGGCCCGGGAGCTGTGCCGGGGACGGCCGGCGGCCGTGCGACCGCGCGGGCGGCTGACGGTGTGGCCGCCCGGACGGCCGATGAGGGCGCTTCCGGGGCCGGCGGGGTATCCGGAGGCGGGACCTCGGGGGCCGACGGGACTTCGGGCGCCGAGCCCGGCGGTGCCCCCGGGGCGCAGGGCGGTGGGCAGTCCGGGCCCGCGCGGGGCGGGAAGCTGGCGGCCGCTGCCGTCAACCAGGCCAGCGTCTGGAACATCGCCAACCTGCTGACCGTGCTCCGGCTGATCCTGGTACCGGGCTTCGTGGCGCTGATGCTGGCCGAGGGCGGGCACGATCCCGCGTGGCGCTCCTTCGCGTGGGCGGCCTTCGCCATCGCCATGATCACCGACCTGTTCGACGGTCATTTGGCGCGCACCTACAACCTCGTCACCGACTTCGGGAAGATCGCCGATCCCATCGCCGACAAGGCGATCATGGGAGCGGCGTTGATCTGTCTCTCCGCACTGGGCGATCTGCCGTGGTGGGTCACCGGCGTCATCCTCGGACGGGAACTCGGCATCACCCTGCTGCGTTTTCTCGTCATTCGTTACGGCGTCATCCCCGCCAGCCGCGGAGGCAAGCTCAAGACCCTCACCCAGGGCGTTGCCGTCGGCATGTACGTACTGGCACTGACGGGGTGGCTGGCCACTTTGAGGTTCTGGGTGATGGCGGCGGCGGTCGTGCTGACCGTGGTGACCGGACTCGACTATGTGAGACAAGCCATTGTGCTGCGCAGGCGGGGAATCGCCGAGCGCAAGGCGGCGTTGGAGGAGAAGGAAGCGTGAGTTCCACGGCCACCGACGTGGTGCGACTACTGACGGTGAAGGGCGAGACGCTCGCTGTCGCCGAGTCGCTGACCGGTGGTCTCGTCGCGGCGGAGATCACATCGGTCCCCGGGGCGTCGAAGGTCTTCCGGGGCTCGGTGACCGCCTACGCCACCGAACTGAAAGCGGGACTGCTCGGTGTGGACGCCACTTTGCTGGCGGCCCACGGAGCGGTGAACCCGCAGGTGGCGGCCCAGATGGCGGCGGGCGTGCGCAAGGCGCTCGGCGCCGACTGGGGTCTGGCGACCACCGGCGTGGCGGGCCCGGATTCGCAGGACGGGCAGCCGGTCGGCACCGTGTTCGTAGCCGTGGACGGGCCCTTCGGGCCGGGTTCCGGTTCTGCCTCTGGCGGAAAAGTGGCGCCCCTGCGGTTGAACGGCGACCGCGCGGAAATTCGTATGGAGAGTGTACGGAGCGTGCTCGCACTCCTCCTGGAGGAGCTTGCGGGCGAACAGACCGGGAATGAGCGGGCACAGGATACGGAACGGAACGGGGGGTTTGGATGTTTGCAGCCCTGAGTGAACACGACATCGCTCCCCGCACGGCCGCAGCGCGAGGCGGTACGGTGGGGCGAGAAGGATGCGGCTACGCGGTCCGAGGAGGGAGCCACCGATGATTCTGCTCCGTCGCCTGCTGGGTGACGTGCTGCGTCGGCAGCGCCAGCGCCAGGGCCGTACTCTGCGCGAAGTCTCCTCGTCCGCCCGAGTCTCACTCGGCTATCTCTCCGAGGTGGAGCGGGGGCAGAAGGAGGCTTCCTCCGAGCTGCTCGCCGCCATTTGCGACGCGCTGGACGTACGGATGTCCGAGCTCATGCGGGAAGTGAGCGACGAGCTCGCCCTCGCCGAGCTGGCCCAGTCGGCTGCGGCCACCCCCAGTGAGCCTGTGCCCACGCCGGTTCGTCCGATGCTGGGCTCCGTTTCGGTGACCGGTGTGCCACCGGAACGGGTGACCATCAAGGCGCCCGCCGAAGCGGTGGACGTCGTCGCCGCGTGAGCGTGTGAACGCCAGTGCCGTACGCGGCACGTGCGCGGCTGGAGCGCAGGGCGCCGTGAGGCGCTGAGAACATGTGGTGATGCCCCGGTCGGGGCCTGTCCGGAGGAGCCGGAGAGGTACCGCCGGGGTTTTCGCTTGTCCGGGTGGTGTCCCGTACCGGTCCGAGCATCCGGTATGTGTGCGTTTGCCGGGGTGGCGTGCGGCGGTCATCGTTGAGGGACATGGCGGGGACGAGTCGACGGAGGTCCGGATGTACGTCGTGAAGAGCCCGTTGTCCGACGCGAACCTGAAGACCGTGTCCGAGTCGCTGCAGGGCGCGCTCGTCGACATGGTGGACCTCGCCCTCGTGGCCAAGCAGATCCACTGGAACGTGGTGGGACCGCGGTTCCGGTCCGTGCATCTCCAGCTCGACGAGGTCGTCGACACGGCGCGGGCGCACTCCGACACCCTCGCGGAGCGGGCCGCCGCGCTCGGCGTTCCGCCGGACGGGCGTGCCGCGACGGTGGCTGTGGGCAGCGGTATCGGTGTCACGCCCGAGGGGTGGGTCGACGACTCGGCCGCGGTGGCGACGCTCGTGGAGGCGCTGGGCGCGGTGATCGTACGGATGCGGGAACGGATCGGGGCGACCGCGGAGGCGGACCCCGTGACCCAGGACATCTTCATCGGTATCACGGGCGATCTGGAGAAGCATCACTGGATGTTCCAGGCCGAGAACGGGTGACGTGCCTTCGGGGTCGTGGGGGGCTTGTGGGGGGTGCGCCGGCTTGCGCCGCCGGGAGGTGGCGGGTGGGCGGTGTGTGGGGGCCGGTGTGGGGTGGGGGATGGGTGATGCGCAGGTAGGCGGTGGCGTGCGGCGCGCGTCGGTCGATGTGCTGGGGGTCGGGGGCGATATGCCGCGGCGGGCTGTCGATGCGGCGCGGGTGGGGGCTGCCGTGCGACGGGGGGTGGGTGATGCGGCGCGGGTGGGGGGCGGTGTGCGACGGGGGGTGGTCGATGCGCTGCAGGTGGGGGTCTTTGTACCGCGGGTGGTGGCTCGTGGTGCGCCTCTGTGCCGTCGGTGCGCCCTGTCCCGGGGCGTCAGTCGCCGAATAGCGTCCGCCTGGAGGTGGGCGGCCATGCTGGGGCGGACGGTGCGTTGGGGGGCCGTCCTCGGAGTCGCGGTGCTGTGGTGGTGGGCTGCGTGGCGGCTCGCCACGGCACCCGACGCCGGAGCCCTGGAGGGGGTGGTCGCTGCCGGGGGGTGGGGGCTGAGCCTGCTGCCGGTGCACTGCATGCCGAAGCGGCGGGCGGCGGGGGCCGTGGCCACCGGACGGTGGCGGCAGGCCTGGCGGGCGGGCTCAGCCCCCAGGGCTTCGGGGGATGCGGGGGACGCGGCAGGGGGCGGCTTGGGTCCAACGGTGGTTGCGGGACTGGAGCTGGGCCCCGCCCCTGGGGCGTCGGGGGGCTCGGATGGTATTGCCGGGGGCGGATCGCGGCCCCCGCGGTCGGTGGGGGCGGGCTCGGTCGGTGCGGTGCCGGGGGACGGCGGTGGTGTGACGGAGGTGCGACCGGGGCCCTCGTCGCCCTCGGTATGGGCCGGCTCGGGGGAGGGCTCCGCTCCTGCGGTGTCCGCGGACGAGGGGGGCGCGGTGGGGGGTCGTACGGTGCCTTCGGTGCCCTCGGGGACTGCGGACGTTGCCGATGTGGCGGACTTGGGGACGGCGGGCGCTGCCGATGCGGCGCCCTCGGGGAAGGCGGACGTTGCCGATGCATCGCCCTCGGGCGGTGCCGCTTCGGCGGACGGGACTACCAGGGCATCCGACGGGACTACCCGGGCATCGCGACGCCGCCGTCGGGGCGGAGGATCTGGCCCGTCGTGAAGGCCGAGGCGTCGGATGCCAGGTGCAGGACCGCGTGGGCGACGTCCTGTGGTTCGCCGACCCGGCCCAGGGGTGACATCCGGGCCACGGGACTGCTGTGCATGATTCCGGCGACGGCCGGCAGTACGTCGAGGTGCCGCAGGAGGCGACGGCCCGGGCGAGCCGGCCGCGGTCGGTGACGTCTAGGGGATGGGAGTGGGCGGTGCCGTTCCCGCGCTGGGTCAGGGTCGCCGTCTCGTGCAGGCCCTGCTCGTCCCGGTCCGCACAGTGCACGAAGGCGCCCGCCTGGGCGAGCAGCAGGGCCGGCCGATGCCGCTCGCCGCGCCGGTGACGGACGCCGTGCGGCCGGTGAGGTCGTACGCAGGGAGGGGCATGCGGGGACGGCAGGGAACTCCTGACGGGGCGTCAATTGAGGGAGTGGGATCAAGTCGGGGCCGAGCGCTTTACAGCGGGTGGGGGTGGAGTTAATCTACAACCAAATGGTTGTAGATGGATCGATCGACGAAACCGTGGACCGGCTGTTCCACGCCCTGGCCGATGCCACGCGTCGCGACATACTCCGCCGCTGTGTGCGGGGCGAGCTGTCGGTGTCGCGGCTGGCGGAGGCCTATCCGATGAGCTTCGCCGCCGTGCAGAAGCACGTCGCGGTGCTGGAGAGGGCCGGTCTGGTCACCAAACAGCGCCGGGGACGGGAGCAGCTCGTGCGTACCGATCCCGAAGCCGTGGACCGGGCCCGGCAGGCCCTCGACGAGCTCGAGACGGCCTGGCGCGGGCGGGTGGAGCGGATGTCCCGTCTCCTCGCGGAGGACGCCGGCCCCGCAGTGGACAACTCGACGGAAGGACAGGACCGATGACTGTCACCAGCGTGGACAAGGACCTCGACCGGCTGACTCTCACTCTCGTCGCCGACTTCGCCGCCCCGGTCGAGCGCGTGTGGCAGCTGTGGGCCGACCCGCGGCAGCTGGAGCGCTGGTGGGGCCCGCCGACGTACCCGGCGACCGTGGAGGAGCACGATCTGACCCCGGGCGGGGAGGTCACCTACTTCATGACCAGCCCCGAGGGCGAGAAGTACCGCGGCTGGTGGCGTGTCACGGCCGTCGAGCCGCCCACGTCACTGGAGTTCGTCGACGGGTTCGCCGACCAGGAGGGCAAGCCGAGCGAGGCCATGCCGACCACCACGGCGCGCGTGCGGCTCACCGCACACGACGGCGGTACGCGGATGGAACTCCGCTCGGTGTTCGAGTCCCGGGAGGACATGGAGCGGCTGGCGGACATGGGCATGGTCGAAGGCCTCCAGCAGGCCGTCGGCCAGATCGACGCACTGCTCGCGGCCTGATTCCCGTCAGCCGGCGGCCCCGGCTCGGCGACGCGGTGCTGGGGCGGGGCCCGTCTGGCAGGTGGGGCACCAGTACGTGGGGCGGTCGCGGGAGCCGTCGCCCTGGTCGGCCACGCGGATCGAGGTGTGGCAGCGCAGGCACGGGCGCGGTGCGCGGCCGTACACGAACAGGTCCTGGCCGCGGCGGCCCGTCGTCCTGCGGATCGCTTGGTCGCGGTTGGTCTCCAGGAGCTTCTGCGCGAGCTCCGGCAGCTTCGCGGCCCGCTCGGCGGGCAGCTCCCCGACGGGCAGCCAGGGGGTGACGCCGAGCAGGAAGCAGAGCTCGCACTTGTAGACGTTTCCGATGCCGGCGAGATTGCGCTGGTCGAGCAGGGCCTCGCCGAGCGGGCGGGTGGGGTCCTCGCGGAGGTTGGCCAGGGCCTGCTCGGGGTCCCAGTCCGGGCCCAGCAGGTCGGGGCCCAGGTGACCGACGGCGCGTGGCTCCTCGCTGGTGCGCAAGAGTTCCACCACGGGGAGCCGGTAGCCGACGGCGGTGGCGTCGGCGGTGCCGAGGATCACGCGGATCTGGTGGGCCGGGCCGCCGCTCCAGCGCTGCCCGGCCGCGTACACCTTCCAGGAGCCGTCCATCTTCAGATGCGAGTGCAGCGTCAGGCCGCCCTCGACGCGGGTGAGGAGATGCTTGCCGCGAGGGGTGACGTCCAGGACGGTGCGGCCGGTGAGGTCGACGGTGGCGTACCGGGGGACCCGGAAGTCGCTGCGGGTCAGCACCTTGCCCGCGAGGGCGCTGTGCAGCCGTCTCGCGGTCTGCCAGACCGTGTCTCCTTCGGGCATGGGTCAAGGGTCGCACGCGGCGCGGACATGGGGAGGGGCGCGGGCTCACGCCCGCAGCCGAAGCCCGCGCGGGGTCGCGATGAAACCCGCTCCTTCCAGGAGAGCGCCGATGGGGGACGTGAGCGCCGAGGCGCCGTTGACGCGTTCCACCGTGACCGTGCCGAGGGAGCCCGCGCGGGCCGCGGCAGCGAGGGCCTCGGCGGCGGTCCGCAGGCGGGGGTCGTCGGAGGGACTGCCGTCCGGGTCCGCGGGCCACGCCAGCAGGGTCTTGCCGCCACGCTCCATGTAGAGCGTCAGCTCCCCGTCGACGATCACGACCAGGGAACCCGCCTTGCGGCCCGGCTTGTGCCCGGCGCCGGTCGGGGGCTCGGGCCAGGGCAGGGCCGCCCCGTACGCGTTGGCCGGATCCGCGGCGGCCAGGACGACCCCCCGGGAGGCGGGGTCGGGGCGGTTGCGGCGGCCGGGGAAGCTGGGGTCGAAGGGGGCGCGTCCGCCGGTCTGCCACGGCGGGGGCGCTTGCGGGGCGAAATCCCGGGGGGAGATGTAGTCGCCCGGTGCCGCAGGGTGGGGGGCCGGGGTGTCGAAGTCGCTGTCGAGTCCCGGGAAGCCGTCCTGCCAGGGATCGATCTGTCCGGTGTGGTCGGCGGTGGACGGGTCGAAGCCGTTCGGCTCGGGGGAGGCGTCGGAGTAGCGGGGGTCCTGGACGTCGGGGGCGGGGTACGGCGTGGAGCCGCCGAAGGCGTCCGGGGCCCTGGTGCCCGGTGCCGAGCCGTTGGGCGCGCCGGGCGGGGAGCCGTACGGTGTGCCCGGCGTCGGCGTGGGGCCGTACGGTGTGGGCGACGAGGGCGCCGGGCCGGGGAGGTCCTCGCCCCGGTCACGGGCGTTCGCGACCGCGCGCAGGCGGTCCACGGCGCCGTCCATCGCGAACTGGGCGGCACCCAGGCCCTCCACCACATAGCCGCGCCGGGCCTGGCCGCTGTCCTCGAAGGCGGACAGGATGCGGTACGTCGCCGAGAAGCCGCCCTCGACGCCCTCCGCGGCGACGGCGCCCCGGGTCACCACGCCGTGCCGGTCGAGGAGCGTGCGGGCCAGCGCGTGGGCGCGCACCGTGGCATCGGCCTCCCGCTCGGGCAGCAGTGACCAGCGGCCGGCGACGGTCGGCGGGCCACTGCGGGAGGCGGGGCGCGCGGCGGCCGTCAGCGAGCCGTAGCGCCCGCGCGGGACGGCGCGCTTGGCCCGGTGGGCCGTGGAGCCCGCGGTGCGGCCCGAACCCAGCAGGGAGCGCATGGGGGTGAGGGTGTCGTTCGTCAGGTGCCCCGACCAGGCCAGGTCCCAGAGCACGTCGGCCAGTTGGGGATCGGTCGCGTCGGGGTGGGTGGTGGCGCGGACCTGGTCGGCGATCTGGCGGAAGAACAGGCCGTAGCCACCGGAGAGGGTGTCCAGGACGGACTGGTGCAGCGCGGTCAGTTCCAGGGGGTGCGCAGGCGGCAGGAGCAGTGGGGCGGCGTCGGCCAGGTAGAGAGAGACCCAGCCGTCCTTGCCGGGCAGGGAGCCCGCTCCGGCCCACACCACCTCCCCGGCTGAGGTGAGCTCGTCCAGCATCGCCGGACTGTAGTTCACCACCCGGGACGGCAGGACCAGCTTCTCCAGGGCCGAGGCGGGGACGGACGCGCCCTGCAACTGCTCGACGGCGCGCACCAGCCCGTCGATGCCGCGCAGCGAGTGCCCCTTGCCGATGTGCTGCCACTGCGGGAGGAACTGGGCGAGCGCGGGCGGCGGCACCGGCTCCAGTTCGTGCCGCAGGGCGGCCAGCGAACGGCGGCGCAGGCGCCGCAGGACGGCCGCGTCGCACCACTCCTGGCCGATCCCGGCCGGATGGAACTCGCCCTGGACGACCCGCCCGGTCGCCGAGAGCCGCTGAAGGGCGCCCTCGGTGACCGCCACGCCCAGGCCGAAGCGGGCCGCCGCCGTGGCCGACGTGAACGGACCGTGGGTGCGGGCGAAGCGCGCCAGGAGGTCGCCGAGCGGGTGCTTGACGGGTTCCATGAAGGCTTCCGGGACGCCGACCGGCAGCGCCGTGCCGAGCGCGTCGCGCAGGCGGCCCGCGTCCTCGATCGCCGCCCAGTGGTCGGCGCCCGCGACCCGGACCCGGATGGCGCGGCGGGCACCCGCCAGCTCCCGCGCCCACTGCGGCTCGGCGCCCCGCTCGGCCAGCTCGGCGTCCGTGAGCGGACCGAGCACACGCAGCAGGTCGGCGACGCCCTCGGCGTCCTTCACACGGCGGTCCTCAGTGAGCCACTGCAGCTCCCGCTCCAGCTCGGCCAGCACCTCGGCGTCGAGCAGTTCGCGCAGCTCCGCCTGGCCGAGCAGCTCGGCCAGCAGCCGCGAGTCCAGGGAGAGGGCGGCGGCGCGGCGCTCGGCGAGCGGGGAGTCCCCCTCGTACAGGAACTGGGCGACGTACCCGAACAGGAGGGAACGCGCGAAGGGGGACGGCTCCGGGGTGGTGACCTCGACCAGGCGCACCTTGCGGGACTCCAGGTCGCCCATCAGCTCGACGAGCCCGGGGACGTCGAAGACGTCCTGGAGGCATTCCCGGACCGCCTCCAGGACGATCGGGAAGGAGCCGAACTCGCTCGCCACCTGCAGCAGCTGGGAGGCGCGCTGGCGCTGCTGCCACAGCGGGGTGCGCTTGCCCGGGTTGCGGCGCGGCAGCAGCAGCGCGCGGGCGGCGCACTCGCGGAACCGGGACGCGAACAGGGCCGAGCTGCCCACCTGGTCGGTGACGATCTGGTCGACCTCGCCCTTGTCGAAGACGACGTCCGTCGCGCCGAGTGGAGCCTGGTCCGCGTCGTACTCCGTGCCGGCCTTCATCGGTTCCTGGTCGAGCAGGTCCAGGCCCATCAGGTCGGCGTCCGGCAGGCGCAGCACGATGCCGTCGTCGGCGTGCATGACCTGCGCGTCCATGCCGTAGCGCTCGGAGAGCCGGGCTCCCAGGGCGAGCGCCCACGGGGCGTGCACCTGGGCGCCGAACGGGGAGTGCACGACGACGCGCCAGTCGCCGAGCTCGTCGCGGAAGCGCTCCACGACGATCGTGCGGTCGTCCGGGACGTGACCGCAGGCCTCGCGCTGCTCGTCCAGGTAGGAGAGCACGTTGTCGGCCGCCCACGCGTCCAGGCCCGCCGCGAGCAGGCGCAGCCGGGCGTCCTCCTTGGGCAGCGAACCGACCTCGCGCAGGAACGCGCCCAGCGCGCGGCCCAGTTCCAGCGGACGGCCCAGCTGGTCGCCCTTCCAGAAGGGGAGCCGGCCGGGGACGCCCGGCGCGGGGGAGACCAGGACGCGGTCGCGCGTGATGTCCTCGATGCGCCAGGAGCTGGTGCCGAGTGTGAAGACGTCTCCCACCCGGGACTCGTACACCATCTCCTCGTCGAGCTCACCCACCCGGCCGCCGCCCTTCTTCGGGTCGGCGCCCGCGAGGAAGACCCCGAACAGCCCGCGGTCGGGGATCGTGCCCCCGGAGGTGACGGCGAGGCGCTGCGCGCCAGGGCGGCCCGTGATCGTGCCGGCGACCCGGTCCCACACCACGCGCGGGCGCAGCTCCGCGAACGCGTCGGACGGGTAGCGGCCGGCGAGCATGTCCAGCACCGCGGTGAACGCGGACTCGGGGAGCGAGGCGAAGGGCGCGGCGCGGCGGACCGTGGCCAGCAGGTCGTCGAACTGCCAGGTGTCCATCGCCGTCATCGCCACGAGCTGCTGAGCGAGGACGTCCAGGGGGTTGGCGGGGACCTTCAGCGCCTCGATGGCGCCGGTGCGCATCCGTTCCGTGACGACCGCGGCCTGGACGAGGTCGCCGCGGTACTTGGGGAAGACGACGCCGGTGGACACCGCGCCGACCTGGTGGCCCGCCCGGCCCACACGCTGCAGGCCGGAGGCGACGGAGGGCGGGGACTCGACCTGCACCACCAGGTCGACCGCGCCCATGTCGATGCCGAGTTCGAGACTGGAGGTGGCGACCACGGCCGGGAGGCGGCCCGCTTTCAGGTCCTCCTCGACCAGGGCCCGCTGCTCCTTGGAGACCGAGCCGTGGTGGGCGCGGGCGATGACGGGCGGGGCACCCTGGGCCGCGCCCGAGCCGCCCATGAGCTCGGCAGGCGCGTGGTGCTCGTCGAGGGTTTCGCCGGTTGCGCGTTCGTACGCGATCTCGTTGAGGCGGTTGCACAGGCGTTCCGCGAGGCGGCGGGAGTTCGCGAAGACGATTGTGGAGCGGTGGGACTGGACGAGATCGGCGATGCGCTCCTCGACGTGCGGCCAGATCGACGGGCGCTCCGCGCCTTCCGAGCCGTCGGCGACCGGCGAGCCGCCCAGTTCCCCCATGTCCTCCACGGGGACGACGACGGAGAGGTCGAATTCCTTGCCCGACTCCGGCTGGACGATCTCCACCTTGCGGCGCGGCGAGAGGAAGCGGGCGACCTCGTCGACCGGGCGGACCGTCGCCGAGAGGCCGATGCGGCGGGCGGGCCTGGGGAGGAGCTCGTCGAGGCGCTCCAGGGTGAGCGCCAGATGCGCGCCGCGCTTGGTGCCGGCGACGGCGTGCACCTCGTCCAGGATCACCGTCTCGACGCCGGTCAGCGCGTCGCGCGTGGCCGACGTGAGCATCAGGAACAGTGATTCGGGGGTGGTGATGAGGATGTCCGGCGGGCGGGTGGACAGGGCGCGGCGCTCGGCGGCCGGGGTGTCGCCCGAGCGGATGCCGACCTTCACCTCGGGTTCGGGCAGGCCCAGGCGCACGGATTCCTGGCGGATACCGGTCAGGGGGCTGCGCAGGTTGCGTTCCACGTCGACGGCCAGGGCCTTCAGCGGAGACACGTAGAGGACGCGGCAGCGCTTCTTAGGGTCGGCCGGCGGCGGGGTGGAGGTCAGCTGGTCGAGCGCCGCGAGGAAGGCCGCCAGGGTCTTGCCCGAGCCGGTGGGCGCCACGACGAGCACGTCCGAGCCCTCACGGATGGCCTGCCACGCGCCGGCCTGGGCCGCGGTGGGCGCGGAGAAGGCACCCGTGAACCAGCCGCGGGTCGCGGGGGAGAAGCCGTCCAGGGCTCGGTGCGCGTTGCTGACCATGCGTCCATCGTGCACCCCGGCACTGACAACGGGCGGTCGCGGGATCCGTCGGCAGCTGCCCCGGGCGCCTGCTCACCGCACCGCGCTCGCCGCATCGGGTCCGGTGACAATGGCCGTATGGCGGATTCGGGCAAGGAGCGCGCTCGGCACTGGCAGTACGACGAGCTGCCCGGTGTCGATCTGCTGCGCGCCCGCTACATCCGGAAGACGTTCGTGCGGCACACGCACGAGCACTTCGTGATCGCCGCCATCGCCGACGGGGTGGAGGTCTTCCATCACGGCGGGGGCGATCAGTACGCGGGTGCCGGGGCACTCGCGCTGGTCAATCCGGACACACCGCACACCGGGCGGGCCGGTGTTCCGGAGGGGTGGCGGTACGGGGCCGTCTATCCGTCGCCCGAGGTGGTCGCCGGGATCGCGGCCGAGACGACGACTCTGCGCGGAACACCCGGGTTCGTCAGCCCGGTGTTGGACGACCCTTACACCGTGGGACTGGTGCACCAGGTCCTGCGCGCCGCCGACGAGGGGAACGCGCTGGCTGCCGACACGCTGCTGCGGGTCGCCGTGACCCGGCTGCTGCGGCTGAACGGCGGGCCGCTGCCGCGGCGGGACGTGCGGACGGCCGGCGCCCGGATCGCGGCACGCGCGCGTGCGGTGCTGGAGGAGCGGATGGCCGATCCGCCGACTCTGGAGAAACTGGCCGGGGAGTTCGGGACCAGCCCGTTCGCTCTGCTCCGCGCGTTCCGCGACGCCTACGGGATGCCGCCGCACACGTGGCTCACGGACGCGCGCGTGCGGCGGGCCCGGCGGCTCCTGGACACCGGCGTGACGCCGTCCGAGGCGGCCCTTGCCGTGGGCTTCACCGACCAGCCGCATCTGAACCGGCACTTCACCCGCAGCGTCGGGGTGCCTCCCGGGGCGTACCAGCGTGAGCGCAAGAACGTACAAGACGTGCGCGGACCGCTCTCGTAGCGTCCGGGGCGTGGCAGAACAGACAGCTCTCGCAGAGGTACGGGACAAGCCGGACCGTGCCGTCGTCCGGGACGCCCTCGGGGTAGGGGTCGCCGTAGGACTGTCCGGGTTCGCCTTCGGGGTGACCTCGGCCGGCAGCGGGCTCACGGTGGCGCAGACGTGTGCGCTCAGCCTGCTGGTGTTCACCGGGGCGTCCCAGTTCGCCCTGGTGGGGGCGCTCGCGGCCGGTGGCGGCCCGTTCACGGCGGCCGCGGGCGCCTTCTTCCTGGGAGTGCGCAACGCCTTCTACGGGCTGCGCCTGTCGCAGGTGCTGGCCCTCCCGCGCGCGGTGCGGCCGTTCGCGGCGCAGTGGGTCATCGACGAGACGGCCGCCGTCACGCTCGCGCAGCCGACCCGGCGCAGCGCGCGGATCGGGTTCCTGGTGACAGGACTGAGCCTGTACCTGCTGTGGAACCTCACCACGCTGCTCGGCGCGCTGGGGGCGGAGGCCCTCGGCGACACCGACGCGTGGGGGCTGGACGCCGCGGGGCCCGCGGTCTTCCTGGCGCTGCTCGCGCCGATGCTGCGGACCGGGCGGGCACGGGCGGTCGCCGGGCTCGCCGTCCTGCTCGGGCTCGGTCTGCTGCCCGTGCTGCCCGCCGGAGTGCCCGTGCTGGTGGCCGCGCTCGCGGCTCCGACCGTGCTGTGGGCGGAGGGGCGCCGCCGCGGGGAACGTGACGAGGCGGCCGGGGGTAAGCGTTGAACATCTGGATCGCGGTCGGTGTGACCGCTCTGGGGTGCTACCTCGTCAAGCTGGCCGGGCTGCTGGTGCCCGCCGGCGCCCTCGAGCGGCCTGTGGTGAAGCGGCTTGCCGCCCTGCTGCCCGTCGCGCTGCTCGCCGCCCTCACGGCCCAGCAGACCTTCGCCGACGGGCAGACGCTGGTGCTGGACGCGCGGGCCGCGGGGTTGGGCGCCGCTGCGGTGGCGCTGATGCTGCGCGCGCCCTTCCTGCTGGTCGTCGCGGCGGCCGTGGTGGTGACCGCGGGGGTTCGGGCCCTGGGATGACCACGGGGATGGGACCGTGGGATGACCGCGAGGGCGTGGGCCCTGGACGGATGACGATCAGGTGATGGGGCGGCCGTACGCCCTGAGGGTGAGCAGGGCCTCGATCGTCACCACGGGGCGTGCCTCCAGGGCGGGGGCCGGTGCCCACTGGCGCCAGCGGATCGGCCAGCCGCCGTCCTCCTGCTGTTCCGCCCTGAGGAAGTCCAGGGAACGGGCCATCTCGTCGTCCGTGAACCACGCGCGCGCCAGGGAGTGCGGCGTCCGCGCGTAGTCGTGGGGGAAGTGGTGCTCCCCGGGGGCGTAGCCGGGGGACACCGGGTACGCGGCGAGGTCGTCCGGGTCCAGGGCCGCGAGGCGGTGCTCGCGCACCAGGCGGCCGAGGCGGTCGGCGGCCGCCTCGGCGCGGGAACGGTCGGGGGCGGAGTCCAGGAAGGCGACGGCGGCCTCGATCTCGTACGGGTGGGACTTCTCCAAGGACTCGACGGTCTGCCAGCAGAAGTCCGTGGCCCGGAACAGCCAGGCGTGCCACACCTCGTTGCGGTGCAGCAGGCCCACCACGGGGCCGGTGCTCAGCAGGGCGCTGGGCGGGTCGTCCACGACCGGGACGAAGGGGGCCGCCGGATAGTCGCGCTGGCTGGGATGGATCGCGGGAAGGGCGCCGTCGGGTGTGGAGACGGACGTCAGATAGCGGCACAGGCGCTCCACGCGCCGGCCGTCGCAGCGCCCGATGGCGTCCAGGACACGCAGGGCGTGCGCGGTGTGCAGGGGCTGGCTGACGGGGCCGCGCAGATCGGGCTCCAGCGCGTGGCCGTACCCGCCGTCGTCGTTGCCGTAGGCGTCCAGCGCCGTCTCCACGGGGTCGGCGTCGCCGCCCCGGAAGTGGTGCGCGAAGAGACGCTGCTCCAGCACGCGCGCGGTGAGCCACACGAACCGCTCGGCCCGCGCGAGCGGGGTGTGCGCGGGGGGCGTCGGGGGGAGCGGGGAATCTCCTGTTTCGGCCATGCGACCAAACCGTAGGGCGGAAAGCGGTCTCGCAGCGGTCCCGGCCCAGGCCCACACCCGGGAGCGGGATACTGGGGGCATGCGGTTGACGGTCTTCTGGCAGCGGATGGCGGAGCACTTCGGTCCGGGCTACGCCGACACCTTCGCGCGCGACCACGTGATGACGGAGCTCGGCGGACGCACGGTGCACCAGGCCCTGGACGCCGGCTGGGAGGCCAAGGACGTGTGGCGTGTGGTGTGCTCGGTGATGAACGTGCCGCGGGAGAAGCGCTGATCGAGCACCAAGACAGCGGGACGGCGGTTGGCTGTCGGTGGTGTGGGCGAGACTTGACCCGTGGCACCCACTGACGAGTCCGGGCAGGCAGCCCCACACGCATCCCCGTTCGGCACCACGCCGCCCGCCGGGCCACCGGCCGACGGCACGGCCGGGCCGAGCGCCCGCATGCCGCGCTGGCTGCCGCGCGCCATGGTGCTCGCGCTCGCGCTCGTCGCGGTGTTCCAGCTGGGCAGCTGGGCCTTTCACCAGCTGACCGGCTTGCTGATCAACGTCCTCATCGCGTTCTTCCTGGCGCTCGCCATCGAGCCCGCGGTGAGCTGGATGGCCTCGCGGGGGATGCGCCGAGGACTGGCCACCTTCATCGTCTTCATCGGCGTGACGGTCGTGGCGGCGGGCTTCGTCACCCTGCTCGGGTCCATCCTGGCGGACCAGATCATCAAGATGGTCGAAGGCTTCCCGGCCTACCTCGACTCCGTGATCAACTGGATCAACACGCACTTCAAGACCGACCTGAGACGCGTGGACATCCAGGAGGGACTGCTCCGCTCCGACTGGCTGCGCAACTACGTGCAGAACAGCGCCACAGGCGTCCTGGACGTGTCCGCCCAGGTTCTCGGGGGCCTCTTCCAGATGCTGACGATCGCGCTGTTCTCGTTCTACTTCGCCGCGGACGGCCCGCGGCTGCGCCGGGCGCTCTGCTCCGTCCTGCCGCCCGCACGGCAGGCCGAGGTGCTGCGCGCGTGGGAGATCGCCGTGAACAAGACCGGCGGCTACCTCTACTCGCGCGGCCTGATGGCGCTGATCTCCGGCATCGCGCACTACGTCCTGCTGGAGATCCTGGACGTCCCGTACGCGCCCGTGCTCGCCGTGTGGGTGGGGCTGGTGTCGCAGTTCATCCCCACCATCGGCACGTATCTCGCGGGCGCCCTGCCCATGCTGATCGCGTTCACGGTCAACCCGTGGTACGCGCTGTGGGTGCTGATCTTCGTCGTGATCTACCAGCAGTTCGAGAACTACGTGCTGCAGCCCAAGCTGACCGCGAAGACCGTCCACATCCACCCCGCGGTCGCCTTCGGTTCGGTCGTCGCGGGCACCGCCCTCCTCGGGGCCGTCGGCGCGCTGATCGCCATCCCGGCGATCGCCACGCTCCAGGCGTTCCTGGGCGCGTACGTGAAGCGGTACGACGTCACGGACGACCCGCGCGTGCACGGTCACCGCAGATCGGGCGACGGCCCGGGCCTCTTCACGCGCGTGCGGCGACTGTGGGCCGGGCGGCCGGGGCAGGTACGGCCGGGTGGCCACGGCTCCGGGGAGGGCTCCTCCTGAGGGAGCCTGCTCAGGAGCGCGTGAGTCGGTGGGCCGCGCGGGTCGTCACTGGGGTTGCGCGGCTGGAGCGGGGGCGTAGAAGTCTGCGCGCCGAGTGGCTTCACGAGGCGGCGGGCCATCAGGCCTTGGCAAGCACCCTCTCGCTCTCCCGGTGCTGTGAGGTGCGCTTGACACAGAAATCGAACATCCATTCTTATGGAGGCTCCGGCGAGGCTCAACGGCGGGCGTTTCGATACGGTTTGAGTGGAGAAGTGCCCGAGTTATCCACAGCCGGACGTGCGTCGGGGCGCATTGTCAGTGGCAGGCGTTAGCGTCTTTGACGTGAAGCGATCGACTCAAGCAAACCGGGTGGAACCCATGGCAGGAACCGACCGCGAGAAGGCCCTGGACGCCGCGCTCGCACAGATTGAACGGCAATTCGGCAAGGGCGCGGTCATGCGCATGGGCGAGCGGTCGAAGGAGCCCATCGAGGTCATCCCGACCGGGTCGACCGCGCTCGACGTGGCCCTCGGCGTCGGCGGCCTGCCGCGCGGCCGTGTGGTGGAGATCTACGGACCGGAGTCCTCCGGTAAGACGACCCTGACCCTGCACGCCGTGGCGAACGCCCAGAAGGCCGGCGGCCAGGTCGCCTTCGTGGACGCGGAGCACGCCCTCGACCCCGAGTACGCGAGGAAGCTCGGCGTCGACATCGACAACCTGATCCTCTCCCAGCCGGACAACGGCGAGCAGGCCCTGGAGATCGTGGACATGCTGGTCCGCTCCGGCGCCCTCGACCTCATCGTCATCGACTCCGTCGCCGCGCTCGTCCCCCGCGCGGAGATCGAGGGCGAGATGGGCGACAGCCACGTCGGTCTGCAGGCCCGTCTGATGAGCCAGGCCCTGCGGAAGATCACCAGTGCCCTCAACCAGTCCAAGACCACCGCGATCTTCATCAACCAGCTTCGCGAGAAGATCGGCGTCATGTTCGGCTCCCCGGAGACCACGACCGGTGGCCGGGCGCTGAAGTTCTACGCCTCGGTGCGCATCGACATCCGTCGCATCGAGACCCTCAAGGACGGCACCGAGGCGGTCGGCAACCGCACCCGCTGCAAGGTCGTCAAGAACAAGGTGGCGCCGCCCTTCAAGCAGGCTGAGTTCGACATCCTCTACGGCCAGGGCATCAGCCGCGAGGGCGGCCTGATCGACATGGGCGTGGAGCACGGCTTCGTCCGCAAGGCCGGCGCCTGGTACACGTACGAGGGCGACCAGCTCGGCCAGGGCAAGGAGAACGCGCGCAACTTCCTCAAGGACAACCCCGACCTGGCCAACGAGATCGAGAAGAAGATCAAGGAGAAGCTGGGCGTCGGCGTGCGGCCCGAGGAGCCGGTCGCCGAGCCGGGCAAGGACGCCGCGGTCTCCGCCGCCCCGGCCGACGCCGCACCGGCGGTGCCCGCCCCGGCAGCGGCCAAGGCCACCAAGTCCAAGGCCGCGGCAGCCAAGAGCTGACCCGTGACCCGACGAACCGACTGGGCCGAGTACGAGTACGCCGCCTTCGGCGCCCCACGGGGGAGGGGCACTGAAGGCGACCCGTCCGCAGCCCCGGCCGCGGACGGTGGCGACGCCTACGAGGACGACGGGTGGTACGACACCTCCGGCGCGGACGGCGCCGAAGGTGAGGACTCGGGCGGTGCCCGGCGCCGTGGCCGAGGGACGCGCCGGGCGGCCGGCTCGCGCGGAGGCGGCTCGCGTGACGGCGGGTCGCACGGCGGGCGCGGGCGTCGCCGACGTGCTGTCGGCGAGGCGACCGCCGAGGACGGAGGCGCCTCCTCCTTGTCGAGGGCCGAGCAGGAGGAGCCTCCAGGGGACCCGGTCGAGCGGGCACGGGCGATCTGCCTGCGTCTGCTCACCGGGACCCCGCGGACCCGTAAGCAGCTAGCGGACGCCCTGCGCAAACGGGAGATCCCGGACGACGCCGCCGACGAGGTGCTGTCGCGGTTCGAGGAGGTCGGCCTCATCAACGACCGTGCCTTCGCGGACGCCTGGGTGGAGTCGCGGCACCACGGCCGGGGCCTCGCCCGACGCGCGCTCGCCCAGGAACTGCGCACCAAGGGCGTGGACTCCACGCTGATCGACGCGGCCGTCGCCCAACTCGACTCCGACCAGGAAGAAGCGACCGCACGCGACCTCGTCGACCGCAAGCTGCGCTCCACGCGCGGCCTCGACCGGGACAGACGCATCCGCCGCCTCGCCGGCATGCTCGCCCGCAAGGGCTACCCCCAGGGCCTGGCCCTGCGTGTCGTCCGGCAGGCACTGGAAGAGGAGGGCGAGGACGCGGACTTCCTCGACTACGGGGCTGACGACGAGGGGTGACCACGGGGAGGTGACTGCCTGACGACAGGGCGATGGCATCACGGGGACGTCACCGGCAACCCCGCCGCCCGCCAGGCCTGGAACCCCCCGACGAGATCGGTGGCCCGGTGCAGGCCCAGGCGGTGCAGGGACTCCGCCGCCAGGCTGGAGGCATAGCCCTCGTCGCAGATGACGACGACGCGCAGGGCATGGCTCGTGGCCTCGGGTGCGCGGCGAGCCCCGTCGGCGCCACCGGTCACAAGCCCGTCAGGACGAGCCCGCCGAGACGCCCGCGCCGGCCTCCGCCCGCGCCGGGCCGCCCAGCGTCGCCTCCGCCGCCGCGTACAGATCGGCCGGGCGTACGCCGCTCAGCGCGGTGACCAGATGGCCGTCGGGACGCACGAGAAGGACCGTGTGCGCGGCCGCCCCCGGATAGCGCTCGGCGACCAGCAGTTCGGCGGGGTGCGGCAGGGCGGCCACCGCCGCGGCGAGCCGGGGCATGATCCCGGCGGACACCCAGTGCCGGCGCTCCCAGACGCCCGTGCCCGGCGCGATCAGCAGCACGAGCAGCGCGCCGCGGCCGAGCCGGTCCCGCAGTTGGACGAAGGAACCGTCCTCCGCCGTGACCCGTACGTCGGCGACCTGCGCTCCGGGCGGTGTGCCGACGGGCACCTCGCCGTCGAGGCGCCGGGGCGCGAGCGGGGAGTCGGCGTACGCCCCCGGCGCGCCCAGCGATCCATGCCCCAGGTGGCCGTCGCTGAGCAGCGCGTCGTGGTTGCGGGCCGATCCGGGGACGTAGGAGCGCAGGTTCCCGCTGCCGCGCAGCAGCGGCAGCACCTGGTCGGCGGCCCGCAGCCGGGCGGCGACCACCGCGCGCCGCTCCGCCTGGTAGCTGTCGAGCAGCGCCTCCTGCGGGCCGTGATGCCAGGCCAGGGCCAGCTTCCAGGCCAGGTTGTCGGCGTCCCGCAGCCCCTCGTCCAGCCCGTGCGTGCCCAGCGCGCCGAGCAGGTGCGCCGCGTCCCCGGCGAGGAACACCCGCCCGACCCGCCAGCGGCGTGCCAGCCGGTGGTGGACGGTGTGGACGCCGGTGTCCAGGAGTTCGTACGAAGGTGTCGCGTCGCCGGTCCAGCCGGCGAGGGTCTCCCGGATCCGGGCCAGCAGCAGTTCGGGGGTGACCAGGTCCTTGCCCGGCGGCAGCAGCCAGTCCAGGCGCCACACGCCGTCGGGGAGGGGACGGGCGGTGATCTCCCCGGCCGAGGGACCGGACGTGCGCCAGGGCGGCATGCGGTGGAGCAACGCCTCGTCGGTCCACGGCAGTTCCGTACGCAGCGCGGCCACGGCGTGACGTTCCACCGCCGTACGGCCGGGGAAGCGGATGTCCTGGAGCTTGCGGACCGTCGAGCGGGGGCCGTCGCAGCCGACCAGGTAACTGCCACGCCACCACGTGCCCTTGGGGCCGCGGGTGTGGGCGGTGACGCCCGAGGTCTCCTGCTCGACGGCGTCCAGACGGCTGTCGGTGGCCACCTTGACGAGCGGCTCGCCGGAGAGGGCCGCGCGCAGGGCGCCGGTCAGGACGTGCTGGGCGATGTGCAGCGGCGCGGGCTCGGTGTCGTCGAACGCGACCTCGCGCATCACCTGCTTGCGCCGCATCGACCGCCATCCGGCCCAACGGGTTCCGGGCCCGCCCAGGCGGACGCCGGTGAGCCGTTCCATGAGCGCCGCGGTCTCCTCGCGCAGGACGACGGTGCGCGCGGGGCGCTGTTCGTCCTTGCCCGGTCCCTCGTCGAGGACGACGGACGGCACTTCCTGACGCGCCAGCGCCAGTGCGAGCGTGAGCCCGACGGGCCCCGCTCCGACGATGATCACCGGATCCACGGCGCGGCGCCCCCTGCCCGTGGTGACGTCATGAGGAACGCAGCTGAACAGGAAGGTGGAGCAGGGTGCACGATCACAGAACGTATGCAACCTATTGCCGGTGCTTGCGTCAAGCGACGGACGAGCCGGTGCGGCTGTGTCAGTGACCCGGTCGGGGAAGCGGTCGGTGTTCCCGGCCGCGACGACGAAGGGGCAGTGGCGATCGCGCCACTGCCCCTCGCATTGTGATCGCTTGACCCGTGTCAGGTGGTGCCACCCTCGGTCTTGGCATGACCACCGATCTCGGCTGCGTTGAGGTCATCGACCTCCTCGGCGCCGACCACCGCACCCGTGCTGCGCTTGCTGCGGCGCAGCCTGGCCTCCAGCCAGGAGGCGAAGGAGGTGAGGATGAAGTTCAGGATGATGTAGATGACCGCCACCACGATGAAGCTGGGAATCACGTTCGCGTAGTTGGCCGCGAGCGTGGCGCGCGTGCTGAGCAGCTCGGTGAACCCGAGCATCACGCCGCCCAGCGCCGTGTCCTTCACGATCACGACCAACTGGCTGACGATGGCGGGCAGCATGGCGGTGACTGCCTGCGGCAGCAGGATGTTGGTCATCGTCTGGGTCTTGCGCAGGCCGATCGCCATCGCGGCCTCCGACTGCCCCCTCGGCAGGGACAGGATGCCCGCGCGGACGACCTCGGCGAGGACCGAGGCGTTGTAGAGCACCAGGCCGGTAACGACCGCGTACATGGGCCGCACGTCACTGGAGATGTCCGTGGAGCGGACGTAGAACTCGTTGGCGAACAGCATCAGCAGCAGCACGGGGATCGCCCGGAAGAACTCCACGACCGCGCCGGCCGGAATGCGCACCCAGCGGTGGTCGGAAAGGCGTGCGATGCCGAGGACGGCGCCCAGCGGGAGCGCGATGACCATGGCCAGCACCGCGGCCTTCAAGGTGTCGGCCAGGCCCGGCAGCAGGTACGTCGTCCAGGCCTCGGACGTGGTGAAGGGCCTCCACAGGGACCACTGCATCTGCCCCTTGTCGTCCATCGTCTGCCAGACCCACCACAGCAGCAGGGCGAGCAGGACGAAGAAGACCACCGAGAGGAGCAGGTTGCGCCGCTTGGCCCTCGGGCCAGGGGCGTCGTAGAGAACGGAGGTCACCGCTTCACCGCCAGTCGCTTGCTCAGCCAACCGAGGATCAGGCCGGTGGGCAGGGTCAGTACCACGAATCCGAAGGCGAAGATCGCCCCGATGAGCAGCGTCTGTGCCTCGTTCTCGATCATTTCCTTCATCAGGAGGGCGGCCTCCGCCACGCCGATCGCGGCTGCCACGGTCGTGTTCTTGGTCAGGGCGATGAGCACGTTGGCCAGCGGGCCGATGACGGACCGGAATGCCTGCGGCAGCACGACGAGACGCAGAACCTGGCTGAAGCTCAGCCCGATGGCGCGGGCCGCTTCGGCCTGTCCGACGGGCACCGTGTTGATGCCCGAGCGGATGGCCTCGCACACGAAGGCCGCGGTGTAGGCGACGAGGCCGAGGACCGCGAGGCGGAAGGCCTTGGCCTCGAAGTCGTCGGGCGCACCCATGGTCACGCCGAAGATGTTGGCGAGGCCGAGGGACGTGAAGACGATGATGACGGTCAGGGGGATGTTCCGGACGATGTTCACGTAGGCGGTGCCGAATCCGCGCATCAGCGGAACCGGGCTGACCCGCATGGCCGCCAGCAGGGTGCCCCAGATCAGGGAGCCGATGGCCGAGAAGACGGTGAGCTGCACCGTGACCCAGAAGGCGCCCAGCAGGGTCGGGTTGTCATAGTCAGAAAGAAAGTCGAACACGATCTCCCGCGCTTCCGGGTGTGTGGCATACGTGGCGGACGTGCCGCGCCGCCGCCGGAGAAGCGACGGGCGGCGGCGCGCCTGCGGATCCCCGCTGCGACCGCGGGGATCCTGCGTCGGCGGAGTCCCGCGTTACTGGACGATCTGGCCGATCTTCGGGGCTTCCTCGTTCTTGTAGTTCGCCGGCCCGAAGTTCTCCGTGACGGCCTTGTTCCAGGAGCCGTCGCTGACCATCTTCTCCAGGGCGTCGTTGATCTTGTTCACGGTCGCGGTGTCGCCCTTCTTCACACCGATGCCGTAGTTCTCGTTGCTCAGCTTGAGCCCGACGAGCTTGAACTGCCCCTTGTACTGGTCCTGCGCCGCGAAGCCGGCGAGGATGGCGTCGTCCGTGGTCACGGCGTCGAGGGCACCGCTCTGCAGACCCGCGATGCACTCCGAGTAGCCGCCGAGCGTCTGCAGCTGAGCCTTCGGCGCGATCTCGTTCTTGACGTTCTGCGCCGAGGTGGAACCGGTCACCGAGCAGAGCTTCTTGCCGTTGAGGTCGGTTCCCTCCTTGATGTCGGAGTCCGCCTTGACCAGCAGGTCCTGGTGGGCCAGCAGGTAAGGACCGGCAAAGTCGACCTTCTGCTTGCGCTCGTCCGTGATCGAGTAGGTGGCCGCGATGAACTTCACGTCCCCACGGGCCAGCGCGTTCTCACGGTCGGCGCTCTTGGTCTCGACCCACTCGATCTGGTTGGGCTCGTAGCCCAGTTCCTTGGCGACGTACGTCGCCACGTCCACGTCGAAGCCGGAGAAGGATCCGTCCGGCTCCTTCAGGCCGAGGCCGGGCTGGTCGTACTTGATCCCGATCTTGATCTTGTCGCCGCCGCCGGAGCCCGAGCCGCCGTTCGAGTCGCCGCCGTTGTCACCACCACACGCGGTAGCGGTCAGAGCGAGGACGAGAGCGGTGGCGGACGCCGCGGTGACCTTGCGGAACTTCATGGTGAACATCCTTTGCCGTGAAGAGAGAGCCGTCGATGAATAGCGTCGATGAAAGCCGTTGATGCGGGTGACGCTGGTCGTCGCGGGGCGCGACGGGCGCCGTCAGTGGTGCAGGATCTTGGACAGGAAGTCCTTGGCGCGGTCGCTGCGCGGATTGCTGAAGAACTGGTCGGGCGCAGCCTCCTCGACGATGCGGCCGTCGGCCATGAACACCACGCGGTTTGCCGCCGATCGTGCGAAACCCATCTCATGGGTCACGACGATCATGGTCATGCCGTCGCGAGCGAGCTGCTGCATGACCTCCAGAACCTCGTTGATCATCTCCGGGTCGAGAGCCGAGGTCGGTTCGTCGAAGAGCATGACCTTCGGCTCCATGGCCAGGGCCCGCGCGATGGCGACGCGCTGCTGCTGACCACCGGAGAGCTGTGCCGGGTACTTGTCGGCCTGTGCGCCGACGCCCACCCGGTCGAGCAGGGCCCGGGCCCGCTCCTCGGCCTGCGCCTTGTCCTTCTTGCGGACCTTGATCTGGCCCAGCATCACGTTCTCGAGCACGGTCTTGTGCGCGAAGAGGTTGAAGGACTGGAAGACCATGCCGACGTCGGCCCGCAGCCGCGCCAGCTCCCTGCCCTCGGCGGGCAGCGGCTTGCCGTCGATCGATATCGTCCCGGAGTCGATCGTCTCCAGGCGGTTGATGGTGCGGCACAGGGTGGACTTGCCGGACCCGGAGGGTCCGATGACGACGACGACTTCTCCGCGGGCGATCGTCAGGTCGATGTCCTGGAGAACGTGCAACGCGCCGAAGTGCTTGTTGACGCTCTTCAGGACGACCAGTTCGCCGGTCGCGGCCACGTCTTCCTTGGCCACCGATACTTCGGTCATCGCTCTCAGGCTCCGTCCTCCTCGGTTTCGGAGGACAGTAGTAACCCTCTACGACCTGCGTCATTACTCTTGAGGGGAATCTGAGCATCACGATCCGATAGCAATCGGACACGTGTCGTAGCACTTGTCAGCAGGGCTCATATCGGCCGGATAACGGAAGCGACGCGCAACCGGAACCCTCTTGACGCCGTCCTCATCCATCAGCGTGACTGCACAAGGTGCACGCGCGCGCGTGCACGCCTTTTTGTACACACCCAGATCGTACGGCCGATGAACCGAAGGGGGCCCGGATGAGACTGCTGCTCGTCGAGGACGACAACCACGTCGCGGCAGCGCTGTCGGCGGTCCTGGCGCGGCACGGTTTCGACGTCACTCACGCGCGCAGCGGTGAGGAGGCACTCCAGGCCCTCGTCCCCGAGGGCAACGGCTTCGGCGTCGTCCTCCTCGACCTGGGCCTTCCCGACCAGGACGGATACGAGGTCTGCGGCAAGATCCGCAAGCGCACCAGCACCCCGGTGATCATGGTGACCGCGCGTTCCGACGTGCGCTCCCGCATCCACGGCCTCAACCTGGGAGCCGACGACTACGTGGTGAAGCCGTACGACACCGGGGAGCTCCTCGCCCGGATCCACGCGGTCAGCCGCCGCACCGTCCACGAGGACCCGCAGAGCGGGAGCGAGACCGAACTGCTCCTCGGCCCCGTGCGCATCGAACTGCCGACGCGCCAGGTCAGCGTCGACGGTTCGGTCGTCCAGCTCACCCGCAAGGAGTTCGACCTCCTGGCCCTGCTGGCCCAGCGTCCCGGGGTGGTCTTCCGCCGGGAACAGATCATCAGCGAGGTGTGGCGCACCAGCTGGGAGGGGACCGGACGCACCCTGGAGGTCCATGTCGCCTCCCTGCGCGCCAAACTGCGGATGCCCGCCCTCATCGAGACCGTGCGCGGCGTCGGCTACCGGCTCGTCGCGCCCACCGGGTAGCGGGGCAGGGTGCGCACACGTCTGCTCCCGCTGCTCATCGTCCTGATGGCGGCCGTGCTGCTCGCGCTCGGCGTCCCGCTCGCCGTCAGCCTGGCCGGTGCCCAGCAGCAGAAGGTCGTGGTGGACCGGATCGACGACACCGCGCGTTTCGCGGCCCTCGCCCAGTTCGTCACCGAGACGCCCACCACGTCCCCCGCCGAGGCCACGAACGAGCGCAAGGAGACCCTGCAGAGCGAGCTCGACAGCTACTACAAGGTCTACGGCATACGGGCCGGTGTCTTCTACCGCACGGAACAGCCGATGGCCCACGCCCCGTCCTCCTGGCGCCTGCCCAAGACGGGCGAGGTGCGCGCGGCCTTCGCCGAGGCGCTGCTCAGCCGCCGCAGCCACGACCCCGAGCAGGTCTGGCCCTGGCAGCGGCGCACCCTGGTGGTGGCCTCGCCGGTCATCCGGGACGGCGACGTCGTCGCGGTCGTCGTCACCGACTCGCCGACCGGGCAGATGCGTTCCCGCACCCTGCGGGGCTGGCTGCTCATCGGCGCCGGCGAGAGCGCCGCGATGCTGCTCGCCGTCGGCGCCGCGCTGCGGCTGACCGGCTGGGTCCTCAAACCCGTACGGATCCTGGACGCCACCACCCACGACATCGCCACCGGGCGCCTGAAGTCCCGGGTCGCGGTGGCGAGCGGGCCGCCGGAACTCAGAAGGCTGGCCCGGTCGTTCAACGAGATGGCGGACAACGTGGAGAACGTGCTGGAGCAGCAGCGCGCCTTCGTCGCCGACGCCTCGCACCAGCTGCGCAACCCGCTCTCGGCGCTGCTGCTGCGCATCGAGCTCCTCGCCTTCGAACTGCCCGAGGGCAACGAGGAGATCGCCTCGGTCCAGGCGGAGGGCAAGCGCCTGGCGCAGGTCCTGGACGACCTGCTCGATCTGGCGCTCGCCGAGCACACCGACGCCGACCTGAAGATCACCGACATCGGCGCGCTCACCGCCGAACGGGTCGCGGCCTGGTCCCCGACCGCCGAGGCCAAGGGCGTACGGCTGGTGGGCACCTGCCCGCCCACCACGGCGTGGACCGACCCGGTCGCCATGTCCAGCGCGCTGGACGCGGTCATCGACAACGCGGTGAAGTTCACGCCCAAGGACGGGACGGTCGAGGTGACCGTCGCCTCCGACGGCGGCAGCTCGACCGTCGTGGTCACCGACACCGGCCCCGGCTTGACCGACGAGGAGCTGGCCCGCGTCGGAGACCGCTTCTGGCGCAGCGGCCGCCACCAGAACATCAAGGGCTCCGGCCTCGGCCTGTCCATCTCCCGGGCCCTGCTCGCGGCGGGCGGCGGCTCGATCGGGTACGACCACCACGAGCCGCACGGGCTGAAGGTGACGGTGACGGTACCGAGGTCGGCACCGGCAGCGTGAACCACCGGCAGCCGCCACGTACGACCGTTGCTGCGGCTGTCACGCCTCATAGCTCGGGTGCGGCCGTCATGGACCACCGTCGGTACGGCCGCAACGGACCACCGTCGGTCGGCCGTCAGCGACCGCCCTCGGGCACGGCCGTCACGGCTTGACCGAGCGGTAGTAGCGCCGGGCTCCCTCGTGCAGCTGAAGCGGGTCGGTGTAGATGGCTGTACGGACGTCGACCAGCTGGGCCGAGTGGACCCGATCGCCGATGCGGTCGCGGCTGTTGATCACGGTACGGGTCAGCCACTCGGTGATCCGGTCGTCCATGTCCTCCCGTGTCACCAGCAGGTTGGACACCGCCAGCGTCGGCACCGACTTGCCCTGCTGGACGGCCGGGTAGGCCGTCTCCGGCATGCTGGTCGCGCGGTAGTACCGCGTGGCACCGCCCCGGTCGTGCAGCTTGGCTACGAGGGAGGCATCGATCGGCACGAACCGCAAGGCGGACTTCTTGGCGAGCCCCTGCAGCCCGCCCGTGGGCAGCCCGCCCGACCAGAAGAACGCGTCCAGGCCGTGCCCCAGCCTCCTCGGACCGGTGTCGATGCCGTCCGACGAGGGGGTGATATCCCTCTCGGGGTCGATGCCGACCGCCTGGAGCACCGCGTTGGCGATCAGCCGGACCCCCGAGTCGGGCAGCCCTATGGCTACGCGCTTGCCCCGCAGGTCCGCGACGGAACGGATGTCGGAGTCGGGCGGGACGACGAGCTGCACGTAGTCGTCGTAGAGGCGGGCGACACCGCGCAGCCGGTCGGCACCGGCATGGTCTTCGAGCTTGTACGTCTCCACCGCGTCGGCCGCGGCGATGGTGAAGTCGGCCTTCCCGGTGGCCACGCGCTTGACGTTCTCCTGCGAGCCCGGGCTGGTCTGCAGCCGCACCTTCAGGTCCGGCATGTCCTTGCCGAGTTCCTTGCGCAGCAGGGCGCCGTACTTCTGATAGACCCCCGCGCGCGTGCCCGTGCTGAACGTGATCGACCCGGCCGGCGGTTCCTCGGCCCAGGGCCGCAGCCACCACAGCAGCAACCCGAGCACCACGACGCCGGCGGCCGCGCCCTGCAGGGCCCGGCGTCTGCCGATACGGGACAACACCTTGGACATGCGCGCGATCCTGCCAGCTCGTACGCCGCGCTGACCAGGGCGGGGGCACGGGGGCCCGGTCCTGCAGGGGCGGAGGTGAGCCCAAGGGAGCACCGGGAATGACTGTCACAGGCGGTCGCTACAGTCGCGGCATGAGCTCCTCGCCCGCCGACCTGGTCCGTGCCTTCCACCTCGCCTTCGGGCTGGACGCCCGCGACATACCCACCGAGGTCTCACCGGAACTGGCCGCCCACCGCGGCGAACTCCTCGCGGAGGAGGCCGCGGAGGTCGCCGAGGTATCGGTGCGGGGCCCGCTCGACAGGCTCGCCCACGAACTGGCCGACGTCGTCTATGTGGCGTACGGCACCGCCCTCGTGCACGGCATCGACCTCGACGCGGTGATAGCCGAGATCCACCGCTCCAACATGACCAAGCTGGGCCCCGACGGCCAGGTCACCCGCCGCGCGGACGGCAAGGTCCTCAAGGGCGAGCACTACGAGCCCCCGGACGTGTCGGGCGTACTGCGGCGGCAGGGGTGGGTGCCGGGCGCGGCTGAGTGACGGGGGGCATGCGCTGTGTGCCCTTCTGCCTCATTGCCGGTCTGGTACGGCACGTGGACCTGTCCGCGGGTGGCGGGCGGTCTGCGCGGTGGTGCCGTTGGGCTGCGCGTCCGCCCGCCGTTTCGCTGCTCCTCATCAGTGTCAGGACGGTCGAACGTCACCGCGCCGACCTGCTGCGCAAACTCGGCCTGCGCGACCGCCTGGAGGTCACCCGGTACGCGATCCGCGCGGGCCTGACCGACCCCTGAACCCGCCCGCCGCCGATATCCACAGGTGGCCCGAGCCACATCCGCCGACCGCCTACCCTTGTCCCATGAGCAGCATCGACCGGAGCCAGTCAGTGGGCGGCACGCGCACATACGAGGTACGCACCTACGGGTGCCAGATGAACGTCCACGACTCCGAGCGATTGGCCGGGCTGCTGGAGGACGCGGGCTATGTGCGCGCCCCCGAGGGCTCCGACGGCGACGCGGACGTCGTCGTCTTCAACACCTGCGCGGTCCGCGAGAACGCCGACAACAAGCTGTACGGCAACCTCGGCCACCTCGCCCCGAAGAAGGCCAGGCGGCCCGGGATGCAGATCGCGGTCGGCGGCTGTCTGGCGCAGAAGGACCGCGACACCATCGTGAAGCGGGCGCCCTGGGTGGACGTCGTCTTCGGCACGCACAACATCGGCAAGCTGCCCGTCCTGCTGGAACGCGCGCGCGTGCAGGAGGAGGCGCAGGTCGAGATCGCCGAGTCGCTGGAGGCGTTCCCCTCCACGCTGCCGACCCGGCGCGAGAGTGCCTACGCGGCCTGGGTCTCCATCTCCGTCGGCTGCAACAACACCTGCACCTTCTGCATCGTCCCCGCGCTGCGCGGCAAGGAGAAGGACCGCCGGCCCGGCGACATCCTGGCCGAGATCGAGGCCCTGGTCGGCGAGGGCGTCTCCGAGATCACCCTGCTCGGCCAGAACGTCAACGCCTACGGCTCCGACATCGGCGACCGCGAGGCCTTCAGCAAACTGCTGCGCGCCTGCGGGACGATCGACGGTCTGGAGCGGGTGCGCTTCACCTCCCCGCACCCGCGCGACTTCACCGACGACGTCATCGCCGCCATGGCCGAGACGCCGAACGTGATGCCGCAGCTGCACATGCCGCTGCAGTCCGGTTCGGACACCGTCCTCAAGGCGATGCGCCGCTCCTACCGCCAGGAGCGGTACCTGAACATCATCCGCAAGGTGCGCGAGGCCATCCCGCACGCGGCCATCACCACCGACATCATCGTGGGCTTCCCCGGCGAGACCGAGGAGGACTTCGAGCAGACGCTGCACGTGGTGCGCGAGGCGCGGTTCGCCCAGGCGTTCACCTTCCAGTACTCCAAGCGCCCGGGCACCCCGGCCGCCGAGATGGACGGCCAGATCCCCAAGAAGGTCGTCCAGGAGCGCTACGAGCGTCTGGTCGCCCTCCAGGAGGAGATCTCCTGGGAGGAGAACAAGAAGCAGGTCGGCCGCTCCCTGGAGCTGATGGTCGCCGAGGGCGAGGGCCGCAAGGACGGCACCACCCACCGCCTGTCCGGCCGCGCCCCCGACAACCGCCTGGTGCACTTCACCAAGCCGGAGCAGGAGATCCGCCCCGGCGACGTGGTCACCGTCGAGGTCACCTACGCCGCCCCGCACCACCTCCTCGCCGAGGGCCCCGTGCTGCACGTGCGCCGCACGCGCGCGGGCGACGCCTGGGAGAAGCGCAACGCCGAGAAGGCCGCCAAGCCGGCCGGCGTCATGCTCGGCCTTCCCAAGATCGGGGTGCCACAGCAGCTGCCGGTCGCCACGGGAAGCGGCTGCGGCTGCGACTGAGGTCCTGCCGCGCCACGGGGGCGACCGCCCGCTGCACCAGCTCTCCCACCCGGTCCACGGCGACGAGGCGACGCGGGCCGCTCCATCGAGGACGTCACCTCCGGGTTACGCTGCCGATCATGCTTGTCGCCGCCGCAGTCTGCCCCTGCCCGCCCCTGCTGGTCCCGGAGGTCGCCGCGGGCGCCGCACCCGAGCTGGACGCGGCGCGCACCGCGTGCACGGACGCGCTCGGCGTGCTCGCCGCCGCCCGGCCCGACCGGCTCGTGGTCGTGGGACCCGCGGACAGCGCCGGGCCCGAACAGTACCCGGAGGGCGCGCGGGGATCGTTCCGCGGTTTCGGCGTGGACGTGGACGTGCGCCTGGGCGCGGGCAACGACACGGGAGGCGAGCGGCGGCTGCCGTACTCCCTCGCCGTGGCGGCGTGGCTGCTGGAGCGGACCGGGTGGGCCGACGCCCCGATCGAGGGGCTCGCCGTGGGGGGACCTCTCGCGCCCGAGCGGTGCATCCAGATCGGCAGGGAGATCGGCGGGCGGCCCGAGCGGGTGGCACTGCTGGTGATGGGTGACGCCAGCGCGTGCCGCTCGCTCAAGGCACCGGGGTACCTAGACGAGCGGGCGGAATACTTCGACGCACAGGTGGCGCGTGCGCTGGGCACGGCGGACGTGACCGCGCTGGAGGCGCTGGACACCGAGCTGGCACGGGAGCTCAAGGTGTCGGGCCGGGCTCCGTGGCAGGTCCTCGCGGGCGCCGCCGGCAGCACGCCCCTCGACGGGGCACTGCTGTACGAGGACGCGCCGTACGGCGTGGGGTACGTCGTGGCGGCCTGGTCGTAGGAACCGGCGCTGACGGGCGGGCCGATTCGCCGGGACGGGCGAGCGGGAACCGCAGCGTCGGGGCGAGCCACACCGTAGCGACGGGTGGGCCGAATCGCAGGCGGGGGCGAGCCGCACCGTAGCGACGGACGGGCCGAATCGCGGAGGAAGGTGTGCCGAACCGCGGGGGCGCGTCGAACCGCACCGTAGCGACGGACGGGCCGAATCGCGGAGGAAGGTGTGCCGAACCGCGGGGGCGCGTCGAACCGCACCGTAGCGACGGACGGGCCGAATCGCGGAGGAAGGTGTGCCGAACCGCGGGGCCGCGTCGAACCGCACCGTAGCGACGGGTGGGCCGAATCGCGGGCGGAGGCGTGCGGAACCGCGGGGCCGCGTCGAACCGCCCCCGGCGACGGGGCGAGGGGAATCGCAGGCAGAGGCGTGCCCCACCGCGGAGACGGGCGCCGCACCGTGGCGACGGGGCGAGCGGAACCGCAGGAGGAGGCGAGCCGAGCCGCCGGGGCGGGCCGCACCGCGGCGACACTGCGGGCCGTACCGATGCCGGATACGGCGGACGGCCGGGAGCCCTCGTGCTCCGCGGCCGTCCGTCGATGCGCCGTTCAGGAAGTGGGCGGTGGCGCGGCCGGCGGTGTGGTGCCGCCCGTCTCCGGTCCGGTGTCGCCCTTGTGCGCGAGTCGGTCCATGGCCCCCTTGGCCCTGCCCGTGCCCTTCTGGATCCTGTCGCTGTACTTGCCCTTGGTCCTCTTGTCGACGACCTGGGCAGCCCTGTCCAGGCCGTGCTGGATCCTGTCCTCGTGCCGCAGCGCCAGGTCGGAGACCTTGGCCTTGGCCGGGCCCAGCTTGGCCTTCACGTTGTCCAGGAGACCCATGGTTCACCTTCCCTCGCGAGGCGGGTTACGCGCGGGCGCCCTCGCCGGCCTCGTTGTCGGCCGCCTCCTCGGTGGACTGCTGCCTGGGGATCTCGACTCCCTCGGTGCCGGTGCCCTGGGCGGAATCCGCCGTCGGCTCCGTCCCCGTCGTCCCCGCCGCCTCGGAGGAGGACCCCTTCGCCTCAGCCGCCTCGGACTTCTCCTCCGCCGCGGGCCCGGTTGCCGAAGTCTCGGCCGCGGCCTCGGTGGCCGGTGCCTCCCCCGTGGCCTTCGACCTCCGAAGAAGCCGTGCAAAAACGCCCATATCCACTCCAACGTTACTCGTGCGGGCGAAATCCCGCGTCGCCCGGTGCGTCCGTTTGCGCCGGCCGGGCCACCGCCTCTGTGATCCGGCGGCAGGAACCTCGCAACGGGCAACGACCTCGCGCCCGCACCGTCACGTAACTCGTTCGAGGTCACGGTGCGAGGTTTGCGAGACTGTGTCGGTGAGCAGTGCACCCCCCGCCCCCCGCGTCATCGCCGTCGTCGGACCGACCGCGGCCGGAAAGTCGGATCTGGGCGTTTTCCTGGCCCAACAGCTCGGCGGCGAGGTCGTCAACGCCGACTCCATGCAGCTCTACCGAGGGATGGACATCGGCACCGCCAAGCTGACGCCCGAGGAGCGCGGTGGCGTCCCCCACCACCTGCTGGACATCTGGGACGTGACGGTCACGGCGTCCGTCGCCGAGTACCAGCGCCTCGCCCGGCGGCGGATCGACGCGCTGCTCGCCGAGGGCCGCTGGCCGATCCTGGTCGGCGGCTCCGGCCTGTACGTGCGCGGGGCCGTCGACAACCTGGAGTTCCCCGGCACCGATCCCGAGGTCCGGACCCGCCTGGAGGAGGAGCTGGCGCTGCGCGGCTCCGGCGCCCTGCACGCCCGCCTGGCCGCCGCCGACCCGGAGGCGGCGCGCGCCATCCTGCCGAGCAACGGCCGCCGCATCGTCCGGGCCCTGGAGGTCATCGAGATCACCGGCAAGCCCTTCACCGCCAACCTCCCCGGCCACGACTCCGTCTACGACACCCTCCAGATCGGCGTCGACGTCGCCCGCCCCGAGCTGGACGAGCGCATCACGCGCCGGGTGGACCGGATGTGGGAGGCCGGCCTGGTCGACGAGGTGCGCGCACTGGAGGCGCAGGGGTTGCGCGAGGGGCGTACGGCCTCGCGCGCGCTGGGATACCAGCAGGTGCTCGCGGCGCTCGCCGGGGAGTGCACGCTGGAGGAGGCCCGGGCCGAGACCGTACGTGCCACCAAACGCTTCGCGCGCCGTCAGGATTCGTGGTTCAGGCGCGATCCGCGGGTGCACTGGTTGAGTGGGGCCGCGGCGGACCTCACGGAACTTCCGCAGGTCGCGCTGTCCTTGGTCGAACGACCGGTTACAGCCTGATCACGTCATGGCATCGGGACGTCCAGGCCGTCATCGAGCCCTGTCGTGCCGTGCCATCATCGAGCTTCGATCGACCAAGTGGAGTCCTAGTTGGGAGGGCGCGTGGCGATGGAGGCCGGCCCTCGCGACACCGCACAGAGCACCGAACCCGTTCCCGTCGACCGGAGCGAACCGGAGCAGGAGGCGGGCCGTCTCAGCTCCGACGGGCCCGACGAGACGCAGGGCGGCGTGACCGACGACGGCCCCGAGCCCGACGAGATGCTGGGCGGCGAGGTCGAGGTCGAGCTGCGTCCACAGCGCAGGCTGCGGCTCTGGCAGCTCGCGCCCATCGTGGGCCTGGCCGCGGTCGGCTCCCTGATGTTCGCCTTCCCGCTCGCCTTCGACTTCGGCGACAGCGGGGCCGTGATCGCCATGCTGGGACTGCTGATCTGCTCGTGCGCGGCCGGCTGGGGCATGATGGCCGCCCGCCGCGTCGGCTACACCTGGCCGGGCCTGCCGGCCCGGGGTTCCGGGCGCAGACTCGACTGGCGGGTCGTGGCCGCGTACGTCGTGGTGGTCGCCGCGGTGGTCGTCCTGGCGGTGTGGAGAGTCGCCCGGCTGCGTGGCTGACGCCCACGTCGGTCTGTCGTACCCACCCCGTACGATCGAGGAATGAGCACGCGGATCGCCTTCCTCAAGGGGCACGGCACCGAGAACGACTTCGTGATCGTCCCGGACCCCGACAACGTCATCGACCTGCCCCCGGCCGCCGTCGCCGCCCTGTGCGACCGCCGCGCCGGCATCGGCGGTGACGGACTGCTGCACGTGGTGCGGTCCGCGGCGCACCCGGAGGCCCGGCACATGGCGGCCGACGCGGAGTGGTTCATGGACTACCGCAACGGCGACGGCTCCGTCGCGGAGATGTGCGGCAACGGCGTGCGGGTGTTCGCGCGGTACCTCCAGCGCGCCGGACACGTCGCCGAGGGGGACCTCGCGGTGGCCACGCGCGGCGGCGTGAAGACCGTGCACCTGGCGAAGGACGGTGACGTCACCGTCGGCATGGGCCGCGCGCTGCTGCCCGAGGGGGACGTCACGGTGAGCGTCGGCGAGCGCAGCTGGCCCGCGCGGAACGTGAACATGGGCAACCCGCACGCGGTGGCCTTCGTCGACGACCTCGGGCACGCCGGCGACCTGCACTCCCCGCCGCCGTTCAGCCCGGCCGCCGCCTACCCGGACGGTGTGAACGTCGAGTTCGTGGTCGACCGCGGTCCGCGGCACGTGGCGATGCGCGTGCACGAGCGCGGCGCCGGCGAGACCCGCTCCTGCGGCACGGGCGCGTGCGCGGTCGCTGTGGCCACCGCCCGCCGCGACGGCATCGACCCGGCGGTCTCGGGCACCCCGGCGACGTACACCGTGGACGTCCCCGGCGGAACACTCGTGATCACCGAGCGCCCCGACGGCGAGATCGAGATGACCGGCCCCGCGGTGATCGTCGCCGAGGGCGAGATCGACGCTGAGTGGCTGGAGGACGCCGTCCGCCGGAGGGCCTGACACCGGCACGGTACCCGGTTCGTTCAGGGTGCGTTACCGGCTGCTTCACGCCAGGTGGCCGGAAACCGCTTCTCGCCGCGCGCCTCGCGGTGCAGAAACGTCACCCCGCAGGCCTTCGCTCGAATGGGTGATCCGTTTCACGCTCGGCGAGAGGCGGTCAGGCGCGCGTGCTGGGCTCGATAGCATCAAGCACCGGCCCGGACGGGGGATCCGGTCGCCATCCCCGGTGCCTCCGTACGCCCTGGGGCACCCCGTCCGCCGGTCCACGCAGCCGGAGGTGCCCATGAGCGCGGATGCCACGAACCCTGCGAGCCCAGGCCCGGTAGTGCCCACCGCGCCACGCAGGAAGGCCCGGTCACGCCTCGACCTGCGCCGCCTGGGCCGGGCCGCGCTGCTCGGGCCCGCCGCCCGCGACCGGCTGCCCGACGCCATCAGCCATGTCGTCGAGGCCCACCGTGCCCACCACCCCGACGCCGACCTGGAACCCCTGCGCCGCGCCTACGTCCTGGCCGAGTCCTCGCACCGCGGCCAGATGCGCAAGAGCGGCGAGCCGTACATCACGCACCCGCTCGCCGTGACCCTGATCCTCGCCGAACTCGGCGCCGAGACCACCACCTTGACGGCCTCCCTGCTCCACGACACCGTCGAGGACACCGAGGTGACCCTCGATCAGGTGGGGGAGCAGTTCGGCGAGGAGGTCCGCTATCTCGTCGACGGCGTCACCAAGTTGGAGAAGGTCGACTACGGCGCCGCCGCCGAGCCCGAGACCTTCCGCAAGATGCTCGTCGCCACCGGCAACGACGTGCGGGTGATGTCGATCAAACTCGCCGACCGGCTGCACAACATGCGCACCCTCGGCGTGATGCGCCCCGAGAAACAGGAGCGCATCGCCAAGGTGACCCGTGACGTCCTCATCCCGCTCGCCGAAAGGCTCGGCGTACAGGCCCTCAAGACCGAGCTGGAAGACCTCGTCTTCGCGATCCTGCACCCGGAGGAGTACGAGCGCACCAGGGCGTTGATCGTCGATAACGCCTCCCGCGCGGACGACCCGCTCGCCGAGGTCGCCGACGAGACGCGCAAAGTCCTGAAGGAGGCCGGCATCCCGGCCGAGGTCCTCATCCGGCCCCGCCACTTCGTCTCCGTGCACCGCGTCTCCCGCAAACGCGGCCGGCTGCGCGGCGCCGACTTCGGGCGCCTGCTGGTGCTCGTCAACGAGGACGCCGACTGTTACGCCGTCCTGGGCGAACTGCACACCTGTATGACGCCGGTCGTCTCGGAGTTCAAGGACTTCATCGCCGTACCGAAGTTCAACCTCTACCAGTCGCTGCACACCGCCGTCGCGCGCGAGGACGGACAGGTCGTCGAGGTCCTCGTCCGCACGCACCAGATGCACAAGGTCGCCGAGGCCGGTGTCGTCGCCCTCGGCAACCCGTACGCGCCCGCGCCCGACGACCCGGCCGACGGCGAACGCGTCGACCCCACCCGGCCCGGCTGGCTCTCCCGGCTCCTCGACTGGCAGCGGGCCGCACCCGACCCGGACACCTTCTGGTCCACCCTGCGCGAGGACCTCGCCCAGGACCGCGAGATCACCGTCTTCCGGCCCGACGGCGGCACGCTGGGCCTGCCCGAGGGGGCGACCTGCGTGGACGCCGCCTACGCGCAGTACGGCGAGGACGCGCACGCGTGCATCGGCGCCCGCGTCAACGGCCGTCTGGCGACCCTGAGCACCGTCCTGAGGGACGGCGACACCGTCCAGCTCCTCATGGGCCAGGACCCGGCCTCCGGGCCCTCCAGGGAGTGGCTGGAGCACGCCCACACGCCCGCCGCCCGGATCGCCATCCAGCGCTGGCTGGCCACCCACCCGGCGCAGGACGGCTCGCCCGTGCCCGAGGAACCCGTGACGGCCTTCCGGCCCGGCGCGGACGGGCCCGCCGGTCAGGGCTCCGGCACTGAGGGCCCGGCCGCCGGCCCGAGCGTCGAGGGGTCCGCCGACGGCCGCGCCGCCAGTGTCCTCGTCGACCGGCCCGGCGCGACCGTACGGCTCGCCGGCTGCTGCACGCCCGTACCGCCCGACGAGGTCACCGGCTTCGTCGTGCGCGGCGGAGTGGTGACCGTGCACCGTGTCGGGTGCGCGGCGGTGGCGCGCATGCGGAGCGCGGGGCGCGCGGAGACCGTCGTGCGCTGGGGCGACACCACCGAGTGCCGGGTCACGTTGGTCGCCGAATCGTTCGTTCGTCCCCATCTGCTCGCCGACCTCACCGAGGCGATGGCCGGCGAAGGCGCCGAGATCGTCTCCGCGACCGTGGAACCCCCCACGCAGCAGCGCGTACGCCACACGTACACCGTCCAGCTGCCGGACGCCGCCCACCTGCCCGTCCTCATGCGGGCGATGCGCAACGTGGCCGGCGTGTACGACGTGAGCCGCGCCCACGCGCAGGCGCAGTCACGCTCGTAGCCGGCGTCCCCTCGGCACCCGGCGCAGGCGACGTTCCCCGGTTCGGGTGGGCCGGTCGCGCGTCGCCGCCGCGGCGCACGCGCGCGCTGGTAGCCGTGGTGCATGCCGCGCACTCCGCTCCGCTCCCAGGGCCCCCGCCTCCGCCGTCGTACGGCCGCGGCGCTGCTGGCCTCCGCCGTCTCCCTCTGCCTGGTGGCCGCCGGAGCCCCCGCGGTCCCGCTCGGGGTCGGCGACCGCCTCTTCCCGTACCTGGGCAACCCCGGATACGACGTGGCCGCGTACGACCTCGCCTTCCGCTACCCGGGCGCCAACACCGAGCCCCTCCAGGCCGTCACCACGATCGACGCCTGGACGACCGCCGACCTGGACCGCGTCAACCTCGACTTCGCCCACGGCACGGTCCACTCCGTCCAGGTCGACGGCCGGCCCGCCGCGTTCGCCGACGCCGGCGAGGACCTCGTGATCACGCCCGAGGAGCCGGTCTCCCGGGGCAACTGGATGCGGATCACCGTGTGGCACACCAGCGACCCCGCCTCTCCGAAGGGCCGGGAGGGCGGCTGGGTGCGCACCGCCGACGGTCTCGCCATGGCCAACCAGGCCGACGCCGCCCATCTGGTGTTCCCGTGCAACGACCACCCCTCCGACAAGGCGCTCTTCACCATCCGGGTCACCGCGCCCGACGACCACACGGCCGTCGCCAACGGCCTGCCCACCGACGTGGACAGGTCCGGCGGGACGACGACCTGGACGTACCGGACCCGGCACCCCATGGCCACCGAACTCGCGCAGGTCTCCATCGGCCGCTCCACGGTCCTGCACCGCACCGGCCCGCGCGGCCTGCCCGTCCGGGACGTCGTGCCGACCGAACACCGCGCCGCCCTCGAACCGTGGCTGCAGAAGACCCCCGACCAGATCGCCTGGATGGAGAGCAAGGTCGGCGCCTACCCCTTCGAGACGTACGGCCTGCTCGTGGCCGACGCCACCACCGGCTTCGAACTCGAGACGCAGACCCTGGCCCTCTTCGAGCGGGGACTCTTCACCGGGTCCTCCTACCCCAAGTGGTACGTCGAGTCGATCATGGTGCACGAGCTGGCCCACCAGTGGTTCGGCGACAGCGTCAGCCCCCGTGCCTGGTCCGACCTGTGGCTCAACGAAGGGCACGCCACCTGGTACGAGGCCCTGTACGCGGAGGAGAAGGCGGGCAAGTCGCTGGAGGCGCGCATGAAGGCCGCGTACGGCGCCTCCGACCGCTGGCGGGCGTCCGGCGGGCCGCCCGCGGCGCCCAAGGCTCCGAAGCCCGGGCAGAAGATCGGCATCTTCCGGCCGAACGTCTACGACGGCGCCGCGCTCGTGCTGTACGCCCTGCGCCAGGAGATCGGCCGCCCTGCCTTCGAGCGCCTGGAGCGGTTCTGGGTGGACCGCCACCGGGACGGCACGGCCACGACCGGTGACTTCGTCCGGCTCGCCTCCGAGGTCGCCGGGCGTGACCTGGGTGGCTTCCTCCAGGCGTGGCTGTACGGCGAGAAGACCCCGCCGATGCCCGGTCACGCGGGCTGGAAGGCGGCCCGAGGGGGGAAGGACACCGCAGCGATGAAGCGGGGCGCGCTGGTGAGGGGGGCGGGCGTGTCGGGTTAGTCGGGGGCAAGGGGGTGGTGGGGCGTGCGGTCAGGCGGCTGGGTCGGAGCGGGGGGACGTCTGGGGAGGGCGGGTGCTCGGGGGACGCCGGGGAGGGCGGGAGGCGTCCGGTTGGCGGCCGTGTCCGGGACGGGGTGAGTCCGGGGGGCGGGCGCGTCCGGGGGAGCCGGGCGCGTGATAACACGGTGACGAGACGGGGCGTGCCGTGCGACCATCGTGAGGTCGGCGCGCACGGGACGCGGGAATCTCCCGGGGTACTCGTGCGTTGTGAGCAGTGACGGATTCACTCCGAACCGGCCGAGGCTCGCCGAGGCATCCGAAGCTCCGCTCCGTCGCCGCAGACGGTTTCCCATCGACGTAAGGACCCAATGACCTCCTCTTCTTCCCCTTCCCAGGACACCAAGCGCCTCGCGTACACCTATCCCGAGGGCCTTCGGGCCGATGCCCTGATGGAAGAGGACGTCGCCTGGAGCCACGAGATCGACGGAGAGCGGGACGGCGACCAGTTCGACCGCTCCGAGCGCGCGGCTCTGCGCCGCGTCGTGGGCCTCTCCACCGAGCTCGAGGACGTCACCGAGGTCGAGTACCGCCAGCTCCGCCTGGAGCGCGTCGTGCTCGTCGGCGTGTGGACCTCGGGAACCGTGCAGGACGCGGAGAACTCTCTCGCGGAGCTCGCCGCCCTCGCGGAGACGGCCGGCGCCCTCGTCCTCGACGGCGTGATCCAGCGCCGCGACAAGCCCGACGCGGCGACGTACATCGGCTCCGGCAAGGCCGAGGAGCTGCGCGACATCGTCCTCGAGACGGGCGCGGACACCGTCATCTGCGACGGTGAGCTCAGCCCGGGCCAGCTCATCCACCTCGAAGACGTCGTCAAGGTCAAGGTCGTCGACCGTACGGCCCTGATCCTGGACATCTTCGCCCAGCACGCCAAGTCCCGGGAGGGCAAGGCGCAGGTCGCGCTCGCGCAGATGCAGTACATGCTGCCGAGGTTGCGAGGCTGGGGTCAGTCGCTGTCCCGGCAGATGGGCGGCGGCAAGGGCGGCGGTCTCGCCACCCGTGGTCCCGGTGAGACCAAGATCGAGACGGACCGGCGCCGGATCCGCGAGAAGATGGCGAAGATGCGCCGGGAGATCGCGGAGATGAAGACCGGCCGCGACATCAAGCGCCAGGAGCGCAAGCGCCACAAGGTGCCCTCGGTCGCCATCGCGGGCTACACCAACGCCGGCAAGTCCTCGCTGCTCAACCGCCTCACGGGCGCGGGCGTGCTGGTGGAGAACGCCCTGTTCGCGACCCTCGACCCGACCGTGCGCCGGGCCGAGACGCCGAGCGGGCGGCTGTACACGCTGGCCGACACGGTCGGTTTCGTGCGCCATCTGCCGCACCACCTGGTCGAGGCGTTCCGCTCCACGATGGAGGAGGTCGGCGAGTCCGACCTGATCCTGCACGTGGTGGACGGTTCGCACCCGAACCCGGAGGAGCAGCTGGCCGCCGTGCGCGAGGTGATCAGGGACGTCGGCGCCACCGACGTACCCGAGATCGTCGTGATCAACAAGGCCGATCTGGCCGACCCGCTGACCCTTCAGCGGCTCCTGCGGGTCGAGAAGCACTCGATCGCGGTGTCGGCCCGTACCGGCAAGGGCATCGACAAGCTGCTCTCGCTCATCGACAACGAGCTGCCGAGGCCGTCGGTCGAGATCGAGGCGCTCGTGCCGTACACCCACGGCAAGCTGGTCGCCCGCGCCCACGACGAGGGCGAGGTGATCTCCGAGGAACACACCGCGGAGGGCACCCTGCTCAAGGTGCGGGTGCACGAGGAGCTGGCCGCGGAGCTCACGCGGTACGCTCCGGCGCCGGTTCCCGCTGTCTGACGCTCCGGCTCCCGTCGTCTGACGCCCACAGCCGGAAGGCCCGCTCCCCGCTGACCGCGAGGGAGCGGGCCTCCAGCTTGTCGGAATCACCGGCCGCCGTCCTTCCGGCTTCGGCTCAGCCGGCTGCCAGGGTGCGCCCGATCGTCACCGGTCGGCGAACTTCTCGCTGACGCCGTCGTACACGCCCTTGGCCTCCGCGCCGAGCCGCGGGCCCGCCAGCCAGCCCGACGTCACCGGGCCGATCGAGGTGTTGGAGACGAGCGCCGGCTTGCCGTCCGAGCCGGTCGCGACCCAGCCGCCGCCGGACGAACCGGCGGTCATGGAGCAGCCGATGCGATACATCGTCGGGTCGGAAGCGCTGAGCGACAGCCGTCCCGGCCGGTCCTGGCACCGGTACAGCGTCTGGCCGTCGTACGGCGGCGCGGCGGGGTAGCCGATCGCGGTCACGCTCTTGACCTGCGGCACGGCCGGGGCCTTGAAGTCCACCGGGAGCGCCGAACCGACCGTCTCCTCCAGCGACTTGCCGCCGCTGCCCTCCTCCGGCGTCACGTGGATGACGGCGAAGTCGTACGAGGCGCCGTCGCCGCCCGTCGCGCCGCCCTGCTCGATCCACTGGTCGGAGGTCTGCGCCCAGTCGCCCCACCAGACACCGTAGGGAGCGACCTCCTCACGCGCGGCGTCCTGGAGTTGCGCGCTGGACATGCCCTTGTCGTTGTACGACGGCACGAACGCGATGTTGCGGTACCAGCCGCCCTTCTTGCCCGCGTGCACACAGTGCCCCGCCGTCCACACCAGGTTGGACTTGCCGGGATGCGCCGGGTCCTGCACGACCGTCGCCGAGCACACCATCGTGCCCTCGGGGGAGTCGAAGAACACCTTGCCCGCCGTGGGGGCGTTGGCGTGGTACGACGGCGGCACGGCCTGCGCCTGGACCGGCCGCGGCTCCGGGTCGGTCACACCCTGGTCACCGGAGAGGTCGCTGTCGTCGACACCCTGGTCGTCCGGTTCCTCGGCCTCCCGCATGCGGTCCGGGTCCCACAGGCCCTCGATGATGGGGTTGATGAACTCGTTGGCCTCGCGCAGCCAGTCGTCCCTGTCCCAGTTCTTCCAGGCGCCGTTCTTCCACTTGTCGATGTCGATCCCGTGCTCCTTGAGCCGGTCCCTGATGTCGTCCGGGATCCTCAGCTTGCCGTCGTCGGAGCCGGCGGTTGCGGACGCCGAGGCCTCTCCGCCCGCCGCGGCGTCACCCGACTGGCAGGCGGTGGCGGTGAGCGCGAGCGCCGAGGCGAGGGCCACGGCGGTCAGCACGGGGGAGGTGCTGCGGCGCGGCGTCCTCCTTCGGCGAGCGGTGGACGACGGCCGTATGGATCGCATGATCTGACTCCCCCTGGTGTGAACGTACTTGGTGCCTCAGCCGTGCTCGCGCCCTGCTCCCACGCGGAGTTCGGGTCGACCTCACGGCGTGGTCCGGGACGGCACCACACACTATGCGCTCGCTGCGGGGGAGTGCCGACGGAACGGCAACGGTTCGGCTACAAGCCGTCTGACCTGGCACATCATCCGCAGACGCACCGCTTTCGTACGGCAGGGCCAAGCCGCGTCGGCGAGGTGCCGGGCACGCCAGGCCGATCCACGGCGAGCGCATCGACGGACACCTACCGTCGAGCGGCCGGTCCGAAGGAGCGGGTGACCGCGCCGGGCGGTGAGCCACACGCGGCACCGCGCACCGAGGCGGGCTGGGAGGGCCCGGGCTTCTGTGCCGGTACGGAAGCCGTGAGTACGCGTGACAGGCCGCGTACTTCCTCTTTGACCCGTAACCCGTGGAACGGACCGCGGTTGGTAGCGGTGGGGGTCTGCTGTCCGAGGGCAGCCCCTTGTGCCCGTAGCCAGGCGAGACACCGAACCGACTCGCCTCTGACAGAGCGCGGGGGTGGCCGTGGGAGGACGGGGAGTGGTGGGGCGTACGTCTGTGCCGTCTGCGAAGGCCGTCGCCGAGTGCGCCGTTGACGAGGGGCCCCGTGGCCCGGGAGCCGCGCACGAGGGCATTCTGCGACGGCGGTCCGCACGGGAGTCCGCGGCCCGTACCTACGCCCGAGCCCTGCCGATCGTGCCGGTGCGGGCACGCGGCCTGACCATCGAGGGGGCGGACGGCCGCCGCTACCTGGACTGTCTCTCCGGCGCGGGAACACTCGCGCTCGGTCACAACCACCCGGTCGTGCTGGAGGCGATCCGCAAGGTCATCGACTCCGGCGCCCCGCTGAACGTGCTCGACCTGGCGACACCCGTCAAGGACGCCTTCCTCACCGAACTGTTCCGCACCCTGCCGTCCGGCCTCCGCGACCGCGCGCGCGTGCAGTTCTGCGGACCGGCAGGCACCGACGCGGTGGAAGCCGCCTTCGAACTCGTCCGGGCCGCGACCGGGCGTACCGGCATGATCGCGTTCACCGGCGCCTACCACGGAATGACCGCGGGCGCGTGCGACGCGTCCGGCGGTGCCCACGACGTGCGAGTGGCCCGCCTGCCCTATCCGCAGGACTACCGCTGCCCGTTCGGCGTCGGAGGTGAGCGCGGAGCCGAACTCCCCGCCTGCTGGACCGAGTCCGTCCTCGACGACCCCGAGTCGGGGGTGCCCCTGCCGGCCGGGGTGATCGTCGAACCCGTCCAGGGCGAGGGCGGGGTGATTCCGTCGCCGGACGCCTGGGTGCGGCGCCTGCGGCAGATCACGGCCGCCCGCTCCATCCCGCTGATCGCCGACGAGGTCCAGACGGGGGTCGGGCGCACCGGTGCCTTCTGGGCGGTGGACCACAGCGGCGTCACGCCCGACGTGATGGTGCTGTCCAAGGCCATCGGCGGCAGCCTGCCGCTTGCCGTCGTGGTCTACCGAGACGACCTCGACGTCTGGCAACCGGGCGCCCACGCCGGCACGTTCCGCGGCAACCAGCTCGCCATGGCCGCGGGCACGGCCACCCTCGCGTACGTCCGCGAAAACCGTCTCTCCGCACGCGCGGCCACCCTGGGCTCCCGCATGCTCACCCAACTCCGGGAGCTCGCAGCGCAGTACCCCGGCATCGGTGACGTACGAGGACGCGGGCTGATGATCGGCGTCGAGTTCGTGGATGCGGAGTCGGAGCCCGGAGACACGGGGTGGGGGGTCGACGGCAGGGGTGCCCTTGATCAGCGGAGTGGTGGGGCGAAGGCGGCTCTGGAGAATGCCGGTGCCACCGGTGTCCTGGTTGATGGTTCGGCCGGGCCGGATTCCCGAGGCCAGCCCGGCATTCGGATGGCTCCAGCGGGTGGTTACGGTGCCCTGGGCGGTGGGGCGGTGGCTCGGGGGACCGTCGGCGGAGCGGGTTGCCCGGGACCTTCCGCGGTTCCCGGAGCCGACGCCTCGTTGACCCTCGGCGCCGGACACGTGGGCGCCGATCTGCCAGTGGTGCCGGGCCCTGCGCGTGGGCCTCGTCCCGCCGCTCCCCGCCTCGCCGCCGCCGTCCAGGAGGAGTGCCTGCGGCGCGGCCTGATCGTCGAACTCGGCGGCCGCCACGCGAGTGTCGTCCGGCTGCTCCCACCCCTGACGATCAGCGACGAGCAGGCCACTGCGGTGCTCGACCGACTGGCCGACGCGGTCCAGGCGGTGGCCCGGAGCCACACCCGTCAGGACCAGCCATCCACACCGCGCCGGCCACGCGGCGAAGCCCGTCCTTCCACGCACGCCGAGCGAACGGGGTGACCAGCGGCCCCCGCACAGCCGCGCCAGCTCGTTCCCCTTTCACTTCGACGGGAACATCTCTGCACCTTCCCTCCGGCGGAACGACACCGCCTCCGCACGACATCTGAGCGCACGGTCGAACTGGTCCCGGCAACTTCCCGGCCGGCACCGCACGACCCTGAACCACCGACGAGGAACCCTCTTGAACACCACCCCCGCGCCCGACGAGCGCGCCTCGGCGTCCAGCCGGACCGGCCTCCCCAGCACCCCCCGAGCGCAGGCACCGGGCCGGCCCATGGCCCTGTCGGTCCCTCACCAGAAGAGAGGAACGCAGAGCGCGGAGCGGTTGCGCGATACCGGCACCGACCTCCTGGACCACCCCGACCCGCACATCGCGGCCCAAGCGGCGGCCGTGGAGGCCCTCCTGCGCTGCTGGGTGCGCGAGACCGACCTGCCCGCCCCCGACAACGGCCTGCTCCACATCCCCCTCCCCGCCAGCGGAACGGCCTTGCTGGTTCCCGTCCACTACTGGTCCCCGACAGGCTGGCACCGCTTCGGCCTCCCGCATCTGGCCGACGCCCCCGACGATGCCCCACCGGCCGACGCGGTCACGGTCGCCGCCCTGCTCACCCGAGAGGCGCCGGCCCGGGGAAGCGGTCCGCAAGAGGCCTGGGCGGCGGACGCACTGAGGGCGGCAGCGGCGAACGACTCGCTCCTGACCCCGGGTTTCACCCCCACGCATTCGGACCCCGGCCCAGACGCCGAGCGGCACCCAGGTCGTCCCACCCCGGGCACAGCCCCCTTCCCCACCCCAGCCACCCCTCTCCCCGCAGTCGCCGACGCTGCCGACCTCGTCGCCCGGGTCGCCGACTCCACCCGCCGCGTCGCCACTTTCATCAGCGACCACCGAGACCACCCGGCCTCCAGCCCAGACCTCTTCCTGACCGCGGAACAGGCCCTCGTCCTCGGACACCCGCTGCACCCCACCCCGAAGAGCCGCGAGGGCTTCTCCGAAGCAGAAGCCCGTCCGTACTCGCCCGAATCACACGGCTCCTTCCCCCTGCACTGGATGGCTGTCGCCCCCTCCGCACTGGCCACCGACTCCGCCTGGACCGAACGGGGCCGCCGTGTCGCCGCGCCCCAGCTCACCGCCCGCCTCGCCGGGAGCGGACTGCCCCTGCCGGACGGGTACGCGGCCCTGCCGATGCACCCCTGGCAACTGCGTGAGCTGCGGCACCGCCCGGGGATCGCGGCGCTGTTGGATGCCGGGGCGCTGCGCGAACTCGGCGCTCACGGCGCCCCCTGGCACCCCACCTCCTCCGTACGAACCGTGCACCGCACCGGCGCACCCGCCATGCTCAAGCTGTCGCTCGGCCTGCGCATCACCAACTCCTGCCGTGAGAACCTCCGCAAGGAACTCCACCGGGGCGTCGAGGTCCACCGCCTGCTGCGGACCGGCCTGTCCCAGCAGTGGCGGGCCGTGCATCCGGGCTTCGACATCGTCCGCGACCCGGCCTGGATCGCGGTGGACGGGCCGGACGGCGAGCCCGTGCCCGGAGCCGACGTGGTGATCCGGCACAACCCCTTCAGTCCCACCGACGACGTCTCCTGCGTGGCCGGACTCGTCGCCCCGCGTCCCTGTGCACGACCGGGCACCGCCGCCTGCACATCCGGCCCGCACGGCCTGGCCATGCGGTCCCGGTTGGCCCAGGTCGTCACGCGCCTCGCCGCCCGTACCGGCCGACCCCTCGTGGCCGTTGCCGCCGAGTGGTTCCTGCGGTACCTCGAGCACGTCGTACGTCCTGTGCTGTGGCTGGACGCGGAGGCGGGTGTCGCCCTGGAGGCCCACCAGCAGAACACTCTGCTCCTCCTGGACGCCGACGGCTGGCCGGCGGGCGGTCGCTACCGCGACAACCAGGGCTACTACTTCCGTGCGTCTCGGCGCACCGAACTCGACGCCCGGCTCCCCGGTATCGGAGAGCACAGCGACACCTTCGTTGCCGACGGCGTCGCGGACGAGCGTCTCGCCTATTACCTGGCGATCAACAACGTGTGCGGCCTCATCGGCGCGTTCGGCTCCCAGCACCTGGCCGACGAGCGCCTGCTCCTCGCCGCGTTCCGGCGCTTCCTCCGGGAGATCGCGTCCGGTCCCGCCCGACTGCGCACCTCGCTCCCCGCCCACCTGCTCGACTCACCCGTGCTGCGCTGCAAGGCCAACCTGCTGACCCGGCTCCACGGCCTCGACGAACTCGTCGGCCCGGTCGACACCCAGTCCGTCTACGTCACCATCGCCAACCCCCTGCACTGCTGAACGCCGAGCATCCTCAAGATCGTTCACTCCCTTCATCCCTGAGGACCATGCCCTGTCCCGCCCCCTGAGAGGAGCGTTGCCGTGCCTCCCGACGACGCGAGCGCCGACGCCGGTACCGCAGCCCCCACCACCGACGTCCACAGGAACACGCAAGCCGGCTCGGGCCCCGGCACCGGTGAGTCCGCCCGGGACCCGAGCACCGGTAAGGGCACGAGCGGAACGGGGACCGCGACCGGCGAACGCACGGACTGCGAGGACACACTCGACCTGCGCTTGCCGGACGAACTCATCGCCCTCTTCGCGGAGGAGGAGACCGCCTCCGTCCTCGCGAAAGGTGTCACGGACACCGCCGGTGACCGGAGGCAGTCCCACGGCGTGCCGCGGCCCAGCGTGGCCACGCTCGCCAGCCGGGCCTCCCTCGCCACGATCGACGACGACCTGCTCGACGGCGTCGCGGACTGGGGTCCGATCGCCACCTCTGCGGGCGTGTTCCACCTGGTGCCCGTGCGCCTGGAACGGGATCTGCCCCTCATCAGCCGCTGGATGAACGACCCCGCCGTCGCGGCGTTCTGGGAACTGTCCGGGCCGCACAGCGTGACCGAGGACCACATTCGCGCCCAACTCGCCGGCGACGGCCGCAGCGTCCCGTGCATCGGTGTGCTGGACGGCACGCCCATGAGCTACTGGGAGATCTACCGGGCGGACCTCGACCCGCTGGCCCGCCACTATCCCGCCAGGCCTCATGACACCGGAATCCACCTCCTCATCGGTCCTGTCGCCCACCGAGGGCGACGCCTCGGCAGCGCCCTGCTCAGATCCGTCGCCGATCTCACCCTCGACAGAAGACCCGCCTGCGCACGCGTCATCGCGGAACCCGACCTTCGCAACACCGCCTCCGTTTCCGCCTTCCTGAGCGCCGGTTTCCGCTTCTCCGCCGAGATCGACCTGCCCGCCAAGCGAGCCGCCCTCATGGTCCGAGACCGGTCCCTGCGCCGAGTGTTGTAGCGCTGTGTCACTTCGCTTTCACGTGTGGTACACCGCTCGCGCCCCTCCGGTTCCCACTCGCGACGCTCGGATTTCCCGTTGCCCCGCACCGGCCTCCGACCCCCGCCGGTCCCGCCACTCGCGTCCCGCCCGGAGCACGGCGCATCCCCGAGACGCCACCCCGGCCTCTCGGCCCGTGACCGAACCCCCGCCTTCACCCCCGGCCGCAAAACCAGCCTGTCAGTCCCGGCCGGAACACCCCGCCGCAAGCTCTGGCCCGACCCCGCCTCTCATCCGAGGAGCCCTCCGTCTTGATCACACCCCTCGTCCCCGCCTTGATCACCCGTTTGTCAGTGCTGGGCCGTAGGGTGGTCGCGCTATGACGAAGCCCTCACTCCCCGAACTCCTGCACGCTGCCGTCACTGCCGTCGGCGGCACGGAGCGCCCCGGCCAGGTGGCCATGGCCGAAGCCGTCGCGGAGGCGATCGACGACGGTTCCCATCTCCTGGTCCAGGCCGGCACCGGCACCGGAAAGTCGCTGGGCTACCTGGTGCCGGCGCTCGCTCACGGGGAGCGGGTCGTCGTCGCGACCGCCACGCTGGCCCTGCAGCGCCAGCTCGTGGAGCGGGACCTGCCGCGCACGGTGGAGGCCCTCCACCCGCTGCTGCGCCGCCGCCCTGAGTTCGCGATGCTCAAGGGCCGGTCGAACTACCTGTGTCTGCACCGCCTGCACGAGGGCGTCCCGCAGGACGAGGAGGAAGGCCTCTTCGACCAGTTCGAGGCGGCAGCACCCACCAGCAAGCTCGGCCAGGACCTGCTGCGGCTGCGCGACTGGGCGGACGAGACGGAGACCGGCGACCGCGACAACCTCACGCCGGGCGTCTCGGACCGCGCCTGGTCCCAGGTGTCGGTGTCCTCCCGCGAATGCCTGGGCGCCTCGAAGTGCGCGTACGGCGCCGAGTGCTTCGCGGAGATGGCCCGCGAGCGCGCCAAGCTGGCGGAGGTCGTCGTCACCAATCACGCGCTGCTCGCGATCGACGCCATCGAAGGCGCCCCGGTCCTGCCCCAGCACGAGGTGCTGATCGTCGACGAGGCGCACGAACTGGTCTCCCGGGTCACCGGCGTCGCCACCGGCGAGCTCACCCCGGGCCAGGTCAACCGCGCGGTGCGCCGCGCCGCGAAGCTCGTCAACGAGAAGGCCGCCGATCAGCTCCAGACCGCCGCCGAGGGCTTCGAACGACTGATGGAGCTGGCCCTCCCCGGCCGCCTCGAGGAGATCCCGGAGGAGCTCGGGTACGCGCTCATGGCACTGCGCGACGCCTGCCGCACGGTGATCTCCTCCATCGGCGCCACGCGCGACAAGTCCGTCCAGGACGAGGACGCCGTCCGCAAGCAGGCGCTGGCTTCCGTCGAGACCGTTCACGATGTGGCGGAACGGATCACGAACGGCTCCGAGTGGGACGTCGTCTGGTACGAACGCCATGACCGCTTCGGAGCCTCCCTGCGCGTCGCCCCCATGTCGGTCTCGGGCCTGTTGCGCGAGAAGCTCTTCGCGGACCGCTCCGTCATCCTGACCTCCGCCACCCTGAAGCTGGGCGGCGACTTCAACGGCGTCGGCGCGTCCCTGGGCCTCGGCCCCGAAGGCACCGAGGGCGACGACCTCCCCCAGTGGAAGGGCATCGACGTCGGCTCGCCGTTCGACTACCGCAAGCAGGGCATCCTGTACGTGGCGAAGCACTTGTCACGCCCGGCGCGGGACGGCGACCGCGCCGACATGCTGGACGAACTCACGGAGCTGATCCAGGCCGCGGGCGGTCGCACCTTGGGCCTGTTCTCCTCGATGCGGGCGGCGCAGCTGGCTGCCGAGGAACTGCGCTCCCGGATCCCGGAGTACCCGATCCTCCTGCAAGGCGAGGAGACCCTCGGTGAGCTGATCAAGAACTTCGCGGCCGACCCGAAGACCTGTCTCTTCGGCACGCTCTCGCTCTGGCAGGGCGTCGACGTGCCGGGACCCAGCTGTCAGCTGGTCGTCATGGACAAGATCCCGTTCCCGCGCCCGGACGACCCGTTGATGAGCGCCCGGCAGAAGGCCGTGGAGGACGCGGGCGGAAACGGCTTCATGGCGGTCGCCGCCACCCATGCCGCGCTGCTCATGGCCCAGGGCGCCGGCCGGCTCGTTCGAGCGTCGGGGGACCGGGGCGTGGTCGCCGTACTGGACCAGCGCCTGGCCACCGCTCGGTACGGGAGCTACCTGAAGGCGTCCCTGCCCGACTTCTGGTTCACGACGGACCGTAACCAGGTTCGCAAGTCGCTGGCCGCCATCGACGCGGCGGCCCAGCAGGCGGAAGCACAGCAGTGATCAAAGGGTGGCCTGTCGAGGCGCCGCAAGAGGCCACCCTTTGATCCACGCCCCAGCGCCACCGGGTCGGGACAGCACAGGGCCCCGGAACCGGCGCAGGGGTCCCGGGGCCCGGTCACAGGGCGCGGCGGAGAGGGTCTTCCGCCCGCTGCTCACGCGGCCGCCTGTGAGGCGACAGGTCACCTCTTCGGCTCACTCGCCGTGGTGTCAGACGCGGCGCAGAACGGCGACCACCTTGCCGAGGATGGTCGCGTCGTCGCCGGGGATCGGCTCGTAGGCGGAGTTGTGCGGGAGGAGCCACACGTGGCCGTCCTCGCGCTTGAAGCGCTTGACGGTGGCCTCGCCGTCCAGCATCGCGGCGACGATGTCGCCGTTCTCGGCGACGGGCTGTCGGCGGACCGTGACCCAGTCGCCGTCGCAGATCGCGGCCTCGATCATCGAGTCACCGACGACCTTGAGGACGAACAGCTCACCGTCACCGACGAGCTGGCGGGGGAGGGGGAAGACGTCCTCGACGGACTCCTCGGCGAGGATGGGGCCACCGGCGGCGATCCGGCCGACCAGCGGGACGTAAGACGCGGCCGGCTTGCCCGCGGTGTCCGTGGGCTGCACTGAGGCGGCCTGGTCGGAGCCGCGCACCTCGTACGCGCGCGGACGGTGCGGGTCGCGGCGCAGGAAGCCCTTGCGCTCCAGTGCCATGAGCTGGTGGGCGACGGAGGAGGTGCTGGAGAGCCCGACCGCCTGGCCGATCTCCCGCATTGACGGGGGGTAGCCGCGTCGCTGCACGGAGTCCCTGATGACCTCGATCACCCGGCGCTGGCGGTCGGTGAGTCCGGAGCTGTCGGCCCGGATGCCGGGAGGTCGGCCCGGCAGGGAGCGCTTGTGCCCCTCAGGATTCGTGGCTTCGTTCATCGCGTGCACCGGCTCGAGTCGGCCCTGGGAGCGGTCCTGGGCAGTGATGGTGGCACTGTCTGCGGTGGTGGTCACGTCGGCCCCTCTCGATGGTCTCCCTGCAGCACAACGGTAGTTGCTTTCGAAAGGTTGCGCCAAACACACGTTCGAGTGAAAAATCGCGAATCGCCTGACGTGACTACATGTCCAGGTGTATTGCCAACACGGTCCCCGGCGGACAAATGAGCCCATTGCTGTACTCTTCACCGCCGGGACGACGACCTTGTGGGTGCAGTCTGCCATCCGGCAGCCCGTCCCCCGTGGATCGCCCCCCATCTGTGCGGGAGTCGCACGTCCCCTCCCCGGGGTGCTCACGCCGTCTCCGCATGCTGCGTCGCTGTGCCACGCGCGCGTGCGTCTGCCCGTGCGGCGCGTCGGCCGGGCGTCGCCGACACCTCCCGGTCGTGTGTCGCCCGTGTCTCTGAGGACGACACGCGCCTATGGCGTGTATGTATGAGCCAATCCCCACATCTAGTGGTTGGATTGCGGCAGCAGCCCAGAAGTTGTGGTCCCCCGGGTCTCCGCGCCCACGGCGATCGCCTATGCTTGGGGCTGCTTCGTGGGGCCCAAGAGGTCCAGCGAGGCTATTGAGTCTGCTGTGAGGAGGGTTGGAGTTCATGCACTGCCCCTTCTGCAGGCACCCCGACAGCCGGGTCGTCGACAGCCGTACGACCGACGACGGCACGTCGATCCGCAGGCGTCGCCAGTGTCCTGACTGCTCCCGTCGTTTCACGACCGTGGAGACGTGCTCGCTCATGGTGGTCAAGCGGTCCGGAGTCACCGAGCCTTTCAGTCGTACCAAGATCATCAACGGTGTGCGCAAGGCGTGCCAGGGACGGCCCGTCACGGAGGACGCGCTCGCCCAGCTCGGCCAGCGGGTCGAGGAGGCGGTGCGGGCCACCGGAAGCGCCGAGCTGACCACCCACGACGTGGGGCTGGCCATACTCGGCCCCTTGCAGGAGCTCGATCTCGTCGCCTATCTGCGCTTCGCCTCCGTCTACCGGGCGTTCGACTCGCTCGAGGACTTCGAGGCGGCCATCGCGGAACTGAGGGAACAGACGGGACGCACCGACGCGGACGAAGGCAACCGCGGGGACACGGGTGCGGGGAGCCAGGAAGACGACCGCGGGTCCGGAGGGACTGCTCAGGTCCCCGAGCCCGCAGGCGCCGCCGACTGACAGGCGGGCCGGACCCGGACGGCAGAGCCCGGGCCCGGCCGGTCGGCGGCGAGGAGAAAACCTGTCGCGGGCGATGCGAGTGGGTGCCCGCGACACCAGACAGAACACCGTGCCACGGGAACAACGGGGCACTTCAGGGCGTTTTCGCCCGTACAGGGAGGCGGCATGACAGAGACGGCGAGCGGTCCGGCACGGAGTTCCCGTGCCAAGAGCGCCAAGGCGGGCAAGGGACTGCGTGTCGAGCGCATCCACACCACCCCTGGGGTCCACCCGTACGACGAGGTGGCCTGGGAGCGCCGTGACGTCGTCATGACCAACTGGCGCGACGGCTCGGTCAACTTCGAGCAGCGCGGCGTGGAGTTCCCCGACTTCTGGTCGGTGAACTCGGTCAACATCGTCACCAGCAAGTACTTCCGCGGTGCCGTCGGCACCCCGCAGCGCGAGACCAGCCTCAAGCAGCTGATCGACCGCATCGTGAAGACGTACCGGAAGGCCGGTGAGGACCACAAGTACTTCGCCTCGCCCGCCGACGCCGAGATCTTCGAGCACGAGCTGGCGTACGCGCTCCTGCACCAGATCTTCAGCTTCAACAGCCCTGTGTGGTTCAACGTCGGCACGGCCCAGCCTCAGCAGGTCTCCGCCTGCTTCATCCTGTCCGTCGACGACTCCATGGAGTCGATCCTCGACTGGTACAAGGAAGAGGGCATGATCTTCAAGGGCGGCTCCGGTGCCGGCCTGAACCTCTCCCGCATCCGCTCCTCCAAGGAGCTGCTCTCCTCCGGCGGCAACGCCTCCGGCCCGGTGTCCTTCATGCGGGGCGCCGACGCCTCCGCCGGAACGATCAAGTCCGGTGGCGCCACCCGCCGCGCCGCCAAGATGGTCGTCCTCGACGTGGACCACCCGGACATCGAGGACTTCATCGAGACCAAGGTCAAGGAAGAGGAGAAGATCCGCGTCCTGCGCGACGCGGGCTTCGACATGGACCTGGGCGGCGACGACATCACGTCCGTCCAGTACCAGAACGCCAACAACTCGGTCCGGGTGAACGACGAGTTCATGAAGGCGGTCGAGGACGGCGGCAAGTTCGGCCTGCGTGCCCGGATGACCGGCGAGGTCATCGAGGAGGTCGACGCCAAGGCGCTCTTCCGTAAGATCGCCGAGGCCGCCTGGGCCTGCGCCGACCCCGGCATCCAGTACGACGACACCATCAACAACTGGCACACCTGCCCCGAGTCCGGCCGGATCACCGCGTCGAACCCGTGCAGCGAGTACATGCACCTGGACAACACGTCCTGCAACCTGGCCTCGCTGAACCTGATGAAGTTCCTGAAGGACGACGGCAAGGGCAACCAGTCCTTCGAGGCCGAGCGTTTCCAGAAGGTCGTCGAGCTCGTCATTACCGCGATGGACATCTCCATCTGCTTCGCGGACTTCCCGACCCAGAAGATCGGCGAGAACACGCGCGCGTTCCGCCAGCTCGGTATCGGCTACGCCAACCTCGGCGCCCTGCTGATGGCCACCGGCCACGCCTACGACTCCGACGGCGGCCGCGCCCTGGCCGGCGCCATCACCTCCCTGATGACGGGTACGGCCTACCGCCGCTCCGCCGAACTCGCCGCGGTCGTCGGCCCGTACGACGGCTATGCCCGCAACGCCGACGCCCACAAGCGCGTCATGAAGCAGCACGCCGACGCCAACGGCACGGCCGTCCGCATGGACGACCTGGACAGCCCGGTGTGGGCCGCCGCCACCGAGGCCTGGCAGGACGTGCTGCGCCTCGGCGAGAAGAACGGTTTCCGTAACTCCCAGGCGTCCGTCCTCGCCCCGACCGGCACCATCGGTCTCGCCATGGGCTGCGACACCACCGGTGTCGAGCCGGACCTCGCCCTGGTGAAGTTCAAGAAGCTGGTCGGCGGCGGCTCGATGCAGATCGTCAACGGCACCGTTCCGCAGGCCTTGCGCCGCCTGGGCTACCAGGAGGAGCAGATCGAGGCGATCGTCGCCCACATCGCCGAGCACGGCAATGTGATCGACGCCCCCGGCCTCAAGCCGGAGCACTACGAGGTGTTCGACTGCGCCATGGGTGAGCGGGCCATCTCCCCGATGGGCCACGTGCGCATGATGGCCGCGATCCAGCCGTGGATCTCCGGCGCCATCTCCAAGACGGTCAACATGCCGGAGACGGCGACCGTCGAGGAGGTCGAGGAGATCTACTTCGAGGCCTGGAAGCTGGGCGTCAAGGCGCTCGCCATCTACCGCGACAACTGCAAGGTCGGCCAGCCTCTCTCCGCCAAGAAGAAGGAGGAGGAGAAGAAGGCCGAGGAGCAGCCCGCCGTCGAGACCAAGGTCGAGAAGGTCGTCGAGTACCGCCCGGTCCGCAAGCGCCTCCCGAAGGGACGTCCCGGCATCACCACGTCCTTCACCGTCGGCGGCGCCGAGGGCTACATGACCGCCAACTCCTACCCGGACGACGGTCTCGGCGAGGTCTTCCTGAAGATGTCCAAGCAGGGCTCGACCCTCGCGGGCATGATGGACGCCTTCTCCATCGCGGTCTCCGTCGGCCTGCAGTACGGCGTGCCGCTGGAGACGTACGTCTCCAAGTTCACGAACATGCGCTTCGAGCCGGCCGGCATGACGGACGACCCGGACGTGCGGATGGCGCAGTCGATCGTCGACTACATCTTCCGCCGCCTGGCGCTGGACTTCCTGCCCTTCGAGACCCGCTCCGCGCTCGGCATCCACTCCGCCGAGGAGCGTCAGCGTCACCTGGAGACCGGTTCGTACGAGCAGTCCATCGACGATGACGAGGTCGACGTCGAGGGCCTGGCCCAGTCGGCGCCGCGCGCCCAGGAACTGAAGGCCGTCGCCACGCCGAAGGCCGAGTCCGAGGTGGTCAAGCCCGCCCCGCAGCAGGCGCACACCAGCGCCGAACTGGTGGAGATGCAGCTGGGCATCCAGGCCGACGCCCCGCTGTGCTTCTCCTGCGGCACGAAGATGCAGCGCGCCGGATCCTGCTACATCTGCGAGGGCTGCGGCTCGACGAGCGGCTGCAGCTGATGCGAGGCACCCTCCGGGTGTGACCTAGCTGGTCAGGGCGGTGGAGCCGGTTTCCCGGCGCCACCGCCCTCGGCGTCTGCGGGCCTCATGAGGGCCACGCTGGTCAACGATGTCGTGCGGACCGCGCCGCCAGGTTCTCCAGGGGGCGGGAGCTCGGCCCAGTGGCCGTCGACCAGCCCGGGCTCAGCTGTCCCACCCTCAGAAGAGGCCGTCACCGGCTCGCCGGCTCAGCGGCGTGCCGCGCCCATCGTCCTGGCGAAGCTTGCCGGATCGCCGTCGAAGCCGTGGACGCCCGGACGGAACTCCCACGGGCCGGAACCGTCCCGGACGAACTCCGCGACCGTCGCCGCCGTGGCCCCGAGGACGCCGCCGAAGTCGTCCTGGGTCAGGACCGTGTACCCCTCGCGGATGCGCAGTCCCGGATTGGTTACGCTGCCGAAGTCGCGCAGCGCGGGGTGCTGCTGGATGGCGACACCCACCACCACGCGCGCGTAGCGGGCGTCGAGCCGGTCGAGTTCGAGCGTCATGACCTCGTCGTAGCCGAACCCCTGACCGTCCTTGCTGTCCCGGTTCAGCGTGATCGTGCCGTCGGGTGCGCGGCTGCCGTGGTGCACCACATAGACCGGGTCGCCATACGGATCGCTCGCCAGGTAGGTCGCGGCGAGCAGATCGAGGTCGGTGGGCGCCTGCCCCGCCGGACTGGGGTCCCATCGCACGGCGACCTCGACCTTGCGCATCCCCTTGTTGAGGCCGTTCACCAGACTTCCCCTTCCCCGTACCGCCCTGCCGGTCACCCAACTGCCGGGCAGTGATGACTGGTTGTCCATCCTGCCACGCGCGCGTGTGCGCGTGCGGGGCAGTTGTCCTCCCGAGGGTGACCGGCGCCACGCTCCGTGGCCTTACCATGGCGCGGTGCTGGTCAAGTGGATTCGCTGCACCGTGGTGGACCGCCGCGGTTTCGAGCGGGGGCAGCGAAAGTGGGCGGGGCTTCTGGGGGAGCCGGGTTTTCGCGGGCAGGGGGGCGGCTGGAGCCGGGGTCGGCCGGACGTGGCGCACATCTTCTCCTTCTGGGAGAGCCGCGCTTTCTACGACTCCTTCATGGCGCGCTCCCACGACCGGCTCGCGTCCGCCCAGTCGGGCACCTTCAAGGACACCCAGGTCAGACTCTTCGACCACCGTTTCGATGTGAAGACCGGCTTCGAACCGCGCTTCACGGACGCCGACCTCCTGCGGGTCGCGCTGTGCCGCGTCCACGAGGAGCGGGCCGACCATTTCGTCCTGATGCAGGAAAAGGTCTGGAACCCGGCGATGGCCGGCTCGCCCGGCATGATCCGCGGGCTCTTCGGGGAAGCGCCCGGCAACGAGTTCCTGGTCCTGTCGATGTGGCGGTCGGCCGCCGAGCACGGCAAGTACCGCACCGAACGCGTGGAGCGGCTGGCTCTCCGCGCGCAGACGGAGGCCGACATAGCGGCCCTCACGGGTGACATCGTGGAGCTGGAACCGGCCTGGACGGTGTGACTTCGGACGCACGGCCGAGCCGCTGCGCGTGTGTGCCTGTGTGGCAAGTGGTGCAGGATGTGTGTGACCTGTGCCCTTTGGCGCCCGTCCGCGTGCTGGGCATGGCGTACCTCGATCTAGGGTTCTGGCATGGCACGACCACGGCGCATCGTCCTTGTCCGGCACGGCGAGTCAACGGGCAATGTTGATGACTCCGTGTACGAGCGCGAGCCCGACCACGCGCTAGCCCTGACCGAGCGGGGCTGGCGGCAGGCCGAGGAGACGGGCAAGAGACTGCGCGAGCTGTTCGGCCGGGAACGCGTCAGTGTGTACGTCTCCCCGTACCGCCGTACGCACGAGACACTGCGCGCCTTCCACCTCGACCCCGAGCTCATACGGGTGCGCGAGGAGCCGCGGCTGCGCGAGCAGGACTGGGGCAACTGGCAGGACAGGGACGACGTGCGCCTGCAGAAGGCCTACCGGGACGCGTACGGCCACTTCTTCTACCGCTTCGCGCAGGGCGAGTCGGGTGCCGACGTCTACGACCGGGTCGGCAACTTCCTGGAGAGCCTCTTCCGCAGTTTCGAGGCCCCCGACCATCCGCCGAACGTCCTCCTGGTCACCCACGGCCTGGCGATGCGGCTGTTCTGCATGCGCTGGTTCCACTGGACGGTGGCGGAGTTCGAGTCGCTGTCGAACCCCGGGAACGCGGAAATGCGGATGCTCGTTCTGGGGGACGACGGCAAGTACACGCTTGACCGGCCCTTCGAACGGTGGCGAGATCCGGAACCGTACGGGATCACCGGATAGAGTGGCAGGGCGATGACCGCTGATTCCTCCTCCGACGGGCGCGTGGCCCGCGCCCTGGCCAGCCTGCGTGGACTGTCGGTCGGGGACGCGCTGGGCTCTCAGTTCTTCGTGCCGGTGAACTACCCACTGCTCAAGCGCCGCGAGCTGCCGTCCGGCCCCTGGCAGTGGACCGACGACACGGAGATGGCTTGCTCGATCGTCGCCGTGCTGGCAGCCCACCGCCGCATCGACCAGGACGCCCTGGCGCAGTCCTTCGCCCAGCACCACGACTTCGACCGGGGCTACGGCCCGGCGGTGAACCGCCTGCTGCGCCTGGTGCGGGAGGGCGGCGACTGGCGCGAACTCGCCGCCGCGCTCTTCAACGGACAGGGTTCCTGGGGCAACGGCGCCGCGATGCGGATCGCGCCCCTGGGTGCCTGGTACGCGGACGATCCCGAGCAGGCGACCCACCAGGCGGAGATCTCGGCCTATCCCACCCACCAGCATCGTGAGGCCGTGGTCGGAGCCATGGCCGTCGCAGCGGCCGCCGCCTTCGCCGACGCTCCGGGCGGGCCGCCCGGGGGCGAAGCCCTGCTCGACGGGGTCATCGCGCTGGTTCCCGCGAGGAGCGCGGTCGGCGCGGGGCTGCGCCGGGCCCGGGACATGCTCGACTACGCCGACGCGGCGACCGTCGCGGCCGTGCTGGGCTGCGGGCGGCGTACGACGGCCCACGACACGGTGCCGTTCGCGCTCTGGTCGGCGGCCCGAGCCCTCGGTGACTACGAGCAGGCGTTCTGGACGACCGCTCAGGTCGGCGGGGACGTGGACACGACCTGCGCCATCGTGGGCGGAGTGATCGCCTCCGGAAAGGCCGGGGCTCCGCCTGCCGAGTGGGTGGAGCGGACGGAAGCGCTGCCGGTGTGGGTGCCCGCCATGGCCTAGCCGCTGCAACTCTCTGTGCGTATCGGGAACTCTCCGTGACCGGTCGTGCGTTGTCGTGACAACCGCTGTGTGAGCCGGGAGGGCACACACGTGTGCGGCGCATGCGGGAGCGCGACAGGGGGATCGTGGAGGTGCTGGTCGTTGTTCTGCTCACCTCGTGGGGCGCAGTGGCGTGCCTGGGGTGCGCGCGGAGGGCCCGACTGTCGTCCTCGGTGTTGATCGCCTTGAGGCCGTTCGCCCTCAGGTGGCCGTTGGTCCTCGGGTGGGGGCCATTCGTGCTCCGAGGGTCGCTCGACCTTCGAGGGCCGCTCGACCTGCGAGGATCGTCAGTCCCCATGGGTTGGCCTGGCCGTCCGCGGCCCGTGGCGGGTCGCCCCGGCAGCCGCCGACAGATTCCCGTCGCGCCTGCCGATGAACCGCCGGGGCCCACCCGCGATGCGCCACCGTCACACGGTGCGCCGCCGTCAGCCCATTCCCGGTCCGGCCGACCCGGAGAGCGCCTCCAGGTCGCTCTTGCGGACCCGGATCACCAGCCAGGCGGTGACCAGGGCGAGCAGGGCCATCGCGACACCCGGGACGAAGGCCGTGGAGATGCCCTGGGCGAGCACCTCGTGCCCCCAGGGGGCGGGCAGCTGGTGCGTCCTGGCGAACTCCGCCTTCTGCTCCGCCGAGCCGTCGGCCATGAACGCCGGCAGTTGCCGGTCGGCCTCCTCCCTGCTGGCCGTGCCGAACACAGTCGTCAGAATGGACAGGCCGAGCGCCCCGCCCACCTGCTGCGTGGTGTTCAGCAGCCCGGACCCATGCCGAAGCCGAAGAGCAGCATCGGGCCGAGCACTCCGCCGGCGTACGAGCTGTCGGAACTGAGCAGGGTCTGCCAGGCCAGCCCGAGCACGACCAGCGCGGAGCCCGCAAGCATGAACGGCTTGGGGCCCAGAACCGGCAGGAACCGCTGGGACAGGCCCGCGCCGAGGGCGATCACGACCGTCACCGGAAGGAAGGCGAGCCCCGCCTCGATCGCGCTGTATCCCAGCACGTTCTGCACGAAGAGCACGATGTAGAAGAACATGCCGAACATCGCCGCGGCCAGGCTCAGCATGATCAGGTACGTACCCGAGCGGTTGCGGTCGGCGAACATCCTCAGCGGTGTGATCGGTTCCTTGGTCCGGGACTCGATGACCGAGAAGGCCAGCAGCAGGACCACCGCGGCGGCGAACGAACCGATGGTCAGGCCGTCCCGCCAGCCCTCCTCCGCCGCGCGGATGAAGCCGTAGACGAGGGACGCCATACCCGCAGTCGAGGTCACCGCGCCCAGAACGTCGAAGCGGCCGGTGTGCCGTTCGGACTCGTTGATGTACAGCGGTGCGAGGACGGCGATCAGTACGCCGATCGGAACATTGACGAAGAGCACCCACCGCCAGTCGAGCCACTCGGTGAGCATGCCGCCCGCGAGCAGGCCGATGGCACCGCCGCCCGCCGAGACGGCGGCGAAGACACCGAAGGCCCTGTTGCGCTCCGGCCCTTCCGCGAAGGTGGTGGTGATGAGCGCCAGCGCCGTGGGCGACGCGATCGCTCCGCCCATACCCTGCAGTACGCGTGCGGCCAGCAGCTGCCAGGGCTCCTGGGCGAGACCGCCGAGCAGCGAGGCGAGCGTGAACAGCAGGATGCCGGTCATGAAGACCCGGCGGCGGCCGAGGATGTCACCGGCTCGGCCGCCCAGGAGCAGCAGACCGCCGAAGGTGAGCGTGTAGGAGCTGACGACCCAGGTGAGGTCGGTGGTGCTGAACTGGAGCGCTGCTTGAATGTGCGGGAGCGCGATGTTCACAATCGTCGCGTCGAGTACCACCATGAGTTGGCAGGCCGCGATGACGGTGAGCGCGATGCCGGGATGCCCCTCCCGGCGTGCCACACCTGGTTTCTGGTCCTTCGTCAACTGAGAGGTTGTCACTATGGGTCCCCCACACAAGCGTTAGTGAACGCTCGCGTTCACTAACGCGTCGACGGTAGTGAGTCCCCAGTAGTGAACGCAAGCGTTCACTTAAAAGGTCGCAGTGTGCCGAGCCCGCTTTGCTGCCGTATGACAAGACCCCGTCCCCGGAATCCCCGCTTCCCCTGTTTGCTGGAGACACTGATGGTGACCTCGCGCTGGACGGCTGCCCCCGCTCGGGCGGCCACTCCCCGTCGGCGCGGTGCCGTGCTCGAACGCGCGATCCTCGACGCCGCGTTGGAGCAGTTGAGCACGGTCGGATGGAACGGCCTCACGATGGAGGGCGTCGCCGCCGGTGCCCAGACCGGCAAGGCCGCCGTCTACCGGCGCTGGCCGTCCAAGGAGGACCTCGTCGCGGACGCCCTGCAGGCCGGTCTGCCCCGCTTCGAGGAGGCTCCCGACCTCGGCGGCGTGCGCGAGGATCTGTTCGCACTGTGCCGGCAGGCGCGCGACGCCCTCTATTCCCGGCCCGGATTCGCCCTCCGGGCGGTCATTCACGAATGCGATCCGACGCAGGTGGAGCGCTTTCATGATGTGATCTTCGAGGGGGTCGTGGGGCCTATCGTCAAGCTCCTCCGTGACGTCATCATGCGTGGCATCCGGCGTGGTGAAGTGAGACCGGACGCGGACAACGGCTACGTCTTCGACGCCGTTCCGGCGATGATGATGTACCGCGCGAAGATGCGCGGAAGTGAATGGAGCAACGAAGATCTCGAAGAGATGGTCGACCAGCTCATGCTTCCGCTGCTACGGCCGGACACTGCCTGAGCGTACGTGCGCGGGGCGTTGAGTCGCTCCGGGAAACCAGGGTGTCGCGGACGGTGCCGGGCGGCGTAATCTAAGGGCGCCATGCCGTACGAACCACCTACTCACACCGTCGAGCGCTCCCTCCGCGCCACGACCGGAGCGAAGATCATTGCCGGTGTCGACGAGGTGGGGCGCGGTGCGTGGGCCGGCCCCGTCACCGTCTGCGCGGCGATCACCGGTCTGCGTCGGCCCCCCGTGGGTCTCACCGACTCCAAGCTGCTCACCCTCAAGCGGCGCACCGCGCTCGCCGAGGAACTGCGGACGTGGGTGACGTCGTACGCCTTGGGGCACGCCTCTCCGGAGGAGATCGACGACCTGGGTATGACGGCCGCCCTGCGCCTCGCGGCGGTGCGTGCTCTCGAGGCCCTGCCGGTACGCCCGGACGCGGTCATTCTCGACGGCAAGCACGACTACCTCGGGGCGCCGTGGAGGGTCCGTACGGTGATCAAGGGTGACCAGTCGTGCGTGGCGGTCGCGGCGGCGTCGGTGATCGCCAAGGTTCAGCGCGACAAAATGATGGCCGAACTGGGTATCGACCATGCAGACTTCGGTTTCGCGGACAACGCCGGGTATCCGTCGCCCGTGCACAAGGCCGCACTGGCGGAACGGGGCCCCACCCCGTACCACCGGTTGTCGTGGGCGTATCTTGATGCGCTGCCCCGGTGGCGGCACCTCAAGAAGGTCCGCAGCTGGACGGAAGGAAGTGTTCCGGAAATCGAGGGTCAGCTCGGCTTCGATTTCTGACGGTTCCGCATGCGTGCAGGTGCCACCCGCCGACGCGAGCCGTACCAACGTTTGATAAACATCAACCCATGCCTCTCATTCCCGAGGAGCCTCAGATTCACGAGAGTGCCCAGGGTCCCCGCGCCACCCCGGCCAGTGGCCGCACCGCGCCGACCCCCCGTCCTGTACCAGGCCCCCGTCCCGCGGCTCCGTCGCGTCCCGGTCGTCCCGGACCTCTCCGGCCCGCGCCGCCGGTGCAACGTACGCCCCGTGACGTGGCCGCCGTCAAGCCCGGGCCGTCGGGCCCGGCCGCTCCTGCCGCCACCGCTTCGGCAACCCCGCAGATCCAGCTGATCCCGGCCTCGGCCCAGGGCGCGCTCGACGCCGCCGAGGAAGCCGTGGACCTGCTCCTGGACTCGGGCAGGGCCCCCGGTGACGTGCTGGTGATCACCACGGGCGAGCCGCACCCGTGGGCAGCTCACGAGCTGTCGTTCGGTGAGGCCTCCTACTGGGCCCAGCACGACGCCGGCGACGACGTCTTCTACGCGGACGCCGCCGTCGCGGGCCGTGCCGCCTCGCGGCCCGTCGTCGTGGTGGCCGTCAACGGCGGTGGGGAGGGCGCGGCTGCCAGTGCCCTGTCCCTGGCTCACTCCCGGGCCGGCGCCCTGTTGATCGTCTGCGGTGATCCGAAGCAGATCAACTCGGTGCTGGGCGCGGGCGTCTGAGCCGACGCGGTGGCGTCCGGGGGACGCCAGGGGGTCACCGCAGACGCCGCGGTGGTGGCGTCTGCGCCGTGGTGCCTTGACGTGTACGGAGGGTCCGCAGCGGTCGGCCTGCGCTTGCCCCGGTCGGGCGAGCCTGCTTTTGCACCACGGTCGGCAAGGGCTGTGCGCCTGCTGTCCATCGACAGGCGGGCGACTCAGGCACGGTGGTGTCATGCACGGGACAGCGGGCACCGGGCGCGTCGCTGGTTTCGCTGCGCGAGGCGCGGGCCCGCTTGCCTCCCGGCTGGTCCCGGCCGCCGTACGGACGGGCCGTACGCCCTGCTAGCGGGGACGTGCCGAGGGCTTCGTCGTGGCGGCTGGTCAGCGCGCCGCCGCGCGGCGCAGGACGTCCGATGCGACGCCGCCGGTGCGGGGCAGCGGAGGAGGCGCCTCAGACGTGGCGAACGGTTCCCGGGGCGAGTCCGCGCTGGGGCGACGTCCGCCCCGGCCCTCGCCGAGGACCTGCCAACCGTCACGGGTCAGGGTGATGTACGCCCCGCAGCGCAACCCGTGCAGTGTGCAGGCGTCCCGCAGGCCCCACATCCACGCGCCGTCCTCCTCCGTCCAGCGCGCGTCGCCCTCACGGCAGTAGAGCAGCACGGCCGTGCGCACCGGTGTGCGGCGCCGCAGATCGTGCGGGATGACCCGGCGCAACTGGGCCAGCAGCACGTTGCGGAACATCCAGCCGTCGGCCGGTGCCGGGCGGCGGGTGAACGAGGCACTCGCCCGCAGCCGATCGTCCGGGTCCAGGACGGCCACGACCGCCGTCGCCGGCCTGGGCTGGTGCCGGGCGTGCAGTCCGCTGACGACCTCCCGGGGGTTGCGCAGCAGCGGGATCCCGGCGGCGGCCCACTCCGCGGGTTCGAGCACACGGTTGGCGGAAGCGGCGGACGTCGACAGCGATGCCGCCGAGGACGGAGCGAATCCGAAGGTCACGGTCCTCCCTTCGGCTACGCGCCCACACAGCGGGCGGGGTCGGATTCAGGGGAGCGCGCACCGCAGCGAAGCCCTACCGAAGCAGCGGACGAGCTGTGCGGGAGCGGACTTCAATTCTTCCTGTCGAACTTGGATGCGGCAACGAGCAATTGGGGCAGCCGACCGGTATCCGATGATCCGCGGCTTATATCCCCACCCGGCGCGTCGCCCGGCGACGCATGGCGCGTTCGAGCGCGACACGTTCGTACGTCAGCGAGACGTCCGCTGTCCAGAGGTGTGCGCCGCCGACTCCGCCGCCAACCCTTCGCGTAAAGGGGGGCGCCCGGGCAGCCGTCTCAGGTCTGCACCGCCAGTACCAGCGGCAACACACCTTGCGCACCGGCCCTGCGGAGCATGCGGGCTGCGACCGCGAGGGTCCAGCCGGTCTCCGTGTAGTCGTCCACGAGGAGGACCGGGCCCGGTGCCTCTGCCAGGGCGGAGGCGAGGGCCGGCGGCACGGTCAGCGCCCCGTCGAGCGCCTTCAGACGCTGGGCGCTGTTGCTCCGGGGGACCGGAGCGGCGTCGCCCGTGTACTCGACGGACCCCAGCAGTGGCAGCCTTCCTACCTCGGCGATGTGCGCCCCCAGCGAGTGCACCAGTCGGGGTCGCGTGCGCGAGGCAACGGTGACCACGCCCACCGGACGCCGCGGGGCGTCCAGGGCTGCCGAAGCCCAGCCACCGGGCCCCTTGGCCCAGTCGGCGAGCACGCCCACCACGGCCTTGGCCACATCGTCCGGCACCGGCCCGTCCGGTGCGTGGGGGGCGAACATCGGCCGCAGCCGGTTGCCCCAGCCGATGTCCGACAGACGCCCCAACGCCCGCCCGGAAGCGGCCTGTTCCCCGGCCGGGATACGCCCCTTGAGGTCGACGCCGATCGCGGGAAGCCCGGTGGGCCACATCCGGCGGGGCTCGACCTCGACGCCCGCGCGGCCCAGGTCCACGCGCGCCGCGGCCAGGGCGTCCTGGGAGGCGTCGGCGGTGAAGCGCGCGCCCGCGCAGTTGTCGCAGCGGCCGCACGGCTTGGCGCCCTCGTCGTCCAGCTGGCGCTGCAAGTACTCCATCCGGCAGTCCGTCGTCGCCGCGTACTCGCGCATCGCCTGCTGCTCGGCCCTGCGCTGCCGCGCCACCCACTCGTACCGCTCCGCGTCGTACGTCCACGGCTGCCCGGTCGCGATCCAGCCGCCCTTGACCCGCTTGACCGCCCCGTCCACGTCGAGGACCTTGAGCATGGTCTCCAGACGGGAGCGGCGCAGCTCCACGAGCGGTTCCAGGGCGGGCAGCGACATGGGCCCCTCCGCGCGCGCGAGGATGTCCAGGGTGCGGCGCACCAGATCCTCCGACGGGAAGGCCAGCGACGCGAAGTACTCCCAGATCGCCTCGTCCTCCTTGCCCGGCAGGAGCAGCACCTCGGCGTGTTCCACACCGCGTCCCGCGCGGCCGACCTGCTGGTAGTAGGCGATGGGGGAGGACGGTGAGCCCAGGTGAACCACGAAGCCCAGGTCGGGTTTGTCGAAGCCCATGCCTAGCGCGGAGGTGGCGACCAGGGCCTTCACCTTGTTGGCGAGCAGGTCCTCCTCGGCTTGCTGCCGGTCGGCGTTCTCCGTCCGGCCCGTGTACGCGGCGACCGTGTGCCCGCGCTGCCGCAGGAACGCCGTGACCTCCTCGGCGGCGGCCACGGTGAGCGTGTAGATGATCCCGGAGCCGGGCAGTTCGTCGAGGTGGTCGGCGAGCCAGGCCATCCGGTGCGCGGCGTCCGGCAGCCGCAGCACGCTCAGGCTCAGGCTCTCGCGGTCCAGCGGGCCGCGCAGCACCAGGGCATCTGAGGCCCCGCCGGTACCCAACTGCTCCGCGACGTCGGCGGTCACGCGCGCGTTGGCGGTGGCGGTGGTCGCCAGCACGGGCACGCCGGCCGGGAGATCACCGAGCATGGTCCGCAGCCGCCGGTAGTCCGGGCGGAAGTCGTGGCCCCAGTCGGAGATGCAGTGGGCCTCGTCCACCACGAGCAGCCCGGTGGCGGCGGCGAGCCTGGGCAGCACCTGGTCACGGAAGTCCGGGTTGTTGAGCCGTTCCGGGCTGACGAGGAGAACGTCGACCTTCCCGGCGGAGATCTCGGCCTGGACGGCCTCCCACTCCTCGGTGTTGGAGGAGTTGATGGTCCGGGCGTGGATGCCGGCCCGGGCCGCCGCCTCGACCTGGTTGCGCATGAGCGCGAGCAGCGGGGAGACGATCACCGTGGGGCCGCTGCCCCGGGCCCGCAGCAGCGAGGTCGCCACGAAGTACACCGCGGACTTGCCCCAGCCCGTGCGCTGGACGACCAGGGCCCGCCGCCGCTCGGCGACCAGCGCCTCGATCGCCCGCCACTGGTCCTCGCGCAGCCGGGCCGTGCCGGAGTCGTCTCCGACGAGGCGGGCGAGGACCGCGTCGGCGGCCGACCGGAGTTCCGCGTTGCTCGTGTGCTCCATGCGTTCCATACAACAGGACGGCACTGACAGTCGCGGCGGCGGAGCACGCGGCGGGCGCGATGAGAGGGGACGTGCGGCTGCCAGGCGCCGGATGCACCAGCTCGGCGCCTGCCGACTCCGGTGATGACGTGTCCCTGCTCGGACTTATCCACAGGCGCAACCGGAACCTCGCCGTCCGCGAGATCGTCTTCGCATGACGAACCACAGCGAAACGACTGGATCCCCGGAATACGGCGACATCGGCGGAGGTGAGGCGACCAGCGGACGCGACAGCCGCGACAGGCGTGCGCGGGACATCGCCGGCACCGCCTACGACCGGCACGGCAGCGAGCACCAAATCACCCTGCGCACCCCGGCGGAACTGGCCGACGCCCTGCCATATCTGCTCGGGTACCGCCCCGAGGAGAGCATCGTGCTGGTCGCCCTTCACGACAGGGACGGCCGCGGGCGGTTCGGCGGCCGGGCCCGGCTCGGTATTCCGGGCAACCCGGACGACTGGCCGTCGGCCGCCCGGCAACTGGCCCACGGCCTGGTGACGGGCAGCGAGCGCCGAGGAGCCAAACCCGAGCAGATCGTCGCCTTCCTCTGCCAGGAACCAGAGCAGGGGGAGTCGGGCCGGCAGGTCAAGGAACGGCTGAGTCCCCTGGCCCAGAGGCTGCGCGTCGAGTGCGGTGCCCTGGACGTGCCGGTGGTCGAGGCCCTGTGCATCTCGGACGGCCGTTACTGGTCCTACTGCTGTGTGAACGAGGCGTGCTGTCCGGCCGACGGGGCCGCGATGGGCCTGCCCGGTACCTCGGTGCTGGCCGCAGCCGCCACCTACGCGGGAATCCAGGTGCGCGGCACGCTGCGTGAGCTGCGGGCCCGGCTGCTTCCCTGGCAGACCTCCGCGGCCCGGAAGCAGGAGGTCGCCCTGGACACCGCCAGCATGGCCCTGCTCCCACGGATCCTCGACGACACCGGCCGCGAGGAAGTGGCCGAGGAGACACTGCGGCTGGCCGAGCGGCTCGTGGCCCGCCTGGCCGAAGCCCCACCCGTGTCCGGCACGCTCATGGCGGACCTGCGCGACGACGAACTGGTGACCCACGAAGAAGCCGCGACCCTGATCCTCGGCCTCCAGGACCGCACGACCCGCGACCGGGCGGCCGAGTGGATGGAGGGCGAGGAGGCCGGCCCCGCTCTGCGTCTGTGGCGGACGCTGGCCCGCCGCTGTGTCGGGCCGTACGGCGAGCACGCCGCGGCGCTCCTCACCCTCGCCGGATGGGTCGCCTGGTCCACCGGCGACGAACTGGAGGCCCGCGAGGCTCTTGCCATGGCCCTCGGCGCGGACCCCGAATACCTCTTCGCGCGTCTTCTGCACCAGGCCTGCAACGAGGGGCTCGACCCGGAGTCCATTCGCCGCTGCCTGCGTTCGGAACGGGGCACCCGGGCGCGTACGGGGACTGGGGCGTCGGCTGCCCGGACGGACGCCGACTGGCTGGGAGACGCCCAGGTACCGGGAGCCACCGGGCGGCCCGTGGAACGCCAGGGGCATGGAGAGATCGAGGGCTCTGGAGTCGCCGAGCCGGGTGACGCCGAGGAGCCGGACGACAGGGAGAGGCCGAGCGACCTCAAGGAGCCGGTGGACACTGCGCAGGCCGAGCAGCCGGCAGAGGGCGAGGCGGCCGAGTCCGCCCGGGAGGCGGCGGCGCCCATGCGCGGTCGACGCCGCACACGTCCCACCGGTCCGGTCGGCGCCGCTCCTCGACGCGCGCGTGCCGCCGCAGGCGAGGCGGCCTCGCGCGTTCCCCGCCCCCGTACGCCTGCGGCCAGGACGCGCCCTGCCAGGGGACCGGCGGGCGGTACACATCCCGGCAGCGGGACGGGCGGCAAGCACCCCGCCGCCGAAGCGGCGGACCGGACGCATCCCGGCAGTGGCCGGGCGGCCGGCGCGCGGCCGTCGGCCTCGGGCAAAGGAGCCCCGCGCCGACGCCATGCCTGCGAAGGAGGTATCCAGCCCGGTGCTCGCGGCGGAGAGGGGGAGTGAATCGCTGAACGACGGACCAGCCGTTCCGGACCGCCACGCACCCCCGGCCGGGGCCACCCGGCTCCGCCCGTGACCCGTAGGACGCCCAAGCCGTTCACCTGAGTGGCGGAACGCCTGCACGAGCCGTCACGCCGCACAGCCCCTGCCTCGACGGAGCCCCCGCCATCGGCACCGACCCCGCCCGAGGCGCACAGAGCGCAGAGGAAGCCCTCTCATGCATCAGCCGACTCCGCCCTCCACCACCGGGCGCCCTGCCTTGGGCCTGCCCATGCCGCCGCTCCTACCGGACCTCTCACAACCCCGGTCGGGGGCGCACGGCCGCTCTTTTACGCCACCCACGAGTCAGACGCGGCGCCCAGCCCCTACCCCTCCCAGTGGTGCCCCGTCCCTGCCACCCCCACGATCCGCCGACCTACCGCCCGTCCACACCGCCATGATCTGCGTCGCTCTCCCGAGCTTGGCCATCTCCACGCACCAGGGGCAGATGACCGGACGTGGACTGGACGGGTTCTACCGCGCCGGCCGACGGCTTCTCTCCCGCTGCGAGGTGCGCGTGGCCGGACGGGAACCACTCGCTGTGCAGGCCCGGATGGCCGCCGCCGACCGGGCCTGCTTCGTGGGGACGCTCCGCACCTCCCCGCAGCCGCACCCGGACCCGGAGGTGGTCGTCGAACGGAACCGTCACGCGGACGGCACCGAGCGGATCACGCTGCGCAGTGCGGCCTCCCGCCCCCTGCGCCTGCCGGTCGAAGTCGCCCTCGGCACGGATCTGGCCGACCTCAGGGCGATCGCGTCCGGCAACGCGGGACCCGAACTGGCCGCCACAGTCCACGCCTCCGGCCTGCGCTGGTCCCGCGCCAACAGGGAGGTGTCGGTGACCGCCGAACCGCCGCCCGCCGACGCGCTGGCCTCGGCGGGACTGCTCCGCTGGGAGTTCGACCTGCCTCCGGGCGGCAGTACGAGCCTGGAGCTCCGGGTGCGGCCGCACGGCGCAGGGCCCCTCCGCGCCGTGGGCCGTGCGGCGACCAGTCCACTCGCCCCAGCACGGGCGGCCGGCGACGACCCCGGAGTTCCCGCTCTTCTGCGGACCAGCATCGACGACCTCCAGGCCCTCCTGCTGCGCGACCCCGCCGACCCCGCCGACATCCACCTCGCCGCCGGAGCACCCTGGCGCTGTGGCCTCGCCCCCGCAGACGCCCTGGCCGCCGCCCGGTCGACACTGGCCCTCGGCACCGGCCTGGCGGCAGGCACCCTGCGCACTCTCGCCCGCACCCAACTCCGCGGCACAGGACCGCACTCCGGCATGATTCCCGGACCGAGACGGGACGCAGGACCCCACCTGCCGCCGCAGTGCACGGGGACGGAGGCCACGCTGCTCTTCCCCGCGCTCCTCGCGGAGGCCCGTCGCTGGGGACTCCCCGAACACGAGACGGAAGAACTGCTGCCGGCCGCCGAGCGTTGCCTGACGTGGCTGCGGACCGCCGTCGGCGACGGCACCTACCTGCGCGACCCGCACTCCGGCGGCCCCGTGCGCTGCGAGATACAGGCCCACGCGCACCGCGCCGGGCTCCTCGGCGCCGAACTGCTCGACGCCTGTGGCAGACCGGGCGGCACCGGGCTGCGGCAGTGGGCACAGACCCTGCGGGCAGCGTTCCGGGAGGAGTTCTGGATCGACGACCGGGGAGGCGGCCGCCCGGCCGCGGCCAGCACCCCGGACGGCCGGCCCGTGCCGCACCTGGGTGCCGCCGTCGTCCATCTCCTCGACACCGGGCTGCTCGGGGGCGGACAACAGGCACCCGGCCTGCTCGACAAGGTGCAGACCGAACACCTCGCCCGGCTGCTCGGCAACCCGGCCATGGACTCGGGGTGGGGCCTGCGCGGACTGGGGGCCAAGGAGCCGGGATACAACCCGTTCGGCCACCGTGCCGGTGCCGTTCGGGTCCACGAGACGGCACTGGCCGTTGCGGGCCTGGCCGCCGCGGGCCACGAGAAGGAGGCGAGTTCGCTGCTGCGGGGCGTCCTGGCGGCGGCCGGGACTTTCGGCCACCGGCTGCCCGAGATGTACGCGGGTGAGCAGCGTGCCGACGGAGGCGCTCCCCTGCCTCACCCGGCCGCCTGCCGACCGGCCGCCACGGCGGCGGCCGCCGGAGTCCTGCTGCTGACCACGCTCGTGGGCATACGCCCCGACGCCCCGGCCCGGAAGGTCACCCTGCGTCCCGTGCACAGCGCGCCCCTGGGCGAGATCGGCCTCACGGGCCTGCGAGTCGCGGGCGCCCCCTTCTCCGTACGAGTCAGCCGCCTCGGCCTCGCCATGGTCGAGGAGGCGGCCGACGGACTGCAGCTAGGAGTGTGACCGGGCATGAAGCGCCACCGTACGGCGACCGGGAGCAGCACGTGAGGCCCCTGCCGCACTGAAGTGGATCAACCACCGATGCGGCCGCCGAAGGGAGTGTTTATCGTCAGGCAGACGACTATGATCGCCGCATGCCCTACGACCCGTCAGCCTTTCCGCCCTTCGCCGTCACCGTGGACCTTGTCGTGCTGACCGTGCGCCGCCACTCGCTGTGCGCACTCGCGGTCCGCAGGGGCGAACCGCCGTTCCAGGGGCGCTGGGCCCTGCCCGGCGGCTTCGTACGGGCCGACGAGGATCTGGCGCAGGCTGCGGCCCGGGAGCTGGCCGAGGAGACGGGGCTGCGTGTCCACGACCCGTCCGTCCCTCCGCAGGACAACGGGGCGCACCTGGAGCAGCTCGCCACCTACGGCGACCCCAAGCGGGACCCGCGGATGCGTGTCGTCAGCGTCGCCCACCTCGCTCTCGCCCCGGATCTTCCCGCGCCCCGGGCGGGCGGCGACGCCAGCAACGCTCGGTGGGCGCCGGTCGAGGAACTGCTGCAGCAGGGCGGTTACGGCCGCGACGGCGAGCCGCTGGCGCCACTGGCTTTCGACCACGCCCAGATCCTGGCGGACGGTGTGGAACGTGCGCGCTCCAAGATCGAGTACTCGTCCCTGGCCACGGCCTTCTGTCCGCCCGAGTTCACCGTCGGCGAGCTGCGGCGCGTCTACGAGGCGGTCTGGGGCGTGGCGCTCGACCCGCGCAACTTCCACCGCAAGGTGACGGGCACACCCGGCTTCCTGGTCCCGACGGGCGGGACGACCACGCGCCAGGGCGGCCGCCCGGCCCAGCTCTTCCGCGCCGGGGGCGCCACCCTGCTCAACCCCCCGATGCTCCGCCCCGAGGTGTGACGCCGGCCCACCTAATCCGTCACGGAGCCGCGATGGGCCCGTTGGCGAGCGAGAGGCGAGAGGCGAGAGGCGAGAGGCGAGAGGCGAACCGCGGACCGCGACGGGGCCCGGCAAGGCCCGTTGCCTGCGACAGAGTGAGCCCGGCGGTGTCCGCAAAATGGGACATAGCGCGCTATCTTGCTTCGGGTGATCCAGGCCTTCGGACTGACCAGCAAGCCTCGCAAAGAGCTTCCACCCGCCGTCGTCGACGTCTCCTTCGAGGCGCTCGCGGGTCGGGTCACCACGCTGCTCGGAGCGCCGGGCGCGGGGAAGACGACGGCGCTCAGACTCATGCTCGAACTTCAACCGGGCCGGGGCATCACCTACTTCAGAGGCCGCCCCCTGCACCGCATCACCCACCCTTCGCGCGAAGTGGGCGTCCTCCTGGGCGACGTGCCCGGCCACCCGGCCCGCTCGATCCGCGGCCACCTGGGCATGCTGTGTGCCGCCGCCGGTGTCCCAGTCAGACGTGCCGACGAAGTACTCGAAGCGGTGGGACTCGTGAGCCTGCGCGACGAGCGCCTCGGCACGCTCTCACGGGGCATGGACCGCCGCCTCGGCCTGGCCTGCGCGATGCTGGCCGACCCGCACACCCTCGTCCTCGACGACCCCGCCGACGGTCTCTCCTCGCGCGAGAGCCGCTGGCTGCACGGCATGCTGCGCGCCCACGCCGCACAGGGCGGCACGGTCCTGTTCACCACGGCCGACCCTAAGGAAGCCGCCCGCACGGCGGACCACGTCGTCACGCTGGAACAGGGCAGGATCGTCGCGGACCAGGAGGCCGCGGAGTTCTCGCGCACCCGCCTGCGGCCCCGCGTGGCCGTCCGCAGCCCGCATGCCGCGCGTCTCGCCGCCCTCCTTGCCAAGGAGGCCCGCACCTCGCGGCGTTCCGTCGAGGTCGTGCGAGAGGGCGGCAACCGCCTTTCCGTGTACGGCAGCACCTGCGCCCATGTCGGCGAGACCGCGTTCCGCCACGGCATCGTCGTGCATCAACTCGCGGACGAGATCGGTGACATGGGACCCGGCGCGGGCTCAGGCGCGGAGGCGGCAGCGGTGCCCGTCGGCCAGCCTCACACGACCCCGGCACGGCGTCCCACCGAAGAAGGGAACGGGAAGGGCAGGCGGCAGCAGACCGACGCGGGACGGCCCCGCGCCATCGAGCCGGAACCGGCAGCCGACGCGCGGTCCGCCGACCCCGGGCCTTCCACAGGCACACCGGAACCCGCGGCAGACGCCCCTAGCTGCGCGACAGATGAACCAGAACCCGCGGCAGACGCCCCCACGCTTGCGGCAGAGGAACCGGAGTGCGCGGCAGACGAACCGGACCCCGTGACAGACGCCCCCAAGCTCCCGACAGACCTTCCCAAGTTCGCAGCCGACACCCGCAACCTCGCAGCGAACGAACCGAACCTCCCGGCAGACGACCACCCCCCCGCAACCCACCGGCCACGCCCCGTCGCCGATCAACCATCACCTCCGCCCGAGTCACAACCACCCGCCGACGCCCACCCCCCTGCCGCCCGCTCCAGTGCCCGCCCCCAGGGCATGTCACCGGTTGCCCAGGAGTCACCAGGGCAGGCCATCAGTCCGGCCGAAGCGCGTGCGCTCCACGCTCTGTCCGTTCTCCCACCCCCCATCTCCGTCCGCTCCGCCCCCAGCCCCCTGCGTCCGCTCCGCTACGAAATCCGCCGAGCCACCGGAGTGAGCACGGGATTCCTCGTCGGGGGCGCCGTGCTCCTCGTGTCCGCCGTCACCGCCGTGGTGCTGGCGCGGATCGGTCACACCCCGCAGCCGCGCCTGCTCGCCGCGTGGCCACGGGAGCTGCCTCTGCCGCCCGCGGCACTCGGGGCCGGGCTGCTCGGCGCGCTCGCCTTCGGCGACGAGTTCCGCCACCCCGCGCTGGCGGCGGACCGCGGCACCGTGCCCCGCCGGCTCGGGCTGCTGGCCGCCAAACTTCTCGTCGCCTCGGCGGCCGCGGTGCTGCTCGCCGTCCTCACCGTGGGGTGCGACGCGGAAGTGCTCTATCTCGTCTACGGACGGGAGCTCGCCCAGGTTCCCGCCGACTGGCTGCCGCTCGGCGCGAGTTGGATCGCGCTCGTGGTCGGGTGCGCCTGGGCCGGCGTACTGGCCGCGGGTGTGTTCCGGTCCACGACCGCCGGCCTGGCCGCAGTGGCCGCCGTCCCCCTCCTCGTGGTACCCCTCGTACACAAGGCCGTGGAGGGGTCGTCCGTGCGGACCGCCGCCGGGCTTCCCGGGCGGCTGCGCGAGACGTTCCTGCCGCGGTGGCCCTTCGGGGGAGAGCGCTATCTGGAGGGTGCGCTGCGCGTGATCGCCCAACCCGTCGGCAGTGCGCTGACGTTGTCCCTGACCGCCCTGCTCTGCGCTTATCTGCTCACCACGCTGCGGAGCAGGGTCCGCTGACTACGGTCCGCAGTCGTGTGATGCGGCCGTGCGCACAACTCCCCGGAGCGCGCCCATTTCTTTCCGATAAGGCGTCAATTGCGACGGGGTGAGCGATCACCCTTTCGTGTGCTTTTCACCAAAGACCTCAAGGGAGTTGGAAGCGGCGCCGACAAAGGATGCGTGAGTACCCTTGCGCACACCATGATGACCGCCGCCCGCTCCGCCGACTCCGGCCTCGCGAACCCGGGCGAACTCGACCGCTACCCCTACGCCGAGGCGCCCGCCGTCGACCGCGTCGGAGCCCCGGCCTGGGACGGGGGGGATCCCGATCTGGGACGCGTGGGCCGACGCGCCGCGGGCAGCCGCGGACGCGGACTGCACGGCCAACTCGTCCAGCAGCTGGGTCAGATGATCGTCTCCGGGGACCTGGGCGCCGACCGTCCGCTGGTGCCCGAGGAGATCGGCCAGCGCTTCGAGGTCTCCCGCACCGTCGTGCGCGAGTCGCTCCGCGTCCTGGAGGCCAAGGGGCTGGTCAGCGCCCGCCCGAACGTCGGCACGCGCGTGCGTCCCGTCAGCGACTGGAACCTCCTCGATCCGGACATCATCGAGTGGCGGGCCTTCGGTCCGCAGCGCGACAACCAGCGCCGCGAGCTCAGCGAGCTGCGCTGGACCATCGAGCCGCTCGCCGCGCGCCTCGCCGCCGGACACGGACGCGAGGAGGTCCAGCAGCGCCTGGCCGACATGGTGGAGATCATGGGGCACGCCATGAGCCAGGGTGACGCGCTCACCTTCTCCCGCGCCGACTCGGAGTTCCACTCGCTGCTCATCCAGGTCGCGGGCAACCGCATGCTGGAGCACCTCTCGGGGATCGTGTCGGCCGCGCTGCACGTTTCGGGTGGCCCGGTCACGGGATGCGACCGGCCGAACGAGACGTCGCTGGGGCAGCACAGCCGGATCGTCGACGCCCTCGCCACCGGCGACGGTGTGGCGGCGGAGACGGCCATGCGCCAGTTGCTCACGGTCCACCCCGAGGTGGAACGCGTGGTGCCCGCCCCGCGCGAGCACTGACCGCGTTCCGCGGGCGGCGCGGCCGGATGTGCCACCCCCCTCCTGTGGCAGCGCCCGGCCGGTGAACCGCCTCCCGTCGGACCCCGTGGGATCTTCGTGATCCCACGGGGTCCGACGGTCGATAAGGGGACCGATCCGCCTGAGCGGACCGGTCAAGGCCGCAAGTGATCTACTTTGCCCCTGTCCGACAGGTTTTGATTGCTTACGGGGTGTGACTCGGGCCACGCAGATTGGGCGTAACGCTCGTGGGGAGAACGCGATGACCTAAGAGGTGACAGCCGCGGAGGGAATACGGACGCCGGTGACGGCGCTGTGCATCTCCCGGGTCCCCGCCCGCGCCGTCGGCCCATCCCCAAGCCGGCGGTCGGCTCCAGTCCACTGTGGACGGGGCCGGAAGCCGTTTTCCAACGTTCCGAGAGGTTGTTCGTGTCGGCCAGCACATCCCGTACGCTCCCGCCGGAGATCGCCGAGTCCGTCTCTGTCATGGCGCTCATTGAGCGGGGAAAGGCTGAGGGGCAGATCGCCGGCGATGACGTGCGTCGGGCCTTCGAAGCTGACCAGATTCCGGCCACTCAGTGGAAGAACGTACTGCGCAGCCTCAACCAGATCCTCGAGGAAGAGGGTGTGACGCTGATGGTCAGTGCCGCAGAGCCCAAGCGCACCCGTAAGAGCGTCGCAGCGAAGAGCCCCGCCAAGCGCACCGCCACCAAGACGGTCGCGGCGAAGGCGGTGACCACCAGGAAGGCCACCGCCACGGCCACGCCGGCGGCGCCTGCCGCCGAGCCGGCCGCCGAGGAAGAGGCACCCGCGAAGAAGGCCGCAGCAAAGAAGACGACCGCCAAGAAGGCGGCGGCGAAGAAGACGACCGCCGCCAAGAAGACGGCCGCCAAGAAGACCAGCGCCAAGAAGGACGACGTCGAGCTGATCGACGAGGAGGTGCTCGAGGACACCAAGGTCGCGGAGGAGCCCGAGAGCGCCGAGAGCGCCGGTTTCGTGCTCTCCGACGAGGACGAGGACGACGCGCCCGCCCAGCAGGTCGCCGCCGCCGGTGCCACCGCCGACCCCGTCAAGGACTACCTCAAGCAGATCGGCAAGGTCCCGCTGCTCAACGCCGAGCAGGAGGTCGAGCTCGCCAAGCGCATCGAGGCGGGTCTGTTCGCCGAGGACAAGCTGGCGAACTCCGACAAGCTGGCCCCCAAGCTCAAGCGCGAGCTGGAGATCATCGCCGAGGACGGCCGCCGCGCCAAGAACCACCTCCTGGAGGCCAACCTCCGCCTGGTGGTCTCCCTGGCCAAGCGCTACACCGGCCGCGGCATGCTCTTCCTGGACCTCATCCAGGAGGGCAACCTCGGTCTGATCCGTGCGGTCGAGAAGTTCGACTACACCAAGGGCTACAAGTTCTCCACGTACGCCACCTGGTGGATCCGCCAGGCGATCACCCGCGCGATGGCCGACCAGGCCCGCACCATCCGTATCCCGGTGCACATGGTCGAGGTCATCAACAAGCTCGCGCGTGTACAGCGTCAGATGCTCCAGGACCTGGGCCGCGAGCCCACCCCGGAGGAGCTGGCCAAGGAGCTCGACATGACCCCGGAGAAGGTCATCGAGGTCCAGAAGTACGGCCGCGAGCCCATCTCGCTGCACACCCCGCTGGGCGAGGACGGCGACAGCGAGTTCGGTGACCTCATCGAGGACTCCGAAGCCGTCGTCCCGGCCGACGCGGTCAGCTTCACGCTCCTGCAGGAGCAGCTGCACTCCGTGCTCGACACCCTGTCCGAACGCGAGGCGGGCGTCGTCTCGATGCGTTTCGGTCTCACCGACGGTCAGCCGAAGACCCTCGACGAGATCGGCAAGGTGTACGGCGTCACGCGCGAACGCATCCGCCAGATCGAGTCCAAGACCATGTCGAAGCTGCGCCACCCGTCGCGGTCCCAGGTGCTGCGCGACTACCTCGACTAGGTCGCGGTCGCACGACCCGGAAGGCCCGGTTCCCCAGAGGGAGCCGGGCCTTCGTCCTGTGTCGCGGGTGCGCGGAGAGGCGGCTTGCATCACTCTGGGTGTCCTATGACCACCTCAGAGTGAGGAGAGCGTATGCGTCGTCGCATTGCCCGGGCCCTCTCCGGGACGTTGGCCCTGGCTGCTGCCGCGTCCGCCATACCGTTGCTGTCCGCCGCTCCCGCGGCCGCCGACAGCGTTGTCGTCGGCGGTTTCCCGGTCGATGTGTCGCAGAGTCCGTGGACGGTGGCACTGTCCAGCCGTGACCGGTTCGGGGGTACGCGGGCCGGACAGTTCTGCGGTGGTGTGGCTGTCGGCCCCACCACCGTGCTGACCGCGGCCCACTGCCTGGACAAGGAGGCCCTGGGAGTCCGGCCGGAACGACTGCGCGACCTCAAGGTCATCGCGGGGCGCACGAACCTGCTGTCGGACGAGGGCCGGGAGATCCCCGTGCGTGCCAGCTGGGTCAACCCGGGATACGACCCGGTCAGCAACTCCGGCGACTTCGCGGTGCTCACCCTCGCCGAACCCCTCCCCGACGGCTCGGTGATCCGGATGGCGGCCGCCGGCGATCCCGCGTACGGGTCGGGCAATGCCGCGACGGTCTACGGCTGGGGGGACGTGACGGGCTCCGGCGACTACGCGAGCAGCCTTCGGGCGGCACAGGTGCGCGTACTGCCCGATGCCCTGTGTGAAACGGCGTATCCAGGCGGCGACGAGGGCACGTACCGCGCCGAGACCATGCTGTGCGCCGGCGAGGTCGGGGGCGGCCGTGACGCGTGCCAGGGGGACAGCGGGGGGCCGCTGGTCGTCCAGGGGCGGCTGGTGGGGCTGGTGTCCTGGGGGAGCGGCTGCGGAAGGGCGGGCAGCCCCGGCGTCTACACGCGTGTGTCGCACGTCATGCGAAGGCTCGGCTGGGACACGGGCGTGCGAGGGCCGCAGGGGGCGTCCGACGGACTCTGAGTGGCTTTCGGGTACGACGACGGGCGGCTGTCTCTGGAAGCAGAGGCAGCCGCCCGTTTCACCGGCCTGTGCCGGGCTGGCTCGTCGTCGGACGCTAGGTGTCAGCGCTCATCTTCTGAAGCGGTCGCGGGAATGGTGGTGAGCCGCTCCGTCTCGTCCTGTATCTCAGCGGCGATCTTCTTGAGTTCCGGCTCGAACTTGCGACCGTGGTGGGCGCAGAAGAGCAGTTCTCCGCCGCTCAGCAGGACGACGCGCAGGTATGCCTGGGCGCCGCAGCGGTCGCAGCGATCAGCGGCCGTCAGCGGGCTTGCGGAAGTCAGAACAGTAGTCACGTCGCCTCTTCTCTAGCTCGACGAGCTGTCGTACCAGGGTCAACATCCAACCAGCCCCAAAACGTTCCCGCTCGCGGCTTTTCCTCGAAAAATCTTCCCGAGGCGGCTGGCTGCTGCCGGTTGGCGGCGAATGTGCCGTATTGCGTGTCGCTGTGTCCTACGGTTTCGCGCTGTCGGTCAGGGTCGGTCCTCCCGGCTGGGTTGCCGGTTTGTTCATGAGGACGTGCCCGGAGCCTAAATGGTTCATGCCTGGAAGGGAACGTGATGTGGACTTCACCCCATCGAGGGATCGAACACGTATACGATCGTGGACTACTCTGAGGTCTCGACGAGGGTGGCGTTACAACGGCTCTACCAGGCCTCGGTACCCTCTCACCGGTGACCGATGCCGCGCCCTTACCCAGTAGGGCCCCATCTGAAATTCAGCGAGGAGCGAACCGCGTGACCGCCGAGACGTCCGTGCCGTCCACAGCGCTGCTGGCAGGAGCAGACCGGGACGGTTCCAACTACACCGCGCGGCACCTGCTCGTCCTCGAGGGGCTCGAGGCCGTGCGCAAGCGCCCCGGAATGTACATCGGCTCGACCGACAGCCGCGGTCTGATGCACTGCCTGTGGGAGATCATCGACAACTCCGTGGACGAGGCCCTCGGGGGCTACTGCGACCACATCGACGTGATCCTCCACGACGACGGCTCGGTCGAGGTCCGCGACAACGGCCGAGGCATCCCGGTCGACGTCGAGCCCAAGACGGGCCTGTCCGGCGTCGAGGTCGTCATGACCAAGCTGCACGCCGGCGGCAAGTTCGGCGGCGGCTCCTACGCCGCATCCGGCGGTCTGCACGGCGTCGGCGCCTCCGTCGTGAACGCCCTGTCCGCCCGGCTGGACGTCGAGGTGGACCGCGGCGGGCACACCAACGCGATCAGCTTCCGGCGCGGCGTCCCCGGCGCCTTCACCGGGAACGGCCCCGACGCGAAGTTCGAGGCCAAGAGCGGGCTGCGCAAGACCAAGAAGATCCCGAAGAACCGCACCGGTACGCGCGTGCGGTACTGGGCCGACCGCCAGATCTTCCTCAAGGACGCCAAGCTCTCCCTGGACACGCTGCACCAGCGCGCCCGCCAGACCGCGTTCCTGGTGCCCGGACTGACCATCGTCGTCCGCGACGAGTACGGGCTCGGTGAGGGCGGCAGCAAGGGCGAGGAGTCGTTCCGCTTCGACGGCGGGATCAGCGAGTTCTGCGAGTTCCTGGCCAGCGACAGGCCGGTCTGCGATGTCCTCCGCTTCACCGGGCAGGGCACCTTCAAGGAGACGGTGCCCGTCCTGGACGACCGGGGCCAGATGACCCCGACCGAGGTCACGCGCGAGCTCGCTGTCGACGTGGCGCTGCGCTGGGGCACCGGTTACGACACGACGGTCAAGTCGTTCGTCAACATCATCGCCACTCCCAAGGGCGGCACCCACGTGGCCGGCTTCGAGCAGGCCGTCACCAAGACGATGAACGAGGTGCTGCGCGCCAAGAAGCTGCTGCGCGTCGCCGAGGACGACATCGTCAAGGACGACGCCCTGGAGGGCCTCACGGCGGTCGTCACGGTCCGCCTCGCGGAGCCGCAGTTCGAGGGCCAGACCAAGGAGGTGCTCGGCACCTCGGCGGCCCGCCGCATCGTGAACAGCGTGGTCACCAAGGAACTCAAGGCGTTCCTGACCTCCACCAAGCGGGACGCAGCCCAGCAGGCCCGCGTCGTCATGGAGAAGGCCGTCGCCGCCGCCCGTACGCGCATCGCGGCCCGCCAGCACAAGGATGCCCAGCGCCGCAAGACGGCTCTGGAGACCTCCTCGCTGCCGGCCAAGCTCGCCGACTGCCGCAGCGACGACGTCGACCGCAGTGAATTGTTCATCGTCGAGGGCGACTCCGCGCTCGGCACGGCGAAGCTCGCCCGGAACTCCGAGTTCCAGGCGCTGCTGCCCATCCGCGGCAAGATCCTCAACGTACAGAAGTCGTCCGTGACGGACATGCTGAAGAACGCCGAGTGTGGTGCGATCATCCAGGTCATAGGGGCCGGGTCGGGCCGTACCTTCGACATCGACGCGGCGCGCTACGGCAAGATCATCATGATGACCGACGCCGACGTGGACGGCTCTCACATCCGGACGCTGCTGCTGACGCTCTTCCACCGTTACATGCGGCCCATGGTCGAGGCGGGCCGGGTCTTCGCCGCGGTGCCGCCGCTGCACCGCATCGAGCTGATCCAGCCGAAGAAGGGCCAGGACAAGTACGTCTACACGTACTCGGACCGTGAGCTGCGCGACAAGCTCATGGAGTTCCAGAGCAAGGGCGTCCGGTACAAGGACACCATCCAGCGTTACAAGGGTCTCGGCGAGATGGACGCCGACCAGCTGGCCGAGACGACCATGGACCCGCGTCGCCGCACCCTGCGCCGGATCAACCTCACCGACCTCGAGTCCGCCGAGCAGGTCTTCGATCTGCTGATGGGCAACGACGTCGCGCCCCGCAAGGAGTTCATCTCCAACTCGGCGGCGACGCTGGACCGGTCGCGGATCGACGCGTAGGCGCTGCACGCCGGCCGAGCCGTGGCGAAGCCAGATGGTTCGGCCGGGTGGTCACAGGCGGTGTGCGGGCGGTCGCGGCGACTGGCGGCGTTTGGGCCGTACGGCTGCTCGTGTTCGGCTCCCTGCCGAGGCGCCGACGCGCGCGGCACCGCCCGCCCCACCAGCGGATTGAGTCACCTGATGGGGTGAAGAGAAAGGGGAAGAAGAGTCAGGGATCTTCCCGTTCTGTCCATCCTTGGGCATGGAGCCAAGCGACGGTCGTCCCCGCCGAGGCGGGGGCGGTCACGAGAGTTCGGTCGGGCACCCCGCGGGTCATCACCCGGCCATCGCAGAGGTGCCCGGAACGGCACGGTACGACGACCCTTGGTACGACGTCCTGGCCGCAGGCTGGGGTGAATCGGCCGGCATAGGGACGCCGGCTCCGGCGGTGCCGACCGCACGCACGCGCGACGGGGCCCCGGCAGCGGCCGACGTGTATCTCGAGGTGCAGCGCAGTGCGGCGTTCCGGGAGGTGCGCAGCCGGTACCGGAGGTTCGTGGTCCCGGCCGTCACCGTCTTCTTCGCCTGGTACGTGGCGTACGTCGTGACGGCCACCGCCGTACCCGGGCTGATGGCGCGGCCCGTGGCGGGAGCGGTGAACGTGGCGATGCTCGCCGGGCTCGGACAGTTCCTGACCACGTTCCTGCTGACCTGGGCCTACGCCCGGCACGCGCGGCTGCGCCGGGACCGCGCAGCGCTGGAACTGCGATGGGACACCCAGGAGATGACGCGCGGGGTGAGAGGTGGTACGCCGTGACGGGAGATCATCAGACGCTGGCGCTGCTGCTGTTCAGCGCGTTCGTGGCGGTCACACTGGCCATCACCACATGGGTGAGCCGGAGGCGGCAGGGCTCGGCGGAGGAGTTCTACGCGGGCGGCCGGCTCTTCTCCCCCATGGAGAACGGTTTTGCCATCGCGGGCGACTACATGTCGGCCGCGTCCTTCCTCGGTATCTCGGGGCTCATCGCCCTCTACGGCTACGACGGGATGCTGTACTCGGTGGGCTTCCTCGTGGCCTGGCTCGTCGTCCTGTTCCTCGTCGCCGAACTGGTGCGCAACTGCGGTCGTTTCACGCTGGCCGACGTGGTGGCGGCGCGGATGAGGGAGCGGCCGGTGCGGATCGCGGCGGGAACTTCCTCGGTCACGGTGTCCGTTCTCTATCTGGTGGCGCAGATGGTGGGTGCGGGCAGCCTGGTCGCGCTGCTGCTCGGGGGCACGAGTGAAGCGGCGCAGGCCTGGACCGTCATCGGCGTCGGCGCGCTCATGGTGATCTATGTGTCGTTGGGAGGGATGCGGGCCACCACGTGGATCCAGATCGTCAAGGCGGTCCTGCTGCTGGGTGGCACGATCGCGCTGACGGCGCTCGTCCTGGTGCGGTTCCACGGTGACATCGACCGGCTGCTGCTCGCCGCGGCCGAGCGCAGCGGTCATGGAGAGGCCTTCCTCGCGCCGGGACTGAAGTACGGCGGGGACTGGACCGCACGGTTCGACTTCATCAGCCTCGGACTCGCCCTCGTGCTGGGCACGGCAGGGCTGCCGCACATCCTGTCCCGCTTCTACACCGTGCCCACCGCGCGGGCCGCACGGCGTTCGGTCGTCTGGTCGATCGGGCTCATCGGCGGCTTCTACCTGATGACGATCGTCCTCGGCTTCGGCGCCGCGGCCCTCGTGGGACCGGACGCCGTACGCGGGTCTAACGCGGCCGGGAACACGGCGGTTCCGCTGCTGGCACTCGATCTGGGCGGCGGCGCGGACTCCACTGGCGGAACGGTTCTCTTCGCGGTCGTCGCCGCCGTCGCCTTCGCCACGATCCTCGCCGTCGTCGCCGGCATCACCCTCGCCTCCTCGGCGTCCGTCGCCCACGACCTGTACGCGTCCCTGCGACGCCGGCGCGGCAGGGTGCGCAGCGAGGTGGCCGTGGCCCGCGTCGCCGCGGTGGGGATCGGCATGGTCGCGATCGCCCTCGGTCTGCTGGCCCGTGACCTCAACGTCGCCTTCCTCGTGGGCCTGGCCTTCGCCGTCGCCGCCTCCGCCAATCTGCCGGTGCTGCTGTACTCGCTGTTCTGGCGCGGCTTCACCACGCGTGGCGCCGTGTGGGCCGTCTACGGCGGCCTGATCCCGGCCGTGGTGCTGGTGCTGCTGTCCCCGGTGGTCTCGGGCAGCCCCGAATCGCTGTTCCCGGGCGCCGACTTCCAGTACTTCCCGTTGCAGAACCCCGGCCTGGTCTCCATCCCGCTCGGCTTCCTCGCGGGCTGGCTCGGAACGGTCACCTCGGCGGAGGCCCCGGACGAGGCCAAACACGCGGAGACGGAGGTGCGGTCGCTGACGGGCGCCGGGTCCGTGTGACACGCGCCCCCTTGTGGAGGTGCGACGCGGGCCGCGTCCTGGCGGGGCTGCCGCCGTGTGGAGGTGACGGGCGCGGGGATCGTGCTCCCGTACGGCTGCCGTTCGCGCGGTCGCCCGGCTGAGGGGCTCCGCGCCACCAGTGTTCCGGTCGGTCTGTGTCGCCGTACCGGAAGGCCGGCGGGTGGGCGTACGACGTGGGCCGGATCCTCTCCGGGCTGCCGCGGCGCTGGAGGTGACGGGCGCGGGGATCGTCCTCGTACGGCTGCCGTTCTCGCCGCAGGTGCGGCGGGGCTTCCCGTACGGCTGCCGCGCTCGCAGTCGCCCGGCTACGGCGTCACCCAGGCGTACCGGTGTTCCGGTCGGCCCGTGTCGCCGTATCTGAGGGTGAGGCGGAGGCGGCCGGCCTGTTCCAGGTGGCGGAGGTAGCGCTGGGCCGTGGAGCGGCTCAGGCCCGTCTCGGCGGCGACCTCGTGCGCGGAGAGCGGGTGGTCCGCGTGGTGCAGGACGCGGCAAATCAGTTCCGTGGTCGGCTCCGAGTGCCCGCTCGGCAGCCCCGGTGGCGAGGGCGCGGTGGTGCGCAGGGCGCTGAAAATCCGGTCGACCTGCTCCTGGCCGGCCATGCCCCGTCCGCCCCCGACGCGTTCGACGGTGCGGCGCAGTGCGGCGTAGGAGTCGAGGCGGGCGTGCAGTGCGGCGAAGGTGAACGGTTTGACCAGGTAGTGCAACGCGCCGAGCCGCATCGCGGTCTGGACGGTGGCCACGTCCCCGGCCGCGGTGATCATGATGACGTCGGTGCCGTGGCCCTGGTCCCGCATGCGCTGGACGAGTGCGAGGCCCGTCCAGTCGGGCAGGTAGTGGTCCAGCAGCACCAGATCGATGCCGCCGCGCTGTACGGCGACCAGCGCCTGGGCGGCGCTGTGCGCGCGGGCGGCCACCCGGAAACCGGGGACCTTTGCCACGTACCTGGCGTTGATCTCGGCAACACGGAAGTCGTCGTCCACGACGAGGACGTCAATCATCGGGCCTCTCTCCGTTCAAGGCCACGCGGGCGCTGGAGCCCGTGTTTCGGCTCCGTTGTTGTAACGCGAGCAGAACGAGCACAACAGGCTCTTGCGAGCAAAAGAACGGTATGTGCTCACAAGACTGATGGTGTGGCCCGGACCACCTCTACCGTCCCCGGCCATGAGCGCTGACACCAGCCCCGCCATCGAACTGCGGGGCGCGAGCAAGACGTTCAGGACACCGTCGGGCGGTTTGCACACGGCCGTCCGCGACCTGGATCTCACGGTCGCCCGTGGGGAGTTCGTGGCCGTCGTCGGCCCCACCGGCTGCGGTAAGTCGACCACGCTGACCCTGGTCAGCGGCCTGGAGGAACCCACCGAGGGCGAGGTGCGCGTCGCCGGGCAGCCGGTACGCGGCGTCGGCGACAAGGTCGGTTTCGTCTTCCAGCAGGACGCCACCTTCCCGTGGCGTACGGTGCTCTCCAACGTCATGGCGGGCCCGCGCTTCCGCGGCCTGCCCAAGGCGGAGGCGAAGCGGAAGGCACGCGAGTGGCTGGCCCGGGTCGGGCTGTCCGCGTTCGAGGACCGCTATCCGCACCAGCTCTCCGGCGGCCAGCGCAAACGCGTCGCCCTCGCCGCGACCTTCGTCAACGACCCCGGGATCCTGCTGATGGACGAGCCGTTCTCGGCGCTGGACGTGCAGACCCGGGCGCTGATGTCCGACGAACTGCTGGAGCTGTGGGAGGGCACACACTCTTCCGTCGTCTTCGTCACCCACGACCTGGAGGAGTCCATCGCGCTGGCCGACAAGGTCGTCGTGATGACGGCCGGGCCCGCCACCGTCAAACAGGTCTTCGACATCGACCTGCCGCGGCCGCGCAAGGTCGAGGCGGTGCGCCTGGAACCACGGTTCCTCGAGATCTACCGCGAGATCTGGGAGTGCCTGGGCGAAGAGGTGCGCATCACCCGCGAGAGGGGTGCCGCCCATGTCGCCTGACGTCCTCAGCACGCCGGTCGCCGACCACCCCGTCAAGACCCCGGACCGCGCGCACACGCGCGCCCGAGCCGCCCGCAGGCGCAGGATCGTCATCACGATCGTCCGGGTACTGCTCCTGGTCGCCGTCCTCGGCCTGTGGGAGGTGCTCTCCCGGGCCGCGGTCATCGATCCGTTCAACTTCTCGATGCCGTCGAAGATTTGGGACCAGATCTACACCTGGGTCACGCACGGGACCGCGCTCGGCTCCCTGGGGGAGCAGATCTGGTACACGCTGTACGAGGCGCTCCTCGGGTGGATCCTCGGCGTGATCAGCGGTGTCGTCCTCGGCATCGCGCTCGGGCGGATCACCTTGCTCGCCGATGTCCTTGGTCCATACATCAAGGTGCTCAACTCGATTCCCAGGATCGTCCTCGCACCGATCTTCGTCATCTGGTTCGGGCTGGGCCCCGCCTCCAAGGTCGCCTCCGCCGTCGTTCTGGTCTTCTTCCCGGTGTTCTTCAACGCCTTCCAGGGCGCCCGCGAAGTGGACCGCAACCTGGTCGCCAACGCCCGGATCCTGGGCGCGAGCGACCGCCGGGTGACCCTGCAGGTGGTCGTCCCCTCCGCCACCTCGTGGATCTTCACCAGCCTCCACGTCAGCTTCGGCTTCGCCCTCATCGGTGCCATCGTCGGCGAGTACATCGGCGCCACCAAAGGCATCGGCCTGCTCGTCGCGCAGTCCCAGGGCACGTTCAACGCGGCCGGTGTGTACGCGGCGATGGTCATCCTCGCCGTCGTCGCGCTCCTCGCCGAGGGGCTGCTCACCTTCGCCGAACGCCGCATCTTCCGCTGGAAGCCGGCCTCCGGTTCGGACGGCTGAACCCCCGCTGCGGAACCCCCTTCTTGTCCCCGTACCGCCTCGCACCGCCTCGCACAAGGACGTGAACCGCCATGCCCAAGACCGCCCGCTACGCCGCCCTGGCCGCCGCCGGCCTCCTCGCCCTCTCCTCGCTCACCGCCTGCGCCAACGACGCAGCCGGTACGACGGCCGACTCCGGCAGTCAGGGCGACGGCAAGGGCGAGAAGGTCAAGATCATGGTGGGTGGCCTTGACAAGGTCATCTACCTGCCCGCGATGCTCACCCAGCGGCTCGGCTACTTCGACGCCGAGGGACTCGACGTTCAGCTGCTGAGCGAGCCCGCCGGCGTCCAGGCCGAGACCGCGCTCGTCTCCGGACAGGTCCAGGGAGCCGTCGGTTTCTACGACCACACCCTCGACCTCCAGACCAAGGGCAAGCACGTCGAGTCCGTCGTGCAGTTCTCGCAGGCGCCCGGCGAGGTCGAGATCGTCTCGGACAAGGCGGCGGGTCACATCACCTCGCCCAAGGACTTCAAGGGCAAAAAGCTCGGCATCACCGGCCTCGGCTCCTCGACCGACTTCCTCACCAAGTACCTCGCCGTCAAGAACGGCGTGTCGGTCAGCGAGTTCACGCCGGTCGCCGTCGGCGCCGGGCCGACCTTCATCTCCGCGCTCCAGAAGGGCTCCATCGACGGCGGCATGACGACCGACCCGACGGTCGCGACGATCCTGGACAAGAAGGCCGGCAAGGTCCTCCTCGACCTGCGCACGCCCCAGGGATCCCGGGAAGCGCTCGGCGGCCTGTATCCCTCGTCCAGTCTGTACATGCAGACGGACTGGGTGAACAGCCACAAGGACACGGTGCAGAAGCTGGTCAACGCATTCGTCAAGACACTCAAGTGGATGTCCACGCACAGCGCTTCCCAGATCGCCGCCAAGATGCCCGCCGACTACTCCCAGGGCGACAAGGCGCTCTACGCCCAGGCGATCAAGAGCACACTGCCGATGTTCACCAAGGACGGCGTGATGCCTGCGGGCGGCCCGCAGACCGTCGAGAAGGTGCTCAAGGCGTTCAACCCGAACATCAAGAACGCCAAGATCGACCTCGCCGGTACGTACACGACCGAGTTCGTGGACAAGGCGACGGGCTGAGTGAAGACGACGGCGGGGGAAGGCACCGACGACGGTGGCGGTGAAGGAAGTCGCCCAGACGGCAGGCCGGGAGTGAACCCGACGGCAGGCCGGACGGAGCGAAGCCGACCGCAGGCCGGACCGGAGTGAATCCGACGGCCGTCTGATCCGTACCGGAGAGGGGCACGGTCCCTTCCCCGCCCCCACCCGGCCGTGCCCTAGGCGCGGGTCGCCCACACGTAACGGTGTTCCGGGCGGCCCGCGTCGCCGTACTTGAGGGTCAGCCTCGCCCGCCCGGTGCGCTCCAGCAGCTTCAGATAGCGCTGGGCGGTCTGGCGGCTCACGCCGGTTCGCTCGGCGATCTCCTGGGCGGACAGCGGCCCGTCGGCGTTCATCAGGGACTGGCGCACCAGTTCCGCCGTGGTGGGGGAGTGCCCCTTGGGCAGGTCCGGCTCCGACGGTGCCGACAGGGCGCCGAAGATGCGGTCCACCTCGGCCTGCTCCGCCTCGCCGCCGCCGTCCAGGGTGCGGCGCAGCTCCGCGTACGCCTCCAGCTTGGCGCGCAGGCCCGCGAAGGCGAACGGCTTGACCAGGTACTGCAGGGCGCCCTGCCGCATCGCCGCCTGCACGGTGGACACGTCCCGGGCAGCCGTCACCATGATCACATCGGTCTGGTGGCCGCGCCGGCGCATCTCCTGGACGACCGCCAGCCCCGTCTCGTCGGGCAGATAGTGGTCCATGAGGACGAGGTCCAGGTGAGGCAGTGTCTCCAACTGGCGCAGCGCCTCCGCCGCGCTGTGCGCCTCGCCGGCCACATGGAAGCCCGGCACCTTCTCGACGTAGGCGGCGTTGACCCGCGCGACCCTGGTGTCGTCGTCCACGACCAGGACCTCGATCATTGCGACTCCTCCTTGGCGCTCTGCGGGGCTGACGGCACGCTCAGGGCCGGTGCCGGTGCGGGCTCGGCCAGCGCCTCCGGCAGGACGACGGTGAACTGCGCGCCGCCGCCGTCCGCCTCGCCCACGGTCGCGGTGCCGCCCTGCCGCTCGGCGAGCCTGCGCACCAGGGAGAGACCGATGCCGCGTTCGCGGTGGGCCGGCGGCTTCTTCGTGGACCATCCCTCGGTGAAGACCAACTCCCGGTGCTCCACCGGGATTCCGGGCCCGGTGTCGCGCACTGTGAGGATCGCGGTCCGTCCCTCGGCACGCAATTCCACCTCCACGCGCGCGTGGAGGGTTCCCGCCACGGCGTCGAGCGCGTTGTCCACCAGGTTCCCGACGATGGTGACGAGCCCCCTGGGATCGACCAGCCGGTCCGGCAGCCGCGTCCGGTCCGAGACCCACAGCGCGACACCGCGCTCGGCCGCGACAGTCGCCTTGCCCACCAGCAGGGCGGCGAGCAGCGGGTCCTGGATCTTCTCGGTGACCTGCTCCGCGGTGGCCCGGTGGTCGCCGACCACCTCTCCGACGAACTCCACGGCGTCGTCGTACATCTCCAGTTCGAGCAGGCCCAGCAGCGTGTGCATACGGTTGGCGTGCTCGTGGTCCTGCGCGCGCAGGGCGTCGATCAGGCCGCGCGTGGAGTCGAGCTCCCGGCCGAGCTGCTCCAGTTCGGTGCGGTCGCGCAGGGTCGCGACGGCGCCGCCGTCGTCGGTGGGCATCCGGTTGGCGACCAGCACACGCTGGCCGCGGACGGTGAGCAGATCCGTGCCGGTCACCCGCCCGGCCAGCACGTCGGCCGTACGGCCCTCGCCGAGCGCCTCGTCGGGGGTCCTGCCCACCACGCCGTCGTCGAGGTCCAGCAGCCGCTGCGCCTCGTCGTTGAGAAGGCGGATACGGCCGGTGCGGTCCAGGGCGACGACCCCCTCCCGGATGCTGTGCAGCATCGCCTCGCGCTCCGCGAGCAGCGCCGCGATGTCCGAGAAGGCCAGGTCGCGGGTCTGCCGCTGGACCCGCCGGGAGATGAGCCAGGCGGCCAGCGCGCCGACGGCCAGGGCGCCACCCGCGTACGCGAACAGCCCCGGGATCGCGTGGAGCAGCCGGGCGCGGACGCTGTCGTAGGCGATGCCCACCGAGACCGCCCCGATGATGTCGCCGTGGCTGTCGCGCAGCGGCACCTTGCCGCGGGCGGAGCGGCCCAGCGTGCCGCTGTCGATCTCCATGACCTCCTTGCCGGCCAGGGCCCGGCCGGGGTCGGTCGAGACGTGCCCCCCGATCCGCTGCGGGTCGGTGTGCGACCAGCGCACTCCTCGCCGGTCCATCACCACGACGTACTCGGCGTGGGTGGCCTTGCGGATCCGCTCCGCCTCCCGCTGCACCGGCCCCTTCGGCGTCGGAGGGGTGTTCTGCAGGTCCCGGGCGATCTGGGGCTGCTCCGCGGTGGTCTGCGCGATCGCCAGCGCCCGGCGCATCGCCTGGTCGTCCAGCTGGTCGCCGAGCGGCGCGAGGAACAGCCCGGTCGCGAGCACCGCGACGCCCGCCGCGATCGCCACCTGCATCAGCAGTACCTGCGAGAACACCCGCCGCGGCAGGCCGAGGCGCAGGCGGCGTGCGGAGGGAGTGGGGCTCATACCCACGACGGTACGTGGGTGCGCGCGCCGGGCCGTAGGGGTGTGGCGTGGATCTCCTGGTGGGCGGGGGGAACAGGGCGCCGGGGTGGCCACAGGCGGGACGGTACGGTCACAGGCGCGAGGCCGTAGCGGCCTGGTACGGCCACGCGCGCGTGCGGGCGATCGAAACGCGCGACCAGGAGCCGCGCGAAGCAGACGACGCCAAGGGGGGCGCCCGGCTCCGCATGCGCAGGACAGGCAGTGCCCGCGCCTCCCCGCAGCCGTCAGCTCGCCAGCGCCGCCACCGTCCGTTCGCGCACCTCCACCACGTCCATCCGCGCGGGGGACCCCAGCACCGACACTCCGCAGCTCTCCGGGCGGGGCGGCAGGGAAGCCCCCTGCGCCACGACGACGCGCCATTGGCGCCCGTCGGCATGGGCGACGGTCACCTCCCAGCGCGGGGCGGCACCGTCCGTCCGCACGATGCGCAGCGCCTCCGCCGCGTACTCGCCCACGGCCGCGCGCACGGCCAGCTCGGCCGCCTGCCCGGGGCGCTCCCAGGCGGAAGCGCCGCGGCAGCCCTCCACGACGATCCGTCCCTCCTGCACGCCGTGCAGGACCTCCTTGACGGTGTGGGCCTCCGCGCGGCCGTACGCGTAGCCGTACGGCAGGACCAGCACGGTCGGGGAGAAGCGATGACCACCCAGATGGGTGACCTCCCAGACGCCCTCGACCCCGGAGGAGGCGAGCTCGGCCGCGAGGGGCCGGCCGAGGAGGGCGCAGCAGCGGTCGCGCTTGCCGTTGGTGCAGACGAGGGCGAGGTGGCCGCCCTCGTGCGGCCGCCCCCCGAGCACCGCGTCGAAGCCGCGGTGGTCGCCCCTGCCGAGCGCGCCGAAGTCGAGGTCGAGCAACTGCCCGGGGTCGGCGGTCGTGGCGCCGTGCAGCCACACCCCGCCGGGCACGGTGTGCGCCGCGTACACCCGCCGTGTGGCGGGCATCCGGCAGTCCGCGTGGCGCCCGGGGCGGCGGATGAGCGCGATGCGTACGCCCGTGCCCTTGGCGGCTGCCTCCAGGGCACGGCCCAGAGCGGGGTCCAGGCGGCTCGACGTGAGCGCCTTGGCGCCCCAGGGCCCGGGCTGCTCCAGCAGCAGCCAGGTCCTCGCGGTGGCCGCGGTTCCCGAAACGGGCTCGTCGAGGTCTCGGGAGACGGTTGAGCACGTACTCACAGAGGTGAGCCTAACCTGACTTGCACGGCGATGACTTCCCGGCCCGGCGTGTCCTACTCCGGCAGTGGCTGAGGCGGCCTGGGACCCACGTACAGACCGCTCGGCCGCATGCGCAGCGGGGGTTCGCCGTACTCCTCCAGGGCGTGGGCGATCCACCCCGCCGTACGGGCCACGGCGAAGATCGTCTCGCCCGCCGTGGCGGGCATGCCACAGGACGCGGTGAGCACGGCGAGCGCCAGGTCCACGTTGGCGTGCAGGGGAGCGTGACGCGCGGTGGTGGCGACGACGTCGCGGGCCGCGGCGAGGGCGGGCGCCGCGCGCGGAATCTCCTCCAGGAGCTCGAACAGGGCACGCGCGCGTGGATCCTCGCCCGGGTAGAGCCGGTGACCGAGGCCCGGGATACGGCGGCCGGCCCGCAGTTCGTCCGCGATCACGGGGGCCGGGTCGCCGTGGTCGAGCACGTCGAGCAGCAGCCGGTGGGCGAGGCCACTGGCCGCACCGTGCAGGGGGCCCTCCAGCACACCGAGCCCGGCGGAGACGGCCGCGTAGGCGTGCGCACGGGCGGAGGCGGCGACGCGCACCGCCAGCGTGGAGGCGGCCAGATCGTGGTCGACCAGGAGGGCGAGTGCCCGGTCCAGTGCCCGCAGTGACGCCTCGTCCGGCTCCCGTCCGCTGAGCCGGGCCCACAGACGGTGGGCGAGGGGGCCCTCGTCCAGGTGGGAGAACCGCACCGGTGGGAGCGCGGCGACGAGGGTCGGGATGAGGGTGCGGGCAGCGCCCAGCACGGCCTCCTCGGACAGGTCGAAGCGCAGCGGGTCGGCGCTCGCGGCGGCGATCGCCGCGACCCTCAACCGGTCGGTGGGCGCGGTGTGTTCGGGCAGCGCGTCGACGGCGCGGCGGGCTGCGGCGACGGAGGTGTCGGGCGCGGTGAAGGTGACGCCCGGACGCAGCCGGCCGGTCCACAGCCACTCGGCGACCTCTTCGTAGGTGTGGCGTGCCGCGAGTTCCACCGCGTCGACGCCCCGGAAGTAGTACCGGTCCCCGTCGATGAGGGTGAGGCGGGTCCGCACGGACAACTCGCCGCGGGAGGCCGAATTCCCGCCGCCGTCCCGCCTGTTGCGCCGGGCGAGCGCCTCGACCTCCTCGGCGTCGAACGTGCTGCCCCGGCCGCCGGGCACCCGCCGGCTGCTGAGCTGGCCTCGGCTGACGTACGCGTACACGGTCTCGGGCTTCACGCCGAGCAGTTCCGCGGCCTCCTTGGTGGTCAGGCGCCGTTCCGCGTCGGCCGGGGCGGGTTCTTGATCGCGCATGGGGGTCACCGTATCCGCCTCCGCCGCACATTGATCGCTGCATTGATCGAATCAATATTGACACCTCTGAGTCAATCATGGACATTCGAATCAAGTCCAGGGAGGAATCATGTCCGTCAACAGGTCCGCAGCCCCATTCGTCGAGGTACCGCGGGGACTCGCGGGAGTCGTCGTCACCGACACCCGCGTCGGTGATGTCCGTGGCCTCGAGGGCTTCTACCACTACCGGCAGTACTCGGCCGTCGAACTCGCGCGGACCCGCAGCTTCGAGGACGCGTGGCACCTGCTCGTCTTCGGCGACCTGCCGGACGCCGGGCGCGGTGCCGTCTTCGCCGCCGAGGCCGCTGCCCTGCGACGGCTCCCCGACGACGTGCGGGCCGCCCTGCCCGCCATCGCGGCCGCCGCCGGCCGCTCCGGCCCGCTCTCCGGGATGCGTACGGCGCTCTCGCTGCTCGGCGCCGCGAAGGGGTTCCGGCCCGTGTACGACATCGATGCGGACCGGCGCCGTCAGGACACCCTGGAGGCAGCTGCGGCGGTGCCGACGCTGCTCACCGCGCTGTACCGGCTGGGCAAGGGGCTCGACCCCGTCGAGCCGCGCGAGGACCTGTCGTACGCGGCGAACTACCTGTACATGCTGACGGGCGCGGAGCCGGACGAGGAGCGCGCCCGGGCCATCGAGCAGTACTTGATCTCAACCATTGATCACGGATTCAATGCGTCAACCTTCACGGCGAGGGTCATCGCGTCGACCGGGGCCGACGTGGCGGCATGTCTCGTCGGAGCGGTGGCGGCGCTGTCCGGGCCGTTGCACGGAGGTGCCCCGAGCCGTGCGCTGGACACCCTGGACGCCATCGCGACCCCCGACCGCATCGACTCCTGGATCCGGGAGCGAGTCGTCGCCGGGGAGCGCATCATGGGCTTCGGCCACGCGATCTACCGCACCGAGGACCCTCGCTCGCGCATGCTCCGCGAGGTCGCTCAGCGGTTCGGCGGACCACGCGTGGACTTCGCCGTGGAGGTCGAGCGCCGTGTCGAGGCGATCCTCGCCGAACTGAAACCGGGACGGGAACTCCACACCAACGTCGAGTTCTACGCGGGTGTGGTCATGGAGCTCTGCGGTCTGCCGCGCGAGATGTTCACCCCGACGTTCGCGGCGGCACGGGTGGTCGGCTGGAGCGCCAACATCCTGGAACAGGCGGAGGACTCCAAGATCATCAGGCCGGTGGCGCGGTATGTGGGGCCTCGGGCGCCACAGGCGGTGCCGACAGCCGTGCCGGCGGCATGACGAAGGCCGGCCCGATGTCTGTCGAGCCGGCCGCGCAAGCAGTGTCTACGCGTCAGGAATATCGGCCTTCGCCCGGACCAGGGTCTCCCGGGTGATGACCACGATGCGTTCGTCATCGGCACGCGAGGCGTCGTCGGGGAGTTCGGCGTCCAGCGAGTCCGTGACATCCGTACCGATCACGGCAAAGCGCCCGTCGGACAATTCGAAAATGTCCGGGCAGTTGGCTCCGCCTGCGCTGCCCCGGTCGCGTGGCGATGCACCAAGGCGACGGATGATCTGACTCACTGTTGCTTTTCCTTCGCTCGCACGGTTCGAGACATGGGTGGTGGGCTGTCCCGCGCGCGCAGGGCAGCCCAACCATCCATCGGTGTCGAGAGCAGTGAACACCGGCTGGGAGTGCTCAGCCTCTCAATGGTGGGGGCGCCTCGCCGGTAGAGCTTCTGAAACCCGTGAAAACAGAAGGTGTTTGCCACTTCGTTATGGCTGGATTGGGTTCACTCTTGCGATACCCGATGAAAGGAGGACGAAGTTGACCCAATGTGATTGTTGGTGTCGTTGTGACCCTCGTTACTCAGTGGGCGGTTCCCCGACGACCCACCATTCGTCGATGTCCGCCTCCTCCAGCTGACGCAGCAGGTCGTCGACCAGGCGTCCCAGCCTGGCCTCGTCGGATTCGTCGGCCATGGTCGCCCGCTGGTGCCGGCCCGCGTACCAGTACTCACGGACGATCGGATTCTGGAACAGTCCGCGCATGAACCCGAAGAACTCCTCACGGCTGATGTTGCCGACGCGGTACGCGAACACCTGGTTGGTGTAGAGGGCGTTGGCGAAGAGGAACTGGCGCAGCTGCTGGGGAGACACCTGAACCTCGAAGACGTCGAGCACCTCCGCCAGATCCGGGTGGTCGATCGCCTTGCTCAGAAGCTCCCAGTGAAGGCGCTGCTGGGTGGCGAGGTCGGCGTGGCGCTGGGTCTGCGCGGCCTGCTCCAGGTGATCGAGCCGGATGCGGAGCGAATCGATCCTGCGGCGCTGTGCGGCCATGGCGGCGACAGCTCCCGCCAGCAGGCCGACGCCTGCCAGCGCTGCGGAGCCCAGCCCCTGGATCCCGGACTTCTGTGTGGCCATGTCAACCCCCGAATCAGGCGGCCGTCCGCCGGTCGTCGGGGTGCGGGTCGACTGGTGGGGACCGGCGAGCGGTGGGCGGCGCTTGCCGTCTCCCAGAGTGCCGAGCGGCTCTGATCGGCAGGGAGGCGGAGAGGCGGCGCACGGAGGGAAGCGAGGGTCGCACAGTCCGGCGCCATGCCCAACGTCTGCCCCGCAAGTGCTGCTAACAATCGTTCACTTCGTCGCGATTCTTACGGCTCGTATCCTGGGGCGGCATTCAATCTTCGTACGTGCACCGGGCCGTGAGCCGGTGCACGCGTCGGCGTGAGAGAGGTCGCACGGTGAGTCAGCCGAGCACGAGTCCGAGCACGGATCCGAGCCCGAACCCGAGTTCCGGCCCCCGCCAGATCCCGGTCGTCGTCCTGGCCGGATTCCTCGGCTCCGGGAAGACGACCCTGCTCAACCATCTCCTCCACCGCAGCGGCGGCAGCCGTATCGGCGCCATCGTCAACGACTTCGGAGCCATCGAGATCGACGCGATGGCCGTGGCCGGCGCGCTCGGCGACTCGACGGTGTCGCTGGGCAACGGGTGCCTGTGCTGTGCCGTGGACGCCAGCGAGCTCGATGTCTATCTGGAGCGGCTCGCCCAGCCCTCGCTCGGCATCGACGTCATCGTCATCGAGGCCAGCGGCCTGGCCGAGCCCCAGGAACTCGTGCGCATGGTTCTGGCCAGTGAGCTTCCGGGCATCGTGTACGGGGGTCTCGTCGAGGTCGTCGACGCTGCCGAGTTCGACGACACCCGGGCCCGGCATCCCGAGCTCGACCGGCACATCGGCCTCGCCGACCTCGTCGTCGTCAACAAGGTCGACCGGGCCGCCGGCGCGGAACGCGTGCTCGCACTCGTGCGGTCCCTCGTCGACCGCGCCGCCGTCGTGCCGGCTTCCTACGGCCGTATCGACCCGGAGTTCCTCTTCGACTGCAGGCCGAGCGAGGAGCGCATCGGGCAGCTGTCCTTCGACGACCTGCACGAGCACGGCGACGGAGAGGACGAGCACGCCGGGCACCTGCACACCGGCTACGACAGCCTGTCGTTCGTCTCCCGTGTCCCCCTCGACCCGCGCCGGCTGATGGAGTTCCTCGACAGCCGGCCCGCGGGGCTGTACCGGATCAAGGGATACGTCGACTTCGGCCCGTACGACACCCGCAACCGCTACGCCGTCCACGCCGTCGGACGTTTCCTGCGGTTCTACCCGGAGCCCTGGGCACCCGCCGAGGAGCGCCTCACCCAGCTCGTCCTCATCGGCTCCGGCATCGACGTGCCCGCCCTCGGCACACAGCTGGAGGGGTGCCCGAACGACACCCCGCACGCCGACGAGCACGGCATGTGGGGCGTCCTGCGCTACGTGCGGGACCCCGAGGACCAGGGGCCCGTTCAGTGGCGGCCCTACGACGACGACCCCGGGGACCCGGAAGCCCCCGAGGATCCCGCGGCCTAGGGTCTCAGCCCCGGCGTCGCCGACGTGATCCGCAAAGCACCTCCTAGACCGGCCCCGCCACCACCGCCACCGTCTTCGGCAGCGAGACGCCCGAGCCATCGCGGCGCGGGTCGGGGTCGGGCAGCTCGGCCGGGGAGCCGTTCTTCTGCGCGGCGAGGGCCGGGGCCGGGCCCGCCCAGCCCAGGGACAGGCAGTCCTCACCCTTCAGGAACCGCTGGCAGCGCACCCCGCCGGTGGCCCGGCCCTTGCGCGGGAACTGGTCGAACGGCGTCAGCTTGGCCGTCGTCTGCACGGAGTCGTCCAGCGTGCCGCGCGATCCGGCGACCGTGAAGACGACCGCGTCCGACGCCGGGTCGACGGCCGTGAAGGAGATGACCTTCGCGCCCTCGGCGAGCTTGATGCCCGCCACCCCGCCCGCCGGGCGGCCCTGCGGCCGGACCTGGGACGCCTGGAAACGCAGCAGCTGGGCGTCGTCGGTGATGAAGACCAGGTCCTCCTCGCCGGTGCGCAGCTCGACCGCGCCGACGATCCGGTCGCCCTCCTTGAGTGTGATCACTTCCAGCTCGTCCTTGTTGGCCGGGTAGTCGGGCACCACGCGCTTGACGACACCCTGCTCCGTGCCGAGCGCCAGGCCCGGCGAGGACTCGTCGAGGGTGGTCAGGCACACCACGTCCTCGTCGTCCTCCAGGGAGACGAACTCCGCCAGCGGGGCGCCGCCCGACAGGTTCGGCCTCGGCATCTCCTCGGGGAGCTGCGGCAGGTCGATCACGTTCACCCGGAGCAGGCGGCCGGCCGAGGTGACCACGCCCACCTCGCCACGGGCCGTGGCCGGGACCGCCGAGACGATCACGTCGTGCTTGACGCGCTTGGCGGCGCCGTCCTCCGGGAAGGGCTCGCCGTTGGCCGTGCGCGCCAGCAGACCCGTGGAGGACAGCAGCACCCGGCACGGGTCGTCCGCCACCTGGAGCGGAACGGTGGCGGCCGTGGCCCCGGCCGACTCCAGCAGGACCGTGCGCCGGTCGGTGCCGAACTTCTTGGCGACGGCGGCCAGTTCCGAGGAGACCAGCTTGCGCAGCTCCGCGTCCGACTCCAGGATCCGGGTCAGCTCCTCGATCTCCGCGTTCAGCCGGTCCTTCTCCGCCTCCAGCTCGATGCGGTCGTACTTGGTGAGACGGCGCAGCGGCGTGTCGAGGATGTACTGCGTCTGCACCTCGCTCAGCGAGAAGTGCCCCATCAGGCGCTCCTTGGCCTGCGCGGAGTTCTCACTGGAGCGGATGAGGCGGATGACCTCGTCGATGTCGAGCAGCGCCGTGAGCAGACCCTCGACCAGGTGCAGGCGGTCGCGCTTCTTGCCCCGGCGGAACTCCGAACGCCGTCGTACGACGTCGAAGCGGTGGTCGAGATAGACCTCCAGGAGCTCCTTCAGGCCCAGCGTGAGCGGCTGGCCGTCCACCAGGGCCACGTTGTTGATGCCGAAGGACTCCTCCATCGGCGTCAGCTTGTACAGCTGCTCCAGGACCGCCTCCGGCACGAAGCCGTTCTTGATCTCGATGACCAGGCGCAGGCCGTGCTGCCGGTCGGTGAGGTCCTTGACGTCGGCGATGCCCTGCAGCTTCTTCGAGCCCACCAGATCCTTGATCTTGGCGATGACCTTCTCCGGGCCGACCGTGAAGGGCAGCTCCGTGACGACCAGGCCCTTGCGGCGCGCCGTCACGGTCTCCACGGTGACGGTCGCGCGCATCTTGAACGTGCCGCGGCCCGTCTCGTACGCGTCCCGGATGCCGGCCAGGCCGACAATCCGGCCGCCGGTGGGCAGGTCGGGGCCCGGGACGTGCTTCATCAGGGCGTCGAGATCGGCGTTCGGGTGCCGGATCAGGTGGCGGGCCGCCGCGATCACCTCCCGCAGGTTGTGCGGAGGCATGTTCGTGGCCATGCCGACCGCGATGCCCGAGGCCCCGTTGACCAGCAGGTTCGGGAAGGCGGCGGGCAGCGCCACCGGCTCGCGCTCCTGGCCGTCGTAGTTGGGCTGGAAGTCGACGGTGTCCTCGTCGATCGACTCCGTCATCAGGCCCGTGGCCTCGGCCATCCGGCACTCGGTGTACCGCATGGCCGCCGGCGGGTCGTCGTTGCCCAGCGAGCCGAAGTTGCCGTGGCCGTCGACGAGCGGGACCCGCATCGAGAAGGGCTGGGCCATGCGCACCAGGGCGTCGTAGATCGACGCGTCACCGTGCGGGTGCAGCTTGCCCATGACCTCGCCGACGACCCGGGCGCACTTCACGTAGCCGCGCTCGGGACGCAGCCCCATCTCGTTCATCTGGTAGACGATGCGGCGGTGCACCGGCTTCAGGCCGTCGCGGGCGTCCGGCAGGGCGCGGGAGTAGATGACCGAGTACGCGTACTCGAGGAAGGAGCCCTGCATCTCGTCGACGACGTCGATGTCGAGGATCTTCTCCTCGTACGAGTCGTCGGGCGGCGGGGTCTTCGTGCTGCGGCGGGCCATCGCTGCCGGCTCCTTGCTGAAGCGGTTGACGGGGATCTGACGCGGACCATTGTGGACCGAGCCACTGACAACGCGGGCCGGGGACCCGGCGTCGGCCGCCGGGCCCGGCACTGCCGAAGGCTACGCCCTCGCGCGCCGTAACCCCGTTCTCGCTGTCGGCGTACGCCGCCCGGGAACTTCACCGGGGCTCCGCGCGCTTGCATACAGTGGCAGGACCGGCAGGAAAACGGCGGTTTCGACGACCGTCACCGCGATCGAAGGGACGTACATGCCCATGGGTCACACGGCCACAGCCCAGGCAGGCTCCGGGGGCCTGACAGCGACCGAGCACCGCCTGGCCAACGGCCTGCGCGTGGTGCTCTCCGAGGACCACCTGACCCCCGTCGCGGCGGTGTGCCTCTGGTACGACGTCGGCTCACGCCACGAAGTCAAGGGGCGTACCGGCCTGGCTCACCTTTTCGAGCACCTCATGTTCCAGGGTTCCGCCCAGGTGAAGGGCAACGGCCACTTCGAGCTCGTCCAGGGCGCCGGCGGCTCGCTGAACGGCACCACCAGCTTCGAGCGGACCAACTACTTCGAGACCATGCCCGCCCACCAGCTGGAGCTCGCCCTCTGGCTGGAGGCCGACCGCATGGGCTCCCTGCTCGCCGCCCTGGACGACGAGTCGATGGAGAACCAGCGGGACGTCGTCAAGAACGAACGCCGACAGCGCTACGACAACGTCCCCTACGGCACCGCCTTCGAGAAGCTGACCGCCCTGGTCTACCCCGAGGGCCACCCGTACCACCACACGCCCATCGGCTCGATGGCGGACCTGGACGCGGCCAACCTGGAGGACGCCCGCCAGTTCTTCCGCACCTACTACGCGCCCAACAACGCGGTGCTGTCGGTCGTCGGGGACATCGACCCGGAGCAGACCCTCGCCTGGATCGAGAAGTACTTCGGCTCCATCCCCGGCCACGACGGCAAGCCCGCGCCACGGGACGGCACGCTGCCCGACGTCATCGGCGAGCAGCTGCGCGAGGTCGTCGAGGAGGAGGTCCCGGCCCGTGCCCTGATGGCCGCCTACCGCCTCCCGCACGACGGCACGCGCGCGTGCGACGCGGCCGACCTGGCGCTCACCATCCTCGGCGGCGGCGAGTCCTCCCGTCTGTACAACCGGCTCGTGCGGCGGGACCGTACGGCGGTCGCGGCCGGCTTCGGCCTGCTGCGGCTGGCCGGGGCACCCTCCCTGGGCTGGCTGGACGTGAAGACCTCCGGCGACGTGGAGGTGCCCGTCATCGAGACCGCCATCGACGAGGAACTCGCCCGGTTCGCCGAGGAGGGCCCGACCCCGGAGGAGATGGAGCGCGCTCAGGCCCAGTTGGAGCGCGAGTGGCTCGACCGGCTCGGCACGGTCGCCGGCCGCGCCGACGAACTGTGCCGGTACGCGGTGCTGTTCGGCGACCCCCAGCTCGCCCTCACCGCCGTCCAGCGCGTGCTGGAGGTGACGCCCGAGGAGGTCCGGGAGATCGCCCAGGCGCGCCTGCGGCCCGACAACCGGGCGGTGCTCGTCTACGAGCCGATCACCCCGGAGCACGCCGAGGACGTGGAAGGCACCGAAGACCCGGAGTCCGCGGCGACCGTGGAAGCCACCGACGACAACGAGGAGGCGGCGAAGTGACCGAGCTCGCCACGATGGAGTTCCACCCCCAGCCGCGGGCGGGCGAGCCCAAGCCGTGGGCGTTTCCGGCGCCCGAGCGCGGCGCGCTCGACAACGGCCTGACGGTCCTGCGCTGCCACCGCCCCGGCCAGCAGGTCGTCGCCGTGGAGGTCCTGCTGGAGGCGCCCCTGGACGCCGAGCCCGCCGGCCTCGACGGCGTCGCCACGATCATGGCGCGGGCCTTCTCGGAGGGCACCGACAAGCACTCCGCCGAGGAGTTCGCCGCCGAGCTGGAGCGCTGCGGCGCCACCCTGGACTCGCACGCCGACCATCCCGGTGTGCGCCTCAGCCTGGAGGTGCCCGCCTCGCGGCTCGCCAAGGCGCTCGGCCTGGTCGCCGACGCCCTCAGGGCGCCCGCGTTCGCGGACAGCGAGGTCGAACGGCTCGTCCGCAACCGCCTCGACGAGATCCCGCACGAGCTGGCCAACCCCTCCCGCCGTGCCGCCAAGGAGCTCTCCAAGGAGCTGTTCCCGGCGGGCTCGCGCATGTCGCGCCCGCGCCAGGGCTCCGAGGAGACGGTCGCGAAGATCGACGCCGCGGCCGTACGCGCCTTCTACGAGAAGCACGTGCGCCCCGCCACGGCCACCGCCGTGGTCGTCGGCGACCTCACCGGCATCGACCTCGACGCGCTGCTCGGCGACACGCTCGGCTCCTGGACCGGCTCCCAGAGCGAGCCGCGGCCGGTGCCGCCGGTGACCGCCGACGACACCGGGCGGGTCGTGATCGTGGACCGCCCCGGCGCCGTCCAGACGCAGCTGCTGATCGGCCGCATCGGTCCCGACCGGCACGACCGCGTGTGGCCCGCGCAGGTCCTCGGCACGTACTGCCTCGGTGGCACCCTCACCTCCCGCCTGGACCGCGTCCTGCGCGAGGAGAAGGGCTACACCTACGGGGTGCGGTCGTTCGCCCAGGTCCTCAGGTCCTCCCCGGAGGGCACGGGAGCGGCGATGCTGGCCATCAGCGGCTCCGTCGACACCCCGAACACCGGCCCCGCGCTGCAGGACCTGTGGACGGTGCTGCGCACGCTCGCCGCGGAGGGGCTCACCGACGCCGAGCGCGATGTCGCCGTGCAGAACCTGGTGGGTGTGGCGCCGCTGAAGTACGAGACCGCGGCGGCCGTCGCGAGCACGCTGGCGGACCAGGTCGAGCAGCACCTGCCCGACGACTACCAGGCAGCGCTGTACCGGCAGCTCGCCGCGACCGGCACCGTGGAGGCCACCGCGGCGGCCGTGAGCGCCTTCCCGGTGGACCGTCTGGTGACCGTCCTCGTCGGCGACGCGAGCGAGATCAAGGAGCCGGTCGAGGCCCTCGGCATCGGTGAAGTCACCGTGGTGTCCGCCGAGTAGCGGCACGCGCGCGTGAGGCCCTGGTGGCGTGAACGTCACCAGGGCCCCCTTATGCCCGAATTGGGGCGGAGGCGGCCTGTCTGCCCTGTGGGATGCGCTACAAAAGCCGCGATCCGTTTGGGGATTGAAACTCGTCCCGTTTAGCTTCGTCCGGGCTGTCCGTCAGGCAGTGCGCCGCACCCGCGGCAGCGGACAGTCATCGCCGAGTCCCCGTACGGCGCGAGCCAGGGGAGCCGGGGACCCATCAGCAGTCCCTGGGGTGAATCGGACGCCCGCGCGAGCCGCGAGGGGGTCCGTAGGAGACCTTCCTGCTCCGAACCCGTCAGCTAACCCGGTAGGCGAGAGGGAAGGAAAGGACCAGCACACTTCATGGCGTTCACGCGCGCCACCGGGAAGCACCGTCGTCCCACCCGCATCAAGCGCGGCACCGCCCGCGCGGCCGGCGTCGCGGCCCTGGCCACCACCGGCGTCGTCGGCACCGTCGCGGCCCCGGCGTTCGCCGCCGAGCCCGCCGCCGAGCAGACCGGCCTCACCCCGGTCATCACCATCGGCGACGCCGTGGCCGACCAGATCGACGCGCAGGCCGCCGCCCAGCGGCAGGCCGCCGAGGAGGCCGCCGCCCGCAAGAAGGCCGAGGAGGCCGCCCGCCGGCAGGCGGCCGAGGCCGCCGAGCGGGCCCGTGAGGCCAAGGAGCGCGCCGCCCGCGAGGCAGAGCGCAAGCGCCTGAACACGTTCGTGCCGCCCATCGCCGGCTCCTACGTCTCCACCGGCTACAAGGCCGGCGGCGCCGTGTGGTCCTCCGGCAGCCACACGGGCGTCGACTTCCACGCCGCCAGCGGCACCCCCGTCCAGGCGGTCGGCATGGGCACGGTCGTCGAGGCCGGCTGGGGCGGGGCGTACGGCAACCAGGTCGTGATCAAGATGCACGACGGCACGTACACGCAGTACGGCCACCTGTCGTCGATCGGCGTCTCGGTGGGCCAGCAGGTCACCCCCGGCCAACGGATCGGTCTGTCCGGCGCGACCGGCAACGTCACCGGCGCGCACCTGCACTTCGAGGCCCGGACGAGCCAGAAGTACGGCTCCGACATGGACCCCGTCGCCTACCTCCGCGCGCACGGCGTCGACCTCTGACCCGTACGGTCCGTACGGCAAGGCCCCGGCTCCCCGAGCCGGGGCTTTCGCCGTTTCGGGACGGCCGACTGTCCAAAAAATATCCATGGATTCCGGCCCGCCGTCGGAAATTCCGGCTCATTGCAATAGAGTCACGGAACACGCGTCCATCGTCGACGTTTCACGGGGATTAAGGCGGAGGTCGGTCATGCGTATTCCGGCGCACTCGGTATGCACGGCGATCCGCGACGACATCGTCGCGGGTGTCCACGAGCGCGGCAGCCGGCTCACCGAGGAACTCCTCGCGCGCCGCTACGGCGTCTCCCGCGTCCCCGTCCGGGAGGCCCTGCGCACCCTGGAGGCCGAGGGTTTCGTGGTGACCCGGCGGCACGCGGGCGCGTGCGTGGCGGAACCCACCGAGGAGGAGGCCGCCGACCTGCTGGAGATGCGCGTGCTCCTGGAGCCGCTCGGCGCCTCCCGTGCCGCCCAGCGCCGCACCGAGGCCCATCTGAAGGTGCTGCGCGGCCTGGTGAGGCTGGGCCAGGAGCGTGCCCGCAGGGGCAACAGCGAGGATCTGCGCTCCCTGGGCGGCTGGTTCCACGAGACGCTCGCCCAGGCCTGCGGCAGCCCCGCGCTGACGTCGGTGCTGACCCAGCTGCGCCACAAGATCGCCTGGATGTACGCCGTGGAGGCGCCCACCGACCCCGTAGGGTCCTGGACGGAGCACGGGGCGATCGTGGACGCCGTGGCCCGCGGCGACAGCGAGCGCGCCCGGGCGCTCACGGCGCTGCACGCCGAGCGCGCGAGCTCCGCGCACCGGCTGCGTTTCTCCTCCGGCGGAGACCGCGTGAGGAAAGCGCAACATCCCGTAAACACGCCGAGCCTGCGGCATTAACACGGGGGCCGTATACAAAGAAGAGGTTATTCGGCGGGGTCTCTTTCCGCTGCCCTTTTCTTCGTGTCTCTTGAATTCCGGCGGTTTGCCCGGCCGGTGTGAAGCCGGTTCCGTAAAGCCTGTCCGAGAAAGTCGACTCCGTGAAGTCGGCGGCGACCCAGCGGCGAAACCCAGGGCGGAAACCCCGGTGGTGTGGACCCGGAAAACGGCGGAGCCGCGCCGCCCGGGAAGGGCGACGCGGCTCACCGTGCTGCCGCGGTCGGCTCAGACGGTCTCGGGAAGCTCCTCGAGACCCTCGGCGACCAGCTTGGCCAGCCGGTCCAGGGCGGCGTCCGCGCCCTCGGCGTCGGAGGCGAGGACGATCTCCTCGCCGCCCTGGGCGCCGAGGCCCAGGACGGCCAGCATGGAGGCCGCGTTGACGGGGGTACCGCCTGCCTTGGCGATCGTCACCGGGACGCCTGCGGCCGTGGCGGCTCGGACGAAGATGGAGGCGGGGCGGGCGTGGAGGCCCTCGGCCCAGCCGACGTTGACGCGGCGCTCAGCCATGTGTTGCTGCCCTTCAGGTGTTCAGGGTTGTCTAGACCAGTTTCCCACACGTGAACCTGGGCCGGAACGGGCGTACCGGGTGTACGCCTTCTCCGGATGGTGGCGGTCGGGCCGCGGCCTCGGCCCGAACTTCCGTCCTCCACAGACTGCCTCGCGCCGTTGTCGGACGCGAGCCGTACTCTGGGGCCCATGCAGACCTCGTCGGACCGGCACGAGTACCCCGCCCACTGGGAAGCCGACGTGGTGCTGCGCGACGGCGGCACCGCACGCATCCGCCCCATCACCGTTGATGACGCAGACCGTCTGGTCAGCTTCTACGAGCAGGTGTCGGACGAGTCGAAGTACTACCGCTTCTTCGCGCCCTACCCGCGTCTGTCCGCCAAGGACGTCCACCGCTTCACGCACCACGACTTTGTGGACCGGGTGGGACTCGCGGCCACGGTCGGCGGCGAGTTCATCGCCACCGTACGCTACGACCGGATCGGCTCCGACGGAATGCCCGCGTCGGCCCCTGCCGACGAGGCCGAGGTCGCCTTCCTCGTGCAGGACGCCCACCAGGGGCGGGGCGTGGCCTCCGCCCTCCTGGAGCACATCGCTGCCGTCGCCCGGGAACGCGGCATCCGCCGTTTCGCCGCCGAGGTGCTGCCCGCCAACACCAAGATGATCAAGGTGTTCACGGACGCCGGGTACACCCAGAAGCGCAGCTTCGAGGACGGCGTGGTCCGCCTGGAGTTCGACCTGGAACCCACCGATCGCTCCCTGGCCGTGCAGTACGCGCGCGAGCAGCGCGCCGAGGCCAGGTCCGTGCAGCGGCTCCTCGCGCCCGGCTCGGTCGCCGTCATCGGCACCGGCCGCGCCCCCGGCGGCGTGGGCCGCAGCGTGCTGGACAACATCCGGGACGCCGGGTTCACCGGCCGGCTGCACGCCGTGAACCACGCCTTCCCCGAGGGCCTGAAGGAGCTCGACGGGGTGCCCGCGTACCGCTCGGTGCGGGACATCGAGGGGCCCGTCGACCTCGCCGTCGTCGCCGTGCCGGCCGAGCGCGTCCCCGAGGTGGTCACCGAGTGCGGCGAGCACGGCGTGCAGGGGCTCGTCGTGGTCTCCGCCGGGTACGCCGAGAGCGGGCCCGAGGGACGCGAGCGCCAGCGGGCCCTCGTCCGGCACGCACGCGCGTACGGCATGCGCCTCATCGGGCCGAACGCCTTCGGGATCATCAACACCTCACCTGGGGTGCGGCTCAACGCCTCCCTCGCCCCGGAGATGCCGCGACCGGGCCGCATCGGCCTGTTCGCCCAGTCCGGCGCGATCGGCATCGCCCTGCTGTCCCGGCTGCACCGGCGCGGCGGAGGCGTCACCGGCTTCACCGGCGTGTCCACCTTCGTCTCCTCCGGCAACCGGGCCGACGTCTCCGGCAACGACCTCCTCCAGTACTGGTACGAGGACCCCGACACCGACGTCGTGCTGATGTACCTGGAGTCCATCGGCAACCCCCGCAAGTTCACCCGCCTCGCGCGCCGCACGGCCGCCGCCAAGCCACTGGTCGTCGTCCAGGGCGCCCGCCACGGGGCGGCACCCCAGGGTCACGCCGTACGCGCGACGCGGCTGCCGCACGCGACCGTCTCGGCGCTGCTGCGGCAGGCCGGGGTGATCCGGGTGGACACCATCACCGACCTGGTCGACGCGGGCCTGCTGCTCGCGCGCCAGCCCCTGCCCGCCGGCCCCCGCGTGGCGATCCTGGGCAACTCCGAGTCGCTGGGACTGCTCACCTACGACGCGTGCCTCGCCGAGGGCCTGCGACCGCACCGCCCGCTGGACCTGACCACGGCCGCCGCACCGGCGGACTTCCACGCGGCCCTGTCCAGGGCGCTGGCCGACGACACGTGCGACGCGGTGGTCGTGACGGCGATACCGACGGTGGGGGAGGGCTCGGCCGGGGACGCCGCGCTCGCGGAGGCGCTGCGGTCGGCCGCCGCCGCCGTCCCTTCCAAGCCGGTGCTGGTGGTCCACGTGGAGCTCGGCGGCCTCGCCCAGGCGCTGTCCGCCGCGGCGAGCACCGCGCCGCAGGCCGTCGTGGCACCCCCCGACCACCCCTTCCGTCCCGGGGAGCGGATGACCACCGCGGTCCAGGCCCCCGAAGGCGCCCACCTCATCCCCGCCTACCCCGCCGCCGAACGCGCCGTCCGCGCCCTCGCCCAGGCCGTGACGTACGCCCAGTGGAGACGCGAGGCCGCCGACCCCGGCAAGGTGCCCGAGTACGAGGACATCGACGAGAAGGGCGCCGCCCAGCTGATCGGCGGGCTGCTCGCGCGCGGTCAGGGCCTCACGCTCGGCACCGAGGCGACCTGCGACCTCCTCGGCACGTACGGCGTCCATGTGCACCGCGCCCTGACCGCCCCCACCTCCGACGCCGCCGCCGACGCCGCCCGCGCTCTCGGCTACCCCGTGGCCCTCAAGGCCACCGCGCCGCACCTGCGGCACCGCGCAGACCTGGGCGGCGTACGCCTGGACCTCGCCGACGAGGACCAACTTCGCCGCGCCTACACCGAGTTGACCGAGCTGTTCGGGACGCCGGAGGAGTTGCGCCCGGTGGTGCAGCGGATGGCGCCGCGCGGCGTCGACACCGTCGTACGGGCCGTCATCGATCCCGCGGCCGGAGCCGTGCTCTCCTTCGGGCTCGCCGGAGCCGCCTCGCAGTTGCTCGGGGACATGGCGCACCGGCTGATCCCCGTCACCGACCGGGAGGCGAGCTCCCTGGTGCGTTCCATCCGCACGGCACCGTTGCTGTTCGGCTGGCGCGGCTCGGCGCCGGTGGACACCCCCGCCCTGGAGGAGCTGCTGCTGCGCGTGTCCCGGCTGGTCGACGACCACCCGGAGGTCGTCGCCGTCACCCTGGAGCCGGTCGTCGTCGCCCCGCGCGGCCTGAGCGTTCTCGGCGCCTCGGTCCGCCTGGCGCCCCCGCCCGCCCGCGACGACCTCGGCCCGCGCACGCTCCCGGCGTACTGACCGGGGGCGAGCGGTCCCTCGCAGTCAGTGGTCCCCCGTAGGATGGGCGTCATGGCCAAGACCAGTACGACGACCCAGGGGCTGCGTGCGGCGATCGAACGCAGCGGCTACTACCCGGCTCTCGTGTCCGAGGCGGTGGAGGCCGCCGTGGGCGGCGAGCCCATCCGGTCGTACCTGGTCCATCAGGAGACGACGTTCGACCAGAACGAGGTGCGGCGGCACGTGACGGTGCTCGTCCTCACCGACAACCGGTTCATCGTCAGCCACACCGACGAACAGGCCGCGGACGACACCTCCCCGACGCCGTACGCCACGACGTCCACGGAGTCCGTGAAGCTCAGCCGCATCTCGTCGATCGTGGTCAGCCGCGTCGTCGCCAACCCGGAGCAGTACACGCCGGGCACGCTGCCCCGCGAGGTCGTGCTCACCATCGGCTGGGGCGCCGTCTCCCGCCTCGACCTGGAGCCCGCCGCCTGCGGCGACCCGAACTGCGAGGCCGACCACGGCTACACGGGCAGCTCGACGGCGGACGACCTCAGCCTGCGCGTCAGCGAGGCCGGGGACGGCCCGGAGACGGTCCGCCAGGCACTCGCCTTCGCCCAGGCCCTCTCCGAGGCGACCGCGGACCCCGCCCGCTGATGACGCAGCTCACCGCCTGGGACCACCACCCGGAGCCCCTCGCCGTCGACTCCGCACCCGTGCCCGAGTACGGCACCGGCTCGCTCGCCGACCTGCTGCCCACGCTGGCCGCCGGCATGGGCGTGCCCGGCATGGCGGCCACCATCCCGGAACTGATCCCCGCCGACCGGAACTGCGTGTTCCTGATCGACGGCCTCGGCTGGGAGCAGCTGATCGCGCACCCCGAGGACGCCCCCTTCATGACCTCGCTGCTCGCCACGTCGCGCGGCGGCACGGGACGTCCCCTCACCGCCGGATTCCCGGCGACCACGGCGGTCTCCCTGGCCTCCGTCGGCACCGGCCTGCCGCCCGGCGTGCACGGCCTGCCCGGCTACACCGTGCGCAACCCGGAGACCGGCGAGCTGATGAACCAGCTGCGCTGGCAGCCGTGGACCCCGCCGGGCCCCTGGCAGCCGTACCCGACGCTGTTCCAGCTGGCGCACCAGGCGGGTGTGCACGCCGCTCAGGTGTCCTCGCCCACCTTCGAGAACACCCCGCTGACCAAGGTCGCGCTCAGCGGCGGCACGTTCCTCGGGCGGCTGTCCGGTGAGGACCGCGTGGACCTGGCCGCCGAGCAACTGGCCGCCGCCGACCGGTCCCTGGTCTACACGTACTACGCCGAGGTCGACGGCGCAGGCCACCGCTTCGGCGTCGACTCCGACACCTGGCGCGGCCAGCTGATGTACGTCGACCGCCTGGTCCAGCGGCTGGCCGAGCAGCTGCCCCCGCGCAGCGCGCTCTACGTCACCGCCGACCACGGCATGATCGACGTGCCCTTCGACGAGCAGCACCGCATCGACTTCGACGAGGACTGGGAGCTGCGCGCCGGGGTCGCCCTGCTGGGCGGCGAGGGACGCGCCCGGCACGTCTACGCGGTGCCCGGCGCCGCCAACGACGTCCTGACCTGCTGGCGCGAGGTGCTCGGCGAGCAGTTCTGGGTGGCCTCGCGGGACGAGGCGATCGCGGCGGGCTGGTTCGGCCCGCGGATCGATGAACGGGTCTACGACCGTATCGGCGATGTCGTCGCCGCCGCACGGGACGACGTCCTGATCATCGCCTCCGAGCGGGAGCCGAAGGAGTCGGCGATGGTCGGCAACCACGGTTCGATGACCCCTGCGGAGCAGTTCGTTCCCCTGCTCGAAGTACGCTCCTGAAGCCTCCCCCCTGTTCGCTGTTGCCGAAAGGTGCTCGCCTCACCATGCCCGAGCTGGTGTTCTTCTCCGGAACGATGGACTGCGGGAAGTCGACGCTGGCTCTCCAGATCGAGCACAACCGTTCGGCACGGGGCCTCGTGGGGATGATCCTCACCCGCAACGACCGCGCCGGGGAAGGCAAGTTGTCCTCCCGCCTCGGCCTGGTCACGGACGCAGTGGAGGTCGGGGACGAGATGGACCTGTACGGCCACCTCGTCGACCATCTCTCGCACGGCGGGCGCGCGGACTATGTGATCGCCGACGAGGCGCAGTTCCTGGCGCCGGAGCAGATCGACCAACTCGCGCGCGTGGTGGACGACCTGGGCATCGACGTCTACGCCTTCGGCATCACGACCGACTTCCGTTCCAAGCTGTTCCCCGGCTCCCAGCGGCTGGTGGAGCTCGCCGACCGTGTCGAGGTCCTCCAGGTGGAGGCGCTGTGCTGGTGCGGCGCCCGCGCCACCCACAACGCCCGCACGGTCGGGGGCGTGATGGTCGTCGAGGGGGCGCAGGTGGTCGTAGGCGACGTCACCGACTCCGCCGACGAGGTCGGCTACGAGGTGCTGTGCCGTCGTCACCACCGCCGCCGCATGACCGCCGCGACGGCCCGCGCGGCGGCCCTGTCCCCGGACGTCCTGCCGGTGTCGCCGTCCTGACGCGGGTCAGCGCGCGGGCTCCAGCAGCGCGAACCGGGCGCCCTCCGGGTCCTCCACCGTCGCCGCACGGCCGTGCGGGGTGTCGCGGGCCGGTCGCAGGACCTGACCGCCCAGGTGCAGGACGTGGTCCACGGCGTCGTCGACGTCGGTCACCTGGAAGTACGTCATCCAGTGCGGACCCCGGTCGCGGGGCAGGGAGCTTCCCATGCCGTGGATGCCGGCGACGGGCCGGCCGTCGAGGTGCAGGGTCACGTAGTCGAGGTCGGCGGAGACGACCGGCTCCTCGTCGTAACCGAACACCGTCTCGTAGAACTTGGCGACGGACTCCGACTCGAACGTCCTCAGCTCCTTCCAGGCGGGTGTGCCGGGCACGCCCGCGAGCGCCGTGCCGATGTGCGCGGCGGCCTGCCGGACGCCGAACACGGCGCCCGACGGGTCGGAGCCGATCGCCAGGCGCCCGACGCCGGCCGCGTCCAGCGGGCCCACTCCGACGGTGCCGCCGCACAGCCGCACCGTCTCGGCCGTCCGGTCGACGTTCCCGGAGGCGAAGTAGGGGGTCCAAGCGGTGGGCAGATGACGGTCCGGCGGCAGCTGCCCGATGCCGGCCACTTCCCGTCCGTCGAGCAGGGCCCGTACGTACGGGCCGGGTTGCCGGGGACCCGCCTCGAACTCCCAGCCGAACAGCGCTGCGTAGAACTCCTGGATGGTGGCTGGCCCGTGCACCATCAGGCTCACCCAGCAGGGCGTGCCGGATGTGCGCCGGGCGGGCGCCGCCCCGTTCGGTCCGGCGGACCCCCGTGCGTCGGTCATCGTCACTCTCTTCCCGGCCCTCGCGGTGGCCGTGGTCATCTCGGCCCTCGTGCGGGCCGTGGTCCTCCCGGCCCTCGTGTGGGCCGTTCGTCCTGGCCCTCGTGTGGGCCGCGTCGTGTCCGCCGCTCTCCGGACCGTGTGCCGATTGCTCGCACCAGCCGTGGGGCCGCGCGTGGTGGGCTCGCCCCGCGTGGCGGCCCCTGCCCGGAGAATGCCCGATGTGCGGGTGCGTGTCCGCTTCGGCGCGCTCGCTGAGGTGTCTCGATCAGCTGTACAGCATGTGTCCGACGCCGTACACGTCGTAATCGGTGCTGTCCGGCGGAGCAGAGTAGCCGGACGCGGGGGAGTCGGCCACCCCGTGCGCGAGGATGGTGGCCATGAACGCCATCATCTCCGCATCCGAACTCGCGAGCGCCCTGGCGGGTGACGAGCCGCCGGTCCTGCTCGACGTCCGCTGGCAGCTCAGTGTGGCCACGGCGGCCGGTGAGCCGCCGTTCGACGGGCGGGCCGCGTACGAGGCCGGGCATCTTCCGGGGGCCGTCTTCGTCGATCTGGACAGGGAGTTGGCCGCCCCGCCCGGCAAGGGCGGCCGGCATCCGCTGCCCGATCTCGCGGAGTTCGGCGCCGCGATGCGACGGGCGGGCGTGTCGTCCCGGCGGCCGGTTGTCGTCTACGACGGCGGGCTGGGCTGGGCGGCGGCTCGCGCCTGGTGGCTGCTGAGCTGGACGGGTCACCCGGACGTGCGGGTCCTGGACGGCGGGTTGCCGTCCTGGGACGGGCCGTTGTCGGTAAAGGTTCCCATGCCGGCCGAGGGCGATTTCGTGCCGGTGCCGGGGGCGAGGGGGCTGCTCGACGCCGACGGTGCGGCGGCGCTGGCGCGTGCGGGGGTGCTGCTGGACGCGCGGGCGGGGGAGCGGTACCGGGGTGAGGTGGAGCCGATCGACCCGGTAGGCGGGCACATTCCGGGCTCGGTGTCGGCGCCCACGACGCAGAACGTCGGCCCGGACGGCCGTTTCCTGCCCGCGGAGGAGCTGCGGGCCCGCTTCAAGGGCCTTGGCGTGTCGGACGGTTCGGAGGTCGGCGTGTACTGCGGCTCGGGTGTCTCGGCGGCGCACGAGGTGCTGGCGCTGGCCATCGCGGGCATCCCGGCGGCGCTGTACGCCGGTTCCTGGTCGGAGTGGTCCTCGGATCCCCGCCGGCCGGTCGCCGTGGGACCGGATCCGCAGTAGCGCGCACCGGCGCGGGACGTGACGGAGGGACCTCACCGATCGGCGAGGTCCCTCTCTCTCGTGTCACCGCCGTACGAGCCCCTCCGGGCTCGTACGGGCTGCTACTCCTGCTTCTTGCGGCGCGTCCCGAACACGATCTCGTCCCAGCTCGGCACCGCCGCACGGCGGCCCGGGCGGACACCGTCCGCCTCGGCCTGGCGGTCGGTGGCGCCGATGAGCCGGTCGCGGTGGCTGCCGACGGAGCGCGGCATGAGGACGTCCGCGTACGCGGAACCGGCCGAGGCCGCGGGCGCCGGGGGCTCCTCCGCCTCCGGCTCGGGCTCGGGCGGCTCCTCGGCGGATTCCGACGTGCGTTCCGGGACCACCAGGTCGCCCCGGAAACTCGGCACCGCCTCCAGCAGACTGGTCAGCGAGTCCCGCTCGCCGGTGCTCTCCTCCGAGGGTTCCGACGCCTGCGCCGGCAGGCTCGGCCGCTCCCGGTCGGCGGAACGGTCCAGCGGACGGTCGCGCGGCAGCCGGGCGATCCGCGGTACGAACGGGAAGCTGGGCTCCGGCGCGGCGAGGTCGTCGGACTCGCCGATCAGCGAGCGGGCCTCGTCGTCGACGGCCTGGACGAGCCGCCGGGGCGGGTCGTACGTCCAGCTCGCCGAGTGCGGTTCGCCCGCGACCCGGTAGACCAGCATGACCTCCCAAGTGCCGTCGTCGCGGCGCCAGGAGTCCCACTGGACGGTGTCCTTCTCCGCGCCGCGCAGCAGCAGCCGCTCATGGACGGCCTCGCCCAACGGGGGGCCGGAGTTCTCGCCGGGGCGGCGCACCGGGGTCTTGCGGGCGCGCTCGGCCATGAAGGCGCGCTCGGCGAGCACGGGGCCCTCGAACCGCCGTACGCGGTCGACGGGAATGCCGGCCATCTGCGCGACCTCTTCCGCGGTCGCGCCTGCTCGTATACGCGCCTGGATGTCGCGGGGGCGGAGATGGCTCTCCACCTCGATCTCGATCTGGCCGAGGCGGGGACGGTCGCCGCGCACGGCGGCGCGGAGCCGTTCGTCGATCGGAAGCGTGTACTCCGTGCTGTCCGCAGCCTTCAGCACCAGCCGTGTGCCGTCATTGGAGACGGCCACGACACGCAGTTCGGGCATGGGGACCTCCCGGGTGGTGCCTGCCGACGTCACGTGCGTCGCTGCTTCCGCTAGTCGAGTGTGGCCTGCCCGGGTGCAGCCTGCCACAACCTTGCCGAGTTGCCCGGCGTGTCGGGCGGGGGCCCTGGATCGCCGTTATGGCACGGTTACCTATTCGCAACGCTAAGTGACCAACTCCGTCACCCTGTGCAACTAGCCCCCTCCCGGCGGTCCGTAAAGGCCCCGTACACCCTGGCGGGAGACCGGACCCAGGGCTCGCAACAGTACTCCATTCGGGCCACGTGCGTGGATTGGCACGCCGCCCAACTTCTGGCAAGGGGTGGGACTTGGCCGCCTCTTGCCCCGTTTCCCGCGATCCAGAACGTGGGGAACTTCACGCTATCGCCGGAAACGGAACGAAAGGCCCCCGTCCTGCCGCTACGCCCCCAGGACCCTCCGCAGGTAGTCGTTGTGGAACCGCCGGTCCGGGTCGAGACGGTCCCGCAGCGCCGTGAACTCGTCGAAGCGCGGATACACCCGGGAGAAGTACTCGGCGTCCCGTGTGTGCACCTTGCCCCAGTGCGGCCGTCCCTCGTGCGCGGTGAAGATCCGCTCGGCGGCGGTGAAGTACCGCTGGTACGGCGTCCCCCGGAACATGTGGACGGCGATGTACGCGCTGTCGCGGCCGGAGGCCGTGGACAGCGTGATGTCGTCGGCCGGGGCGGTGCGCACCTCGACGGGGAAGCTGATGCGCAGGCCGGAGCGGTCGACCATGGCCTTCAGTTCGCGCAGCGTCTCGACGACGGCCTCGCGCGGGACGGCGTACTCCATCTCCACGAAGCGCACCCGGCGCGGGGATGTGAAGACCTTGTACGGGATGTCCGTGTAGCTCCTCGCGGACAGCGCCTTGCTGGAGATCTGTGCGATCGCGGGGATCGTGGCGGGCACCGCGCGGCCGACCCAGTTGGCCGCCTGGAAGACGCCGTTGGAGAGGAACTCGTCCTCGAACCAGCCCTTGAGCCGGCTCACCGGCCGCTCCGGGCCCGCGCTGCGGTTGTTGCGCTTGGTGTTGGTGTTGCCGGTGTGCGGGAACCAGTAGAACTCGAAGTGCTCGTTCTCGGCCCACAACTCGTCGAACCGGGCGAGGACCCCGTCGAACGGCAGGGGTTCCTCGCGGGCCGTGAGGAGGAAGATCGGCTCGACGGCGAAGGTGATCGCGGTGACGATGCCGAGCGCGCCGAGGCCGATGCGGGCGGCCGCGAAGACCTCCGGGTTCTCCTTCTCGGAGCAGGTGAGGACCGACCCGTCCGCGGTGACCAGTTCCAGGGCCCTGATCTGGGCGGCGATCGAGCCGGACTCGCGGCCCGTGCCGTGCGTGCCGGTGCTGGTGGCTCCGGAGACCGTCTGCTCCATGATGTCGCCCATGTTGGTCAGCGACAGACCCTCCCGTGCCAGGGCCAGGTTGAGCCTCTTGAGCGGGGTGCCGGCCTCGACCGTGACCGTCATGTTCTCGCGGTCAATGCCGCGTATGCCCGTCAATAGTTGAGGGCGTATCAACACACCGTCGGTGGCCGCTATGGAGGTGAAGGAGTGGCCGGTACCGACGGCCTTCACCCGGAGCCCGTCCTCGGCCGCCCTCCGCACGGCCTCGGCCAGTTCGTCGACGGAGGCGGGAGTGACCTCCCGCGCGTAACGCGCGGAGACATTGCCGCCCCAGTTACGCCACGTGCCGTTGTTCCCGCTCGCTGTGCTGCCCAACGGAGCCTCCCCGACCCGGAGCCGGCCGCTTGAGCCGGCGGTACCCGAGGAAACCCACCGCGACCGCGACGGCCCCGGCCACAGCCGGAACCCCGTACCCGGCGCGCGCCCCGGCCGCGTCGATGACCCAGCCGGCCACAGCGGAGCCGAGCGCCACCCCGATGGCGAGCCCGGTGCTCACCCAGGTCATGCCCTCGGTCAACTGGGCGCGCGGTACGTGCTCTTCGATGAGGGACATGGTCGTGATCATCGTGGGAGCGATGGACAGGCCCGCAACGAACAGCGCCACGGCCAGAAACGGCAAGTTCCCGACCAGTAGGAGGGGGATCATACTCACGGCCATCGCACAGACGCCCAGCAGCCACCGGCGTTCCGGCGCCCCCGTGAAGCGCAGCAGCCCGAAGACGGCTCCGGCCACGCAGGAGCCGGCCGCGTACAGGGCGAGCACGACGCTCGCGGCGGCCTTGTGCCCCCGCTCCTCGGCGAAGGCCACGGTGACCACGTCGACGGCCCCGAAGATCGCGCCGGTCGCCACGAAGGTGGCCACCAGGACCTGCAGGCCACGGGAGCGCAGCGCGCTGCCGTGGCCGCCGCCGTTCCGCCCGCGCGGGTGCGGCTCCGGCTCGGTGCCGCGCTGCGCGGTCAGCCAGAAGACGCCGACCGCCAGGAAGCAGGCGGCCAGCAGTGGACCGGCCTCCGGGAACCACGCCGTGGACAGGCCGATGGAGATGATCGGCCCGACGATGAAGCAGACCTCGTCCACCACGGACTCGAAGGAGTACGCGGTGTGCAGTTGCGGGGTGCCCCGGTACAGGGCCGCCCAGCGGGCCCGGATCATCGCGCCCACGCTCGGTACGCAGCCGATGCCGACGCAGCACACGAACAGCACCCAGTCCGGCCACCCGTAGTGAGCGGCGAGCAGCAGCCCGGCCGCCGCGGCGAGCGACAGCAGCGTCGCCGGGCGCAGCACGCGCCGCTGCCCGTACTGGTCCACCAGCCGCGAGACCTGCGGGCCGGCCACCGCGGCGGCGAGCGCGATGGTGGCCGACAGGGCTCCGGCCAGTCCGTACCGCCCGGTGAGCTGGGAGATCATCGTGACGACGCCGATGCCCATCATCGACAGCGGCATGCGGCCGAGGAAGCCCGCGGCGGAGAAGCCCTTGGTGCCGGGGGCGGCGAACAGGGCGCGGTAGGGGCTGGGCAACTCGGTCTCCGGGAACGGCGCGGGGGAAGAAACTCAGTATGCGGTCGGTGAACGTGTGAACGTAAGGTGTGAACGCAACCTGTACAGCTTACGCCTCGGGTGACCCCGCAGCACCTCGGACACCGGCCGGGGCACCAGAGGTCACCGGGTCGCTGCCCGGCTGTCGGTGCCGGGTGGCAGGATCGACCCATGCCAGACGCGCTCCCTGCCACCCCCCACGACGCCACTCCCTACGACGCCCTGCTCCTGCTCTCCTTCGGCGGCCCGGAGGGGCCGGACGACGTGGTCCCGTTCCTGGAGAACGTGACACGCGGGCGCGGCATCCCCAGGGAACGGCTGAAGGAGGTCGGTCAGCACTACTTCATGTTCGGCGGGGTCAGCCCCATCAACGACCAGAACCGCGCCCTGCTGGACGCCCTGCGCAAGGACTTCGGTGAGCACGGGCTGGACCTGCCGGTCTACTGGGGCAACCGCAACTGGGCCCCGTATCTGACGGACACCCTGCGCGAGATGGTCCGCGACGGGCGCCGCCGCATCCTCGTCCTCGCCACCAGCGCCTACGCCTCGTACTCCGGCTGCCGCCAGTACCGCGAGAACCTCGCCGACGCGCTCTCGACGCTCCAGGACGAGGGCCTGCCGCTGCCGAAGATCGACAAGCTGCGGCACTACTTCAACCACCCGGGCTTCGTGGAGCCCATGATCGACGGTGTGCTGCGCTCCCTGGCCGACCTCCCCGAGGACGTCCGCGACAGCGCGCACATCGCCTTCTCGACCCACTCGATCCCGACCTCCGCCGCGGACACCTCCGGACCCGTCGAGGAGCACGGTGACGGCGGCGCGTACGTCAAGCAGCACCTGGACGTGGCCAAGGTGATCGCCGACGCCGTGCGCGAGCGCACCGGTGTCGACCACCCCTGGCAGCTCGTCTACCAGTCGCGTTCCGGCGCCCCGCACATCCCGTGGCTGGAGCCCGACATCTGCGACCACCTGGAGGAGCGGCACGCCGCCGGCGTCCCGGCCGTCGTGATCGCACCCATCGGCTTCGTCTCCGACCACATGGAGGTCCTGTACGACCTCGACACGGAGGCCAAGGCGAAGGCCGAGGAACTGGGCCTGGCGATGCGCCGCTCGGCCACCGTCGGAGCCGACCCAAGATTCGCCGCCGCGATCCGCGAGCTCGTCCTGGAGCGCGCCGCGGCCGAGCGCGGCCAGGAGGTCACCCCCTGCGCCCTGGGCGCCCTCGGGGCCAGCCACCACCTCTGCCCCGTCGGCTGCTGCCCGGCCCGCGCCCCCCGCCCGGCCGCCGCGGGCGCCGACAGCCCCTACACGTGAGGAGCCCCGTGACCGACCCCCGCCACTCGGACCTGCTCCAGCTCGCCCGTCAGGCCGCCCGCCGCGCGGGCGAGCTGCTGCGGGACGGCCGCCCGGCCGACCTCGCGGTCGCCGCGACCAAGTCCAGCCCCATCGACGTCGTCACCGAGATGGACATCGCGGCCGAGAAGCTGATCACCGGACTGATCGCCGAGCACCGCCCGGACGACGGCTTCCTCGGCGAGGAGGGCGCCGCCACCGAGGGCACGAGCGGCGTCCGCTGGGTCATCGACCCGCTCGACGGTACGGTCAACTACCTTTACGGGCTGCCCACTTGGGCCGTCTCCATCGCCGCCGAGCACGACGGCGAGACCGTCGTCGGGGTCGTCGCGGCCCCGATGCGCGAAGAGACGTACCACGCGGTCCGCGGCGGCGGAGCGTGGGCCACCGGGGCCTGGGACGGGGAGCGCAGGCTCACCTGCCGCCCCACCGCGCCGCTGGACCAGGCGCTGGTCTCGACCGGCTTCAACTACGTCACCGAGGTCCGCGTCCACCAGGCCGAGGTCGCCCACCGGCTGATCCCGCTGGTGCGCGACATCCGGCGCGGCGGCTCGGCCGCGGTCGACCTGTGCGACCTGGCCGCGGGCCGCCTCGACGGCTACTACGAGCGCGGGCTGAACGCCTGGGACTTCGCCGCGGGCGACCTGATCGCCCGGGAGGCGGGCGCCCTGACCGGTGGGCGCCCCGGAGAGCGCCCCTCACGCGATCTCACGGTCGCGGGTACCCCTGGCGTCTTCGAGCCCCTCCAGCGCCTCCTGGAGGACTTCGGCGCCTGGCACGACTGACAGCGAGGCGTCCCGCAGGCGAACAGCCGGCGAAAGACGTCCGAGCCGACGAAGCGGGCCCCGGCGCTGGATTCGCCGGGGCCCGCTCCGTACGGGCTATCAGACGCGCGACGCGCCGACCTCCACACCGTGCTCGGCGGCGAGACGGCGCAGGTCGTCGAGTTCGCCCTGCTCCACCTCGACGAGGAACTCGTCGCCCTCGTCGCGAGCCCGGGACAGATCGGACTCGGTCGCCCTTATGCGCTGCAGAAGTCCTGCGGTGAATGCGTCCATGCTGCGCCCCCTCGTCCTGGGTCGTGGGTCGATGGCACCGGGGTGTGCCGTTCGGAAGGGACGATCACGTCTCCGGTGGATGCCCAGCGCCGCTCGGCCGGGCGGCGACGGTGCCGGACACCCACGCCCGCTCTGCGGAAGCGGATTGCCGCCGCACCGCATGGTGGTGCGGTACAAGCAGAGCGTGATCGCGGGGTGTAAAGCCGTCCTCCCCCCGCTCCCTTACGCGGAAACCTCAACCCACCGAGAAAATCTCGTATTCCCCGTTCCCTCCCCGCACGGCCACCGCCCGCACCCCTCGCGGCCACCTCCGCCCACCTGCCTTACTGCCGACTTATGGCCGAAAAGGGCAGGATGGAGGTCTACACACCCACGAAGACCCCTGCCCGCGCACGCCCCGGAAGCGCTACGCGGGTGGACTTGAGGAAGGACAAGCGACGTGCGCGTACTCGTCGTCGAGGACGAGCAACTGCTCGCCGATGCGGTGGCCACCGGACTGCGCCGGGAGGCCATGGCCGTCGACGTCGTGTACGACGGTGCGGCCGCCCTGGAGCGCATCGGCGTCAACGACTACGACGTGGTCGTCCTCGACCGCGACCTCCCGCTCGTGCACGGCGACGACGTCTGCCGCAAGATCGTCGAGCTCGGCATGCCCACGCGCGTGCTGATGCTCACGGCCTCCGGCGACGTCAGTGACCGTGTCGAGGGCCTGGAGATCGGCGCCGACGACTATCTGCCCAAGCCCTTCGCCTTCAGCGAGCTCATCGCGCGTGTGCGTGCCCTCGGGCGGCGCACCAGCGTGCCGCTGCCGCCCGTGCTGGAGCGCGCCGGGATCAAGCTCGACCCCAACCGCCGCGAGGTCTTCCGCGACGGCCGGGAGGTCCAGCTCGCGCCCAAGGAGTTCGCCGTGCTGGAGGTGCTCATGCGCAGCGAGGGCGCGGTCGTCTCCGCGGAGCAACTGCTGGAGAAGGCCTGGGACGAGAACACCGACCCGTTCACCAACGTCGTGCGGGTGACCGTCATGACCCTGCGCCGCAAGCTCGGTGAGCCTCCCGTCATCGTCACCGTCCCCGGCTCCGGGTATCGGATCTGATCGCCCGTGGCCACCACCCCCGCGCCTCCGCAGGCGCCCCCGAAGCCGACCTGGGACCCCAGGAGGCCGGCCCAGCCCTTCCCGTGGCTGCGCCCGACCATCCGCATAAGGCTCACGCTGCTGTACGGCGGGATGTTCCTGATCGCCGGCATCCTGCTGCTGTCGATCATCTACCTGCTGGCCGCACAGGCCCTGCGCACGGGCAACCAGCCGTTGTTCAAGATCGTCGACTTCGCGGACCTGAAGGTCGCCAGCAGCGACTGCCCCGGGATCAACACCGACAACCTGTCGCTCTCCCAGTTCAACGCCGCGATCAGCGAGTGCATCGACCACCAGCGCCAGGTCGCCCTGGACAACCTCCTCAGCCGCTCCCTGCTGGCCCTGCTGGGCCTCGCCGTGATCGCCTTCGCCTTCGGCTACGCCATGGCCGGCCGCGTCCTGTCGCCGCTCGGCCGGATCACCCGCACCGCCCGCGCGGTGGCGGGCTCCGACTTGTCGCGCCGGATCGAGCTGGACGGCCCGGACGACGAGCTCAAGGAGCTGGCCGACACCTTCGACGACATGCTGGAGCGGCTGCAGCGGGCCTTCACCGCCCAGCAGCGCTTCGTCGGCAACGCCTCGCACGAGCTGCGCACCCCGCTGGCGATCAACCGCACGCTCCTGGAAGTGCACCTGTCGGACCCGAACGCCCCCGTGGAGCTCCAGCAGCTCGGCAAGACGCTGCTGGCCACCAACGAGCGCAGCGAGCAGCTGGTGGAGGGGCTGCTGCTCCTCGCCCGCAGCGACAACCAGATCGTCGAGCGCAAGCCGGTGGACCTCGCCGAGGTCGCCGGGCAGGCCATCGACCAGGTGCGCGCCGAGGCGGAGGCCAAGGGCGTACGGATCAGCGGCGAGCAGAAGCCGGCCGTCGTCCAGGGCAACGGCGTGCTGCTGGAGCGGATCGCGCTCAACCTCGTCCAGAACGCGGTGCGCTACAACGTCCCCGACGACGGCTGGGTGGAGGTCACCACCGAGGTCCAGCACGGCCAGGCCGTCCTGGTCGTCTCCAACACCGGGCCGGTCGTGCCGGCGTACGAGATCGACAACCTCTTCGAGCCGTTCCGGCGGCTGCGCACCGAGCGCACCGGCAGTGACAAGGGCGTGGGCCTCGGGCTGTCCATCGTCCGGTCCGTCGCCCGGGCCCACGGCGGGCACATCTACGCCCAGCCACGCGAGGGGGGTGGGCTCGTGATGCGGGTCACGCTGCCCATCTGAGATCATGGCGCCGATCACTTCGGCGACCGGCGGTCTTGTTCGCTTTGCGCGGAATTTTCGAGTCGTCCGACCGGCGGCCCCGTGTGTGATCGATCACAAGGGCGATTTTCCGGCCATCTACTCTCCGTGATCATGAGTCCTGCCGGAAAGCCGGGAAAATCCCGGTTTTCGAGGGCCCTGATCACGGGAAGTACACGGTGAGACGCCTTTGAAGTGCGGCATCGGGACCGTGTACGGTCCCCATCGCCATCCAAGCCGATCACTCATGAGGAGTCCGGTTGGGTGTCGATTGAGTAACAGACCTTGATGTGAGGCAAAATCTCCGCCTCGGGTCGGGCACAAGTCCGGCCTCTCACGCGTTACGTGCGCTGGAGACACCGCAGACACCCAGAGGGGGAGAGCGACATGGCAACCGATTACGACACTCCACGCAAGACCGACGACGACGTCGACTCGGACAGCCTCGAAGAGCTGAAGGCTCGGCGGAACGACAAGTCGGCCTCCTCCGTGGACGTCGACGAGTTCGAGGCCGCGGAAGGCCTCGAACTGCCCGGCGCGGACCTCTCGAACGAGGAGCTGGCCGTCCGGGTGCTGCCGAAGCAGCAGGACGAGTTCACGTGCATGAGCTGCTTCCTGGTACACCACCGCAGCCAGCTGGCCCGGGAGAAGAACGGTCAGCCGATCTGCCGCGACTGCGACTGAGGGCGGGTCGGCCGTGACTGGCTCGACCCCTCCTCGGAAGCGCCGATTCTCCCTGAGGGGAGCGGACAAGGGGCCGCAGGACGGCCCACAGCACGGCACGCGTGACGACGAGCGAGGCGCAACCGGTACGGGGGCGGCCTCGCTCGAACCGGCAGCTGACCGGGGCGACCTCCCGGCGACCGCGGAGGTCACCCCGGCCACCCGACGGCGGGTGGCCGCGCTCCGGGACAAGGCGAGGGAGGGTGCCCGCAGAGGCGGCGTCAGGGCGAGGGCCGGGCTGGGGTTCCTCGCCGACCGGATCATCGAGCTCGCCCCGCGCGTCCCCGTACGGGACCTGGCCACGCTCCGCCGTCAGTTCCCCGGCCTCGGGCCCGAAGAGCTCGCCGACAAGCTCGTGGCGGGCGCGGCCAAGGCGACCGCCACGGTCGGAGCGGGAGTCGGTGCGGCGGCGATGCTCCCCGTGCCGCCCGCGATGCCGACCGAACTGGCCGCCGAGGTCACCGGAGTCGCCGCGATCGAGCTGAAGCTGATCGCCGAGCTCCACGAGGTGTACGGCGTACGCCCGGCCGGCAACCTCAAGCAGCGCAGCACCGCGTATCTGAACTCCTGGACGGAGGAGCGCGGCATCGACGCCACCAAGCCGTCCACGGTGAGTGCCGCGCTCAACAGCCGCATGAAGCGGGAACTGCGGCAGCGGATCATGAAGCGGACGGTCCGCAATCTGCCGAACCTGATGCCGTTCCTGGTGGGAGCGGCCGTCGGCGCGGCCATGAACCGCCGCGACACCAGGAAGCTCGCCGCCCGGATCCGCGACGACCTGCGCAGGATGCAGGTGCCGTGGGACGCGCTTGCCGCGCAGCCCGCCCTGGAGCGCCCGGCGGACGCCCTGGACATGGGCGGGATCACCGAGGACGCGATCAAGGAGTACGAGAGCCCCCACCGGAGCGACCCCCGCGACGACGGGCGCTGACGACGGGAGCCGATGACGCGGCCTGGCGACGGGCGCTGAGCTCCGCGCGACATCCGGCCGGGCGAAGGCCTCGCCCAGGTGTGTCCCGAGCGGGCGTCGCGCCGCTGTGGCGCCGCTGTCCTCGCCGTCCGGTCTACGCGGCCTGCTTGGCCGCCTCCAGCGCCTGGGCCAGGCGCTCCGGCTCACGGGTCGACAGGTACAGGTACGGCGTCGGGTCCTGCGGGTCCGTGACCTCCACGCGCAGGGCCGTCGGAATGTAGGCGCGCAGCAGGAGGAAGGCGCGGGTGTCGGCCTTGTGGGTGCGCCAGGCGCGCGCCTCCTCGGCGTCCAGGACCTCCGCCTCGCCCAGCGCCGACACGGGGATCTTCGCCTCGCCCGCGATCAGCAGCCCGCCGACCACACGGATGCGCACCGAGCCGTACGAACTGGCGAGGACCGCCGCCGCCGCGGTGCCGCCCGCCAGGCCGCCGAGCATCGGCAGGGTGCCGAAGGGCAGCAGGACCAGGCCGAGCGAGAGACCCACCAGCAAGGAGATCAGCCACCAGGAGCGGGGCGCGGTGAGGCGTTCTTCGTACGGGGTGGCGGAGAGCTGCATGGAACCAAGCTTGGCACGGTGTCGGGACAGCGCCGACGCGCGGGTAAGGTCTGCGGCTGTGAGTGGTACTTCCGCAGCTCTTCAGCCTCCGGCCGACGCCGTCGCACCGGTGCGACATCCGGACGCCCCCGCGCCGGGTGAGCTCCTCGGGGCCCACTACGGCCAGTGTTTCGGCTGTGGTGGCGAGCAGCCCCACGGGCTGCACCTGGAGGCGCGTGCGGGCGAGGGCGTGTCCCTCACCGCCGAGTTCACCGTGCAGTCCGCCCACCAGGGCGCCCCCGGCCTCGCGCACGGCGGGGTGCTGGCCACCGCGCTGGACGAGACGCTCGGCTCGCTCAACTGGCTGCTGCGCACGATCGCCGTGACCGGACGGCTGGAGACCGACTTCGTACGGCCCGTGCCCGTCGGCACCACGCTGTACCTGGAGGCCGAGGTGACGGCGGTGGCCGGACGGAAGATCTACTCGACCGCCACCGGACGCGTCGGCGGTCCCGACGGTCCCGTCGCCGTCCGCGCCGACGCCCTGTTCATCGAGGTCAAGGTCGACCACTTCATCGACCACGGCCGCGAGGAGGAGATCAAGGCCGCCATGAACGACCCGGACCAGGTCCGGCGCGCCCGTGCCTTCGAGGTGAACCCGTGAGCCCCGTCAGCCCCATGAGCCCCGTCAGCAGCCCCCTCGGTCGCGAGCCCCGCCGGCACCTCGAGGTGCTCGTGCGGCGCGTCGACCCGGACGTACCGCTTCCGACGTACGCGCACCCCGGTGACGCGGGGGCCGATCTGCGCACCACCGAGGCCTGCGCACTCGGGCCCGGTGAACGGGCCGTCCTGCCCACGGGGGTGTCTGTGGCCCTGCCGGAGGGGTACGCGGCCTTCGTGCACCCGCGATCCGGCCTGGCCGCCCGCTGCGGCGTCGCCCTCGTGAATGCCCCGGGGACGGTTGATGCCGGGTACCGTGGGGAGATCAAGGTGATCGTGGTGAATCTCGACCCGCGCGAGCCCGTGCGGTTCGAGCGCTTCGACCGGATTGCCCAACTGGTCGTCCAGCAGGTCGAGAGGGTCCGCTTCCAGGAGGTCGCGGAGCTTCCCGACTCGGCGCGGGCCGAGGGGGGCTTCGGGTCCACCGGCGGCCATGCCGCGGTGGCCGGAACGAGCGGGACAAGCGGCACAAGCGGTCAAGCCGCCGTGGGCGGTACAACGGGTGGGAATCGATACGCTTCGGTCGTATCCGACCGGGAAGGACAGTGACGTGTTCGGACGTCGCAAGAAGAAGGGTGCCGCCGAGGACGCGGCCGGCGAGGCCGAGCAGGTCGTCGACGGTGTCGACACTGAGGCGGACGAAGCGGAGGCCGAGCGCCTGAGGCTCGAGCCGGCGCCGCGGCCCGACGGGCCGTGGGACAGCTCCGAGGTCCGCGACCCCGGCGAGGGCCGGGTGGACCTGGGTGGCCTGTTCGTGCCGGGTGTCGAGGGCATGGAGCTGCGGGTGGAGGTCGCGGGCGACGCGATCGTCGCGGCGACGGTCGTGCTGCGCGACAGCGCGATCCAGCTGCAGGCCTTCGCCGCTCCCAAGCGTGAGGGCATCTGGGGCGAGGTGCGCGAGGAGATCGCGGCCGGCATCACCCAGCAGGGCGGCATCATCGACGAGGTCGAGGGGCCGCTGGGCTGGGAGCTGCGCGCCCAGGTGCCGGTGCAGCTGCCGGACGGCACCGGCGGCTTCCAGGTCGTGCGGTTCGTCGGTGTGGACGGCCCGCGCTGGTTCCTGCGCGGTGTGATCTCGGGTCAGGGCGCGGTCCAGCCGCAGGCCGCCGGGCTGCTGGAGCAGATCTTCCGGGACACGGTCGTGGTCCGCGGCGACGGTCCGATGGCACCTCGCGACCCGATCGTCCTCAAGCTGCCGAACGACGCGCAGATGGTCCCCGAGGGCGTCCAGCAGGAGGAGGGCTCCCGCTTCGCCGGAGGCATGGGCCAGCTCCAGCGCGGCCCGGAGATCACCGAGGTCCGCTAGGCGCACGATCGCGACAGGGCCGCACCCCGACGGGTGCGGCCCTTTTTCACGCCTGTGCGGGCCCGTGGCCCGCCGCGGCTCTCGGGGTCTGCCGTGGCGCGTTCTTCGCGGCGCGTTTCTTCTTCATGACGCGCGGGGCTGCCCGAGCGTCGTACGTGCGCGACCCCTTGACGGCGTATTGGTCCGTACCTAACGTCACCGGCCATCCCCGCGCGTTCAAAAACGCGCTCATCGTTCACGTACGAGAACGGATGGCCCCGTATGTCACCTGCTCCCGAACGTCACCGACGCCGATTCCGCGTCGCGCTGTTCGCCGCCCTGGCCACGGCGCTCGTCGGCACGCTCCTGCTCCGCGCCGACGGCGATCGTGCCGACGCCGCCCCCGCCACCTTCGTCCACCCCGGCGTCACCGTCTCGAAGGCGCAACTGGACTTCGCGCGCGGCAAGGTCAACGCCGGTACCCAGCCCTGGAAGGGCGCCTTCGACCGGATGATGGCGAGCAAGTACGCCGACCTCGGCCGGACCCCCAAGCCCCGTGCGATCGTCGAGTGCGGCTCCTACTCCAACCCCAACCACGGCTGCACCGACGAGCGCGAGGACGCGATCGCCGCCTACACGCACGCCCTGGCCTGGTACGTCACCCGCGACGAGCGACACGCCAGGAAGGCCATCGAACTGATGGACGCCTGGTCGGCCGTGATCAAGGACCACACCAACAGCAACGCCCCCCTGCAGACCGGCTGGGCCGGTTCCTCCTGGCCGAAGGCCGCCGAGATCATCACGTACACGTACCCGGGGAGCTGGGCGAACTCCGGCCGCTTCGCCACCATGCTCCGCACCGTCTACCTCCCGGACGTCATCAACGGCTCGCACTCCAACGGCAACTGGGAGCTGTCGATGATGGAGGCCGCCGTCGGCATCTCCGTGTTCCTGGAGGACAGGGCGTCGTACGACAAGGCCATGGCGACGTTCCGCACCCGCACGGCCGCCTACGTCTACCTGGCCTCCGACGGCGACCTGCCCAAGACCGTGCCGAGCCAGAACCTCGACACCCGGGAGAAGGTCGTCCGCTACTGGCAGGGCCAGTCGACCTTCGTCACCGGCCTGAGCCAGGAGACCTGCCGCGACTTCACGCACACCGGCTACGGCCTGTCGGCCATCTCGCACATCGCCGAGACCAGCCGGATCCAGGGCCAGGACCTGTACGGCACCGACGTCGGCGAGCGGCTGCGGCACGGCCTCGGCTTCCACGCCAAGTACCAGCTCGGCGCCGCCGTCCCCAGCTGGCTGTGCGGCGGCTCGCTGAAGCTCGGGCTCGGCCCGGTCACCGAGGTCGGCCACAACGCGCTCGCTAACCGCCTCGGCCACGCCATGACCAACACCGCGACGCTGACCGTGCAGGGCCGCCCCGCCGGCAGCAACAACCTCTTCGTCGCCTGGGAGACCCTCACCCACGGGGACAACCCCGCCTGACGCGGTCACCGGGCCGGGCGCCGGACGGTGATACCGGAGCCCGGTTCACGGGGAGGGGCGCAGGGGCTGGAGCCGGTGAAGTCACCGAGCCGGGGACGGGCTACCGCTTCGACAGGGTCAGGCGCTCGCCCGGCCGGCAAACGCCGGTTCGATGCGGAGCCCGGCGGGTACGTGGCTTGTCGGCGCATCCCGGTACGCTTCGAGGTATGAGTGCTGTTCCTCGTTCCGAGAAGCCGGTGGGCCGGTTCCGGCGCATGCTCGACCGGCTCTCCTCGTCGCAGGAGGACCTGGAGTCCGAGGAACTGCGGGAGGACGCCGAGACCGCCGGCTGCATACGCATCGGCGACTGCCAGGACCGGCAGATCGTGACGGTTACTGGTACCTTGCGCACGGTCACCCTGCGTCCGCGTGCCGGAGTCCCGGCCCTGGAGGCCGAGCTGTTCGACGGCTCCGCCGCGCTGGACGTGGTGTGGCTCGGCCGGCGCTCCATCACGGGGATAGAACCGGGGCGCAAGCTGATCGCATCGGGCCGGATCTCGATGAGCCGGGGCCGCCGGGTGCTGTTCAACCCCAAGTACGAACTCAGACCCCTCGGACGGGAGTAGCCGGTGACGTCCCTCGACAAGCCGACCGAAGACACATCCACGGACGACGCCCGGGCGGTGACGGAGGCCGCGCTGTTCGAGGCGTTCGGCGGGGTGCGGGGCATGGTCGAGACGGTGCTGCCCGGCCTCCTCTTCGTCACCATCTACACGGTCGACAAGGACCTGCACCTGTCGGCTATCGCCGCGCTGGCCGTGTCCCTGATCATGGTCGTGGTCCGGCTGGCCATGAAGGACACCGTCAAGCACGCCTTCAGCGGGGTGTTCGGCGTCGCCTTCGGTGTGGTCTTCGCGATGATGACGGGCAACGCGAAGGACTTCTACCTGCCCGGCATGCTGTACACGCTGGGCCTGGGACTCGCGTACATCATCACCACCCTGTGCGGCGTGCCGCTGATCGGCCTGATCCTCGGCCCGGTGTTCAAGGAGAACCTCTCCTGGCGCACCCGCAACCCGGGCCGCAAGAAGGCGTACGCCAAGGCCAGTTGGGCCTGGGGCCTGATCCTGCTCGCCAAGTGCGCGATCCTGTTCCCGCTGTACTGGTGGGCCGACACCACACAGCTGGGCTGGGTGCTGGTCGCCCTGAAGATCCCGCCGTTCCTGCTCGCGGTGTGGCTGACCTGGGTGTTCCTGGCGAAGGCACCGGCGCCGATCGACGTGTTCGCCGAGATGGAGGCCGCGGAGAAGGCGGAGCGGGAGAAGGAGGAGCGGCAGCGCACGGCGGAGACGTTCGCCAGGGCGATGGACCCCATGGTCGACGAGACGCTCCACCGTCTCGCGGACGGCACCGACGAGCGCTCGGCCGACTCCAGGGCCAGGCACCGCAAGCAGTGAGGCGGGCGGTCGCCCAGCGTGACCGTATGCACGCGCCACGCTGCCACGACGGCGAAGGGCGCCCGGACCGCTCCGGGCGCCCTTCTTCCTTGTCAGGCTGCGGCAGGCTCAGCTCGCCGAGTCCTCGCGCCGGACCGACAGCAGGTCCTCCAGCTGCTCCTCGCGGGCCTGAGCGGCCACGAAGAGGAGTTCGTCGCCGGCCTCCAGGGAGTCGTCCCGGGTGGGGGTCAGCACGCGGGTGCCGCGGATGATGGTGACCAGGGACGTGTCCTCGGGCCACTCCACGTCACCGACCTGCGTGCCCGCCAGGGCGGACTCCTCCGGCAGGGTCAGCTCGACGAGGTTGGCGTCGCCGTGGCTGAAGCGCAGCAGGCGTACCAGGTCGCCGACGCTCACCGCCTCCTCGACCAGGGCCGACATCAGGCGCGGCGTGGAGACGGCGACGTCCACGCCCCAGGCCTCGTTGAAGAGCCACTCGTTCTTGGGATTGTTGACCCGGGCGACGACGCGCGGCACGCCGTACTCGGTCTTGGCGAGGAGCGAGACGACGAGGTTCACCTTGTCGTCGCCCGTCGCGGCGATGACGACGTTGCAGCGCTGGAGCGCCGCCTCGTCCAGGGAGGTGATCTCGCAGGCGTCCGCGAGCAGCCACTCGGCCTGCGGGACGCGTTCGACCGAGATGGCGGTCGGCGCCTTGTCGATCAGCAGGATCTCGTGCCCGTTCTCCAGCAGTTCGCCCGCGATCGAGCGGCCGACCGCCCCGGCTCCGGCAATGGCGACCCTCATCAGTGACCGCCCTCCCCTTCGGGACCCTTGGCGAACGCCGCCTCGACCCTGTCGATCTCGTCGGTACGCATCATCACGTGCACCAGGTCGCCTTCCTGCAGCACCGTCTGGGACGTGGGCAGGATCGCCTCGCCGAGCCGGGTCAGGAACGCCACCCGGACGCCCGTCTCCTCCTGCAGTCGGCTGATCTTGTGCCCGACCCAGGACGCGGACGTGTGCACCTCGGCGAGTTGGACGCCGCCGGTGGGATCGCGCCACAGCGGCTCGGCGCCCGACGGCAGCAGACGGCGCAGCATCTGGTCGGCGGTCCAGCGGACGGTGGCGACGGTGGGGATGCCCAGGCGCTGGTAGACCTCGGCACGGCGCGGGTCGTAGATACGGGCCGCCACGTTCTCCACGCCGAACATCTCGCGGGCCACACGCGCGGCGATGATGTTCGAGTTGTCACCGCTGGAGACGGCCGCGAAGGCGCCTGCCTCCTCGATGCCGGCCTCGCGCAGCGTGTCCTGGTCGAAGCCGACTCCGGTGACCCGGCGGCCGCCGAACGAGGAGCCCAGGCGGCGGAAGGCGGTGGGGTCCTGGTCGATCACGGCGACCGTGTGCCCCTGTTCCTCCAGGGTCTGCGCAAGAGCGGAGCCCACTCTTCCGCAGCCCATGATGACGATGTGCACGACCGTCCTTCCGGTGTCAAGGGTTGCTGACCTGTCTTCCACAGGGTCTCAGACCGCCGCCCAAGCTACACACGCACGGTCCTGGGAGGGGAGCCCCGTGCACGGTCGCGCGATGCCCGACGGTCAGCGGCGGCTGATGCTGCGCACGCTGGCGAGGGTCAGGATCGCGAGGCCGACGAGGGCGGCCGCGGCGCCGATCAGCTCTGCGGTCGAGTGCATGGAACCTCCACGGGGCGGCGGCGGCCGGGAAAGGACGTTTGTCGTACGGGTTTTGTCATCGGGTTGTGTCATATAGGCACGGCACCCCCGCCACCTGCGGAAACCGCAGCCGGGGCGGCCCGTGATTTCACCCGGAGAGCAGACGCGGAGGGGGCCGGGTGCCGAAGTGGGGTGGCGGGTGGGCGACCGCGCGTTCGAACGCTTACGATCCTCTGTTGTGTCCAAACTGACCGACGTGCCCAAACGGATCCTCATCGGGCGCGCACTGCGCAGTGACCGGCTGGGGGAAACGCTCCTGCCCAAGCGCATCGCACTCCCCGTCTTCGCCTCCGACCCGCTGTCCTCCGTGGCGTACGCGCCCGGCGAGGTCCTGCTGGTCCTGTCCATCGCGGGCGTGTCGGCGTACCACTTCAGCCCCTGGATCGCGGCCGCGGTCGTCGTGCTGATGTTCACCGTGGTCGCCTCCTACCGGCAGAACGTGCACGCGTACCCGAGCGGCGGCGGCGACTACGAGGTGGCGAACACCAACCTCGGCCCGAAGGCGGGACTCACGGTGGCGAGCGCCCTGCTCGTCGACTACGTCCTGACCGTCGCGGTGTCGATCTCCTCCGGCATCGAGAACCTCGGCTCGGCGATCCCGTTCGTCGTGGAGCACAAGGTCTTCTGCGCCATCGCCGTGATCGTGCTGCTGACGCTGATGAACCTGCGCGGCGTCAAGGAGTCCGGGACGGTCTTCGCCATCCCGACGTACGTCTTCGTCGCCGGCGTCTTCACCATGATCGCGTGGGGTGCGTTCCGCGGGGTGGTGCTCGGCGACGAGATGCGGGCGCCGACGGCCGACTACCAGATCAAGCCGGAGCACCAGGGGCTGGCCGGCTTCGCCCTGGTCTTCCTCCTCCTGCGGGCCTTCTCCTCCGGCTGTGCCGCGCTCACCGGTGTCGAGGCGATCTCCAACGGCGTCCCGGCCTTCCGCAAGCCCAAGTCCAGGAACGCGGCGAGCACGCTCGCGCTGATGGGCCTGCTCGCCGTCACCATGTTCTGCGGCATCATCGCGCTGGCCCGGGCGACCGGCGTCCGCATGGCCGAGAACCCGGCCGTCGACCTGGTCCACAACGGCGTCCCGGTCGGCGCCGACTACGTGCAGCACCCGGTCATCGCCCAGGTCGCCGAGGCCGTCTTCGGCTCCGACAGCATCCTGTTCATCCTGCTCGCCGCGGCCACCGCGCTGGTGCTGTTCCTCGCCGCGAACACCGCGTACAACGGCTTCCCGCTGCTGGGCTCGATCCTCGCCCAGGACCGCTACCTGCCCCGCCAGCTGCACACCCGCGGTGACCGTCTGGCGTTCTCCAACGGCATCGTGCTGCTGGCCGGCGCGGCCATGCTGCTCGTGTGGATCTACAGAGCCGACTCCACGCGCCTGATCCAGCTCTACATCGTCGGCGTGTTCGTGTCCTTCACGCTCAGCCAGACCGGCATGGTGCGGCACTGGAACCGCCACCTGGCCACCGAGAAGGACACGGCCAAGCGCCGCCACATGATCCGCTCCCGCGCGATCAACGCCTTCGGCGCCTTCTTCACCGGGCTGGTGCTGGTCGTCGTCCTCGTCACCAAGTTCACGCACGGCGCCTGGGTCGCCCTGCTCGGCATGGTGATCTTCTATGCCACGATGACGGCGATCCGCAAGCACTACGACCGCGTCGCCGAGGAGATCGCGGCCCCCGAGGGCCCGAGCGACGACATCGTCCGGCCGTCGCGCGTCCACTCCGTCGTCCTCATCTCCAAGATCCACCGCCCGACGCTGCGCGCCCTCGCCTACGCCAAGCTGCTGCGCTCGGACACCCTGGAGGCGCTCAGCGTCAACGTCGACCCGGCGGAGACCAAGGCGCTGCGCGCCGAGTGGGAGCGGCGCGGCATCGACGTACCGCTGAAGGTGCTCGACTCGCCGTACCGCGAGATCACCCGGCCGGTCATCGAGTACGTCAAGAGCCTGCGCAAGGAGTCGCCGCGCGACGTGGTGTCCGTGATCATCCCGGAGTACGTGGTCGGCCACTGGTACGAGCACCTGCTGCACAACCAGAGCGCGCTGCGTCTGAAGGGCCGGCTGCTGTTCACGCCGGGCGTCATGGTGACGTCGGTGCCGTACCAGCTGGCCTCCTCCGAGGTGGCCAAGCGGCGCGCCCGCAAGGAGTGGAACGCGCCGGGCTCGGTGCGGCGCGGTCCGGCGCAGGAGCGGGACAGGGAGTCCTCCGCGTCCCAGTAGACTGGTGGGCTGTTGTCCGACCGTCCCTCTCGTGAAGTTGCGGAGTCACCCCACCATGCAGGCAGAACCGAGGAAGTCGCTGGTGGGGGAGGAGTACGAGGTCGAGATCGGCCCCGTCGCCCACGGCGGCCACTGCATCGCCCGTACGTCCCCCGGGCAGGTGCTGTTCGTCCGGCACGCGCTGCCCGGTGAGCGGGTCGTCGCCCGTGTCACGGAGGGCGAGGAGGGCGCCCGCTTCCTGCGCGCCGACGCGGTGAGGATCCTGGAGGCGTCCAAGGACCGCATCGACGCCCCCTGCCCGTTCGCCGGCCCCGGCCGCTGCGGCGGCTGCGACTGGCAGCACGCCAAGCCGGGCGCCCAGCGCCGGTTCAAGGCCGAGGTCGTCGCCGAGCAACTGGAGCGGCTCGCCGGACTCACGCCCGAGGAGGCCGGCTGGGACGGCACGGTGGTCCCGGCCGAGGGCGACAAGGTGCCCGCGGGCCAGGTCCCGGCGTGGCGGACGCGCGTGCAGTACGCGGTGACCGCCGACGGCCGGGCGGGCCTGCGCCGCCACCGCTCGCACGAGGTAGAGCCCATCGACCACTGCATGATCGCCGCACCCGGGGTGAGCGAACTCGGCATCGAGAAGCGCGACTGGACCGGCATGGACTCCGTCGAGGCGATCGCGGCGACTGGCTCCCAGGACCGCCAGGTGATCCTCACGCCGAAGCCGGGCGCGCGCCTGCCGCTGGTGGAACTGGACCGCCCCGTGTCGGTGATGCGCGTGGACGAACGCTCCGGCGGCGTCCACCGCGTCCACGGCCGCCCCTTCGTCCGCGAACGCGCGGACGGCCGCACCCACCGGGTCGGCGGCGGCGGCTTCTGGCAGGTCCACCCGAAGGCGGCGGACACCCTGGTGACGGCGGTCATGCAGGGCCTGCTGCCGCGCAAGGGCGAGACGGCGCTGGACCTGTACTGCGGCGTCGGCCTGTTCGCGGGAGCGCTCGCCGACCGGGTCGGCGACAAGGGCGCGGTGCTCGGCATCGAGTCGGGCAAGCGCGCGGTGGAGGACGCCCGGCACAACCTCGCCGACTTCGACCGCGTCCGCATCGAGCAGGGCAAGGTCGAGTCGGTACTGCCGCGCACGGGCATCACGGAGGTCGACCTCATCGTCCTCGACCCGCCCCGTTCGGGAGCGGGCCGGAAGACGGTCGCGCACCTGTCGTCCCTGGGCGCACGCCGGATCGCGTACGTGGCCTGCGACCCGGCGGCCCTCGCGCGGGATCTGGCGTACTTCCGGGACGGGGGGTACCGGGTGCGGACGCTGCGGGCGTTCGATCTGTTTCCGATGACGCATCATGTGGAGTGCGTGGCGATCCTTGAACCGGTCGCGAAGGGCGCCTGACCTGCGGTTTTGTGCGTGCGCATTATGTGCGGTGTGGGCGGTACGGGCGATATCTTGACGCTGAAATGACGCTCGTGACGCTCATTTGACGCTCGTTCTGATGGGGCGTCAGGCGCCTTTTCGGGCAGGTCAGACCCTGTCAAGGTGGCGAGCATCGATGGGGCGCCGAGGACAGGCGACGCTGAGCGTGGACCTACTGAGTCGTGCTGATCAGATGTCCCGGAAGAGACCAGCCAGCTTTGTGGCCTGCGGCGATGGGTGATTAGGGGGCGCTAACCTGCGGGAATGTCCTTTCGGTTGTTTCACGCTCTTGCCTGTTGATGCAGCCGAAAGTCCCAGAAAAGTCCCAGGAGACTCCCAGCGCCAGCGGATGATCTTTCCGCCTTGTATAGGCTGTGCAGACGCGTGTACTCCGGACTTGCGACGGTTACGCGGGACGGAGGCCCGACGCCGGGGGTCTCGCGCATGCAGTCAAGTGCTGCCGCACTCGTCTTCACTCAGACCCGAACTTACGCGGGTGGCCGGAGGGTCATCTTGGGGTGAGCATGATGGTCAGGGTGACTGCGTTTTGGCTGTGGAGCTGGTCTGCGCCGTACTGCTGCGCGATCGAGCGGGCGTCGGTGGCGAGCTGCGTGTAGATGTGGGGTGTGGGGTCCTCGTCGAGAGCGAGAGCGAGGGCGAGCGGGCGGGCGATCTCTCGGGCGATCCATCCGAGGAAGACTCCTTGGTGCTGGACCTGGATGGCGTTCGGGTCGGCCTCGTTGCCGGGGTCGCGGACGAGGTCGAGGGGGGTTCCGGCCGGCAGTTGCGCGAGGTGGGCGTCGTTGCCGCTGTGGCGGACGCCGCGCAGGGGGCAGGTGAAGGTACCGGTGCCGCTGAGGATCGCGGCCTGGGTGGCGCGGGGACTTCGGCGCTCGGTGCTGCGGATGAGGAGGCGGGCGGTGTCGGGGTCAGTGAGCGTGGTGATCTCGTCGGTGGTGAGCTGGCTGAGCCAGTCGAGGAACTGGCGGAAAGTCGGCTCCGGGTAGGGGCAGTTGGCGGCGAGGATGGTCGCGGTGGCGCGGTCGTGGATGCCGATGCTGGAGGCGTAGCAGGCAGCCGGGCTGCCGACCCCGTATTTGATCATGGCGGGGAGTGCGGCCAGGTGGCCCTCGGTGGGGACGCCTCGGCGGAGTTCGAGGATCTGGAGCAGCGCGGAGACGACCCAGGCGAGGTCCTGGACGATGATCTTGTCGATCGCGCTGGTCGTCGCGGTGATGTCGAGTGTGAGCAGGTTGCCGTGGTGCCTCTGGTGGAGTTCGGCCGCCGGGAGGCCGGCGATCCAGTCGGTGGCTAGGGGGACAAGTGCGGGAGCGGCGACCTTCTTCTGGCGGATGCCGCGCTGGACTTCGTGCACGTCCGCGGCGAGGGTCAGGATGAGGCGCTGCAGGTGGGGCCAGTGCTCGGCGGTGAGTAGTTCGGGTCGTACGTCGAGGACGGTCTGGATCTGCTCGGCGGCGGCGAGTGCGTCGGTGCCGCCCTGGACGCTGAGGCCGGAGCGGACGATCGCGGCGCGTGCGGGCCGGTCGGGCAGTCGCTGGGCGATGGCGGCGACGCGGCGGGCGGAGAAGCGGGCCAGCGGGGCCAAGGACCAGTCCTGAGCGCCGAGTTGGTGTCCGGCGAGGGTGTCGCCGAGGAGTGCTTGGGCGGCCTGCTCGAGGAGGTGCTGGTCGGGAGTGTCGACGACCTCCTCGGCGAGCAGGGCCAGGAGCTGGATGTCCAGTCCCGCGGCCCACTCGGCCAGTTGTCCGCCGGCGGGGTCGGCCAGGTCCAGCGCCGTGAGATCCTGGCCGGTGCCTGGCCGGTGGCCGAGGCGGGCAGTGATCAGCTCGTAGTAGAGCGAGGCGAGCGTGGAGACGACCGGTTCGATCCTGTCCCGGTCCAGATAGTGGCGGCGCAGTTCCTGGGCGGCGCTGGAGTCCTTGGCGATCAGCACGACGTGGCCTTCGGTCTCCTGGCCGGCGCGGCCGGCCCGCCCGGCGGTGTTCCAGAAGTCGCGGACGCTGACCCGCTCGCCCTGGCCTCGCCAGGTGTCGGGCACGAGGACGGTCTTGGTGGGCAGGTTCATGCCCTGGGACAGGGTGCTGGTCGCGCACAAGACCCGGAGTGCCCCATTGCGGTAGGCGCGCTCGAGGCAGTTGCGGACGGCTTGGGGGACCTCGGCGTGGTGGTAGGCGTAGCCACCGAGGACCATGAGGGCCAGCTCGTGGCTGGTGCCGATGTGCCGACCGATCTCGGCGGAGGCTTCCAGGCGCCGACGGGCGACCTCGGCGCTGAAGGATCCGTCCGCCATGCCGAGTTTCGGCGCGCCCTCCTTCTTCAGGGCCTCGCCCAGGGCCTTGGCGGCGGCGCGGGCCTTGACCTTGGTGGGCTGGGCGATGAGGACGGGGCCGAGCCGGTCGAAGTGCAGGGCCAGGGCCGCGGCGACGTCCTTGGGCGCGCTGGGGAAGAGGTTGACGCGCTTCTTGTGCCGGGTCAGGACGCGGGGGAGGAAGAAGTCGCCGTTGCCGCCGTTGCCGTAGTCGATGGCGCCCTGTTGTCCGTCGGCGTCGCGGCCGCGCCAGGAGAAGACCCCCATCCTCAGGCTCGAGGGCGACCAGTTGATGCTGGCGAGGTTGGTGGCGTTGGCGGCGGGTTCGAGCCAGCGGGCGAGGTCCTCGCCGTTGGGCAGGACGGCGGAGAGCAGGAGGAGGCGGGCGGCCGGGGCGGTGCGGCGGATACGAGTCAGCAGCATCTCCAGGCGCAGTCCGCGCTCGGAGCGGTCGATGGCGTGGCCCTCGTCAACGAGGACCAGGGCGAGGCGTGCCGCCAGTTCGGGCATGTTGCGCAGCAGCAGGTCGAGTTTTTCGCTGGTGACGACGAGGACGTCGGTGAAGTCCAGGAGCTGCATCTCGTAGCGGACGTGCTCGGCGCCGCCGAAGAGGGAGGAGACCCTCAGGCCGAGCAGTTCGAGGCTGTCGGCCAGGTGTCGCTCGACCTGGGCGGCGAGGGCGCGGGTGGGGACGACATAGACGGCGAGCCGGGAGACGAGCCACCAGCGGTTCTCGTCGCCGGGCCGGGGGGCGAGGGCGTGGAGGATGGCCCACTCGGCGATGTGGGTCTTGCCCGCCGAGGTGGGCATGGTCACCGCCATGTTCCGCGCGGCGGCGTCGACCAGGCCGGCGTCCAGGGCGGCGCGTTGGGAGGGCCACACCTGGATGACGGGCCGCTCGGCGACGATCAGGGCCTTGAGGTAGTGCTCCCACAGGCGGCCCCAGGTGGCCGCGCGGCGCAGCAGCAGCCAGGGCGAGGTGGCGACGATGTCCTCGGCGACGTGGGCGAGGGAGTCGATCAGGGTCCAGGTGTCGGCCACCGAGGCGTCCAGCAGGATGGAGGCGGCCTTGCGCAGGTCGGCGACGGCCGCGTGGCCGGCGGACCGGTTGCCGGTACGCCACAGAGCGGCGAGGTTGCGTGCGGCCCGTCCGGCGAGGCCGTAGGCGGCGAGCACGGCGGCGTCCGCCACATCGGCCCGCCCCTCGGCGGTTTCCCCCAGGAGCCGCTGGCCCAGGACACGAAGGTCGTCGGCGGTCTGCTGGCCCAGGCGCGAGACCTCGTCGAGGTCACGGCGCAAGACTGCTCCGGTCAGTTCGGCGATCCGGTACGGAGCGGCCGTGGTCGGCGTCTCGAAGACCTCGAGCTCGCCGAGGGCGAACAGCGACCGTGCCTCGCGGGTGAAGGCGACGGCGAGGGTGGCGGCGTTGGCCTGGTAGCCAGCCAGACTCCACATCGTCGCGGCGATGGCCAGCAGCTCCACGCGTCGGGGGTGCGCGGCCTCGTACCTCTCGGCGAGGTCGGCGTACGCCTCGGCGATCTCGGTCAGCGGGCCGGCATCGGCGCGGCGTTCGCGTGGGGTGCGGGTGAGCTGTCCCAGCCGGGCGAGGGTCAGGCCGTTGCGCATGCCGTCGAGGTCGTAGGTGTAGGCGACGGGGGCGCCTTCGAGGCTGATCTGGTCGCCCAGGACGTGCGAGCGCAGCTGGGCGCGCAGACCCGGGGCGGCGTCGCCGTCGGTGAGGACTTCCTCGCCGAGCCGGTGGAGGGTGCCGTTGTAGTCCTTCACGCCGCGGTGTCCTCGCTGGTCTCGGTACGGCGGGGGCCGGCGCCGGTTTCGGCGGCTTCGAAGACTCGGGCGACGAACGCCTGCAGTCCGCGGATCTTGACGACCGTCAGTTCGGTGGGCTGGGTCACCATGCCCGCTAGGAGGTCGACGACGTCGTCCTTCCATGCCTGGGCATCGTGTACAAAGACCATGTGCCGCTCCACCACGCGTTCCTTGGGGCGGCGCAGCAGGCTGGCGAGATGGCGTACCAGGAACTGGTGGTCGCGCTCGGCGCAGCGAACCATCGCGAAATGAATGCTCTCGTCCAGGCGGACGAGGACCTTCTCCAGGCTGTCGTACGCCTCCTTCCCCAGGTCCCGTTTGCGTGTGGCGCGGGTCTTCACCTCGGGCACGGCGATCACCGGCGGCGTCTGGCGGAAGCGGAAGGCGAGTACGTCCGTGCCTTGTACGGCCTGGTTCGGGGTCTGCTTGTAGCGGAGCTTGAGAATCGGCACGCACCAGCGGCGCACCCTCCGGTAGAGGGCAGCGGTGACGATCTCTCCGAAGTCACCGTGCCGCACCGCGACTCGAGTGGGGAACTTGTTGGCGCGCAGGTAGGCTGCGACCTCCGGGGACCCCAAGTCGTCGAACACGAGTGCGAGCTCGCTGGGAGCGAGATAGTTGCGGGCCACATCGCGGCCGAGCTGGTCCATCAGCTCCTCGTCATCGAGTTCTCCAGACTCGACGAGGGCCTCATAGTGCAGCTCGCCCTCTGGCTGCTCCACTGGCTCCTGCTCCAGCCACTTGCCGAACATACGTACCCCCGAACTCGCTGGTTCTCCCTCCGTCCTCATTGTCACGTATGCCACTCGAGCGCGAGACCCGCTTATGCGCAGCTGGAAGCAGGAGTCCGATGCCTGCCTCGACCCCAGGAGTGCGCGAACCACGATCCGTGTCAGACGGAAGGCAGGGCGCTCACCGTCACGTCAGCGGCCAGGAAGGCAAGTCGGCTTCGTGGCATCGCGGTCTTAAACGTTCCGCTTCAACGTCTAGCGGGTGATTTAGCACCACTTCGCTGATCTGGCAAACATGCAGGTCAATTGAGGTCTGGCTCTTCGGGGTCAGGCCCCTTGATTTTTACCGTGCTGGATAGGTGCTGGATTTCTGACCTATCGTCACCTGTCATCACCCCACATCACCCGTACCGTGCTGGCTTCGTGCTGGACGCCGACGAGTCACGGGCACCACCGGCCTGCCTGCTGCGCGCCGGGGCAGCTGAACCAGTCGATCGGGCCTCCGGCACACGCTCTTCACGTGACTCGCGCCGGTTGCGGAAACAAATCCCTGCCTGCCCGACGTTGTCGATCTCCTATGCGATAACAGGGGTGGTCGGCTTGAAGTTGTTCCGGACGGATGCATCGCAATGCGGAGTGAGCGAGGTCATGCCGCGTCTTGCTGAGGTCGAGGCAGATGTGCAGGGTCTCGTCGAGGCGCACATGGAGACGCTGCTAGGCGTCCGATTCCTGGCGAGCGAGTACGGCACCGGGCCGGTCCACAAGGGCCGGATCGATTCGCTCGGGCTGGACGAGAACGGATCGCCGGTCATCGTCGAGTACAAGCGCGGCGTCGACGCCGGCGTCATCAACCAGGGCCTGTTTTACCTGGCGTGGCTGCTGGACCACCGTGCCGAGTTCGAGCACCTGGTCCGCGACCGGCTCGGGATGAGGGCCGCGTCCCAGGTCCTGTGGAGCAGCCCTCGCCTGATCTGTATCGCTGGCGACTTCACGCGTTACGACGTGCACGCCGTGCACGAGCACCGGCGGTCGATCGACCTGGTTCGCTACCGATTCTTCGGGAGCGACCTGCTCGGGCTTGAGACCGTAGCGTCCGGGAGCGGCGGCGTACAGGGGGCACGCCGAGTCCGCCGCCAGGCGGTTGCCCGGGCGACAGCCGGCGTCCAGGACGCGTCGATGGTTGAGCTAGCGAGCGCGGTCGATGAGGCACTGCTCGGGCTCGGGGACGGTGTGAACCGCGTCGATCGCAAGACGTACCGGGCGTACCAGCGGCTGCGGAACTTCGCCTGCCTCTGTCCGCCGCAGCGGAGCAAGCTGCTGGTCTACCTGAAGGCGAACCCGAAGGACGTCGACCTTGTCCCGGGATTCACCCGGGATGTCTCCGGTCTCGGTCACCACGGGACGGGTGATCTGGAGGTGCAGTTGCGTACGCCGAGGGATGTGGAGCGGGCGCAAGATCTGTTCCTGGCGAGCTACGCGGCGGCGTGATCGCGGCGGTTTCCTCGGTCGTGCCTGCTCGTGTGCGCGGTCGGACTCGTCAGGTGATGCCTTTGGACGCGGGGACAGAACGTGGCGGTGGACCACCAATGATGCGCGGGGTCGCCGGTTTGGCTAACCGGCGACCCCGCGCTATGTTGCGCTGCCCCACGCTCACACGGTGCGCTTGGATACGAGACCGCTAACCGCCATCGGCCGGCCCAGGAGGCGGGCCGGCCTTTCCTTCTGGCATCGTCCCAGTGACGCGCCCATGGGCTACTCGTCGGCTGCGTCATCTCCCTGTTCCTCGGGCGGCGCCGACCGCCGGTACTGAGGGTGGTCGAGGTCGAGCTGTTTTGGCTGCGTGCAAGGGGACGGGGTAGCGGGAGCGGTCGGACCAAGCGATGGTCTGGTGACACAAGCGCGCGGTCGCCCGTGCGAGCATCGTCCGGTCGACCCCATCGGCTACACCGACGGGGTAGATCTCGGTCGCTGTGACGGCCCACCACGGAGCCTTAAGCTCATTCGTTTCCCGCTCCCCCTCCTCCCCGCCCTTGCCCGGATTGGCATCCCAGCGAGTGATGGACTTGCCCAGGTCTCCGCCCTTGGCTTGATAGTTGCGCGGGATGTTGAACAGGATCCAGAAGGGATTCCCGAAGTCCACCTCGGCACGGTGTAGTTTGGCCGACGTGAACAGGATGGATTCCTTTTCGGTGTCCGGATCGCTCTCGCGAGGGACGGGAACGTATTGGGGCACCTCGTCCGCCGCGACGTTCATCCGGATGACCGCGCTCGGCTTCTTGCGCGGTGCGTTCCTGCCTTTGCCGTACCCCGGCAGCCAGGTGCGCGGATCGGTGATGTCCTCTTCCTGATAGCTCTGATTCTCGTTGTGGAGGCCCGTCCACATCCGTCGGCAGGCGTGCCCGTCGACCATGACGACATAGCCCATGTCGGGTTCCAGCTCGTCGCGGACGAGGCTGGAGAGGGCATCTTCGACGTGTGCTGCTGCTTCCGCCCAGCGTTCCTTGTCCGTCTCGCCTTTGCCGTCGACGTGGAGTGTGTAGTCACTGGCGTGGAAGGCGGCGATTGCCTTCCGGTAGGGCACCCAGGCCCCGATTTGCGGCGTCCATGCTCGCATCGTCCAGGCGTCGCCCTCCTCCTTTGGCGGGAACAGGGCGGTGGCAACGATGATGCGTTTGGTGTGCTTGCCGTCGGCGGTCTTGGCTTGCCGGCGGGCGTGGATCCCGCAGTAGACGAGTTTCCCCGCCTCGCGTCCCTTCCGGTCCTTCGCGATGGCCCGCGCGAGGCGCTGGTCGATGATCCCAAGTGAGCGGTACAGGTCGAGGAGCGCCATGTAAGCGGCGTGGTCTTTCCCCGGCTTCGGAGGACTGATTTCTGTTGCGGGGTTTCCGAAGGATCCCGGTTCCATTCCCGTGGTGAACTGACAGACGAAGCCCTTCTTGGCCAGGAAGCGGCGGACTTGGAACTTTCCGTCATAGCGCTCCTTGCGCAGCAGGAAGGCGTTTCGCTTCTCTCCGTCCTTCTTCTTCAGGGCCGGGATCTCGGTCTCGCACCAGGCGCCGACCATTACCTGCGGCTCGCTGTCGGCGAAGTCGTCTTCGAGGGATTTGAACTCCACGGTCCGGTTGATGGCGTCGCCGTGTGACAGGAAGCGCTCGGCCTGGCGGAACACCACGCTGATGCCGGGAGCGAGGAAGACCTCCTCGCCCGGCGAGGGATCGCCGATGGGCGGGCCGTCCGGGAAGGCCAGGGACAGCGCGTTGATCATGCGAAGGCGGGTGTTCCAGCGGTACCACAGGCATACGATCCGCAGGTGCTCGAAACCCTGTGCCTTCACGGAAGCCGTGATCTCTTCGGGTGGGGGAAAGCCAATGCTGTGGAGGAGTTCGCCGGCCTCGATACGGCTTGCACGCTCCTGCGGGGCCATCTTCTGTTTGTCCGTGGGGCGCGGCTCGAAGGTCATCGGTTCCACCGTGAAGTCGACCCAGGTGGCCTTCTCGCCCAGCACTTTGGAGACGTGTTCGGCCAGGAGCCGCAGGTGGAGGGTGCCAGGTCCCGTGCCGACAGCGAAGTTGTCGTTCTGCGGCATGAGCGGGCGGATGACGCCGGCGTCAGGGGTGATGAACGAGGGGAATTCCCCCTTCTCGGCGGCCCTTTCCAGCAGGTCCCGCTCTTCGGTGACGCGTGCCTGCAGGGCTTGCAGGACGCTGATGTCCATCTCGTCGCGTGCGAGCAGTTCCAGGGCGCGCTGGTTGACGGCGCGGACGTTGCCGTTGCGTACTAGCTCGGTGTGCAGGATGGGAAGGCCGTCGCTGCCCTGGTAGATGTGCGTGGACTTCGCGTAGACCATGTTGCTGTGGACGCGGGTGACATGTGCGTCCAGGAAGATGACCGGGTGAATGACGTTGGGCTCGGTCTTCATGACCACCGAGAGCCGGGACATCGCGTACTGGGCCTTGGTGGCCTCGTTGACCTCGGTTGCGTCGTCACGGAGGTTGTACTTGCGTCCGAAAGGGTGATCCCAGGCGATGAGGCCGCCCCGGCTGTCGGGAAGGTAGGTGACTTCCCTTTTGTTTGGGTTGGCTTTCCAGCCGATCGTGCGATTCTTGTAGACCTGTTCGCCGTTGGCGTCGAGCTTGGGGGAGCCGTCCTTCTCCTTCGCAGCGACCTTCTCAGTGATCGGGACGAGGTCGTAGATGGTGAACTTCTCCTGGGCGAGCTTCTTGGAGATCACCCAGGGCACGGCCACGTACATCCAGTCGGGACACTTCGGCTGCCTGCCGGACACCGGCTTGAGGAAGCGCGTCATCTCGAACTCCTGCTCGGGCGTGTTCGCGATGGCTTCGGCCACCGGCGGTACGTCGAGGAGGACGGCCTGGTCGGTGTTCAGCCCCTTGCTGTAGCCGACGACGCACCGGAAGACGTGGCGCAGGGTCTCGTCGTCGATCTTCTCCAGTGACACCAGGAAGTTGAGGTACCGGTCGAGGTGGACGTACCCGCCGGTCTTGAACTTCAGGTAGGTCAGGGCGGTTGAATACGGCAGATTCTTCTTCTCGTCCGGATGCTGCTGGCTCTTCTGCTCGTCGTCTCCGCCGCCTTTCAGCTTCTCCCATTCATCGCGCACACTGCGCGGGAAGAGCCGTACGTACACCTTCTGGCCCTGGACGAGTTCGGGGGTGCAACGCAGGGTGAGGGTGCTCGGGAGAGTGGTGGTGTCGCTCAATGCTGTGATCTCTTTCGGGAAAAAGCGCTGGGCTATGCGGAGAGGGCGAGGTCGACGCCGGCGTAGGACAGGAAGGCGTTGACCGCCTCCCCGTACAGTTCGGCCATCTGCTGGCGTTCTTCCGGCAGCCACCGGGAGGCCATGCGTTCGATGATGCTGGCCAGGTCAGAGCTCCAGGTCTCGTCGTGGAAGGCGTAGTCCACGAAGTGCAGTTCCATGTTGGTACCGCCGCGTCGTGCTCGGCCGGCGAGTTGGATGAGGGACACCAGCATTCCGGCGACCATCTGTTCCTGGAGGACGAGGTCCATGGTCGACAGCTGCGGGGAGGAACGCAGAATGGTGGCCAAGTGGTCGCGTGCTGCGGTGCGAGCCGTCTGCAGAGCCTGGACGGGATCCGACGCACCGGATGCGGGCAACGAGTTGATGCCTGCGGCGTTGACACTGCCGTACATCCAGGTGGGGTCGTCGATGATCAGCGGGGGCCTCACGCACAGGTAGATGGAGTGGATGGCTGAGCGGAGATTGACGACGATGTTGAGTCCTCTGGCGATGTTAGCCAGTGGGGCGATCAGGATGTCGCCGAATTGGGGGAATTCCTCGACCTCTTCGACGGTGATGCGGCGGACCAGTGACGGGTCGGGGAGGTAGCGGACGTTGCTGAGGCGGTCTTCTTCCCGGACGAGGACGCACACGCGGTGGGAGAGCCCTTTCGCCTTGGCGATGCCGGTGGCGATGTGGCCGCACTGTTCGTAGCTGTTGGCGGTGAGGATCACGCGGGCGCGGGTGCGGGTCGATTCCGATTTGGCCAGGCGTGTGAGTTTCCTCGACAGCTTTGTCTCGTACAGGCGTTCACCGATTTCGCGCAGGGCTTCGGGCTTGTCGGAGGGGAACTGGCCGGCGATCGGGATGCGTTCTCCGGCCTTTCGGTGGCCGTTGCCGTAGGTGACGGCCGAGGACTCGACCAGGATGGATTCTTCCTGGGCGTCGGTCATCCACCACATCACGGGGGCGTGGACGTGTTCCTTGACCGCCTGGGGAAAGTAGGCCGTGGCGGAGAGCCCGAAGATGGGCCGCTCCACGCCGGCGGTGATCAGTGAGACGAGTCCGCCGAGTTCCGACACGTAGGTGTGCGGGTCGCCGGCCATGTGCTGCGTGGAGAGCTTGGCGTCCTTCTCCGGGTTCTTCATGCCGGTGACCCGGTAGCCGTTGATCGGCCTGCCGATTGTTCCGTGCGGAAGTACGTCGGCGATGCCGCCGGAGCGCATCGAGTCGATGATGCGGTTGGCGCTGAGCAGCCCGGAGTGGCGCAGGGACTGGGCGGTGTCGCGCAGAACGGCGAGCGACACGTCCAGTTCGCTCATCAGCGTGCGGATGAGGAGGTGGTCGATGGCCCGGTTGCGTGTGCGGCCGTCGCTGATCATCGGGGCGAGGGCCTCGTGGAGCCTGAGTTTGAGCGCGTCGCGCTGGTTGATGCCGCGCGGCGACACGACGGCCCCGAGGACGCTGCTCACTCGTTCCCACTCGGGGTCCATGAGCATGGGTGTAGGAGCCGTCTCGTCGTCTTCGCCGAGGTCGGGCGCTGGTACCAGGGCGTTGAGCCGGTGGATGGCCTCGGCGGGAAGCGGCTGGCCGTCGCTGACCTGGTATTCGGGGAACAGGAGGCTGATGAGCTCTCGGTCCTTGGAGCGTGGCAGGCGCCAGCCCTCGTAGTCGTATTCGTGCCTCAGCCGCGGGACTCGGGCGTCGTCGTGGTGGTTGAGGCGGAATGCCTTGGTGCACAGGCCGGTCAGCAGGGACTCGGCCATGAGCCGGACGTGGCTGACCGGTTCGATGAGTTGGTCCTCGAAGCGCAGAGGAAGGTGCTTGGCCGCGGTGTCCAGGACCTGCGGTTCTGCGGTCCACGGGCGTCGGGAGTGCAGGTCGACCGTGGTGGCGCAGCGGTCGACGGCGACGGCCTGGAAGGCGTCGATCTCGTCGATGATGACGAAATCGCTGGCGCGGAGCACGAACTCGCGGACGGTGACGGACCGGACCGGGCGGCCGTCGATCTGGATGCCCACCCGCATGGTGCCCTGGATGAAGTTGTGGTGGTTGGTGACGATCACCGTGGCGTCAGCGGCCTGGTAAGCAGGGGCGAACTTGCCGCAGGTCGGGATCCAGGGGCAGGCCAGCATTTCTCCGCCGCCGCGCAGGCTCAGGCAGTTCTCCTTGCCGGGGCGGTAGATGCCGGCGGAGTCGAGCCAGTGCTGCTGTGCGCATCCATAGGCGAGGTGGTCGACGTCACGGCGGCCTCGCTTGCCCCATTCCCCGGGGGCGTCGGGGTCCTCCTTGACGAGGGCCGCGTGCTTGAGGGCCCGCTCGTGCCGTGAAGACGGCGACATTAGCGGAGAGCACGTCGCCAGGTGCTCGGTCTTGCCCGCCTCGTGCAGGATCTCGAGGTCGCGGCTGATGTCCCAGACGGAGGCGAGCGTGGCCTTCACATCAGGGACGAGCAGGGTGATGCGGTAGTCGTTGAGCGCGGCCCACGAGCCCAGGAGACGGACCAGCACGGACTTACCGGTTCCGGTGGGCGCGTGGAAGATCTGGGTGCAACCGGCCAGGAGCTCCAGCACATCGACGGTGTCGGTGTCACGGGCCTTGACCCGGTCGAGCAGGCCCGTCAGCACCTTGTGCAACCAGGGGCCAGCCTCTGTGTCCTCGTACTGGGTGTCCAGGAGCTGTGCGATGTCCTTGAGATCTTGGACGTAGACCGGGACCGTGTCGACGTTGGGCCGGGTGGTGAGGGCGGGCAGCGTGTCGTGGCCGAGAGGCTGGGTGAAAGCGGGAAAGCGGGGGATGGTCACGCGCCCGTGGACGATCTCGTTGCCCTCGGTGCGCTCACTCGTCTCGTACGTCTGGCCCGGCGCTGCGAACTCGTGGGGCTTGCGCCGGCTGCTCGGCCGCCGGTAGGGCGCGAGAAGGCTCTTGGCGTAGCCGAGGTAGTCCCCTCCCAGCAGGGGGTAGGCCGCGGTGGCGGTGAGAGGATCACCGGCCAGGGTGAACAGCTGGAGGGTGGTCTCCTCGTCCTCCTCGTCGGCGCTGTCCATGGCGCCCAGGAGGATCCGCGCGGCGGAGGCGAACCGCTTCTCGTCGGCGAGGTCGGGGTTGCTGAGCTTCATCACCTCGGCCACGAGCAGTCGTTCCTCACTGCCCAGCTCATTCCATCTCTCCCATGCCTGCGGTTTGCAGCTGGCGAAGAACGCCGCGTGGCGGAAGGAGGCCAGCGGCTTGCCGTCATCGTCCTGCTGCGGGAAGTAGTGTGCGGCCAGGGCAAGCGCGGCGCGGACGAAGGCGTCCCTGACGGTCATCTGGCTCATGCCCACACCACCCCGGCGCTCTGGCAGACCATCTTGGCGAAGTCGGTCATGGTCGCGGCCTTCATTCCGTACTTGTGGCAGGTCACGGTCAGCAGGGGGATCTGGTCGGCCCGGTGGTCAGGAACGACGAGCCATTCGGCGCCGCCCTTGTCACCTTCGTTGCGGTGCAGGCTCTCGGCCAGGACACGGCCGTGGGTGTAGTCCTTCACATCCACGGTGAAGACGTGCGTTCTCCCGTCAGGGCCCTTGACCTCGATGCGATGGTCGTAGGCATCGCTCATCGGCCAGAGCCTGACGGCCTCGTCCACATCTGCCAGCGCGGTGGCCAGCCGCTCCCGCAGAACGGTGTGCAAACGCAGCTCGTGCAGGCCGGGCACGCAGGTGTAGCGCCACACGCCGCGCTTGAGGGCCAGATGCCCCTCAACCGGCTTCGCCTCCGGCACGGCACCGCTGGTGCCCAGCGCGAGAGCTGCCTCGTGCGGAGCCGGGGTGTCGGGGCTGTCCGGATGCAGCTGCGGCGCGTCTCCGGACGTGGGACGGAACATGAAGCTGGCACCGGTATCGGCGTGACGGCCATAGAGGCAGGCGACGCGGTAGTACTCGCGGCCCGCACTCATCCGCTTGCTGATCTTCATGGGCCACTTGCACACCGTGCAGGGGAACCACCAGGTGCGGTAGACGGCGTGGTAGGGGATCGGCTCGTAGAAGCCGATCGCGTTGAGGGGCAGGCCGCGCTTGTTCAGCTCCGCGGCCGTGCCGGCCGGGCATTCCACCAGCGTGGTGCGGTCCTTGACGTACTGGGCGTCACCGCGACCTTTGAGGATCTCGTACATCTGATCCTGGTCGATCTCGTCCTGAAGCTGCTCCTCGGTGAACCGCATCCGGCCGATCCGCCGAAGCCGCTTCAAAATCCGGTGCAACTGGGAGGTCTCCCACTGCAGATCGAAGGCGTTCCCGGTGACGCAGCCCTCGGCGTCGACAACGGGAAAGTCGAGATCGCCGAAGCCGGACCGGTCCAGCCACGGCGGGAGCAGGCCGTCGATGGGACCGCGCAGCCTTCGACGGAACTCGCCGAACGACAGCGGCACTCCGGGGCCGTACGCGGCGAGCAAGTCCCCGTGGTACCGCATCAGCTTTTCGGCCCGGTCCCTCGGGCTCAGGTCCGGGGCATTGATCGTCTGACAGGCTTTGATGAAGGTGAAGTTGATCAGGCGGAACGCCTCGAAATGCGAGAACGTCAGGCCGTCATCATCGACATGGGTCGTCACGGGAGACGACGGTAGAGCACGGGTCTGACAATCCCCCCGGAACGGCCTCGGACGGCCCTAAATGATCATTGTGCTGGAGACGCCGCAGCTGGGTACATCTCCGTGTAGACGTGCAGGTAGGAGGCAATGTGCTGCTGCCCGAGAGCGGTGGTGTGCCACCGGTACTCGAGGACGTGCGTATCGCCCGGTGCCATCCGGGGACGTAGTTCGATGAAGCCTCTGCTGGGATGCGCCTGGCGCTTCGGCCGATAGCCGACAGCCAAGTAGAACAGGGACTTGCCCGTCAGCTCGCTCTCGTGGAGACCTTCCGGGCCGGCCGCGGCGACACGCAGCAGAACGCCCCACAGCCATTCGGACAGCAGGTGCGCGGGAGGCGCCGACTCTGCGGGCTCTCCCCGCCCGGCGCGGGCGCAGGCACGGCCGCGGCGCGTAATCTCCACGAGGGTCCGGTCCGCCTCGCCGACCCCTGGAACGTCTACGCGGTCCTTGGTCACTTTGATCAGTCCCAGCCGCTCCAGGGAGTGGAGGGTGGCCCCGGCCCCTTGATCGTGGACGCCAGCGCTCCGCAGGCGCTGCTGAAGGCGCGTGTGGCCGACTACTTCGGTGGGTGCGTCGAGAGCGAACGGCAACTTCCGCCACTGCTTGGCCGGCGGAACGCCGGCCTGGTTCTGCCGGCGCATCCACATCTCAGTTTCAGTCATCTGGTCATCGCGCAGGATTTCCCCCAGATAGACCCGCTGCCGTTCATTCAGCCCCTCCCAGCCCTCGACCGCTGACGCCGGCGGACCGTTCCGCTCCCGCTCGGGCAGCTGCGGGGGCTCATCAGACGGCCGCGTACGCATCCAGGCGTCGACCACCATCCGGACCGGCACCTCGTACACGGCGGCAATCTGCTGCACGAGTCGGCCCGTGTGTCCCGGCTTCCTCCAGTTCCAGCCGGACACCTGACGGCCCCGCTCCAGGCTGCGGACTTTGTGCGCGTCCACGAACAGATCACGGCCGACGGCAGTCGCGCGAAGACGAGTGGCGACCTCCTCCGCGGTGAGACCAGCGGCATATCGGAGATCAACCAGCGTCTCGGACCCGCTGGGCGTACCGGTGAGGTCGGCGGTGGCGCAGCCCAGAGCATCGGCGAGCCGCCGCACGTTCCTGGCTTCAGGCGCATACCTGCCCTCCTCCCAGTACACGACCACGCGGTACGTGACCCCCACGCGATCAGCAAGCTCCTGCGGAGTGAGTCCAGCCTGCTCGCGCAGCGCCCTGATCTTGGTGTGCTCAACGGCTAGCAGATGCCTCGGCATACTCGTAGGGAACCTCAGTGAAGACTTCATGGCAACTGATGAGGCGCCGGGTGCCTGTCAGCGTGGAGGGGATTTCAAGCGAGTGCGGGGGGGGGGCGTGCCTGAAGCCCAGAGCCCGTCGTGATCGTGTCCCGGGATCGAGTCGTCGGTGATGAGGGCGTAGATAGCGCCGTCCTCCAGGAGCACATCGGGGCCGAGTCATGCACCTGCCGGGCGCGCGATCGAAGGCGTGACCTGTCGATCACGAGGGCGGGCGCGCCAGACGTCGCAGAAGGGGCGGTCGCCGACGAGCACGCGCCATAGGGCGGCCAGCCCACGGCGTCGCTGTGGCGCCGTCTCCGTCAGTCTCGGAGCGTCTCCTGCTGGGCGCGATTGCCGTCCTTCGTGGTCCTGGGGAGGGATATCGTTGGCGGGTCGTCCGCACAGGGATGCGACGCCCCGCGCATGTCCACTCGGCGGCGTGTCCGGTGGATGCGCGCCGGGCATCCCCGTACTGGGCTGACTGATAGGAACACCACGACCCTCGGGTCGCCACCTTTAGACGAGCAAGGACACCCCCGACTGATGGTAGTGACCCAGCAGGAGATCGAGAACCGGTTGTGGGACGCCGCCGACGAGCTGCGCGTGGCGATGCCCGAAGCGCAGTACTCCTCGGTCGTCTTCCCTCTGATGTTCTGGAAGTACCTGTCGGATACCTGGGAGCACACCCACCAGATCTTCCTCAAGGAGAACGAGGACCTCGACCTCTCAGCCGAGGAAGCCGACGAGGTCGAGTACAGCAACTACCAGACGTTCAAGATCCCCTTCATCTTCCCTGGTACCGTCGCCGAGCGCCGCGCCTCTTGGTCATCCATCCTCGCCACCGTCGCCCAGCACGGCCTCGGCCAGCGGGTTCGCGCTTCCCTCCAGGCCATCGAGTCGGCCAACCCTGACAAGTTCTCCCGTCTGTTCGGGTCCATGACCTGGACCTCCGAAACGGTGCTGCCAGGGGAGGTGCTGGCGTCGGTCATGCGGGCGATGGACCGCACCCCCAAGATGCACGAGGGCAACATGTCCCACGACGTGCTAGGTGGAGCGTACGAGTACCTGCTCAAGCGCTTCTCCGACGGGTCAGGCACCCGCGCCGGCCAGTTCTTCACCCCGCGTGAGGTCGTCGAGCTGATCATCGAGCTGCTGGACCCCAAGAACCATGAGTCGGTGTACGACCCGACCTGCGGGTCTGGTGGCATGCTCATTGCCGCCGCGAACTTCCTGAAGACCCACGGCGGGCGGGGCTACACACTGAGCCTGAACGGGCAAGAGGCGGTAACGGATACCGCAGGTGTGGCCCGCATGAACCTTTTCATGCACAACCTGACTGAATTCAAGGTCGAGGTCGGCGACACCCTGAGGGACCCGCGCTTCAAGAAGCCGGACGGGTCCGTCAAGCAATTCGACGTGATTGTCGCCAATCCGCCCTACAGCCTGAAGTGGAAGCCCTGGACCAACGACCCGCGCGCCATCGGTGGGGTCGCCCCACAGTCGTCGGCGGACTGGGCATTCGTGCAGCACATGATCGCCAGCATGGATCCGAAGAAGGGCCGTGCCGGCGTCGTCCTGCCGCACGGCGTCCTCTTCCGAGGTGGTCAGGAGGCAGCTATCCGCCGGCGCGTCCTGGACGACGACCTCTTGGAAGCCGTGATCGGGCTGCCGTCGAACCTCTTTTACAACACGACGATTCCGACCTGCATCCTGGTATTGCGTGCCCCGGGCACCAAGACCCCGGAGCGGCAGGGCGGCGTGCTGTTCATCGACGCCTCCACACGGTTTACCAAAGCCAAGAACCGTCACCTCCTTACTGCCGCAGACATCACCGACATCGTGACGGCCTATCACTCGGGCTCCGACGGTGACGGAGAGGCTGGCCTCTCGGCGCGGTTTGTCCCCGCCACAGAGATCGCGGCGAACGGGTTCGACCTCAACATCGGCCGTTACATCAAGCAGGCCGCCGCGGAGCAGGAGGACCTCGGCACCCTCATCGACGCCTATAACATCGCCCGGGCTGAGCGCCAAAAGACCGAGCAGCGCATGCTCGCGGTCCTCTCTGCCGCAGGGATCGAGGGCTTCGATGAGTGACTGGCAGCAGATCAGCCTCGGTGATCTGGAAACTCCTGTGCGCCCTAAGGCGGCCGTTCCGCCGCAGGGATCGAGGGCTTCGACAAGTGACGGTTATCCGCTTCGTTCACTCGGGGAGGTAATGCACCTCGACATCCAGCGCACACCGATGAAGCCTGCAACTACCTACCGCCTGGCCGGGGTCCTAAATGCAGGAAAGGGGATGGTCGCTAAAGGCGAACTCGACGGCGGAGATACAGAGTACGCAGCAATGAACGTGCTGCGCGCTGACCAGGTCGTGATGCGAAAACTGACCGCCTGGGAAGGCCCGATCACCGTAGTACCTGCCGAGTTCGACGGTTTCGTCGTCAGCAACGAGTTCCCGACGTTCACGCTTGGCCCAGAACTGATGCCCGACTGGATGAGGCATGTCTGCCGCTCACCGCGACTTTGGGCAGAAATGAAGAATCGAGTGAGCGGGACGGTTCAACGGCGCAAGCGTCTCAACCCAGAGCAACTCTTGCAGATCCAACTCCCCATCCCACCCCCCGAGGTGCAAGCGCGGATCGTCGAAGTGCTTGATGCGGTGGACGCCCAGGTCACCGCACTCGACATGGAGGCGGATGCGCTTCGAGACGTTCTTCGCCGCCTTCGCGCCGACTCGATGACCGACAGTTCAGTCGATGAAGTCCGCGCGGACGAGGCATTTAGCATCACGATGGGACGCCAGCGCTCACCTCAACGCGCCACCGGCCCGTACATGACTTCCTACCTACGGTCTGCCAACGTCGGTTATGGAACCCTCGACCTCTCCGACGTACTTGAAATGGACTTCAACCCGAGCGAGCGTGAGACCTTTGGGCTCCGGTACGGGGACGTCCTCGTCTCCGAGGGGAGCGCGAGCGAGACCGCAGTGGGAATGCCAGCCATGTGGCGGGACGAGCTCCCAGCTCCGGTCTGCTTCCAGAACACTCTGCTTCGCTATCGCGCCATCCAAGGCGTCAGCATTCCGGCGTTCGTCAAGCACTGGTGCCTATGGGCGTACGAGTCCGGGCAATTCCGTAACGTCGCTGGCGGAACCAACATCAAGCATATCGGGTCTAGGCGGGCGGTCCAGATGATGGTGCGTCTCCCGAACGTCGCCGACCAGGAGCGCATCGCGACAGAGCTCGACTCGATGAGCGAGGTCGTCGCGGCTACCCGCGCAGAGGCCGCCCGCCTCCGTCAAGTCCGGGCCGGGCTGCTGGCGGGGCTACTGGACCGCACCATCGACATCAAGTCTGCCGAGTTGGAGGTCTGAGCCGTGGCAAAGGGCATTCGGGAACGCGAGTTTCAGAACTTGATGATCCAATGGTCCTTGCCAATGGGCTGGAACTTCGCAGCTGGCAGGTCGCTGCCGCGTGAGACGACGCAGACGGTGATTGTCAGCCACCTGCGGGACGCCATCGTCCGACTTAACCCTGAGGTGATCGACGGGTTCGATGTGGACGCCGTGGTCGAGGAGATCGTCGCCACGGTCAACGCCGTCGAGGGCGGGCTGGTGCGGGCCAACGAACAGGTGCTGAAACTGCTGCGCGGGCAAAAGGAGTTCCGGCACGCCGACGGCGTGTGGCACGCTCTGAAGCTCGTCGACTTCGAGCATCCAATCGCCAACACGCTGGTCGTGTCGGACGAGGTGACCATAACCATCCCTGGCAAGACCCCCCGACGGTTCGACCTCGTCTACTGGGTCAACGGCCTGCCCCTCGTTGTCGTAGAGGTGAAGTCACCGACCGCGAAGTCTGGGTGGGCCGGCGCCGCCCGCGAGATCAACGAGGTGTACGCCACCGAGTACCCATGGTTCTTCACCCCCAACCTCTTCGCCATCGCCTCCGACGGGCTGAAGCTGCGATTTGGTGCCGCCGGTGCACCCCTGAATTTGTGGCAGCCGTTCCGGTCCACTGCCGACGATGAGGCCCTTTCCGGGCAGGCCGACGTGCAACGCTCTGTGGAGCTGCTGCTCACCCCGGGCACGGTCCTGGACATGCTCGCCAACTTCACCCTCTTCAGCACCTCCGGGGGCGGCGCGGACAAGAAGTACCTGCCCCGCTATCCGCAGATGGAAGCCGCACATCTGATCCACGAGCGGGTCCTGGCCGACGGCCAGAAGGGCCTGATCTGGCACCACCAAGGCAGTGGCAAGACACTGCTGATGGTGTTCGCCGCCTCCCTGCTGTTGGCCGACACTCGCACCGATTCGCCAACGATCATCTTGCTCTCGGACCGCACCGACCTCGTCCGGCAGACCTCGGGGGTATTCACCTCCGCGATGGGGGACGCCTACTTCCACCAGCCCGCCACCAGCAAGAAGCTGCGTTCCCTGCTGGCCGACGACGTACGCGGCGTTATCTCCACCACCGTCCATAAGTTCGCCGACGCCGGCAAGAACCTATCGACCCGCCGCAACATCATCGTGCTGGTCGACGAGGCCCATCGCACCCAGTCCTCCAAGGAGGAGTCTCTGGCCGGGCAGATGCGTGCAGCGTTGCCGCATGCGAAGTTCTTCGGCATGACCGGCACCCCGATCAGGAACCTCGCCACCGACACCTTCGCCCTCTTCGGAGAGGAGACCGACCCGGGCAGGGTGCTGCACCGATACTCGGTGTCCCGATCCCTGCATGACGAGGCCACCGTCCCGGTCATGCTGGACCCGCACCCGGTCACCTTCGAGATGAACGACCAGGCGCTGCAAGCTGAGTTCGACCAGTTCGCCGACGAATTCGACCTCGACGACCCCGACCGTGAAACCCTGTCCCGCAAGTTCGGGCGCCTCACCTCGGTGTTCGCCAACCCCGAACGGATACACACGGTCTGCCAGGACATCGTGGACCACTACCTGGCCGGCGCCTACCGCAACGGCCTCAAGGCCCAGGTCGTCGCCTACAACCGTGAGCTGGCCGTGGCCTACACCGACAAAATCAACGAGCTGTTGGCCGGCTTCGAGGCGTCACAGGTGCTCGCCGAGGTCGGGAAACATGACCGGATCACCGCCGAGGTCAACATCCACGTCAAGGACTCCAAGGACGAGGACGCCGCCATGCGGCCCTACCGGCTCTCGGAGGTCGACGAGGAGGAGCAGAAGCGGCGCTTCCTCGCCCCGGACGATCCGTTGTGCTTCCTGGTGGTGACCGCGAAGCTGATGACGGGGTTCGACGCCCCCAACGAGGGCGTCCTCTACCTGGACAAGCCGCTGAAGGCCCACAACCTGTTCCAGACAATCACCCGGCCGAACCGCACCTGGGTGTCCCCGACCGGGTTCGTGAAGACCTCCGGTGTGGTCGTGGACTACATCAGCCTGGCCGAGGAGGTCCAGCGGGCCGTCGTCGACCCCACCGCGGAGGGGACCGCTGGCAAGGGTGGGGGGTTCGTCACCGACGTGACCGACCTGGTCGCCGAGTTCCGCACCACCTTCGCCCGTATCGAAGACCTGTTTGCGAACGTGGACGGACTGGACCTCACGGTCCACGGGTACGAGTCGGTACGAGCCATTAACGTCTTCCTCAACGCCGACCCTGTCGCCGCCGAGGCGTTCTCCAAGGACTACCGGCTCTTGGCCCGCCTGTACCCGCTCATCAACACCGACAAGCGGATCGCCAAGTACCAGGACGGGTTCGGGCTGTTCGGGTCCGCGTACACGACCCTGTTCAAGAAATCCTCCGACGAAGAGAGGAAGGAACGCCTGGGCGAGCTGGGACCGATGGTCCTGGAGATAATCAATGCCCACGTCCACTCCTTCTCTGTGGTCGCTTCCCAGGAGGAACCCCTCGTCCTCGACGCCCAGGGCATCGCCATCCTCAAGGAACTGCTGGCCCTCGTCCGCCCCAAGTCCGACAAGGACGACAGCAAGGACAAGAAGCCGCCGTCTGCGGCGGAGATCCTGGACCAGATCAAGGACGCCCTCGAAAGGGGGGTCGAACCGGGGTCCGCGAAGTACACCGCCCTGGCAGAGCGGATCAGGCAGCTGCGGGACCGGATCATCCAGAACGCCCAGGACGCCCTGGAGTTCCTGGCCGAAGCACTCCGAGTCGCCCGTGCCATCGTGAACGCTGAGAAGCACCCCGACGAAGCCGTCGTGCTGGACGACGACCACGTGGGTGTCCTGTCGCGAATCATTCACGATCACGCACCGTCCGGCCTCACCATCACAGAGCGGAACCTGGCCGAGGAGATCGATCAAGTGGTCAAGCGCACCCTCGCGCAGTCGTGGGACAACGCCGAGGCCCGCAACCGAGGTGTCCGCCGCGCCACCGCCGCGGTCTTCCGCCGGTACGCGTTGAAGCCGGTGGGGGAACCGTATGGCTCCACCGTCGCCTACATCGAAGCCCACTACCTCGTCGACTGATGTACGCCCAGGGGATTCGGCAACCTGTGGTGGTTGACGGATCCCCTGGGCTGCTTGTGTTCAGTTCTGCTTGCCGCTGGTCGCAAGCAGAGTGCAGCTCCAGGGGTCCGTAGGGCAGCCAGACTCCCCTCGCCGTTCTTGGGGGTCCGGAGCCTGCCTCGGGCTTCGCGCTCAGGAGGGCGTTCTGCCATTACTGGGCGGACGACGTGCGGGTGGAGCTCCGCAGCCGAGGCACGTGGACCGGGCGCACGAGCCGTTCTGCGAGCTTATGGGGCGGAGTGACGGCCGACAGTATCGGCTGGCCTTGGGTGTCTGTTGGCGAGATTTGGTCGTCGGGTGGTCTCTTCAGGCGTATCCGTGATCAGCGCCTATGGCTGGCTGCAAAGCTCGTGACCGCCAGAGCAGTCGGCGATGTGACGGCGAGTCCCTTTGTTGGTGCGCGACCCGTGGCCTGATGGCTGCGGGTGCCGGTTTCGTGGGCGAGGTTCTCTGAGAGATCCGTCAGCAGCGAAGTCGGGGTATGTGGCGACGCAGTGATGGCCCAGGTCGGCCGGTCCGGTCCGGGGCCGGCCCAGACGGTCCAGGTGGCTAGGTTCTGATTCGGGTGTTGTGCCGTGAAGGCGTCGAACTGGACGCCCACGTTCCCGTCGGGGGATGTCCAGCGGATCCATCGCCCGTCCACGGTGTGCTTCCATCCGGCGTCGGAGAGCGGCTGGGTGGCCGCAGTGACCATCTTCTCGTCCACCGGGGCGCCGGTGGGCGTGTCCCAGCCGTCGCCGTCGGCGAGGTGATGCAGAAGTTCCTCTATCACCGGGGCGGGGGTGGCGCCGGTAGCGGTGAGGACCCACATGCGGTCGGAGACGGGCGTCTCGTAGGCCGCCACGGTCCACGCGGTCTCGTGGGCCGAAGTCTCGTGGACGCGCTCGATGCGCAGGGTCTGCGACTCGTGGATGGCGTGGGTTGTCTCGTCGGACCAAGTCCGCCACTTCTCGAACTCGCCGTGCCTGTCGAGGAAGGAGTCGAGGAGGGCGTCGTGGTCGCCTGCATCGGCCAGGTAGACGGGGACGGTCTTCGGCTCCGGGCGGTGAGGCCCGGGTTTCGCTGCGCCGAGGTCCAAGGCGGTGCGGGCCTCGACGGCGGCGCGCTCGGCGTCGGTCAGGGGTGCCGGACCGGGGCGCATGTCGGTGCCGTGGACCTTCTCGAAGGCGAGCAGGGCCTGAGCGGGTGAGTCGAAGGTGTCGGCGACCTGGCGCAGGTGGTCCTCGCCGTGGAGGTAGACCGACTTGCCGTCACGGCCGAGGTACGTGCCGACCGCGACGGTGGTGTGGCCGTCGTGGGCGTGTGCGTGGATGAGGAGATGGCCGTGGCGGATGGCGTCGTGGATCTTCTGCGCGTGGTTGGAGACCTCGCGGATTTCGCTGCGGGTGCACCACGGCATCGGATAGTTCGCCCAGGTCCATTGCTCGTCCATGGCCTCCCGGAGTCGAGGGGTGATTTCGACGGTGATGCCGCCGGCGGACAGGTGCTTGGCTGCGTCCTCAGCCCAGTAGGGCTCCTCGTGGTCGATGCGGGCTAGGACCAGGACGTTGTCGGCGAGGACGGCCCAGTCGGCTGCCTCGAGAGCTATGAGAGCGATGTGGGCCTGGCTGCCGGTCAGGACAGCGGTCACAGCGCTCGGATGGGTGGGGTGGGTGTCGAGGCGGACGTGAGCGTCGATGGAGGGAGTCACGTTGAGGTGTCGTCTCTTCTGCCGGTGACGGGGCCTTCGGGCCCGGCCACCGGCGTATGCGGGGTGCTATCGGGTTGCTCGCGCGGCGCGGGCGGCGTGAGCGGCCGTCGTGGTCGGCGGGCCGGCGCGAGTGGCAGGCGCCGGGCGCGGCCGCGGTGGCGGGACAGTTCCCGTGGCGTGCTGCCAGCGGGTGCGAACGGCGCTGATGTCGGCGAGGGCGCGGCGGGCGCCCACCACAAGCTGGAACGGGGTGTTCGCCGGGTCTCCGGCGTACGCCGAGATGCGCCGGCCAGCGTGATCGGCGGTGGCTAGGAGAGAGCGCTGCAGGGCACGTTCGCCCCAGTGCTCCACGGAACCGGCCGGTTCGGCCAGCAGGCGGAGCACCTCGTCGGGTTCACTTGCGTTGTCGAGCAGGCCGCGCTGTTGGGCCTCCCATAGGACGGTGACGGGGTCGACGGGCTCGCGGCGGCGGGCCAGGGCGGTCAGGCATTGCCACAGGCCGGCGTGCAGGGGCCGGGTGAGGTCGTCGGGGAGCAACCACCGGATGGACTCGATGTCGGCGGGGTGGGCGGTGGCGGTCGCTAGGAGCAGCTGCTCCTCCTCGACCGCCTCGGTGCGGTCGGTCGTGATGGCCGGCGGCGGTGCCGCGGTGCGGGGCAGCACTCCGGCGCGCGGCGGGAACCGGCTCGCGATGTCGTCCACGACCGCGGTAAGTGCGTCGGCCACGGCGAGCACTGTCTCGTCTGGGTGCGGGTGGGAGGCGTCGTGGACGGTTTGGATGAGGCGTTCGGCGGCCGTCTGCAGGCGACGGCGGGCGTGTTCGGCCTCGACCATTCGGGCGTAGGCCGGTGCGTGGCGGGGCCAGGGGCAGACCTGGACGAGGGTGTGCAGGTAGGAGGCGGTCAGTTCGCGCGCCTGCTGCTGGCCCGTGGCGAGCACTCGGTCGAGCCACTTGGTGTTCTTCGCGTGCTCGGCCGGGTCGGGCGGAGGCAGTGTGCTGATCGCGGCGAACAGGGCGGCGTGCGCGGCCGTGGAGAACGAGTCGGCGGCGATGCCGGTCACGTCGCCGAGACGGTGCGGATCGAGTAGCAGGGCGCCGAGGAGGGCCTGCTCGACGTGGAACACCGGCTGCGGAGGTGCGATGGCGTCGAGGTCGTCTTCTTCGGGTTCGGGGGCGCGGGGCATCAGGCGGCGAGGGTGAAGTCGTCGGGGTCGAGGGCGACATCGAGGTGCGGGGCGAGGAGGTGGCCGGCGAGCAATGGCGGTACGGCGTTTCCGATCTGTGAAAACTGCTGGCCCTTGTTGCCAGCCCAGGGGTAGTCGGCGGGGAAGGTCTGCAGGAGGCCGGCCTCGCGGGCGGTGATCCGGATCGGCTCCGGCACCGCTGGCGTGTCCGTGTCCTCGGTCGGAGGCGAGGCGGGTTCGGCGACCCAGGTGCACTCGTTCGCGCGGTGCCCGAAGAACAGCGTGCCCGCCGGCTCGGACAGCGGGCGGACGGTGGCGTTCGCTTGGTTGTTGCTGCGCAGGGACCAGGACCAGCGGTGCGCCTCGGTGGTGAAGGTCGGCGCCGGAGCGTCGGCGGCACGGTTCTGCCGTGCGCCGTGCCGTGCCTTCCAGCCAGTTCCTTCGCGGCGGGACTGCAGGAGAACACCGTCCGGCCTGGGCATCCAGGTGCCGCGCTCCCGGGCGTCGGAGAGCGACTTGCGGGAGCCCGACGGGAACGGTTCGGGCCCGCCGCCCGGTCCGCCGCCGGCGCAGACGGTGGGCACGGGCCGGTCGGTCGCGCCCCATCCCAGGGCCTCGGCCATGCTGACCCAGCGGGCGCGGCCCGGACCGAACAGCGATTCCGGCTCGGCGTCCTGGGCGTGGGTGGGCGTGGGAGGCTGTGCCGTACGGACCCGGGAGGCGATCAGGATCGCTCGCCTGCGCGTCTGTGGGACGCCGAAGTCGGCGGCGTTGAGGATCCCGTACCAGACCGAGAACCCCCAGCCGCGCAGAACGGCCGCGTACTGCTTCCACAGCGGCAGGACGTCCGGCACCTCCTCCATCGCGACCCACTCGGGCTCGCCGACCGTGTTGAGGGCGTGCAGGTAGCGCATCGGCTCGGCCGCGAGCAGGGAGCGCTCGTCGCGGCAGGCGGCGAGGAGACGCTCTCGGGTGTCACGTCCGGCAGCGAGATCCTCCACCGCCGCGTGCACCAGCGGCTGGTCCACCAGGCCGAGGCGTTTGCCGGCCATGCTCCACGCCTGGCACGGCGGGGAGGCGATCAGCCCGCGCGTGCGGCCGAGGAAGGGCCACGTCGGATACATGGCCACGTCCGTCCGGATCGTCAACTGTCCAGCGGCCACGCGCGTCTTGCATGCCCACTCGTCCCATTCCAGGCCGACGTCGCGCACGCCGAGGACGCCCAGTGCCCTGCTCCAGCCGCCCGGCCCCGCGAAGAGGTCGAGTATCACGTGGCCAGCCTGAAGTCGTCGCGGGTCAGCGCGTCCGTGTCCCCTCGGCACGCCCAGGGGGAGCAGCCGTCCACGACGCCGTTCTCCAGCGCGTCGGCTTCGTCTGCGTCTATGCGCAGTGCTGCCCGTTCGGCGGCGGTGACGTGGTCGATCGGCGCCTGGCTCAGCGGGACGCGGGAGCGGTGCAGGAACGCCTCGCCGAGCAGTCGGCTGCCCGAGGCGTTGGCGCGGGCATTGCCCTGCCGGATGGCTGCATCGAATTCGACGACGTCTGCCCACTCGGAAGGGGATATGTCCCTGATATGCCTCCACTGTGCATTTCCGTGGAACGGGCATCCCAGGCAGCTCGATTTCGGTGTATCGGCCAGCCCGAGCGAGGTCAGGTAACGGACACAGTCCGCTCTGCTCCAGCCAAGGTCCAGGAGTGGATGCCGGTTGCGCATGTATTTCACGTCGGCGTCTTTGGCGCGGTGGAACTCGTCGGTGGAGATTCCCACCCACTGCTCGACAAACACGCCCTTGGGGATGCGTGAGGGGTAGGGGTGTCCGAGTAGTTCGCGTACCTTCTGCTTTATCGGCTTTACCTTATATTCGCCGGTGCACTGCCTGCGGGTCATGCCAGGCCGTCCGTCCTTGTTCAGGATGTGCAGGGGCATGGAGGCGAATCGGTGGTCCGGGTTCAGGGCGTCGCTGCGAATGTTTCCGGATGAGACGCGGAGGACCGGTATGCCGGCGGGCTTGGCTATCGCCTGTTCCAGTCGGTCCAGGTGGGCGTAAACGGATTTGGGTTCCCATCCGGTGTCGGCGAATATCGCGTAGTCGACCTTCGGGAGGATCCCTTCTGCGGAAAGGGCGAGCAGGGTACTGGACTGAACTCCCGCGCCCAGGGAAAGGGCACGGAATTGAGGCTGATCTGAAATGGCCTGTCCTGGAGGTGAGGAAATGGGCGGCGCGCCCTCAATGAGGCTGGTGCGTCAGCCGACTGGGCGGGATCAGCCGGTCGCGGTGTATGGCGTGGTGGAGGGCGGGGATGCGGTCGAGGAGGTCGGTGGCCGACTCGATGAACTGCTGTGATGAGGGGCGGATGAGGACGGCCGGCCTCGTCGTGGCGTTGGCTCGGCGGCGTTGGTTCTCCACGGCGCGGGCAAGGGCTGCGGTCAGTTCGGCGCTTGCGTCCTGGGCGGCCTTGGCGATCTGCGCGATGTGGTCGAGGAGCAGCAGCTCCCCGGCCGTGGTGTGCGGCGTGTGCTGGGCGAGGTCGAGGAACAGTCGCAGGGCGGCGCCGGCGAGGTCTTGGGCGTCGGTGATCCGCGCGGCCAGCGCGTTCGCGTGGCCGATGGTTTTGGTGCGCAGGGCTCGGTGCAGGACAAGGGCGTCGGCCACGATCCGGTCGAGGGCCTCGGTCGGGGCGGAGCGATCAGGCACGGGTCTCCGTGAGAGTGGGCGGGCGCAGGGCCTGGGCGAACGCGGCCGTCACGTCCGGGGCTTGGGCAGGATCGGTGGCCAGGGCGCGGACGACGGGGGTGCCGATGACGACGGCGTCCACCAGCGGAGCGACGCGAGCGGCGAGGGCCGGGGTGGAGATCCCCACTCCCGACACCACGGGCAGCGGGCTCGCGGCGCGCAGGCGCTGGGTGAAGCCGGCGAGCGCCGGGATGTCCAGTGGCCCTCGGTAGCCGGTGGGGGCCGTGCTGGCGGGTGCGTAGAGCCATCCGGAGGCGCCGGCGACCGCGGCCGGGAGGAGGGGGTCAGGGGTGGTCCGCGGGATGAGGCGTGGGGTGCGAAGGCCCGTCGCCCGTGCAATTTCGTGCCAGCGGGCCGTTTGGTGAGCGGGCAGGTCGACGATCATCACGCCGTCGGCGCCGGCGTCGGCGAACACGCGGGCCAGGCACGCGGGGCCGTGGCGGCTCACGGGCTCCCAGTAGGTCATGACAACGGTCGGCCGGAGGCTGGCGGCGTGTTCGACGGCGCGTACCGCGTGGTCGAGGGCGTTTCCGCTGCGCAGGGCGCGGTGGTAGGCGGCCTGAATGACGGGGCCGTCGAGGGCTGCGTCCTCGGTGGGCAGGCCGACCTCGAACAGGTCGGCACCTGCCTGCGCGAGCTGATCGAGGTGCTGGCGTTGTGCGGTTGCCGGGTGCAGGCCGGCGGGGACGAACACGCCCAGCGCACAGGATTCTTGGGTGAGGCAGGTCTGGAGGGGATCGGCGGTGGCCAGTTTGGTGCCTTTCCCGGCGGGTGGGCTGTCGCCGGAAGTCAGCGGCGGCGCCCGGCCGGTGGAGTCGTGGGCGCGGGTGGGCTGGCGGTGTGGCGCGGTTGCGCGGCAGGCGGCACGGGCGCGGCGGGCTGGCTGCTGAAAGCGGGTGCGACGGCGTCGAGGATCTTGGTGACCTGCTGAGCCTGGTCGCGGGCATCCCGGAGCTGCTCGGCGACGCTGTCGGGGAGCCGGTCCCATTGAGCCTGGTACTGGTAGCGCTGGATGATCTCGGTAGCGTTGCGCAGCTGCTCGGCGAGCTGTTGCAGGATCGCGGTCTGCTGCTCGGGGGCGGTCGCGATGTGTGTGGCCTGCAGCAGCGCGTCCAGGGCGGTAGGCAGCGCATCGTCGTCCGTGGGAAGGCCGTAGAGCTGGGCGTGCAGTGCTTGGGCGAAGACCGTCACCGGGCCGCCGCAGGAGCCGTGGTCATACTTGGCTGCCGCCTGTCGGCGGACGCTGAAGCTGACGGTCACATCACGGAGAGCAGCGCCGGGGCGGATCTGGTCCGCAAGCGCGCAGGCGAGGTCATGCGCGCTCGGGGTGTCGGATGACGTGGCAAGACTCCAAGAGGGATAGCGGTCAACGGCTGGAGTGCGAAGGTGTGTACCGCCGCGCGCCCTTGGCCGCAGCTCGGCGATGGTTCACACCCCGACCGCACCCGCGTGGGGTCAGCGGGTGCGACGACGGGTTGAAGGCGTGGTCGGCGTGCGGGGGGCGGCAGCTGACGGGCGGCGGGGAGCGGGAGGGATGTCGGCCGGCGTGGGGATGCCGAGGTCGACGCGGACACCGAGACCGTGGGTGTAGGCGTGGGTTTCGGCAGCTGTCACGGCGCCGAGCAGGCCGCGCTCGTCCAGCCCGTCCGGCGGGCGATAGGAAGAGCCGTTCGCCACCGGGGTGAAGCCGTGCTGCTCCAGGAGGGAGCGGGCGGCGGCGGTCCTGGCCGTCACCGCCACGGTGCCGGCACTGAAGTGGAAGCGAATCTCCGGATCGGAGACGGGGCTGTCGGGGCTCCAGCGGGTCGTCCAGCAGAGATCGACCAGGTCGTGGGTGTGGGCCAGGAGCCCGTACATCGCAATCCCGGCACGCTCGTGCGCGTCCTGGGCAGTGCCCGGCGGCAGCAGGTAGAGCGTGCGGCCGAGGTGCTCCCGGGCGAGGAACCCGGCCTCGGTCAGCAGCCGGTCGGCATCGCGGATGCGGCGGTTGATGACGACGAAGGTGTGCCCGTCGTCGGTGGACCCGATGAACACATCGGGGAAGTCCAAAAGAGACACGGTGGTCCAGGGGATCGGGGAACGGGATCTGGTGGCTGTTTCAGCGGGCCCGGCGAGCCTGCACGTGGTGGTACCGCGCCTGCCGAGCCGGACGGCCGCGGCGATGACCGCGTCCAGCGCTGCTGACGGACGTCATGTCGTCGCGTTCGTGGGATGCATAGGTGCCGATGAGCGTGTCTTGTCAGGGCGCTTGCCACAGTGTGCGAGCGATCTGCGAGGTTCCGCGGTCCGTCGGCGGCCGGGACGGCGTGTGCCAGCCCGGCCTTGGAGGACGGTGGGCCAGGACGCGCCACCCCGCGCCGCGCAGCGAGGCTCCGCTCTCCCCTGCCTGCGTATAGGTGATCAGCCGCCGGTATCCGAGCGCTTTGGCCGCTCTCCAAGCAGCTCCGTAGAGCAGGGAGTTGGCGTTGCGTGTGCCGTCACTGGCGGTGCGGGTGACTTCGAGGGTGGTGCCGTCGTCCAAGTGGCGGGCGACAGGGCGGCCGACCACGGCCACGGCGCGCAGGATGTTGGGCTCGTCGGCGGCACCGAGGGAGAAGATCTGTCCGGCGGGCGGCGGGTGGTGCCGGTGCCAGAGGCGGACGAACTCCTTGGCGTCCCGAGAGCGGACGGGCACCAGGTGCCGGCGCGATGGCTCACGCGGCGGGCCCGAAGTCGGACTGGACCGGTGCGTGCTTGGCGATGGCCCGGGCGGTGATCGCCTTGGATGCGCGGTCGGACGCCGCGGACAGTTCTGCCGCGCCGGGCTCTTGGTACCACGGGCGCAGGTCGAGCATGGCGGCGCGCAGACCGGTGGCGAAGCAGAGGGCCGTGCCCTTGGGCAGGGCGCGGATCTCGTCGGCGGGAAGGATCCGCTGCTGTCGCATCGACACCGAGGTCGACTTGCCGGACTCGGAGTGCGAGGTCGAGGTGGTCTCGACGTCGTGGTCGCCGATCAGGCGGGACAGCTTGTCCGCGAAGTCGGGGTCGTCGATACCGGAGCCGATGACCTTGACGGTAGAGGCGGACCACATGGCGTCCATGCCGGCGTCCCCCCAGACCTTCTGGCCCTGGCGGTAGGACTGCAGGATCGTGATCGGGATGATGCCGCGCGACCCGAGGTGCGAGTACAGGTCCGGAAGGTCCGAGATCTTGCACACGTTGGCGGCCTCGTCGAGGATCGCGAGCATGGGCGGGTCGAGGCGTCCTCCGGCGCGTTCGGCCTGGGCGGTCGCGGCCCGCATCACCGAGTCGGCGCACGCCGCGATCAGCGCCGAGGCTCCGCCTCCGCCGTCCTTGCTGAGCAGGAAGAGGGTGTCGGTGGAGGTGACGAACTCGGACGGCCTGAACTCGGGGACGTTCTTCTGCGGGGTGACCCAGGCGGCGATCTCGCTGTTGAGCAGCGCGGCGGCGTACTGGCGGGCGGTCTCGTAGATGCCGTCCCTGGTTTCCGGCGGGCCTTCCACGGTGCCCTTGAGTTGGGCGGCGACGGCGGTGAACCCGTGGTCGCGGAGGATGTCGAGCGGGGTGCGGTTGGCGGGGAAGGCCAGCCACTGCATGACGTCGGTGATCGGCCGCTCGTCCAGGGCCGCGGCGAGGAAGAGCTGCGCGAGGATGTTGGATCCGGCTTTGGACCAGAAGTCGCCCTGTTGGGAGGCGTCCACGGAGGCGGCGAGGAAGTGGCCGGCCAGCCGCCCGGCGCCGTCGAGGGTTTTGGCGTCCGCCAAGGGATTCCACCACATCTCGCGTGCGGCGTGCGCGATCTGCTGCGGGTCCATCGACCACACCCGTCCCACCGCGGCGCGGGCGTCGTAGGTGGCGGTGAACGCATCTCCGGCGGCCTTGTTCGAGGTCAGCAGGACCGGGCCGGGCGCGGCGAGGATGGAGGGGATCGCGAGCGAGGTGGTCTTGCCCGAGCGGGGCGCCATGATGGCGACGGCCACGTCCTCGTAGCCCATGCGGATCTCCTGCTTGGTGCCCTGCAGGTTGCCGAGGAGGATGCCGGTGTCGCGGGCCTCGATGTGCTTGGCGTCCTTCAGGCTCGGGCGCAGGGAGCGGGCCTTGTCGGTGATCGCCTTGGCCATCATCGGTTCGATGTCCCGGGCCTTGGCCATGCCGGTGATCTTCTTCTTCCGGCCGCCGCTGCGGTTCTTGTGCCGGGCCCACAGGATGCCCGCTGTTGTCCCGAGGGCCAGGAGGAGGAGAACGGGAACGATGCGTGCCCCGATCAGCAGGGATGTTTCTCCCGCGTGGGGCCAGAGGCGCTGGGGGTGGAGCAGGGCGGTGGTCGGCTGGTACGGCGCCCAGCCGCCTCCGGTGAGGTAGGCGGTGATGTTGCCGGACAGCCAGGCGAGGTGGGACAGGGGGACGACGACGGCTGCGACTCCGATCAGGAGGCGCAGGACGATGTCGTACCCGTCGGTGGAAGTGTTGGAGGAGGTGGGGGGCAAAGAATTACGTGCCTTCCGGGCGGGGGCGGGGCATTCAGCGGCTGCGGCTGTTCCTGGCCGGCGGCTGGCGCGGCGGGCCTGGAGTGCTCGACGGGACGGTGCGGCGCGTCGTGGGGGCGTGGACGCGTTCGTCGACCGGGGTGCGGGCGCCGAAACTCGCGTACCAGGCGGGCCGGTCCGGCTCCGCTGCATGGTTGAGGGTCCACCACTGTCCGTCGGGATCGGGTTCCAGGCGCAGGAGGGTCTCCTGGTCCGGGCTGGAGAGCAGGACCCGGGGTATCAGGCGGGCGTGCTCACTTCCGTGCCGTAGCTCGCCGGTCTGGCGCGGTGGCCGGGGCCGGTGTCGGTGTCGGTGTCGGTGTGGGGGCCAGGGGTGAAGGGGCTTTACGGGCGGCCGTGTTGATCTCGCGGAGCGCCTTGCCGTGGGTGGCCCAGTCGTCGAGGTAGCTCCACGATTCGGCGTGATGTGCGGCGAGTGCGTCGTCGAAGTCCGGGGTGCCGGGCTTGGCGGTGGCGGGGAGGGCGTCGCGGGTGACCAGCCATTGCTTGTGCAGTTCGTCGAGTCGGTCGAGTGCGTCGCGCAGGACGCCCAGCTGGTAGACCCAGCGGCTCTGCACATTGGTCTCAGGCAGGTGGGCCAGTTGCGGTTCGGCCGTGGCCAGCAGGTGACGGGCGCCGTACCGGAGCGGCTCGAACGCCTCGGCGGTGTCGGCGTCGCGCTGGCTCGCGCGCCTTCCGTAGGCGTGGTCGTCGTAGGGCCAGCCGTCGAGGTCGGTGTGTTCGTCGGAGTAGGCGTCCCAGGCGTCGAGGATCTTCTTGCTGTCGCTCACGTAATGGTCGAGGTGACGGAGGAGGGCGCGGTGGGCGCGGTGATCTGCGGAAATGGGAAAGGGGTCCTGTCGGTTCAGCGGCGGGCGGCCGGCTGGGCGGTGTGGGCCTTTGCCGGGGTCGGTGCGGGTTTCGTCTGTTGCTTGCGGGCGGAGCGTGCCCGGGCACGGAGCGACTCGATACGGGCGGTGTGGGCGTCGACCACCTGCTGCGGGCGCAGCGGGCTGGGCTCCTGTAAGGCGCTGTAGTGGCCGGTGCGGTCGTACATGCCGCGCTGGAGCGGGCTGCGGTCGGCCAGCGCTGTGAGGAACGATCCGACATGGTGGGCGGGGACGTCCTCGTCGAAGTAGGCGTGCCAGATGCGCGGGCCGGGGAACTGCCCGTCGCCGGGCTCGCAGGTCTCAACGTGCCAGGACGACCGGCCACTGAATTCGCTCAACGGGCGCAGTTCGATGTGGCACATGGACTCCGGCGAGCGCGCCGTACCGTCCGAGTCGCGGTGCCAGCCCGCCGAGGTCACCGGCTGCCAGGGGTCTGGCTGTTGTGGCGGCGGGGCGATGAGGGCATCGGTGAAGCCGGCGAGGACCTCGGCGGGCACGAGTTCACCGAACTCGGCGTACCAGCCGGGCTCGGTGTCGGTGGGCTCGGCCCGCAGCCGCCACCATGCGGAGGTGGCGGACTGCGGGTCGAACTGGAGGCTGTGGCGAAGGTCGGGACTGCGCAGGACGATCTCGGCACTCAAAGGGTCGGAGACGGCGCTCCATCCGGCGGCGGCCAAGCCGTGGGTGACGTGGCGGGCATCCCCGGGGCCGGCGAGATGGCGGGGGCTGGTGTCGAAGGGGATCCGCCAGGCGTGCTTGTCGGCGAACCCGGCGAGCTGCCGTTCGCTCAGCGGCACCGACCGCACCCCGGCTCACTCGCGGCGGCGCTGCCGATCTCCTTGCGCAGCTCGTCCAGGACGTAGTGGAGTATGTACTGGTCGGTCTGCACCCACGCCGCGGCACGCAGCTCGGTGACCAGATCACTGATCTTCTCGCTGCGCGGTGTGTTCGGGTGGCTCTGTACGGCGCGGGCGAGGGCGCGCAGGGTGTCGCCGAGCTGGATGGGCAGGCCGGTGTATTCGTCGAGGAGGGGCTCGACGAGAGCGAGCGCCTCCTTGGGGTCGGGGTTCTCGCGCAGGTATTCGGTGAGGCGGCACAGGGTGTCGGTCGCGGCGCGGATGGTGTCCGGGGTGAGTGCGGGCATCGGTCTCCTCGGGGTGGTGGGTGTCGTGGTCAGCGGCGGGTTCGTGTGCTGTCGCCGGCAGCGTGGGCGCGGGCGGTGGTGCGCGGTCTGGTGCTTCGGGCGCTGTTGCGGGCCCAGGTGGCGGCTCGGGCGGCCGTGATGCGGGCCTGTTGCCAGGTGCTGAGTTGGGAGGGCTTGACGGATACCGACCAGGTGCGGATCTGCGCGCTGTGCGGGACGCGTCCGCGCGGGCGCATCACGGGGTCGGGGCTGGCGAGTTCGGTGGAGAAGGCTTGCACGAGGTGCATCGGGGTGTTCGGCGTGAAGTGGGCCGTCCAGCCGTTGCCCTGTTTGTCCTGCGCTCCGGTCCACCACATCGCCGTGCCGTCGGGGTTCCGGCGGTACTGCATCCAGGCGGTGCTATCGGGGCTGGTCGCCACGTAGTGCTCGCCCTCGAAACGCGTGTGCCAGTTCTGCTCCTGCAGCGGAGCCCAGACGTTGGGGGCGTGTGCGGAGCGGGGACGGGTGAGGGCGTCGGTCAGGCCGGCGACGATCTCCACCGGGGCCTGACGGCCCAGGTGCGCCGACCACTCGCCGCTGGCCCCGTCTGCCCGGCCGTGGATGGTCCAGCCGCCGGGAAGGACGTAAGGGTCGTAGGCGACGCGGACGGTCCGGTCCGGGCTCTCCATGAACAAGGGGCCGCCGGTCTTGGACTTGTCCCGCCAGCCCGAGGCACGCAGGAACTCCGAGACATGCCGGACGTCGCCGCCGCCTGCCAGGGCACGGGGCTGGACGAGGTAGTGCTGCTCGGCCTGCTCGCCTGGCCCCCAGCCCTGCCACTGCTTCTTCTTCACCGGCGCCGCCGGACCACGAGCGGTGCGGGCACTGGGCGCTTCGCCGCGGTGGTGGCGGGCTGGGTGCTGACGTGCGCCAGGGCGTCCTTGTGTTCGTCCAGGTCGAGGGTGATGTCGTGCAGTTCGTTCGAGGCACGGCCCAGAGCGAGCCACACCTCCGCGGGGAGCGCGCCGCGCTCTGCCTGGTCCTTGGCGAACACGCTTCCGGTGGCGACGAGGTGAGTGACGCCGCCGAGGACTCCGACGTCCGGGTCGAGAACGCGGGCGATGACCTGCGCGGCCTGGGGCGGGGGAAGCTGCGAGAGATGGTCGGCGAGCTGGCCGAGCTGGCGGGTGATCTCGTCGGCCAGTCTCACCGGATAGGGGGCGGGGTGGGACATGCTCCTCCGGGGCGGTGAACGGTCAGTGGTGGTGGCGCTGCCCGACGCGCTGTGACTCGGTGAGGACGCCCTCCGGGCGGGCGCCGGTCAGCGGGGAGGTGTGGTCGGGACCGGTCGGTATGCAAGCGCGCAGATAGCGGCGGAACAGGGCTGTGGCGAGCCGGGGCTTGAGCCGGTTGCTGATCGGTGGGGGTGTGCGGGGTGCTACGGGTTTCTCCGGGAGTCGGGCGGTGTGCCGGGCGGCCCCGGCGGGGTGCCGGGGCCGCCCTGGCGTCTTACAGGGGGTACGGCGGACCGGTATCGGTTGCCGAGGGGAGGGACGGGCCGCTCGGGTGCGGAGGCCGTGCACGGCCCGCCGGTAGGTGCAGGGCGGGGATACCGAGGCCGGCCTCCGCCTGGTTCATCGAGTCCTGGCGGTTGGCGTGCGGGTGGCGGCCGGTACCGGTGGCATGGATGCCGGGGCGGAGGTGGGCGCGGTCCGTCCGGCGGGGTGCTGGAGGGCGGTACCGATGCCGAGCGCGTCGAGGCGCGGGCCGATCTCGCGCAGGGAACGGGCCTGGACCTGGGTGTCGTCACCACCCAGGCGGTAGATGCCGCTGTGCGGGTCCTGGATAAAGCCGTGGGCGACGAGGATCGCGCCGGCCCGGTCGTCGGCGGGGGCGGTGGCGACGCTGCCGTCCGGCTGCCAGGTCAGGACGATCCGGTCCGGCTGGGAGGGCTGGATGCCACCCAGGGCGTTGTGCCGGACCTGTGCGAGCGCACGGTCGTAGCGGGCGAGCAGATCGCCGGCGACCTGCTCGGCACTCAGGAACGGGTCGTCTGCCAGGGCGATGCCATTGGGCTCGGGGACAGCCCGGTACGCCTCGTCGGGCAGGGCGCGCGGGGCGACGGCGGCGATGAGGAAGCCGTCGCGTCCGTCGTGCCGGTCCAGGAGGACGAGCTGTGCGCCGTCGGGACGGCTGAGGACGGCTGCCTGCGTCAGCGGGTGCTCGGCGAGGGAGGCGGCGACCAGATCCAGGTCCCAGATCCGGTCGGAGAGTTCGGCGAGGTCGTCTTTGGCGTCGGCCGTCAGATGCGTGCTGGTCCAGGTGTCGGGGAGTTCACCGGCGAGGACGTCGGCGTACGAGGCGAGGCGCTCGGAGGTGTCGTGGTCGTGCATGGTGGTCCTTGGGCAGTTGCAGGGGCTCAGCGGCGCAGGCGGGTGGCACCGACGGGCGGCGGTGCCGGCACCGGCAGTGCCCGCGGCGGGGGTGGGCAGGCGCACACGGCGGAGCGTTCGGGCTCGTGGTCGGGAACCTGCTCGGCGCAGGCGCGGCGGCCGGGGTGAGGGGCGTGCCGGTCGGCCAGCCGTTCGCGGGTGTACGCGAGGTCGGAGTGGATGACGCGGACGTATTCGTCGGCGAGGTAGCGCAGGCGCCGGGCGGTGTGCGGATCGGTCGCGTTGCTGAGTCCGTCGAAGAACTCCGCCAGGGCGCCGAGGGTTTCCTCCAGCCCGGCGAGGATGCCGTCGTGGGGCGCGGTGAGTTCGGTGAGGATGTCGGCTGCCTCGGCGGTGTCGGTGGTTTCGCGCAGGCGTTCGGCGAGGTGGGAGACCGAGGTACCGAGCGTGGGATAGCGCGCGGGGCGGGCGTCGGTGTTGAACGGTTCGTCGCAGTCGACGTGGTACCCGGCAGCCCGCAGGCGCGCTACGGCATCGGTGGCGAGACGGGACTCGTTGTCCGCGGTGAGGCCGACGGGGGCGCGGTGGTAAGCCTCGTGGAGGCGGACCACAGCGACGAATCCCGCCCGTTGGAGAATGCTGTGTGCTTCGGAGTCGCCGCCGCGGGCGAGGAGTTCGTCCGAGCGCGGGTCACGGCGGATGTCCAGGAAGCGGTCGCAGGCGCGGGGCAAGGAGACGTTTCTCCTACGGAGATCGGTGGGCGGTGCGCCGGGCCGCGGCCGGTGCGGCGGCGACCCGGGGCTGGACCAGGTGAGCCGCGGTGGTGTCCAGGTCCTGCTGAATCGAGTGGAGGCGGCGGGCGATCAGCTCCAGACGGTGCGCCGTATCCGTGCTGGCAGCCCCAGGCCGGCGGGCGATCCGGTAAGCGGTGTGCTCGACCAGTCCGCGGACTGTGGCCAGCGGGCCGGCCTGCTCGTCGGCGAGATGCGTGAGGACCCCCGCGAGCTGCGCGGATGCGGTGGGGACCGTGCGGGCCGCGGGCCGCGTCGTGGGGCCGGTGCGGGCGGGGATCAGGTTCAGGTCCTGCTCGATGCGGCGTGCCTCGTCCGTAAGGCGCGGCAGGATGTCGGCGGGCGGGGTGCGCCACGTGCCGTCGAGGTGGATCAGGTTGGCGAGCAGATCCAGGCGTCCGGGCTGGGCTTGGACGGCGATCCACCGCCAGCCGTGTTCTGCGGAGCCGGGTACCTCGATACCGGCGGCCCGCGCGAACCGGTGAGCGGTTTCGGCCCACTCGGGGCCGGTGAGCTCCCGGTCGTCCGGGTGGAGTCGGATGTCGAGATGGAGTATCGCCCGCCGGTCGTCGTCCGCACTGGCAGCGAACGGATGCTCCAGGTAAGGATCTTCGAGGTGCTCGGCCCACTGAACGGACGTCCAGGTGCGCTGCTCGTCATCCGGGGTGTAGTAGTCCAGGCCCGGCCAGTGGGCGACGATGGTGTACTCCGTCAGGCCCTCGTTCGCAGAAAGGGGCCGCCCGAGTGCCTCGGCGAGCGGGTCGCGCGGCGAATGGGTCCGCTCGTGAAGGCGGGGGATCATGACGGCACCCGGCTCGGCATGCGGGTGGGCGGCCGGTGCTGATGAAGGTCGCGGGCTGTGCAGAGCAGGGAGCGCTCGCGGACCAGGGCGGTGCGGCCGGGGCGGTGCATGGAGGAAGTCATCGGCCGCCCCGGATGTCCGCGATGTGCACGAGCTGGCCCAGGGCGGTGGTGGTGTACCAGCCGCAGTCGATCAGCTCGTCACGGTCGGCGAACCGCGTAAGGAGAGCATCCTCCATGGCCCGCAGGTAGATCAGGCAGTCCGGGCAGCGGCGCGAGAGGTGCACGAGGTAGCGGGGGTGGGCGGTGACGTAGGACTGGGCGCCGCCGGTCGCATCACGCAGCCGCCAGCCGTCCTCGTCGGTCGGGGTGTGCCAGGACGGGGCCACGACGCGCATCGCATCGCCCCACAGTTCGCCGCCGGCCATCCCCTTCAGGACGACGACGGTGTCACCGGCCTGGAAGTGGGCGTGAGTGATGTCCCGATCGGGGGTGAGCGGGTCGGGCGTCGGTGCGAACGCCGAGGTGGGCGGGGGCTGGGACATGAGTTCCTTCCACGCAGATGCTGGCGGGGTGGGAGCATCAATAGTCCGGAGGAACGCCGGTTTGGCTAACCGGCGTTCTCCGGCTATGTTGCCCCGCCGTCAGCGGAACGGGTTCTCCGTCCCGCGGTCCGCCTCATCGGCTGCGTCGAGGAGTTCGAGCAGGTCAGTGCCTTCGGCGTCGCGCTGGTCGATCCACCATCCGGCACGGGTGATGGTGCGGGCCTTCTCCTCCAGCTCCGCCCAGTCCGCCTCGTCCCACGTGCCCTCGACGACGAGCGCGGTGTGCGCGGATGTCATCAGCTGGTGGCGGGAGCGCTCACCCCAGTCCAGGGCCCTCTCCGGGCCCTCCAACTGCGGCATGTCGAACTGCTTCGCCCACGCGAGGGCTGCCTGCTGCTCCTCGGCCCGCTTGGCCGCGAGCCACTCCTCCTTGGACTCGGAGTCGGCGTCGCGTGCGGCCTTCCAGCAGTCGGTGCAGTCCTTCGACGCGAGCCAGCGGGCGAAGCTGGCCCGCTTGTCGGCAGGGCGATTGGACAGGTCGTGATCCACTCGGTGGGAGCAGGCGTGCTCCACGGTCCAGTGCGTACGCACGGCCATAATTCGATCTCCTCAAAGGGGTTGGAAGTAGTGGGGTTGCGCCCTGATCGGGGCGTCATGTACCGGCCACGGAGCAGGCACCGGCGCCAGCCGCACCGCGCCTGCCCGCGGGGCCCAGACGTCGGCGCGCGGCGAGAAGGACGGTGAGAGCGAAGGCCGCGCCGTGGGCCGGCGAGTGGCTGCTTGGCGAGGTGTTCGGCGAGGGCGGCGCGGGGGGCGGGATGCTTGGCCAGGGATCACGGCCACCAGGAGAGGTGTGCCTGCAACGAGGCTTCGCGCGTGACGACCAGGTGAGTGGGAGTCGCAGCTTGGGCCCCCAAGAAACGGCTACCAACTCGCCTGGGTGTCAGTGGGGTTGGCTAATATGGACGTGGTTGACGAGATCCTTGAAAGGCATGGTGCATCGGTGATGATGGCCAACCGCTACGGCGCTCCATCCGAGGAGCGATAGGCGCGCCTGGCCGGCGCTTCCCTATCGCGACGCCCGCTGGGCGGCGACGCTGTGACGTGAATCCAGCGCAGGCTGCACCCTGCCCTGATTCAGGTGACGGCGCTCCGACGGAGTATGGAGGGCCCTACTTGTCTGCCACCACTTCTACCTGTGACCACCGCGTGTATCACGTTGTCGTCGTTGCTCTGGTATCCGTCATCGCTGGGCTCGTTGCGGGGATCGGCTCCGCTGTTCTGGGGCAGCCTGCCCTCACCGCCGTCGCTTCTGGCGGTGCCGTCCTTGCCTTCACCTACGGCGCCAGCATGACCGCCGTGTCACACGTGAGTAAGCGTCAGCCGTAGCCGCTGCTCCGGGGGCGGCTGGCATGGCCGCCCCCAGGCGGTGGCCGCTCAAGACAGCTCACGATCGTGTTCGTAGGTTGCGAGGGCAAGGCTGATCGCGTCCTGCTCCATGGGCTCGTGTACGGCAAGACCATGCAGGACACGGCCTTAGCGGTGTCGGGCGGTGGTGCTGGCGCGGGGCGGCGGCGTGGGCGGTGTGGTGTCCACGGCGGGGCGCGGACGGGCGCGCAGCACGGGGGTGCGGTGCGGGGGCAGGACGGCGACGGTCGCGCCGAGGTCCTCGGCCGCCTCTTCGACTTCGCGGGTGAGGAACTCGATCTGTCGGCTCAGCGCTGCCAAGCGGGCGGCGATCTGGCGGCCCTGCACGGTCTCCAGGGCGCTGGCGAACTGGCCGCTGATCTCCAGGAGTTCCTGCAGGCGGACCATCGGGCCGGCGTTATAGCCGCGCTGGACGGCGCTGAGAAGTGCATTGGAGGCGTCACCGGCGCTCTGGCCTTCGACGACATCGCGGATAAGATCCTGCAGGGACACCTCCGGGACCGGTGCCGGGCGGTTGAACCGGGAGACGTCCGCGCGCAGCACGCCGGCCGGAACCGGAGCGGGCAGCACCTTGCCCGCCTCGTACTCGTGGGCATAGTGCCCGACAACCTGCCAGCCCGGTGCGTCCGGATCGCCGCGCAGCGCGACCACCGTCGAGTCGTCATCCTCGACCAAATAGGCGAGGGTGATCGGCTGCCCGTCGGCGGCGTACCACGACTCGGTCAGCTCCAGCTCGCCGCGCCTTTGCGCGGCCTGGGCCCTTTCGGTCCACATCTGCTGTTCCTCGTCGGTCAGCGGAGCCTTGTGGTGCTGGCCGCCCTGCTGGTCGGCGAGGTTGCCGGCAAGGGAGCCGTGGTCCGCCCAGGTGGCCAGGTGCGGCCACAGGGCCGCTTGCTGAGCGCGAGCGGCCGGGGAACCAGGGGCGGCTGGCCGGTCGAGCGCCCGGCGGATCTCGGAGGCCGAAACGGCCAGGCCGTCCAGGACGGCCCGCCACCCGGCCAGGTGCCGAGCGGGTGGCAGCTCATCGAGCACCAGGTGGGCGGTATCGAGGAGCGCCTCGGCGTGCGGCGCAAGGTGGGCGGCGTACGCCTCCACCGCGGCCTTGTCGCGGTGGGCTCGTGCGGCTGCCGCGGCGCCCGCGTTAACGGTACGGCCGTAGCGGTCGCGTGGCATGTCGAGCGCGGCCTCGGTCTCGCGGTCGATGACCGCCATCCGCAAACGGAAGTCGCGTGCCGCGTTGGCCAGTTCGGGAGCGATCTGCAAGGGGCCGTCGGGGGCCGGACTGCTCGCAGGTGTCATCGGGACCGCCCGCCGGTCGCGGCCGTCAGGTGGACGGTCGGAGCGTAGGTGGGCTTCGGCGGGATCGGCCGGGCCGAAGGCGGGGAGGTGGTGGGCGGTGTAGAGCGCTGCGTCGTCCGGCCGGCGGCGGCCTGGGCGAGACGGCTGCGGCGCTCCTCGAGTCCGTGGGGCCGGGCGGGGTGTGCCGGGCCGGCCGAGAGGGACGGGTCGAGGCGGATGTCGGCCTGCACGGTGTAGCCGTGGCGGCGCAGGTCGTGGACGGCTTGGCGGGTGCGGCGGACTCCGTCGCGCTCGGGCTCGCTGAGCCGGTACAGGCCGGGTTCTTGGGGAACGGGCTCGAACTGCTCGCGCTCCAGGTACCAGTGGGCGAGGTGCGCGGGCATAGAGGCGGTGAAGGAGGCCACGAAGCCGTGTTCCTCGTGGTCGCCGAAGGCGAAGTGGGTGCCGGGTTGCAAGGGGGCGGTGTTCTCCTTGGGGCGGGGGGCGGAAAGGTCAGGGGCCGCGGTGCGCGGGCCGGGCCGCGGTGAGGGGGCGGGCCGGCGCGGCGACGGGCAGGGCCGGGCGGCGGTGGGGTGCGCTGATGCGGGCCTGACGCAAGAACGTTTCGCCGTCGGTGAGCCAGGTCTCGATGGCGGGCCACGCGCGTGCTCGGCGCTCCTGCTCCGGCACAAAGCCGCCGTGGACGATCTCGTCGACCAGGGTCTCGGCATCGATCACGGCGTCGGCCAGACGAGAGAGGGCCGCGGCGTCGTCGGGCCACGGGCTGCTCGCGGGTCGGCACCGGTCCAGCAGCGCCGGGGCGTGGTCGACGACGGTCAGGAAACGGCGCCAGGCGTGGTTGAGGAACAACTCCGTCGCGGCGCCGAGAGCGGCGGCGCTCAGCGGGGTGGCGTCGCTGTAGCGGCCGGAGGCGTTCATGGCCTGCCAGGTGTCGTGCTCGCAGCGGATGTCCCTGAGCACGGCGGCGATGGCCGCCGTCTGGCGGGCGTGGACGGCCTGCTCGTAGGCGGGGAGGTACCGGCCGGTGAGGGCCTGGGCAGCCCGTCCGGCAAACGGCGGCAAGACGATGCTGCGCGGGGCGTGGGGATCGCCGTAGCCCCCTTCCAGCCCCTCGGGCGAGAAGGCCCCTACCAGATAGTCGAGTTGACGGCCGGGGCGTTCGATGAACAGCAGCGTGGTGCCCTGCACCGCGTCGGTGAGGAGCGCGGCGTAGGGGATTCGCTCGCTCTGGACGGCGCGGCCGAGTTCGCCGCTGTCCCAGATCCAGGGGACGAGGTCTTCCTGCCAGGCGGGGTGCGAGTAGATCTCGACCGAGGCGCGCCACTGGCCGGGCAGGAGGCGCGTGAGGTCGCGGGCGGCGTCGCCGATGAACCGGCGGCTGCTCGTGTGCACGCTGGTGCGGTGCCGCTTCGCGCACCTGATCAGGTCGACCACGGTGGTTTTGGTGCTGTCCGCGGGCAGGTGCCAGACGCCGTCGTCGTCCCGCTGGAAGCCGTTCTCCGCGAGGGCGGTGTGCGCCCAGGGGTACTGCTCGCCCGAGGCGATGGCGACGATCCCGGACTCCCGGCTGTGCGTCAGGATGATCTGCGCCTCAGCCATGGACCAGGTCTGTAGGGAGCGCGACTTCGTGAGCACGGGCTCCCGCGGAAACATCGAAATCCGCACGCAGTGAGCAGTGGCGCTGTAGGAGGAGATTGAGCAATCGGTGGTTCTTCTAGCTCGGATAGGTAACGGCGAGTGAGGTACTAATGGCCGCGGTGAACGTTGGTTCCGGTAACCAGGGTCGGCCTTGACGCTGGTGGACCAGGTCGCTTTCGGCCCAGCAGGTCGGCGCGGCGGCTAGAGTCCAAACTCCCTTGCGAGGCAGGAGATTGGCTATGAGCGACCTGGCGATGGTGGCCGTCGTTAGCGCGTACAACCTGCGCTTCATCCGGTACTGGGACGCCGAGAGCCGGATTGTCGGGGATGCGGGGCCGAAGGTGACTCGACCCCTGCCCGGTGTTCCCGGCCTGCACATGTTCTATGACCAGTCGGACGTGGATGCTCCACACCAAGATCTCAATGAGGTGGGTCGTCGGGTCGTCGAAGCTTTCGGTCATCCGCGCCAGGACGAGATGCGTGGGCAACTCTGCATCTATCTCGCTGACGCAGAGGGTGCCCCGGTGGACATGCCGCCCTGGTTGCGCGACCGCATCCAGGAGGAGGTCGGCCGCGCCCGCGCTGACACCCGGGCTTGAGGAAAGTGACAACTACTGAACGTTGCCAATCCTCATGATCACGCGGAAATGCTCACGGATTCGCGGATCCTAGAAGGTCCTCGCCGTGCAGGACGGAGCGCAGGCTGCGGCCGTACGCCCAGGCGTGCTCGCGGGCCGCCAATTCCAGCTGGTCGTATCCGACCTGGGCTGTCATCTGCCCGTTCCACTTGCGGTACCTGTACACGGGCACTGGCAGCAGGATCCCGCGCGCGAGCGCGGTGACGCCGAGGGCTGCGCAGTAGTCCTCGCCTTGGACGAGGCCGCCCATCGGCGCGGCGCGCACGAGGTCGGTGCGGGCGAGGATCGTGGTCGGCCCGATGGGGATGGTGTCCGCCGGCGACTTCCAGTACGTCCACACGTCGCCGGCCTCGTGCCGGCCGGGCGGCGTGGGGCAGCGCCACAGGGTGGTCGAGCCGTCGGGGTAGTGGTCCTCGCTCCAGCCCGCACACCAGCCGACCCCGGTCGACTCCAGGGTGTTCAGCCGTACGGCCATCGCATCGTCGGTGAACTCGTCATCGTCATCCGCCCAGTTGGTGTACGGGGTGCGTACGTGGTTCAGGGCCAGGTTGCGGGCGCAGGCGGCGCCGGCCGGCCGGGGCAGCGACAGGGTGCGAACGCGGGCATCTTGTGCGAGGGGGGCCGGCAGGCGGTCGGGCGAGGCACCGTCGAGTGCGATCACGGCCTCCCACGGCACGGACTGCCGGGTCAGGCTCGCGTGCATGGCGGTCAGGTAGTCGAGCCGGTCTTCGCGCAGGCGGCTGGCGATGACGACGGTGATCAAGGGCGTGGTGCGCGGGGGCAGGGAAGGCTCCGAGAAGACGAGGGAAAGCTAGCGGCGGGCGGTGGGGCGCGAGGGGCCGGCCTTTGCCGGGGTTGCGGCAGGAGCGCTCGGACTCGGCGTGCTGCGCGATGCCCGGATAGCGGGCGGGGAGTCGCGGGAGGACCAGGCCGCCGGGTGGTCGTTGAAGGCGGTGCGCGGGTCGATGGCCCAGCTCACGATGGGGCCGATGTCCTCGTGCAGGAGGCTGATCACCTCGACGCCCTCCTTGTGCAGGACGTACCCCCACTTCATGTCCTGCGCATCGGCGGTCTCGTCGGTGACCGACATGCGTACCGGCGGCGAGCCGTCCGGGGTGACCAGGTGGTCGAGGGTTCGGCTGGGCCAGTGGTTGCCGCCGGTCAGCGCGGTCACGAGTGCGGGCGGGGCATCGTCGAGGAGATCGGTGCCGAGTTCGTCCCAGCCGAGAGCGACGTCGTCGATGAGGTGCCGGCACATGGCCTTGATGTCGCGTCCGAACTTGTACTGGTAGGCGGCCAGGAGCAGGGGGAGGTGGTGGCTGGGCACGCCGTCGAGCTGGACGTGGATGCCGCTGTAGCCCGTGCCGACGGTGGGGCGGGCGATGAAGGAGCGAGTGGACAGGGAGCTCTCCGCAGCAAGCAGGGGGCGGGAAATGTTCGGCGGCCATCAGGTGGCGCGCGGGTGCGTCTACACGCGGTCCGACCTGGACGGGACCGGCGGGCCGGAGGCATCGGTGCGGGCGCAGGTGTAGCCGATCAGGCGGGACGGGGCAGCCTTCGCGGGGACGGTGGCGGCGTCGTTGCACACGAACGTGTACCTGATGGAGGTGCGGGGCACATCGTGGAGCCAGGCCCGGTCCTCCTTGCCCGGGTTGATCTGCAGGCCGGAGTGCGCGACGGCGTCGGTCTGCGTGTGCATGTGGGAGAAGAGAACTAGCGCGGCGCCGTCGGTGGTCTTGAGGGCGTAGGCGTCCTTGTAGCGGTTGTCGGCGCCGGCGAAGACGGTGGTGCCCTGGTCCCCGTAGCGGGTGCCAGTCTTGTCGTGGACCTCGATCTGCCGCTTGCTTGCCGTGGTTGGCGTGAAGACCTTCGTCCCGGTGTGCGTGCCGCCGGTGGCGAAGTTGTCGAGCACCGCGGCACGCAGAACGCCGGCGTCGGCGGCGAGGTGCTTGTTGCCGTCGGCGGCGACGGCCGTCGCGTACCCGTCGTGGTCGAGTGCGATGTCCGGCAGTTTCGGGCTGTCGAGGTCGACGACGGAGACCATCTCCCAGCGCTTGTGCTGGGGTCGTTCGGCGAACACCGCCAGACGCGAGGGGGCCTTGCCCTTGTCGTCCGAGAGCGCGGCGGCGAACCAGCGGTCCTGTCCGGCGGCCAGGCGCGGGATGTACAGCGTGGTGCTGGCGGTGTCGTAGGACCAGGGCTTGTAGGGCGTGCGGTCGGTCGCGGGAAGTCCCTCGGTCTCGGCGTAGTCCGAGACGGACATGGCGTACAGCGGGCCGTCCTCGATGGTGCCGAGCAGAGCGCGGTTGCGATCGGCGTTGGCCTCGTTGTTGATCTGCGAGTAGTGGGTGATGACGGCGCGGGCCTGGGCGGCGCTGAGGGCAGGCGCCGGCTGCGGCGCGCTGCTGGCGCTGGGCGTCTGCTTGGCGACGGCAGCATCGTTGTCGGTGGCACAACCGGTGAGCGCCAGGGCGAGGCAGGCGGCGCCGACGAACAGCGGCAGGGTGCGGCGGGCGATGCGGATGGAGACTCCAAGGTCTGGGGGCGGGTCAGCGCGTACGGCGGATCGGGGACGCGGCCTTCGCTGAGGCCGGCGGAAGGGCGGCGCTGGTGGTGGGCGCCGAGTGGCGCTGGTTCACGCCGATGCCCTGGGCGGTGAGTTGCTGGACCACGGCGTGGACGCGAAGGGCGCGAGCGGTGTCCCCGTAGGCGGTGGGCAGGAGGAACGCTGCTTGGTGCGGGTGGTACTGGAAGCCGTGGGCGTACAGCGTCATGCGGGCATCGACCGGCACGCTTTCGTACGGCGCGCCGAGGGCGCCGTCGCTGTAGAGGGTCAGCGTGAGGACCTGGTCGACCTGTGGCGGTTGGGGCCGGTGCGGTGGCTGGGGCTGGTGCGCCGCGTTGTTGAGGACGGCCTGCAGGGCTTCTTCGTAGCGGGGCAGCAGCCGCCGGGCGACTCGTGCTGCCGCGCGTGCGGGGTCCTTGGGAACGGCGATGCCGTTGGGTTCCTCGACTCCGGCGAAGTGGTGGGGCTTGATGTGCCTGCTGTCGGGCGCGAGCGGGGCGACGACGAACTGGTGCAGATAGCGGGGGCGGTCGGTCACGTACAGCCTCTGGTCGGCCGGCCCGTGGAGCACGGCGTCGTGGGTGAGGACGTGGCTGACGACATAGTCGACGTGACCGGTGTCCCAGAGCTGCTCGGTACAGGGGAATTGGTCCGCGTACTGCGCGTGGCACTGGTACTGGCTGGTCCAGGTGCCGGGCAGGCGCGCGGCAAGGCCGGCGGCGAAGGCGGCCAGGTCGGTGCGGGGTGAGGTCATGTGTTCCTGGAGGGAAGCGATGGTCCGGGTCAGCGCGCGTTCCGCGGCTGCGCCGGCGGGAGCACTCGCGAGGGAAGGGACGGTGTACGGGCCGGGCTGCAGGGCAGTCGCGGTGCCGACGCGAGGGGGGTGAGGGCCCGCATCCGGTCCTCGGCCACGTGCAGGACCTCTGCGAGGTTGCGGATCTCGGCGGCGGCGTCGGCGAGGTCGTACGACAGGTCGAAGCCGTCGTCCTCCTCCGCTTCCTTGGCCTTCTCCCCGGCTGCTTCGAAGAACTCGCCGAGTTGCGCCAGCAGGCCGTCGGTGGGCTCCAGGATCTGGTGCAGCAGGGCAGCGGCATCCGCGTGCGACTCCGCTCCGTTGAGTCGGTCGGTCAGAGCGCGCAGCGCGTCGCCGTAGACGTAGACGGGAGCACGGTCCGGTGTGCCGGGGACGCCCTGGGCCTGGGGCGCGGGCGCCGGCTGGGCTGAGTCCACGTGTGGGCTTTCGCCGGGCAAGACAGAGTGCGGCAGCAGCCCGAGTTGGGCCAGGCGCTGGTCGATCGCCTCGATCAGGGGCTGGGCGCTGCCGCCGTGGCGGGCTTCGGGCCGCTGCGGAGCACGGGGGTCGTCGGAGGGGGCCGAGTCGTAGAGGACCTCGAACAGCGACGGGTCGTCGGGGTGCTCACGCGTCGCGATCCAGCCCTCCGGGTTTCCCGGCGGGCGCTCGGAGGACGGCTCCTGCTGCGGACCGATGATCAGGTAACTGTCGTCGGGGAGCGAGACGCGCACGATGTAGGCGCTGAGGCCGAACTCGATGTCGCACTGCAGGCCGCGCGCCCGCAGCGGCGTGGTGATGTGCGCGTGTCTACGCCACAGCTCCTGCCACCACGGGGTGTCCACGTTGCGGTGGTCGGGAAGCGGTGCGAGCGAGGCAACGCGGCGGGAGTCTGGGGTGCTCGCTTCGTCAGCGGCCACGGTTCCTCCCGCGGGAGGAGGCGGGCGATCGGTGTGGTGGAGGCGTCCGTCGAGCGGGGGTGACTCCCGGCTATGACTCCTGACTGAAGCCGAGTTCGTACTCGTCGTGGGTGGCGATCAGGTCGTGTTCCATCTGGGCTTCCTGGTCGGCGACCTGTGCCATGAGGTCGTCGAGTTCGGCTCGGCGTTGTTGGTCTTCGGCCCATTCGGTGGCGTTCACGTGAGGGGGACGTTTCAAGAGGACTCCGTGTGCAGGCGGTGGCGGTGCCATGTCGATCGACAGTGGTGGTCCTTCGGGATCGCGTTTGCGAGAGGCGGGCGGGACAGGAATCGCCGAAAGAGAGCTATCGGCGGGGTGCCGCGCCGGGGGACGGAGGAGCGGGCGGGACACCTGCGCTAGCCCCAGGGTCGCGGGGGCGGGGGCCGGGTCGTAGGCGGCGCGCAGCCTGCTCAGGCCGGCCTCGTCAGCGAGGGCCAGGACCGACAGTGCCCGGCTGGCCGCTGTCATCAGCAGGTTTGAGGGAGATCCCTTGGCCGCACCGCGGTTCTCCCGCCGCCACCGGGCGGCGGCGACGAGGTAGTCGCTCACGGCACGCAGTGCAGGTTCGGCGGCGTCCAGGAAGTGGTCGGTGACTGCTTCGATCTCCGCCGGAGTCTGAGCCGCGGCGAGGGCGTCCAGGTAGGGGGTGAGGTCGGGTGCGGGCCAGGGTTGGTCCGGCAGCGGATGCGCGTCGCGGAAGGGCTGCGCGTCGCGTCGCGCCCACCGCTTCAGGTCGCCGCGGGTGGCGAGGTTGTACCGGGCGGCGTGGATCTGGTCGGCGTCGCGGCCGACGTTGTCGTACAGGTCGAAGTCCGGGTCACGCGGGGAGATACGAAAGTCCTTCGATGGGGTGTTGTCAGGATTCGTGAACTAGACGCTCTTTCAATGCATTCGGGCGTCGGTGTCGAAGAGCGCCAGCTCGTGGGGATGCAGCAGGTGCTGGACGATGAAGGATCTGCCAGCGACTTTCCACAGACCACGGCCCCGGTTGAGGTGCGCGATGGCGTCCATTTCCACGGAGGTCAGGCCGAGCAGGGCGGCGGCGGCGTGGAGTTGGTCGGTCTCCTGGCGGTAGATGATGCGGGTGCTGCAGTCGGCCAGGAGGCCCTCGGCGAGGGCGCGGCCTTGTGATCCGGCGTCGCCGGCGGTGAGCAGGTCGGACAGCCGGTGGATCACCATGAGGTTGGCGATGCCGAGGCCACGGGAGAGCTTCCACTGGGCCTGCATCCGCTGCAGCAGCCCCACGTGCCGCATCAGGCGCCACGCCTCGTCGTACACGATCCAGCGCCGGCCGCCGTTCGGATCGGAGAGGGCGGACTCCATCCAGGCACTTGCGCAGGTCATGGCCAGGACGAGGGCGGTGTCGTCGCCGGATCCTCCGAGCCGGGACAGGTCGATGGTGAGCATCGGCGCGTGCGGGTCGAAGGCGACGGTGGAGGGGGCGTCGAACATGCCGGCCAGGTCACCGTGGACGAGGCGGCGTATCGCGTGGGCCAGGTCGCGTGCGGCGTCGCCGAGCTGGCCGGACATCATGCCGGCGGCTTCGTCGAGCGCACTGGGGGTGTTGAGGGTGGCGGCGACGTCGCCGAGGAGCGGGGTGCGGCCGGTGGCGGCGGCGCGGGTGACGACGGCGTCGAGGGCGACGTCGAGGGCGGTGTGCTCCATGGGCATCAGGTCCCGGCCCAGGACGGTCCGGGCGAGGGAGCCGAGTAGGAGCAGGCGCCGTTTGCGGATCTCGCCGACCCAGTCCGCCTCCGTCACGCTGTCCGGCCGCGGGGCCGCATCCAGGGGGTTCAGCCGTCCGGGCAGTCCTGGGCCGAGCGCGACGGACCGGCCGCCGAGCGCGTTCGCCACCGGCGTCCACTCGCCTTTCGGATCACAGGGAACGTAGACGCGGTAGCCGAAGGCCACCGAGCGCAGTGCGAAGGACTTGGCGAGCGCGCTCTTGCCCTGGCCGATCACTCCGGCGAGCAGGAGGTTGGGGTTGGTGAATCCCTCGACCTTGCCGTACAGCGCGAACGGGTCGAAGACGAACGATGCTTCCGCGTGGACGTCGCGGCCGATGTAGATGCCCTCGGCGCCGAGCCCGCCTTCGGCGAGGAAGGGGTAGGCGCCGGCGGCCACGGCGGTGGTCATGCGGTGTGCGGGCAGCTTCAGCCGGTTGTTGCGCGCGGAGGCGGGCCCGGAACGTCCGCTCGGGGGGTAGAGCGGAGCGGGCATCTCGTGCTCGGCGGGTGTGCTCTCGGCCTGGTGGGCGGTGGCTTCGGCGCGGGCCTTGGCGGTGGCTTCGGCGAGCTGGCGGCGGGCTGCCTTGCGGCTGGCCCGGTCGGTGCCGTGGGGGGTGAACAGCGGGCTGGCGGAGGCGCGGCGGGCGCGGCGAGTGGGCCGGTGGCTCATCGGGGGCCCTCGATTCTGCGGGTGGTGCTCATCGCACGCAGGCCGTGGTGTGCGGACGGAGGTCGGTGGGGGTGGTCTTGCGCCGGATGCTGTGCCCGGTGGCGAGGTGGCGTTGGCAGATGGTCAGCACGGGCGGCCCGTCGGGCAGCCGTTCCGGATGGCACGCGCTCGTCTCGGTATCTGCTTGCGCTGTGTTGCCGGGCAGCAGGTGGAAGGCGCAGTGGAGCTCGGTGGTGGCCTGCCACAGGCGGGTGTGCGCGGTGGCGAGGTGGCGGCCTGCTACAGGGTGCGGGGGCCGTGCTACCTCGGCCAACTGGTCGATGTACCGGTGTAGTTCGGTGAGGTGGGCGTGGAGGGTGTCGAGGTGCCCGCGATCCGGGGGCGCGGCACGGTTGAGGGCACGAGCGTGGTGGCGGACGCCTGCGGTGGCGGCCCGAAGGTAGGGGTGCGCGTCGGGCGCGCTGGGACGGGGAGGGATCAATGGGAGGTCCTTGCCGTCAAAGGGGCGGGAGCGGGGTGTGGGGGCGAACTGGCAGCTACAGGGTGGTGCGGGCCAGGGGGAGTGCGGCGACGGCGAACGCGTCGGGCTGCTGGTAGTTCAGCCGTCGTAGGTCGACGCCCGAGGTGACGGCGTGGGTCTCGATCTGTGCGCAGGCGGCGTCCAGGAGGGCGTCGGTCTCGGCGGTGACGGTGACGAGGCCGGTCAGGGCGACGTCCGCGTGTCCGGCGATGAGCTGGCGCTCTCGCTGTTTGACGTCGGCGTACTCGACGGAGTCTTCTTCGCTGTCGACCTGCCCGCGGCGGGCGCGTTCGTTGGCGTCGGCGATGATCGCGGCCTTCTTGCGCTGGACGTCCCGCAGCGCGGACTCGAGCCCCTGCGGTACGTAGATGAGGGACAGGCTGCGTCGCACACCAGCGGTGAACATGAGGCCGTGCATAAAGCCGGCGTTCGTCTCGGTGCGAGGCCAGTTCTCCACCCAATATGTGGCGTGCCGTGCGCTGTCGGTGGCGAGGCGGTCGTACTCCTCGACCTGGACGACGGGTCCGGCGGCTGCGGGGTCTGCTTCGGCGCGGCCGGTGTCGGACCACTGCTGGAGTGCGGCGAGGGCCCCCGGGTCGTAGGCGGTGCGGATGACGGCAGCGATCTCCCGCGCAGTCAGCCACCCGGTGACCATCAGTCCGGCGTTGCGGGCTGCCTGGGCGATGGAGGCGGTGGTCTGCTCCATGACGGTGAACGCGCCGGGCAGCCCGCCGCCGGCCTGCGAGATCAGGCGCCGAGCGGCCTTCAGATCGAGGGAGATGGCGAGGTAGGTCTCGTGGGGTGCGGCGGCGGGACCGGCCGAGGCGACCAGTTCGGAGTAGATCTGTCCGGCGACCGGTGTCTGGGGCTGCCCGTTCTGGGCCCAGTGGCGGGTGAGGGTGTCGCCGCTGTCGGGGACGGTGCGCTCCAGCACCTGCACGGTGGCGATGTGCCCGGTGCGGGCGATGCCCGCAAGCGCGCGTCCCCAGCTGCCCACGTTGTGGTTCTGGGTGGCGGGGTCGAGGAGGGCGAAGGCGCGGCTGCTGACCCGGGCGATGGCGGTCAGGGTCTGCCGGTGCGGGTCGTGCACGGCCGCGGCGCCGTTGGCCGAGTCGCCGGGGGTGACCACCTTGAGGGAGGCGGCCGTGCCGGGCAGGTGGAGGATGCCGTCCTGCCGGGGCCGGGTGACGGGCCGGGCGAGCCAGAGCGTCTGGCCGGTGCGTCGGCGCTGTGCGTAGCGGGCGACGATCGGCGCCCAGTCGATCAGGGAGCGTCCGTGCCGTCGGATCACCACGAGCGCACCGGATGCCGCCCACAGCGGTGCCAGGGCGACGGCGCCGACCAGCCCGGTGGAGACCACCGTCATCAGCAACAGCGCCAGCGTGCAGGAAACAAGGACGAGTTGGGGCAGGGAGAGGCCGAGGAGGATGCCGCGGCGGGACCGGTGCGGAAACTTCACCGTGACCGGAGCGACGGAGAGATCAGTCAAGGGGTGGGTCCTGAAAGCGCGGGCGGAAACCCGGGGGCGGGGGTGCAGTACACGTCCCGCCCCCGGTAGACGGACAGGGGATCAGAGGCCGGTCGCAGGCGGCGGCGGTGAGGCCGTCCCGCTGGGCGTGGCGTTCTGTGCCCCAGGGGACGGTGGTGCGCCCTGCGGCGGCGGGGTCGTGGTCGGCGGCACTGACTGCCAGCCGCCTTGCTGGCCGGACGCGGCGCTCATGCCGGATCCACCCGGCCCCGGGCTGCCGCCCACCTGGCCGCTGGTGTCATCCGACACGCTCGTCGGCCCGGGCTGGACGGCCTTCTCCAGGCCGGACTTCATGGCACCGCCACCGGGCGAGCCGCCCGTTCCGCCACCCTGCGAAGCGTCCTTGCCGCCGCCGCTGTCGCCGGTCGGGTTGGCGGCGATGTCGCCGGGGAATCCGCCTCCGCCAGCGTCGGGGCCTTCCGCGGCGGCGACACCCGCTCCAGCTGCCGCTCCGCCGGTCCCTGCGGTGGCCGCTGCGGCCGCGGCCTTGCGGGCGGCGTTCTCGGCGTGGGCCTTGGCGATCTGCGCTCCGGCTCCGCCGGCGCGGTGGATGGACTCGCCGTCGGTGCCGTCGGCCGCCCAGTGCACGAACTTGAAGACGGCATAGGGGCACAGCAGCACCAGGATCATGATCACGATGCCGGACATGACGTCGGCGAGGGCGGCGATGCCGTCGGTGGCGTCGGTCTTGCCCATGGCGGCGATGCCGAGCACGAAGATCACAGTCATCAGCAGCTTGCTGACGACCAGGGTGGCGGTGGCTTCGATCCAGCCCTTGCACCAGCGGCGTGCGACCTCCCAGCCGCCGCCGGCCGACGCGAAGACGGCCAGGGTGACCATGACGAGGATGCCGACCTTGCGGACCATCATCACGCACCAGTAGAGGAAGGCGCCGATGGCGGCGCCGAGACCGACGACGACCGGGACGAGCCAGCCGAGTCCGGCCAGGGACCCGATCTGGCTGACCTTCACGATGCGGCGCACGGCCGACTCGATGCTCAGGTGCGCGGTCTTGAACAGGCCGTCGCTGACGGCGTCGACGACTTCGACGGCGACCGTGGTCAGGGCGATGGCGCAGAACGCGAACAGGACCCCTGACATGGTGCCGGTGAACGCCTGGGTGAGGGCTTGTCCGTCGCGTCTGACGGCGGCCCGGACGAGCTGCGCGCAGAAGGTGGCGACCAGCAGGACCAGGCCCAACGGCAGCAGCATCTCGTAGTTGTCGCGGAACCAACCGGCGTTCAGGTCCACCCTCGTGGTGGTGTTGACCGCCTTGGCTGCCAAGTCGGCCGCTGCCGCAGCCAGCTCACCTGCGGACTTCGCCATCCAGTCACCGATGGCCTTGCCAGGGTCCGAGGCGAAATCGACCGCGTCGCCGACGGCACAGAGTTTGTCCGCCAGGGGGTAATCACAGAAACCCACGGGGAATTACTCCTCCTTGTCTCGTGTCAGGCGTGGGTCACTGCGTGACGCTCGGAGCGATGGCGGCCAGGGCACAGTCGTGGCCGGGGCGGCACTGCACGGCGAGGGTCACGGCGCGCTCCTCGGCTCCGCCGCCGCCCTTCTTCCAGGCGATCTGCTGCGCGCCGTTGACGGTGACGACGTAGATGTACGCCTCGGTGATCGCCGAGGGGTCCTCGGCGAGGGCCTGCTTGAACGCGCCCGGGTAGTGGCCTTCGGTGACGCGGGCGGTGGCGTGCTGGTCCTGGTCGGCCATTCGCGACCACAGCAACGGATCAGGGACCTGGCCGGAGACGGACGCCCAGTCGGCATAGGTGGGCTCCTTGGTCATCCACGCGCGCATGCCAGCGAGCTGCTGGTCGCGGCTGGTGTCGCGGGTGTCGTAGGACCACAGCATCTGGGCTGCTGCCTTGGCGTACGCGACCGGCTCGGAGATCTGCGGAGGCTTGGGCACAGAACCGGAGTCGGCCTCGGGTTTCGGGGCGGGGGCCTCGGAGGAGGACGGGCTGTGCGTCGCGGCTGGCCCGGCAGCGGTCGGATCCCGGTGGGCGTTGCCCCTGCCGGACAGCCAGGCGACGGCTGCGGCGATGGTGAGCAGGACGGTGACGATCAGAGCGACGATGGCGATGCGTCGGTTGGCCGACCAGCCGACGCCGTAAGAGGTCAGCGAGAGGGTGGGGAATCGGTTCCGCATCAGTGGACCTGCGAGCCGAGGGTGGAGAAGAACGCGACGATTCCGTTCGCGGCGCCGAGGCCGAGGGCGGCGCCCGCGGCGACGACGGCGCCCTTCTTGCCGTTGGCCTCGGCCTGGTGGCCGCCGGTGTGGTGCCCCCATGCCCACACGCCGAGCGAGACGGCGAGGGCGCCGACGACGGCGATGATCCCGAACATGTTGATCGAGTTGACGACGTTCTTCAGCACGCTGAGCCCGGGCAGGCCGCCGCCCTTGGGCGAGATCCCTGGGTCGTAGGCGAGCTGGATGACGCGGTCTGCGAGAGGGAGGGACATAGGTGTGGCGGGCTCCTTGCATACGCGGGCCAGACGAGGGGCCGGCGGGGGGAGGGAAAGCAGAGGGGGTGGGGAGATGCGCTCGGGGCGCGGGACATCGCCGCGGCGGCCGGCCTGGAGCGGTGGCCGGGCGGTGGCGTCAGATGACGCGGCGGGCGGCGAGAATCGTCCAGTCCTTGATCGGGGTGATCCGGACCGGCTTGGTGGTGCGCGGTGCCTCGATCACGAGGCCCTCGCCGATGTACATGCCGACGTGCTCGGGACGGCCCGCGGTACCGCGGCTGAAGATGAGGTCACCGGGCTTGAGCTGGGCGGGCGAGACTGCCTGGCCTTCGTTGACCTGCGTGTACGTGGTGCGGCTGAGGGTGACGCCGGCGTGTGCGTACGCCTGCTGCATCAGCGAGCTGCAGTCGCAGCGGCCCATCGGGTCGGGGCCGTGGGCGTTGGTGCAGGATCCGCCCCACTGGTAGAGGGTGCCGAGCTGGTGCATCGCCCACTCGATGGCGTTGCGTGCCTTCGGGTCGGCGTCCTTGGGGATCTTGTATCCCTTCGGGACGCTGCCCTCGGGGATCGGGCCGAAGCCGGAGCCGTCCTGGCCCGGAGCGCAGCCGGTAGTGCCGGCTCCCGGGTCCTTGCCTGGGTTCGGCTCCTTGGCGTCCTTGTTGTTGCCGGCGCCGGGGAAGGTCTTGGCGATGGCTTCCTGCAGCGCGGTGGCCAGGTGCTCCCACTGCGCGTAGGCGTCCGGCAGGCCGGACTGCTGTACTGCTTGGGCGGCCTGGGTGACGGTCATCTGCTGCCAGCCGTTCACCTTGAGCAGGTGCTTGTAGAACTGCTCGCTCGCGTACGTCGGGTCACGGATCTGCTCGGCGGTGCCCCAGCCCTGGGAGGGACGCTGCTGGAACAACCCAAGGCTGTCCCTGTCGCCATAGTTGAGGTTGCGCAGCCTCGACTCCTGCATCGCCGTGGCGAGCGCGATGACCTGGCCCTTCTTGGGGACGTCGAGGCTGATACCGGTGGCCACGATCGTCTGGGCATTGGGCACCTGCTCGGCGGGCAGGTCCAGGCCCTCGACGTGGACGGTCTTGCCGGACGCCCCGTCGAGGATCTTGGTGACCTGCTCGGCGACCTTGCCGGTGTCGATGTCGTTCAGGCAGATGAGGGAGCTGCTGCTGCTTTGAACGGCGTCCGCGGAGGACGCCATCATCATGCCGGTGCCGGCGAGCAGAAGCGGGGAGAGGAAGACGACGCCGATGCCGGCGGCGAGCGCCTTCAACCGGAGCGGACCGCTCGTGGGTCAGCGAGGTCGGGCAGGGGTGGGTAGCGAGACGTCATGAGCGTGTCCTTCGGGGGTGCGGTGTCCGGCGTGCCGCGTGCGCGAGGCGTGGTGGAAGGGCGCGGCGGCCGGGGTGGGCGATCAAGGCGAACCGATGCGGGGCGAGTTGCCGCTCGCTCCCAGCTGGCCGGGCCGTGAGCTAGGTGTGCCGGGGCAAGGGGGTACCTCCGTGAGGTGTGGCGGGGGAGTAGCCAGCGGCGGTGTGCGCCGGGCGGTTCAAAAACAGTAGATGCGGATTGGCGGTTGACCAAAAAGCTGGCGCGAGGGTGCCGGAATCCGGCACCCTCGCACGGCACTTCTTGGTCGTCGGCGGATTCGCCTCTACAGTTTTTGGACTCCCCTCGCCTCCTCGGTCTGCGGCCCTGGGCTTCTGCACGCCCACTTCCGGCCTGCGAGGACTCCTGTGCGAGGCGGCTAGTTCCCACCGTGAATCCGCACCCGAATAGGGGCCCCTCTTTGCCTTTTTCCCTTCACCAGGGCGACGCCCTGGCCGTTCTCTCCGGCCTTCCGGACGGCTGCGTCGACTCCGTCATCACCGACCCGCCGTACAACAGCGGTGGCCGGACCGCGAAGGAGCGCACCACCCGCTCCGCGAAGCAGAAGTACACCTCCGCCGATGCCAAGAACGACCTCGCAGACTTCACCGGCGAGAACATGGACCAGAGGTCCTACGCGTTCTGGCTGACGCAGATCATGACCGAAGCGCACCGTCTGACGAAGACCGGCGGGACCGCGCTGCTGTTCACCGACTGGCGTCAGCTCCCGACGACGACGGACGCGATCCAGGCCGCGGGGTGGCTGTGGCGCGGTGTGTTGGCCTGGCACAAGCCGCAGGCCAGGCCGCAGAAGGGCCGGTTCACCCAGAACTGCGAATTCATCGTCTGGGCGTCTAAGGGGGCGATCGACGGCTCCCAGAACCCGGTCTATCTGCCCGGCATGTACTCGGCGTCGCAGCCGTCGGGCGCGCAGCGCCGGCACATCACGCAGAAGCCGGTCGAGGTGATGCGCGAGCTGGTCAAGATCAGCCCCGAGGGCGGCACGGTCCTCGACTTCTGCGCCGGCTCCGGCTCCACGGGCGTGGCCGCTCTGCTGGAAGGCCGGGACTTCATCGGCGTGGAGAAGACCGAGCACTACGCGTCGATCGCGGCCGACCGGCTCACCGAGACGATCCGCGAAACCCTCACGCAGGACGACGTGGACCTTACCGGCTGAGCCCCGTCCTTGCCTGCTGCCAAGGCGACCGGCTCCCCAAGCGTAGCCGTCGGCGACATACCGCCGTAGTGGCCGTGCAGCTCGCCGGATGGGCCGCGCGCAGACGCTTCCGTCCTTTTCTCATCCCGTGTCTCGTAGGAGGCCGAGCTTTTCAATGCCCGAATCAACAAAGTCGCCTGACGATGGCGAGTTGGAGCCGGTTCGTATTCCGGATCGACAGCTGGAGGGAATCGAGGCGAGCGTGCGGCGGCTCATGGAGCAGTCGGCGCAACAGGCTCAGCAGCTCGACCACCTCGCGTCTGCCCCGCCGCCCAGCGGATCACCGTTCGCGGCCTTCGGCATGCCAGGACTCGGTGGGCCGCCTCCCGCCGCTCCACCGGAGCCCCGCCCGATCCTGGAACTCGACGGAGAAGAACGCGAGGACGAACTCGACGCCCTGTCCGAATGGGTGGATGACTTCTTCCTCCCGGTGTACGGGGCGGAGGTCACCACCGCGGCTCCCTGGTGCCTGCAGTGGCAGGAGCACGACGACGTGGTGGCCTGGCTCCACGCCCTGTGGCTCGCCTACCAGCAGCACAAGGATCCCGAAGCCGGGCTGGCCGGTCTGTTCGTGTGGCACCGGGACTTCCTCACCCACGCCGTCGCGGCGATCCGCGCGCCGGGTGGGCCGCTGTCGGCCTGCATGACCTCGCCCGACCGGCCCGCGCACCGCCTTCTGCCCGGCCCGCCGCCGTCCGTGCGCACGGAGACGGCGAACACGACACAAGCCGCCGAACCGGACGAGCCGACGTCATGACCGCGGGAGCGGGACAGCCCGCCTTCGCACTGAGCTTCGACCCCCGCGCGCTGACCGATCTCCTCCAGGCCCCAAGCGACATAGCGACCTCACCCTCGCCTACCTGCAGGAAGTCGTGAACGCGCAGCGCTTCGGCCTGCGTCTCGACGGTGACCTGGAGGGATTCAGGAAGCTGTTCGTGGACTTGCGCAAGGACTGGCGTGTCGTCTACGGCGTCCGCCCGGCACCCGCGGAGTCCGCGCATCCCAAGGAGATCCACGTCGTCGCCATCCGGCCGCGAGCAGGCAACGACGTCTACGACGAAGTCGGCCGCCGCCTAGGGATGACCCGTCGGCCGCTGAGCGCCCGCACCCACGCGGCACGCTCGCGTTCCCCGCAGCTGACCACCCGCGCTCCCGTACCCCGGCCCGGTCCGCCGCCCACCGCACTGCCGGGGCTACCCCGTCCCGCCCCAAACCCCGCGCACCATCACACCCGCTGAACGCACAGAGATCCGCCTATGCACCCTCCACCCGCGCCGGCACCCACCCGGCGTGCGGTCTCCCCGCTCGACCACCGCCTCCAAGCCGTCACCGGGCACGACATCGACACCCTGTGGGCCTACCGCGACCGCGGCATCCTCGACGAGCAGCACGCCCACCTGGTCGACCGGCCCCGTGAACTGGCCAAGGCCCAGACCAGCGTCACCTTCTACCTCCGGCTCCTCAACCGCCTGTCCAGCGGCGAGTTCGACGTCGACAGCGCGCTGTTCACGCGCATCGACCGCACCATGGACCAGCTGGAAGAGGCCACCGCCGCGCGGGACGCCGCGGCTAGGAAGGTGCTCGCCGCCCTGGAGCCCATCGAAGCAGCAGCGGCGGCTCGCGCGCCCGACCCCCGGCAGCTCTCGACGGATGACCAGGCGGCGCTGCTCGCCATCGCCGGCGGCGCCAAGCTCTACGAACACCTGCTGACCGGCCGGATGTCCGTCACAGCCGCCTCCGGTACCCGCATCCCCCACGCCAAGCTGCAGCAGTTGGAGGACGCCGGCCTGGTCGCCCGGGACACCGGCCACCCTGTGCACGCAGGCCAGCCGGTCGCGCTCACCGACGCCGGACGGGCCGCGCTGTTCGCCGCCCGCCGGGCTCCCACGGTGCAGGCGCCGAAGGTCCCGGCTCGCCCCGGCGCAGCGGCGCTGACTTCACCGAAAGGCTCTTGTTGTCTCCCACCGACCGGCGCCGGACCCGGACCGGAAGTCCATCCCCCAAGTCGACTTCGACCTGGACGACCTCGACGCCGACGAGGAGAAGTACCTTGACTTCTACCGCAAGGTCGCCGTCCACGAGGACATGCTCGTTCCCCTCGCCGAACACCACGACAGCCCGCACAGCTTCTGCGGACAGTTTCCACGTGTTGCCGCTCTGCTGACGACGCTACCAGCGCGCCGCGCTCGCGGCCGTGACTACCGTCCAAGACACCCCTCTGTTCGACGGCTTGGCCGAAGTCCCTACCGTCCCCGTCTGGTGCCAGCGGTGGAACGGCCCACGGCACTCCTTCCGTGACGTTGGTGAGGGCGGGTTCGACGCCCGGCGGTACGCGGCCGAGCTGCTGCCGGAGAAGGAATCGAAGACCTTCGTGGTCGAACACTACTACTGCGGCTCCTTCCGCCGCGCGGTTCCGCTTCGGTCTGTACGACATCGACGCCGACGGGGTGCAACTGCGCGGGTGGCCATGTTCGGGGTGCCCGTCACCGTGGCCGTGCCGACGCGGCCGCTGAACCCGAGGGCTTCCCGCCAGGGCGCACGAAAATCAGTGCGCTCGGACACCGGCTGCTTCGATACTGCTGGTGACGAAAGTGAGGTCCCGTGCCGCAGATCGAGCCGAGCGTGCTGACAGCGCTCATGGCGGCGGCGAAGGACGCCGTCTCCAACGCAGCCGTCGCCTTCTCCCTCACGGCCATGGACGTCGGTTCGAGTACGACCGTCGAGCAGCAGCGGGATGCGCTGGTCGCGGCCTTGCGTCGCCGGCCGTCTGAGGTGCTAAAGGCCCGGAAGGAGGCGCGGGAGGCCCCGCCGATTCCGCCGACCCAGTTGGAGATCTGGAGCCTATACGCAGACCACGTGGATGATCCTCTGCTCCGTGGCCACCTTCATCATCTGCTGCTCGACGCCGGACACGGCCGTAGACCCGACCACGTTCGTGGCGCGGCCTCCGGATACCTCGACGCGGCGCAGCTGCTGTTGGCCGCCCAGGACGGCCACGGGCTGCCGCGGGCCGCCCGGTGCCTAAAGAGGGCCGGAGAGCTGTCCCTCAAGTTCAAGCAGCACGACGTTCGTGAACGCGCAACCAAGGACGCCCTCGCCCTTGCCGAGCGCTTCCTAGCCAGCGCCGAGGACGAGGGGGGACCTCTGCTGGTTGTCCTGGAAACGTTGCAGACCCTGGATTGCGATGTCGCGGACCTCGCCGAACGGGCGGCCGACCTCTTCGCCCGCGACGTGGATGTCCGGCTTGGCTTCCTCGATGCACTGTGGAAGGACGCGGGCCCCAGCCGCCACACGGAGATCGATGCCGCCGTGGTCCACACGCTCCTCGACGCCGCCGATACCGCCGATGCAAGGCACCGCCGCCTGTACTTGCTGACGGAGGCAGCGACCCAGGCGCAGAAGCGGGGACTGCCCGACCTGCGGGCCCGTGCCGAGATGGCCCTGCAGCAGACCACGCCGGAGTGGACCTCCATCCGGCCCGAGGGCACCATCCCGCGCACATTGATCGCCGGGCAGCAGGCCCGGGTCGATGCAGCCGAGGATCTGCGGACCGCGCTGTGGCTCACCGTGCAGGACATCCACCCGGCGATGCGGGCGCAGGCCGAGGCCGACGGCGCGCTCGAGGGCCTGCTACGGATCCCGTGCTCGCGCATCAACCCAGCCGGGCCGGTCTTCGTCCGACCGCCCGTCGAGGCCAACGACGACCTCGCCGTGGCGATGCAGGTCCGCGGCCTGGGACTGTTCGGGATCCTGACCGCAATCCAGCTCGACCGCATCCACGAACGCTTTCGACCTGACGAGTTCGAGATGACCGCCGCTCTGGCACACGAGGCGGTGCTGCCCGAGCCGCGCGCGCGGACCCTCGCCCGAGCCTTCTGCTACTACTGGCTGGAGGAATTCGACGCCGCGGCGTGCGTCGCCCTGCCACAGGTCGAGCAGATCCTCCGGGAACTCCTGCGCTCCCGGGTTCCTGTCGTCTCCGTGGCCTGGGGGCCGAGCCCCGGTGGAGTCGACTTGCTGGGCAAGCTCCTGAAGAGCATGCCGGAGGCCGGGTATCCGGCGGACTGGAGCAGAGCGCTGGAACTTCTCCTGGTCGACCCCGACCGCGGGATGAACCTGCGCAACAACATCCTCCACGGCCTGGCCGGCACCCCGCCCAAGCACCACGTCGCGCTCATCTTGCAAGCGGCGCTGTACCTGCTCAGCCACGCGCACGGGCAGCGCATGGCACCTGACCCGACGGCCTAATTCCCAGGACCGCAGGGCAGAGCCACTCCTGGGCCACTCCGCTGGCCGGGAACGCACGCCACCCGCCGCCCCGGCGTGGTCCAGCGCGGCTCACTCATACGAAAACGGGCCGAGCCCAGCAGCCGGCTCGGCGACAATGAAGGCTGAAGCGCCACGCCGCGCCCAAGGACTGACGATGAGTCACGAACGTGAGGTAGCCCCGCCCGGGCTACGCCGAGTACTCCAGGACGTCGTGCACGCCCTGGAGGAGGAAGCGGTTGCGACCCTCGCCGCCTGGCTCGACATCCCGGTGCCCTCCGGCCTGTGGGGCAGGGACCTGCCCGAATGGATCAACGAGCAGTTGCAGCGGCTGCCGGACCCCAAGGTCTTCGACCTGCTGGAGCAGGCCCTGACCTCGAACGGCATGTGGGGATCATCGGCCTACGACGAGAGGGTAAACAAGATCCTCAAGGAGGCCGAAATCGCTCTCGTGATGGTCGACGGCTCCTTCCTTGAGGACGACGAGGGGGCCGAAGAACTGGACGTCCAGGACGCCACGGTCCGCCCGCTGACCCTGCTCACCGGGAAGTACGCCACCGCCCGGAGCAATTGGTCCAAGGCCCTGACCGCCCAGAAGGCCGGGGACGATCGCCAGGCCGTCGCGTTGGCCGTCAACACCCTGGAAGGCGTCGTCAAGATCGCCTCCGGGCAGAAGGACATCAATTCCGGGCTTCGCCGGCTGTTCCCCGAAGGCGAGCGCACCCCGCTGTGCCAGGCGATCAACCAACTGCACAACTACGGCTCCGCGATGCCTTGGGTGCGCCACGGCGGCGGCCAGAAGGACGTGGAGCTGACCCGGATTGAGGCGCTGGGCGTGGTGCGGGCCGCCGCCGTGTGGATCGTCATGCTGATCAACCTGGACAAGGAGGGCCGCTTCTAGGCCCGCCGGAGGTCAGGCGCCGACCTCACCGGCGCCGACCTGAAGTTGTCGGCGTATAACGAGCGCGCCGCCCGCCACCTGGCCGCCCAGGTCGGCATCATCGACGTCCGCGCCGGACTGCTCCCGCAGGACAAGGTCGTCACCGTACGGGAGTTACAGTAGAGGACCAGGGCCGCAGGGGGCTGGTGGTCGGCCACGGCGTTAACGACGCCCCGGCGCTGGCCGCCGCGCACACCGGCATCGCCATGGGCAAGGCCAGCTCCGACCTTGCCCTGGAGACCGCCGACGCCGTCGTCGTACGCGACGAGCTCGCCACCATCCCCACAGTCGTCGTCCTCGCTTGTCCGAGCGGCGAACTCGCTCGTGGAGGGCGCCAAAACCACCACCGACGCGCGGGTTGGAACACGACCGCATCCAGGAATCGACGAGCCCGCGCGTTTCCGACCGCTCTGCCCAGAAGGTGAGACAACAGGAGCAAGGGCACGAGTACGTCGAAGCCAAGCTTATGTCCCTCGGCGCCCCTGCGCCCCGAGCCGGCTGTAACCCGGCCCTGTGGCTACGCGACGCCCTGCAAGCCGTGGGAGCCGTGAACCTGCGCCATCGCGGCGCGCAGCTACTACGTCCTGTTCGACCGCACCGCCACCTGGGGACACCCCGGCGTGCCGCAGGTGCTCGCCGTGCATCCGCAACGGGACCACAAGAGGCGGACGTTCAGCTTCGAGCATGCCCCTCTACCGCTGCCCGCGATGGCACAGTCCTGGCTCATCCACCGTGGCTGTCCGCCCGATGCCATCGCCCTCGCCCCGCTGGGCCCGCCGCCGGCGGACGAGGCCACGCGAGCCCTGGAGCGACGCCTCGCCGGCAACGGCGACCACTACGCCATGGGCTACTCCTACACCAGCGACGACCCGGAAGACATCGTCATCGTCGTGGCCCTGCGCGCCCTGGACGAGCGAGCCCCCTCACCGTTCCGCGTCGTGGTCGAAGAGGTCGACACCGAGACGTGGACGCACACCCTGCGCGAGGGCGGCTTCGACACGCTCGGCGAGGCACCGCAGTGGTGCGACGACCGCCTCACCGGCGAGTCCGGCCCTCTCCCGCCGGTCCGCCCGGCAGCCGCCGCCAGCCGCCCGGCCGGCTTGCCGAAGGCCCCTGCGCCGCGCCCGCCCGGCCGCTCACGCTGAGCGTCAAAGCCGACCAGGGCGGCGCAACATAGCCGACGATCGCCGGTTAGCCAAACCGGCGATTCTCCGGACTCTTATACAGCCGCCGGGACAACCCTGCGGCACTTTCCCCGCAATCCCTATGCCTTCACGGAGGTTTCTTCCGCATGCGCTCCACCCGAATTGCCATATCCGCGGCCATGCTCGGCGCCCTCGCTCTGCCGGTGCTGTCCGCCACCACCGCCAGCGCGACCCCCGCGAGCAGCTGCTCGTCCCAGCCGCCGCTGCCGTACGAGGTGCACACCGCGGCCGTGACCATTCGGTCCAAGGCCACCACGCATTCCACCGCGCTCGGCGTGCTCTACAAGAGCCACCGCTTCAGCGTGCACAAGAAGAGCGGCAACTGGCTCTACATCACGGACAAGACGACCGGCGTCAACGGCTGGGTTTCCGGCACGTACGTCTACCGCGACGTCCGGATGTGCCTGGACTGACAGGCCCAAGCAGGTGCGCGTAAGCGGCTGAGCCACCGGGTACGGCAGTCCCCCATTCCCCAGGGATCGGCCTTTTGAGAACAGGAGATTTCCCTTTGCCCGATGGCATATCCGATGAGTCCGAGGATGTCGTGGGCGTGCTCACCGAACGGATCGAAGCGCGTTTCGGCATGGGCATGGACCAGTTGAAGTCCGCGGTCGCCGCCGCGCCGACCGCGAATCCCGACGCCACCGACGTCGTCAAGTGGCACGGCCTTCTCGTCGAGGCCCAGTCCGTGCTGGACCGTGCGGAGGACGATCTTGTTGCTGCGCTGCAGACCCAGCCCAGCGAGGTCGACGATCCGACGATGGGCCTCGCCCACCGGGTGAACGCGGCCGTCACCGCCCGCGACGGCCGGGCCATGGTCGTGCGGTGGCTCCTCGACCCGGACGCTCCGGGGAAGAAGGACCTTGCCGCCCAGCGCCTCGCCCGCCTCCGGCCCCGCACCGGCCCGGCGGTGCAGACCAGCGCTCCCCACCGTCCCGCCGGTACATCCGCACCGGCGTCGGCGTGGCGGTCGACGAGGGCCGCCCGATTAGCCGGGACAAGGCCAGCACCATGGACGACGACCTGCAGAAGGTCTTCGGCAAGCCGGTACCCGAGCTGTACGAGGCGGCTGCCGGCCAGGATGCTTCCCCCGCGCTCACCCGTGCCCTGGAGCTGCGTTCGTTCCTGGCGCTCACCGAGGAGCAGGTCGCCCGCGTCCGCGACCGCGTCCACGCCGACATGGACCCGGACCGCGACATGGGCGAACTGTCGGCGGACAAGCTCCGCTTCGACGCGCAGTGGCTGGAAGCAGCCCTGGAGGCCCGCGACGGCTACCGCGCCGCCCTCGGCGAACTGCTGCGCACCATGCCCCCGCCTGCCCAGCAGGAACGTCCCGTCCGCACGGCACAGTTCAGGGCCATCGCGACCCTGCCCCCGTCTGCCGCCCCGGCACCCCAGCGTGCCGGGGCGGCCCGGGCCCGCCGACCGTGAAAGCCCACGCTTGCCCCACCTCACGTCCACCGACATAGCCGGACGGATCGAGGACCTGTACGGCGCGCCGTTCGCCGACCTCGAAGCCCACGCCCAGGACCAGCCGCCCGGCATGCTCTCCGCCCTGCTCGGCATGCACGAGGGCCTCGCCCTCGCCGAGCGCAGCATCGACGTCCACCGCGACCACCTCGCCCGGCTGCTCCACCCCGAGCGGCAGATCGGCCCGCACGAGGTCTCCCACCTCCTCGACGGTGCACGCCGGCTAGCCGAAGCCGTCGCCGTCCGCGACGTCCATGCCAAGTCGGCCGCCGCCGTTCTGCAAAGCCTGGCCCGCGTCCCAGCCCCCACGCATGCCCCGCCGGCTTGCTCGCCGCCCGTTCCGGCTCCACCTGTTGCGGCGCCGAGCCCGGCGCACAGCCGCTGACCCCAGGCGATCCCTCTCTTTCCTTCACCCAGGAGCTCCTCCCTTGGCCATCACCGCTCTGCCCCCTGACACCGACGCCGACATCGCCCGGGTCACCGAGGCCCTTGCCATGATCACCCCGCGCTGGAACGTGAGGATCCTCCTGGCCCTCTCCGGCCCGCCGCTGCGCTACAGCGAGCTGGCGGCCAAGGTGTCCTGGCTGCAGAACGGCCAGCTCCACCCCAAGCTCAAGTCGCTGTGCGATGCCGGACTCGTCGAACGCACCGAACACACCGCACGGCACGTGACCTACCGCCACACCGAACGCGGTGCGGCCCTGCTGCAGGTCCTGCCGGTGATCGTCACCTGGGCCGAGGAACACCTGGAGAAGGCGGACCGCCCGCTGCCCGCGATCGAGCAGATCGAGGACAGCCTGACCCTGCTCACCCGGCGCCACGCCGCCGCCATCCTGTGGGTGCTCAAGTCCCGGCAGGAGGTCAGCGGCCGGGCCCTGGCCCGGATCGTGATGCCCAGCAGCGATTGGACCAACATCTACCCGCCGCTGCGGCAGCTCGTCGCCGACGGCCTGGTCGACACCGAGGGCATCGGCCAGCCCTACCGGCTGTCCGCAGCCGGCGATGGCCTTGGCCCCGTGCTCGGAGCCCTGTCCGCCTGGTCCGCCGGGCAGCCCCTCGACCAGGCGTCCCACCATCCGGTCTGGGGACACCCGCAGGCGACGCCCGCGCCGAGGCCGTGGCTCAGCAGCCAGCCACGGCCGGCCCCCGCGGCGCTCCCACCCGTTCGCACGACCGGATCCTCTCCGGCGTGGCACCACCGCGATCTCTTCTCGCACGCCCCGACCGCCCGCCCGAAGGCAGCCATCCCGGCGGGAGGCCCGCGCCGATGAGCACCCCCTTCACCCCTGCCGAAGTACGCCACGCCGTCGAACTTCTCGCCTCGCGCTCCTTGATCCGCCTGGTCACCGAGATCGACGACAACGGCGCCATACCGCCGCGACGGCTGGCCGGCACCCTGCCCGACCTCTCCACACACCACCTGCGAAGCGCCTCCGACACGGCCCGCACCCACGGTCTCATCCGGGTCGCGTCCGGCGCCGGTCTGGAACTCACCGACAGTGGATCGGAGTTGGCCGACCTGTACGACGCGGTGGCGCGCTGGGCCCGACGTCACGCCGTCCCGGCCCCCGTCTGCGAGTTCAGCCGCCGTGTCCGGCACGTCCTCGACCTGTTGGCGCCCTCGCTCACCACCGAGCACGGCGATGGCCTCGCACCGCTGTCCGCCGTGACCGGCGCCGGGGCGGCGGGCCTTGCCCGTCCCCGCACGCTGCTGATCCAGTGGCTGGCCGCTAACCCCCAGGTGGCCAGGGCGTTCGAGCCTGAGCCGGTCGCGTGAGCGCAGCGGTTACACCCCGGCACGCACGCCACACCGCCGGGCTGCTGCGCGGCATCTACCTGCCGCGCACGGCGGACGCGTTGGCGTTCGCCATGTCCACCTACGGCATCCCGCTGCTGGTCCTGGCCACCACGCGCTCCGCCGCGCTCACGGGAGCGGCGTTCGCGTTGGAGTGGATCCCGAGGCTGGCGGCGTTCGGGTGGGCCGGATCGATCGTCGACCGGCGCGGGGCGTCCGTCGTCTTCCACCTCGCCTCCCTGGGACGTGCGATGGCTCTCGCCGCCGGCGCGGTCCTGCTCCACCTTCACCTGTCCGGCACGGTGGCGAGCGTGACCGTGATGGTGCTCGCGGCGGTCACGGGCGTGCTCACCGAGTTCAGTTACATCGCGGCCGAGACCGCGGGCGCCGCCGCCGGCCGCCGAGCGGGAACGCGGGCCCATCGCGTTCAGGCCGTCCTGCTCGGCATCGACCAGATTGCGACCCTGGCCGGGCCGGCGCTCGCCGCAGTGCTCCTGCTCGCCGGGCCGCCGCCGATGCTCACGGTGATCACCGTGTTGTCGCTTCTCGCCGCCCTGCTCGCCCTGCGCACACCCCCCTCGCCCGTCGCCCCGGCCCGCACGCCGAAGCGGCAGGCCAGCGCCGGGCTGCTCACCGTGTGGCGCACCATCCGATCGCTGCCCGCGCTCGGCTGGCTCGTGACCGGGCTGACCCTGTCCAACCTCGCCACGGGGCTCCTCCAGGCGGCCGGTCCCGTGATCGTCGTTAAGCACTTCGGGCAGTCCACCACCAACGTCGGCCTGGTCTGGTCCGCCGCTGCCGCAGCGACGCTCCTCAGCGTCACCCTCTGCCGGGTTGCGATCGACCGCCTGGGCCTGTGGCCGGTGGGCGCCGCCTGCGCGGCCCTTGCCTCGCTCGCCACCCTCGCCGCCGCCCAAGCCCCCGACTACCTCTCCTACCTTGTCCTGGTCGCGGTCCTCATGGCGGCCGAGGGCGGCATGACGGTGGTGCTGCGCACGCTGCGCTCCCTGCTGATCCCACCGGAGAAGTTCGGCAGCACCCTGTCGGCGACCATCCTCATCCTCCTGCTGCCCTACCCCGTCGCTGGCGTACTGACCGCGCTCACGCCGCCCGACGCACTGGGCCACGTCATCACCGCTTGCGCCGTCCTGCAGGGCCTCGGACTGGCCCTCGCCTTCACGCGCCTGCGCACCGACCCAGCCCTGCGCACCTGACCCTGCACTTTCCCCCAGCCTGTGGAGAACCCCATGCCCACCGCCGTCTCCAGGATGAACCGTGCGAGCGGTCGCACCATCACCGAGCGGTTCCACGCCTTCGACACGCAGAACCCGCGTGTCTACCGCGCCCTGGAACGCATGGCCGCCCGCCGCCTGGCCGCAGGCGCCACACGCGTCGGCGTAAAGGACCTCTTCGAAGACCTGCGCCGCCAACTCCCGTACGGAGTCGCCGGGCTGAACAACAACTTCACCGCCCTCTACGCCCGGCGGCTGATCGCCGCGCACCCGAACTGGGCCAGCGCGTTCGAGCTGCGCCGCAGCCGGGCCGACTGACAGCTCCCCGTCCGTTTCCTCCCCTCTGAGCACCCGGCCCTGCACCGACTACGCCGCTCAGCCCCGCCTGTCCCGCTCGCGCTGGAGCAGGCGGGGCAGGCGCAGCGTTCCTCGGCCGCCGAGGTCCGCCGTCCACACATCCACGCCCCCTCCGAGGAGCCCTTTCTTGTCCGACCGCCCTGTCGTCCTGGTCGTCGCTGCATCCGACATGGAGGCCGAGGCGTACCGCGGGTACTGCCTTCAGTCCGTGGCCGCCGCCTACGACATCGTCCTGATCACCGGCGAAGAGCCCTCCTGGGAGACGCCGTACCTGCGGGACTGCGTGGTCGTGCCCGACCCGACCGACCAGGCGGCGCTGTCCGCCGCCGGCCGGGCCCTGGCCGACCGCTACGACCTGGCAGGCGTGTTCACTTGGACCGAGTGGTACCTCGTCCCGGTCGCCCGCCTCGCGCGCCAGCTCGGCCTGCCCACCACCGTCCCGGAGGCCATGCAGGCATGCCGTAACAAGGCCACCTCCCGTGCATTGTTCGCCCGGCACGGGGTTCCGTCGGCTGCCTCGGTGAGCGTGCGCACGCCTGCCGAGGCCGAGGCAGCGGCCGAGCGGATCGGCTACCCGGTCGTGCTGAAGCCCGCCGCGCACGCGGCCAGCATCGGGGTGATCCGCGCCGACATCCCCGAACAGCTCACCGCCGCCTTCGCGTTCGCCGACCAGGCGGCCGGGCTGGGGCTCGAGTCCACCAGCGTGCTGGTGGAGGAATATCTCGACGGGCCCGAGGTGTCGGCCGAGTGTGTCACCTACAGCGGTGAGACCACCGTGGTGGCCGTCACCCGCAAGACGGTCAGCGCCCCGCCGTATTTCGAGGAACTGGCCCACTCCGTCGACGCCGCCGACCCGCTGCTCGACCTGGTCGCCCCGGCGGCACGCGCCGCGATCCACGCCCTGGGGATCACCGACGGCGTCTCCCATGTCGAGATGCGGCTGGTCGACGGCAGGCCGCGGCTGGTCGAGGTCAACGGCCGGATCGCCGGCGACATGATCGGCCACCTCGTCCAGCTCGCCACCGGCATCGACCTACCGCGCGCCGCCGCCGACATCGCCTGCGGCCGTGCCCCCGACCTCACCCCGACCCGGTCCTCGGCCGCCGCGATCCAGCTGCTCTACCCCGACACCTCCGGAACCCTGCTCCGCCTCGGATTCGACGGCGTCAGCCCGCGCTGGCTGGAACGCGTGCACTTCCAGCACCAGGTCGGCGACCAACTGCTCCTCCCGGCCGACGGCGGCAACATGTTCACCGCCCGTATCGGCTACCTGATCACCACCGCGCCCACCGCGGACCTCGCCCAGGACCGGGCCCAGCAGGCTGTGCGCCATCTGCAGGTCGACGTGGCGCCCCGCACAACCGACGAGCCTGTTCCAGGTGGCCGCCCTGCATGAGCTGCACCGACGCTTCCGTTCGCCGCAGCCGTGTCCTGCTGACCGGCTACTTCTTCGGCCTGGGCGTGGTGATGGCGGTCTGGGGCGCCCGGATGCCTGCCGTCCAGCACGCCGCCCACCTCACCACCGCCGGCCTGTCCCTCGTCCTGCTCGCCGCAGCCCTCGGCATGGTTGCCGGACTGCAGGCCGGCGGTCGGCTCGCCCGGCCCGACCGACTCCCCTTGCTCCTGATCGGCGGAGCGGTCGCACTGGCAGCGGCCCTCGCCCTGCTCGGGCAGTGCCGGACGCTGGCCTCGCTACTCGCGGCGGCCCTTGCCTTCGGTGCCGCGCACGGTGTCCTGGACGTCGCCGCCAACACCGCGGCGGTCCGCTGCCAGAACGCCGCCGACCGGCCGGTCATGTCCTCCCTGCACGCCGCGTACTCGATCGGCGCCCTGGGCGGTGCCGCCCTGGCCGCCGCCACGGCCCGCACAGCCCACAGCACCCTGTTCCTGGCCACCGGGCTCACGCTGACCGCGACCGTGCTCGTGGCCAGCCCGCGCACCCTCGCACTGAGCGGCGCCGACCAGCCTAAGCTCCCCGAGCCCCAGGAGCCCGGTCAGGGCAGGGCGGGAGGTGTGTGGCTGTTGGGGGCGCTGGCGGCTGCCAGCCTGCTGGGCGAAGGGGCGGCAGCCGACTGGGCCGCAGTCCACCTGCACACGCTGCACGCCACAACCGCCCTCAGCGCGACAGCGTTCGCCCTCTACAGCACGGGCATGGCGATCGGCCGGCTCACCGGCGACCGCGTCACCGCCGCCATCGGCGCCCCTGCCGTGGTCCGCACCGGCGCTGCGCTCGCCGCCGCCGGACTGGCCACCGGCGTCCTGGTCGACAGCGTGCCTGCGGCGCTGGCCGGCTGGGCGGTCTTCGGACTCGGCCTGTCCGGCACCGTGCCCTCCCTGATCACCGCCGCCGGCAGACACGGCCCAAGAGCCGTCGCCACGATCTCCGTCACCGGCTACCTCGGCCTCCTCGCCGGCCCCGCCGTCATCGGCGCCCTCGCCAGCGCCACCACCTTGCCCACGGCCCTGCTGCTGCCCGCCCTCCTCGCAGCCGCTCTCGCCGCCCTCACCCGCCGAGCCCTGGAGAACACCGCCCCTTGACCCGCCCCACCGGCCCCGACGCCGTCATCCTCGACTACAACGGCGTCCTCGGCCTGCAGCCCACCCGCGCCCAGTGGCTACGGCTGGCCCGTACCGCTTCCTGGCCCGAAGACGATCTCGCAGCATTCCAGCGCGCCTTCTGGAACGCCCGCGACCTCTACGACGCCGGCCAGCTCAGCGACCTGGCGTACTGGGCCCGCGTCCTCGGCTCCCACCCCGGCCCCCGCCTGTTGCGCGAACTCCTTGCCGCAGACACCGACATGTGGACCGCGACCGACGCCAGTGTCCTGTCCGTCCTGCGCCGCGCCCATGCCACCGGACTGCCGATGGTGCTGTTGTCCAACGCACCCGCCCACCTCAGTACCGTGCTCGACACCCACGACTGGCGCCGCATGATGACCCAGGCGCTCTACTCGGCCCGCCTCCAGCTGTGCAAGCCCGACCCGGCCACCTACCAGCAGGCGCTGCACGCCACCGGGGTCCGTGATCCACGACGTGTCCTGTTCGTGGACGACCGCGCCCACAACTGCCAGGCCGCCGCCCGCTTGGGCCTTCGCACGCTGCACTACACCGGCTCCACCGACGCCCTCCGAACAGCCTTGCTGCCCGCTGCCTGACTCATCCGCCTCGCCGCTACTGAGGAACCCGTGTCCCTCCACGACGACCTTCACACGCTCGACGGAGACGTCTTCGTCTCCCCACGCCATCTCGCCAGCAGCACCTTCACCGGCGACCCCGCCCTCACCCCGCTCCTCGACCATGGCTGGGACCTCCAGCACGACGACCTCGGCAACGTGTACGTGAACTCCCCCGACCGGCGCGTGCGCCTGGGCTACCTGCCCGAAGGCGAGGACGACGGACTCTGGCGCATCAACGCCCACAAGGACCCGTTCGGCCCGCCGACATGGGGCGTCTGTTTCAACGACCGCGTCCCCACCGAGTTCGTCCAGGCGTTCACCACCGCGCTCGCCACCGCCTACGAGCAGGGGCCGGACGCCTACCTCGCCCGGCCGGTTACCGGGATCCACGAGCACGATCCCTTCCTCGCCGTCGTCCCGCTCCTGCAGCAGGGCTGGGAGATCGACCGTCCCCGCTGGGGCGTCTTCGCCGTCCAAGCCCCGGACGGGCTCGCCGGCATGGAGTTCACCACCGGCGACCTCGATCCGGAAGCCGAGCTGACCACCCGTGACGCCCGCTGGCAGCTGTGGGCGGGAAAATCCATCGACCGGCCCGTCTGGTACGCGACGGCCAGCACCGACACCCCCGTCGCCCTGCTCACCGCCGTTACGCAGTGCGTCGCCGATCCGGCCCCGCTTCCCCGGTGGCGCCAGGACACCCTCAGCTACATCGAGGGCATGGCCCAGCTCACCCCCATCGTTCCCCCGCAGCCGCCAGCCCCTACCCCGCTCGACGTGCAGCGGGCTGCCGCATCCCGCCGCCCGGCCGCGCTGCCCGCGGCCAGCGTCCCACGCTGGAGCACCACCAGCCGACCGGCCCTGCCCGGCCCGCGCCGATGACGCCGGCCCCACCCCCGACCGGAGATTCCTCTTGTCCCTGCAGGCCGCCGAGTTCTTCGCCGAGCTGTGCCTTCCCTTACACGACTTCGCCGTCGTAGGAGCCACCTACTTCGCCGTGCCGGTCCCGGGCGCACCGCTGCGGCTGCGAATCGACTTCACCGCCACCATCCACGCGGACACCTACGGCGGTCTTCGTGTAGCGGTCATCCACCCGGACCGCGGTGAAATCGACGCGGTCGCCCTCAGCTTCCTCGATCACGGCACCTTCCACCGCCGCGACGAAGCCCACAACACCCAGCCGAACACCAAGCAGTACAGCACGTTCCGCACCTACCGCTATCCCGGCCGTCCACCGTGGGAGGGAGCCGTCACCACCGGGCTGCGCGACGCCATCGAGCAGTACACCGCCGTCTGGTTCCCCGGCGCCTGGGCCGCGTCCATGCCGAACCGCACCGCGGGTCGTTCCTCGCACCGGGCGCCCGCCCCGCTGGCCACCCGCAGCCAAGCCCGCACCCGCTGAGTCCTGACCTGGATCCCCGTCCGGTGACCGACCTTCCACCAACTGATCAAGGAGTCCCCTTCCTCGTGCACGCTCGTTTCGTCCGTGGCGCCGTCCGATCCGCCGCCGTCGCCGCCGCAGTGACCGGCACCCTCACCTGGGCGCCGGCCGCGAACGCCCAGCCCTCCGAATCGACACCCTCGACCTCGGCAGTCGCTGCCGACACGCCGGCCGCGGACGCGGGCAGCGTCGAGATCACCACCAGGGACACGGCCGGAGATGTGCTCCCCGGCGCCGCGTTCCTGCTGCTCGACTCAGCCGGTCAGGAGGACGGGCGCGGGACAACCGACGCGCAGGGGAAGCTGACCTTCCCCGACCTCACGCCGGGCGTCTACCGGCTCAAGGAGACGGCCTCCGGCAGCCCGCTCCACGAGGTTGTCGCCGACCAAGACGTCATCGTCACGCCCGGGGTGACCACGCGGCTGACGATCACGGACTCGTTCAAGGCCGCCAAGGTCCTCCTGCAGGCCAAGGACGACAAGACCGGCAAGCTCCTGCCCGGCGCGACCGTGAACATCGGCACCGGCACCTCGACGCTGCTCACCCTGACGACCGGGGCCAAGGGCACGGCCTCCGGGGAACTGCCGGTGTCGAGCCGGAAGACGGAGTTCTGGGTCAAGCAGGTCAAGGCACCCGCCGGATACGACCTACACAAGCCGTCCAAGACGTTCTCCGCGGGCCCCGGCGCACCGGTGACTGTGACCGTCACCAACACCAAGGCCGCGACCAGCCCGAAGCCCCACACCTCGGACAAGCCGACCACCGAGCCCACCGGTACCCCGTCCACACCTGCGGATAGGCCGGGCAGCGAGACCGGCGGGGTCAAGCCCTCCGCGCCGGGCACCGGCACGCCGGATAGCGACCCTTCGTCCACCGCAGCCGCAGTCCCGGACGGCGGCTCCACGCCGGCGACCCCGGCAGGCTCCCTCGCCCACACCGGTGCCGACGGAACCCCTTGGATCGCCGCAGGCGCGGGGATCCTCATCGTTGCCGGCGCCGTCACCCTGGTCGCTGTGCGCCGTCGTAGGGCTGCCGAGTCCGGGACCGACGACAACAGCAAGACCAACTAGCCGAAGATCAACCACCGCCAGCAGGTTCCCGTGAAGCGCATCCGGGAGCCTGCTGGCGTTTATCGACGCCGAACCGCTGCCCCACCTCTGGCACGTGCGGCGTGCCGCCGCTATGCCTGGCCTGGCATAGCGCAGGCCGGTCCGCGCGTGGACCGTTCGCACCGGCACGGCCGAGCGCTGTGTCGTGCTGCGCCCCGACTGGTCAGGCTGGCTGGGGGCGACCGAAGAGAAGGTCGTAGCCCGCGGGGGAGCTGCAGCAGGATCCGGTTCAGCAGGTCGTCGCCAGCGATGTCGGCGACGACGCTGAGCACGGCGCTGACATCCCAGGCCGCGGTCTGCTCAGTGGCGCCCTCGATCCAGGCCGCTGTCGCCCGGACGAACCTTTCTGGCACAAGCGGTTCGTGTGCCTGGAGCGGGTTGAGCAGGACCAACGCGAGCGTCTCGGGGAGGCGGGCGGCCAGCTCGTTTCGCACCTCGCCCACCAGGTGCGCGCGCCCAGCAGAGCGAGCACGACGCGGGAGGATCGTTCTGCCTCTTCCATGGTCGAGTATTCGCCCCGTTCTTGGACCGCTGCCAGGAACGCGTCCCAGTTCACACGCATGATCCCCTCCCGAACGAGCGGGCGGGCACCACCGCGAGGGGCTGCCGCACGGGCGGCAGCCCCGTCTCCCGACTTGCGACCGTCGCTGTCGAATCAGCCGCGCTCAGAGCCGTAGGCGACGGCGCGAAGCCCTCGCAGTTCTGCCCGGCCGCTGCCGGGCAGCCCTCGCGGCAGCGGCCAGAGATCCCATTGCGAACACCCTTCGGTCTACCCCGATACCTTGATCGATGCCATCACGCGCCCGACTGTTCAGCTACGCCCCCACAGCGGCGAATCGGCTCTGTGCGTTCGGTGCTCCAACCGCCAGGCGCCAGCTGCCGCCTGTCATGCCGGCAAGGGGAGCTGCTCCTTGGCGCACCCCCGCACGCTTGGTATCGGCTGATGTGGAGATTTAGGCGCGTGCCGGGGGCAGGTCGTAGCGGCTGACCGCCAGGTACGTCTCTGGTGTCGCCGCTTCGAGGAGGCTCTCGTCGCCTTCCAGGTCGAGTGCCGGCTCCTGGGATCGGCGCAGCAGGCTGCTCCAGTCGCTCGTCGCACCCCGCTCGTAGGCGTCGCGGAGCAGGAGGCGCAGCCGGGGGCGGGCTTCCTCCTGCTGCTCGCGGAAGATCCGCCGCTGGGTGAGCCGCTGTTCTTCCTGGGCTTCGTCGCTGAGCTCTTGGTCACCACTCGGCTCGTCCTCGGCGCGCAGTCCTGGAGTGCGCCGGGCGATGGCGAGGTCTTCCTCATGGAGGCGCTCGCAGGCGGCGAAGAGCTTCCGGGACATGCCGAGGTGCACTTCGGTTCCGGGGATGCGGCAGGTGAGGAAGTCGTCGAGCCCTATGGAGCGGATACCGGCGCGCAAGGTGTGCTGCTCGGCTTGGAGCGCTGCTCCGCGGGCATCGGCCCGCATGGCGAGGGTGAGGCCGTCGTGCTCCAGGGGCGTGGTGAGTCCGGTGCGCCGACGGCGAGAAGTGCGGTCGGCGGGCACGGGCACCGTGCGCAGTTGCGAGGCGGGAGCGGAGCGCAAGGCGAGGTAGGTGAGCATCTGGGCGCGGGCCGCGCCAATGAGCGCGTCGTCGCTGTCGCCGAGGCGGTCTTCCAGGTTGCCCGCGCCCGCCGCCTCCTCGTCGATGCCAGACCCATCAGGGCTGAGGGGCGGCTGTCCAGGGTGCAGGTCGTGGTCGATGGTGAGGAAGAGATCGTCACCGGGACGTACGGACGCTCCGACCAGGACGGTGCGGTGCGCATACGCGCCGAGGATCTTGCTGCCGGCCGCCAGCTGCGCCCACCCCTTGCGGAGCGTGCCCAGGCCGACGTCGCCACCCTTGGCCTCGATCAGCCAGTACCTCTCCTCTGCCTCGTGGCGCCCCCACAGGTCGGGCAGCTTCTTCTTCGGGTCCTTGAACGTGTCGTACAGAGCGGGGATGGGCCCGCCGAGTTCGAGGTGCTCGGTCTGGCCGAGGCCCAGCAACGAACGGCAGGCCCACTCGGTCATCGTCATGCCCAGCCGGTAGCCGGCGGCGTTCTTCGCGCTGCGCTCGGTGCCGTGCGCGTACACCGGGTTCCAGGTCAGGCGCCGCCCCTTGTACCCAGGCACGGGGTGACGGGGCTCAACGACGTGCGCGCCAAGGTACGCGTACAGCGGAGAGACCCGAGCGACCAGTTCCCCGTGTGCGTAGCGCGGCTGGTTCTGCAGGTGCGGGGTGACGTCCCGGCCGACTTCGGTGGCAGCCTTGATGATCTCCCGCCACGTGGTGGTCGGGGCGTACCAGCCGTCGGCCGCCGGGAACCCGTCCGATCCCGCCCACGCCTTGTGCTTGGCCGTCCGCCACTGCCGCCGAGGCTTCTTCGCGGGTCCGTTTCGGAATAGGACTGGTATGTCGAAGCTGTCGGGGTAGGTCAGCGGCGGCTCGTCGGGGATGTGCGCGGGGATCATGCGGTTCACTCTGGCATGTGCTCAGACCGCTCCCGGAGCCGGGTATCGAGCCGTCTACGGAGCCGCGGCGCAATCGATCCTGCTGGTAATTCAGTCCTGGCGCTGGACATGGACTCGTCGAGCTGGCCCCCATACCGCACGGTACTCAGGAGCGGTCCCGGCGCACGTCCTTTCGCCGTGGTTCGAGTTGAGGGAGCCAGTGCTCGGGCGGCTGGGGATCCGTGGCTGCTACCGCCCAGCCGTCCTCTTCTTGAGGGTTCCGGGGAGCCCAGGTGCGCGGCGGGCGCAGTGCGAGGACATCCTTGACGAGTGCCCCCATAGCATCGGGAAGGTCCCGGTCAGGATCGTTCAGCAGGAGAGGAATACCCAGCGGGCCCCGTTGGGGGGCTGATGTCCGGTAGGTGACCTGGCAGGAGGCGTTCGCTTCGAAGACGACGCCGCGGGCGTCGGTCGGCCCCTCCTCGTCCGAGAACCAGATCAGCCGGTCGCCGGCTACCAGGCGCTCCCTGCCATGGAGCATGCCGTTCCGCACGGTTCCGTCTCTGTCGAGGAAGGGAACGGGGTCCTCGTAAGCGCCGGGATCGTTGTCGCTGATTCCGGCCACGTGCCCGGGGTCATGCGTGGAGTGGATCTCCAGGAGGTCGCCGTCCGCGTGGGCCATCCAGATGTCGAGAACCTCAGCGGACGAGCTGAGTAGATGGGGGTACGCGGTGAGCACGAACAACTGCCCTGCCCTCAGGGGCAGGACGACTCGGTCATTCGCGGGCAGGCGATGCAGCGCAGGGATCGGCTCCCAGCTGTTGATACCGGTTACCTCCCTCTGGCACCGGCGGATCGCCTCGATGGCCGTGTCCAGGGAGACGCGGAAAAACTCCTTGCTTGCGTTAACGCGTTGGGCGGTGAGGAGGCGGTGGACAGCCTGTTCGACGTCTTTGGGCCGGGACGTGTGGGCCCTGAAGAGCACGTCGAAGGGGAAGGGGACCGATGTGCCCGACAGGTTCTTGGCTCGGTCCTCCGCGAGCAGGTCTGTGTAGCCGATCTTGAGCATGTCCGGGAAGGCAGGGTTCCGCTGGACGTACACGAACCCAGTGGTCCGAGGAAGGGGCAGAGGAGTCCCGTTGCCCGTCTTCCGTGAGCTGCCGGTTTTCTGCCTCTTGGTGCCCCTGGAGAACCCGGAGAGCGTGACTGGCGGGTCGGACGACAGTACTTCGATCCCACCTTTGAGGTTGTGACGGGATGAGACGGTGATGCGGCGTCCCGAGGAGAAGTGCTCCACCTCAGCGCGGGACAGACAGCGCAACGCTTCTTCGAGCGGTTCGATCCCCTCATGTTCGTCGTAGTCGCGGTTACGGAAGTCTGGCAGGGATCGGGCCAGTGCATTGGTGGCGGCTTCCGTGATCAGACTGGCGAGCTCCGGACCGATGTGTGCGTACACAGTGCCTAGGTGGGTGGACTCGATTTCGTCGTACTCGTTGTGTGCTTGGGCATAGAGGTCGATAGGGACGCCGGCACGCTTCGCGATGAGGAGCAGCTCGCAGGCGTGGCCTGGGTTGTCCAGGTCGAAGACGAAGTGGGCGTGCATGCCCGGGGACTCCGTCCTGGGCTTACGGCAGATGAGTAGAAGGCGGTTCCGATGTTCGGGATCCCGCTCGAAACCGAGGGGCAGCACCCCCTCTGTGAATGCGGCGAGGGCAGCCTCCGCCTCTGCTGCGGTTCGGACGATGATGTTCCACCAGGGCAGAGGGCCGAAGGTGCCGTGTACCGCTTCGGCATCAGGAACACAGGAACTGCCTGGGTACGACTGCCGGAAGTCGAGGGAGTGGTTCAGGAAGGTCTGAATGCAAGCGTCCTGGAAGCGCTCCTGATGGGTGCGCGCCCGCAGCATGTCGCGCTCTGTGTCGCTCAGGCAGCCGATCGCCTCGCCGAGCATCTCTAGCTGCTCGTTGACCAGTTTCAAGGCTCGGGCGATCACTGGCCGCAGAGCGTGATTCTTCCGGAGCTGTCGGCTTACCTCTCGAAGGTGCTCCTTGGCCGCGGTGCAGTAGGCCACATCTGCGCCCAACTTCCATAGGTGCCTGGCCTCGTCGGCGGGAAACTGCGCCAGCCACAGGCGATGAGCGTCGTTGCCCTTCCTGATCAAGGCAACTGAGGCGGCATGCCGCACATGAGCGTCGCGTTCCGCTTCCAGCCTGGACCAGATGGTGTCGGAGTACGCATCAAGAGATATGACTGAGAGAGGCACCAGAGCCTCTCCGGTGCGAGCCTCCACGCCCCAGTGCCGGGCCAGTTCCCTGGCCACCTGGGCGGCGGTCGCCGCGCGGGACGACCGACGTGACCAGTGGTCCAGGAGGAGGGCATACGTGCTCTCTGGATCCGCAGCGCGCAGTCCGAGGCCGAACAGCAGGACGGAACCGACAAGGCCGTCGCGCCCCACGTGCCGGCGGACATGCTCGACCAGGCTGGTGAGTTGATCCGTGTCAGGCTTGGGATCGGCGAAGACCGGGTGCTTTGCCAGCAGTCCCGTGATGTGCGCGGTGGACCGGCCACGCGCGTCCAAGACGGCGATCCGCAGGATCAGGAGGGCACGCAATAGATCCAGATCACTCGGGTTACCGACGATCCGCGCCGGATCCAGCAACGGGTGGTGGCGACCGACAGAGGTGGCAATCCCCGCGCAGATCTTCTGGATCCACTGCTCGCGCAGGTCGGTCAAGCCAGTAGCGGAAGGCACAGCTCTAATCCCCCTGTTAGACAAGGACGGTAATGGAACCCTCTCCGACATCCGCACCGGAGACCGTCCTCGTGAAAGCTCTGCCGGCGCGTGCTGTCGGCGACCTGTGGGACATGCAGGCGCCTGGCAGACGCCATGCCCATCAGCCCTGATGGCCTGGAGGGCCACGGCCAGGCAGCTCATCATCCTGGCCTGTGGCATCTGCGGAGTGTAGGAGGTGCCGCTGACAAGAGACCCGCATCGCGACGTTCCCGCTGACTTCCTCGGGCCCGTGGCGGCGTGGGAAGCCCCCACGACTCGGTTCGCTGTCAAGCGCCTGGATCAGATGCCAGGGCGACTGGCTTCACTGTCCAAGGACGACAGTTCGCCGGGGGCAGACAGGAAAGATCACGGAAAGACTGGCCAACCTGCGCGGGAGCATGTCAACGTAGACGACCTTGCAAGAAACCCCAGGTCAGAGAGGTGATTGTCTGTGACCGTGGCTTCCGTCGGCCCCGGTTTCTCCACCACCGTCGAAGCCCTGCGGCTGCGCGAGTGGCAGCTGGGCCCTGGCCAGCCCACGCTCGTCATGGACCAGTTCTGCGCCGAGGACTTCAACCTCATCGTGGACGACCGTGCGGACGTGCACGTCAGCTCCAAGGACGGCCGGTTCTACCTCGGCTGGTTCCCGCTCGGTCGTCCCGGCACCGACGGCGAGGGATGGAAGATCGCCGTCACCGGAACCGCCAAGGTACCCGGCTACCAGCTGTCGTTCGACACCGAGACGCCGGCCGACATCGTCGCTGCCGCCGTGGCGCGCGTGCTGGAAACCTCACGTCGCATATGACAGTGCAGGCGCCCACGCGTAGTCCTCGCCGGGGGTGGTCGGCTGACGCTGGCCGATTCCATCGCTCACCGTTTTCCTCACCCAAGGAGGCCGTTCATGACGTCCACGGAGATGACCGTCGGCGATCTCATCGACCTGCTGTCCGGTTGCGACCGCAGTGCACCGGTCCGCCAGGCCATGAACCCGTTCTTTCCGATGGCACACCGCTTGGCGCAGGTCGTGCAGTCCGTGGACGAGACCGGCCAGACCGTCGTCTACCTCGCCGAAGGGCGGGACGAGAGCTCACAGCTCGGCCATCTGCCGCCCGAGGTCGCCGTCGCCCTGACCTGGCAGGGCGACACGCAGGCACCCCCGCGCCGCCCCCGCCGCCGTGCTGGCGGCAACTAGACCCGCACCGAGCCCCTTGGAGGCGCCCCTGTACCCCGAATTCCCGCCCGACCCGTCCACTCCACCTGGCGGCCAGCCCGCGTTCTGGGTCGGCCCCCGGCACCTGGCCGGTGACGATGGGCGCCTCTACGACGCCGTCGCCGATACGCTCGTCGGCCTGGGCTGGACGAGCCTGACGATCGTCCGCGGACGGCACGAGCCGGACGACGCTCCCGAGGACCGCCAGGTCCTGCGCAGCACCGTCCTGCACATCAGCCCCGACGCCCTCCGATGGGCCCAGTGGAGCCTGGCGGACGAACCGTTCCACCTGGGGGACCTGCCGATCGCCTGGCAGATCTCCGCCCGAGCGGACACGAGCAGCCCGCTCGCCCAGTGGTCGGCCTACTTCACCCCCGACGTCCCCGGCGAGGCCGTGGCCGACTTCCTCCTCGCGCTCGACGCCCGCGACCAGCCCGCCATGCCGCTCGCCGGCCCCGAGCTGGTCCTCGACGCCGTCGCCGCACACGGATGGCTCCGCGACATCGACCAGCCCCAGGTGGCAGCGACGGACCCGACGTTCACCTCGCACATGAGCCTCGGCGAGGTGCCGCCGCTCATCCAGGACGCCGACCCGCGCGCCCTGATCACTGAGACCGACGAGGCGGGGCTGGCTGGTTGGCAAGCGTGGGCCGAGCCCGCGCTCGGCGCACCGTACCTGTGGGCGGTCTCCTTCGGTTCCAGCGTCCCGCATGACCTCGTGGCAGCCTTCGCCGCCTCCCTCAGCTCGACGGCACCGGTCCTGCGACGGGTGCTGCCCGAGGCCACCCGGGAGCGTCTCCTGCGCGCGCCGGCCATCTAACGCCCCGCCATTGCCATTTCCCCCAAACACACAGCCCGGCCTATTCCGAAATGGAGGGCCGGGCTTCGTGCTTCACGCGCTGGCACTTGTGTGCACACAACGCGCTGTTGGCTTGCTGTCTGAAACTGCTCCTCGATGTCCGGCGAAGGGTTTGCGACCCTGTGACGCCAGGCTGCAGGATGCAGCAATGCACCTCAGCCCCGGCGTCCTTCTTGCCCTCGTCCTTGGCGTCGCCGGGATCGTCGCGCTGAAGGTCCGTTCACACCGCAAACGCACGGCCGCCCTCGCGGCACAGTGGCAGGCGTTCCAACAGCACAGGAATGCCGGCCGAGGAGATCTTCTTCAGATCACGCGGGTCTACCAGCGCGGACGCCGCGGGTCGAAGGCCGTTGTGACCTGGTGCGACACCGGTCGACAACAGGACGCCTGGTTCTGGAACTGGCACGTCCCCGCGGGCGCGTACCTGCTGGTCAATGCCTCCAGCGGCTATGGACCCCACAGCCACAATCCGAATGTGCTCTACGTACAGCCGGGCCAGGTCCAAGCCTGGGTTCCCGCTCAGGCGGCGCGCGCTGCTCAGCGCATCGGCTGACGCGCTGCTGCCCCCGACCACCGTGGTCGAGGGGCAGCAGGATGACCGGGCATGTCAGCCGGTTGCGGTGGCCTTGGCGTGGGCCTTGCCGAGGTGGCGGTCGACGAGGGCCGGGGCGCCGGAGACGATCAGCAGCAGATTGCCGTCGCGGATCGCGGTCTGCTTGACCACGGTGCCGCGCCCGGCGGTGGAGTACGTCAGCAGCTGGCTCCACTGCTCATCCCCGAGACCTTGGGGCGCGGGCAGCTTCTGCGCGGTTATGTCGATCGGAGTGCCGCCCGCGACCACCTGATAGGTGGGGCAGCCGGTCATTGCGTCGAAGATCCGTCCGATGCCGGCGGACAGCTTGGTCGCCGTGTCGCTGTACAGCTCCTCGGAGATCTCCGAGGAGCTGTCGCCGTAGGTGAAGGCGGTCTTCGCCTTGCGCGGGAAGGTGAGCGTGCCGCCGGTCGCCGCGTCGCCGCCCAGCTCGCTCAGGGCCGGGCAGCCGATGACGGTGACGTCGTCGTGCTGGGCAGGACGCTGCGGCTTGGGCAGGTAGCCGCTGCCGAGGTCGCTCTGATTGAGCAGGCGGGACTCGAGCGCGGCCGACGAGAGCGCGGCTGGCTTGTGGACCGCGCCGGAGGGCTTTCCGGCCCAGGCGGAGGCGGGCGTCTGGTGCTTGGCCGCGGTGGTGCCTGCGGAGCAGGCGGGCAGGGCGAGGAGGGCGGCGGTGATGCCGAGGGCGGTGGTGGCGACGCGAACGCGCATGACGGAACTGACCCCTTGGTGCTAGGCGACGGGTGGTCAGTGCGGGCCCGGGGGCCCGGTGGGGTCGTAGGAGTGGTGGTCAGTGCCCGAGGTGGCGCAGGCAGTCCTCGAACGTGGCGTGCGTCGCGTCCGCCGGCCCGCTGTTCCGGTTGAACCACGCGGTGTCGAGGCGAGTCTCCTGCTGCTGGTGGCCGGCCCGGCAACGCAGCCAGATCTCGCCGCGGGTGGAGAGGATGAGCCAGTCCCGGTACGCGCCGCACTCGGCGCAGGCGGCCATCTCGCCATCGAGGACGAAGGGCTGCTTCCACGGCATCATCTTGCCGTCGACCTGGTCGTGGCTCGGCACACGCAGCTCCGGCGGAAGGAAGTCGTCCACGACGACGGCCGGCTCGACAGGCGCCGGTTCGGCCGCCTGCAGCCCAATGCCCGGCGGGGCCTGGCCCTGCATCCGTGCATGCAGCTCGGCGAACTGCCTTTGAGCTTCGCTCGGCTCCTTGGCCCGGCGGCGTATCCGGTGAAACACCCTGGCGTCCTCCTCCACCTCGTCACCTCGTCCTTGCGCGCTTCAAGATCGTGCCCCACGCCCCCGGCGGTTGCAATTCACAAAGTCCACAGCCGCCTTCGGCCAGGTCATCTGGGGTGTTCGGCTTCTCCGTTGCCCGGATGACGAGTTGGCCACCGTGCGTGTCTTCGTGCTGCGAGACGCCATTGTCACGATGTGCCCGACCACATGTCGCCGTCTCCCCCGACCGCCCAACTCCGCGACGTCTACTGGCTCGACTCGCCCCACCTGCGTCATGCCGGCTCGTCCTGTAGGTGCACGGTTTCCGACGGCCTCCACATCGAACCTGGTCGTCACCGAGGTTCGATGTGGCGTACGGCCATGCAGTGGCGAGCGGAGCGGTGGTGCTCTCCCACTTTTGGTGATGTGCTGACCGAGTGCCGGCGCCCGGCGGCCTCACCTGGTCTTGCGCGATGCCTCCTCTGCGCTGCGCCGCCTGCCGGGCGCGGAGGTCCTGGTCGTCGTCCCGTGCGTTGCGGACCGGCTCCCTGTGGTGCTGTGCTCGGGCAGGTGGGAGGCGTCGGCGGGCAGGTCGGCCGTCCGCCGTATCCGCCATACGAGCACGTCGCTGATGGAGTCGGCGGTGTCGAGTTCGCGGCGTTCGGCTACGTCGGACAGGAGGGCGGCCGGGTCGTGACCGGCGGCTTCGGCCTCCGCGATGGTCGCTGCCAGGGCGTACCAGCCGGGCTCGGCCAGGATTTGCTCGGCCAGATGCGGCAGCGCCTCACACAGCAGAACGGTCTGCCGTTGGAGCATCGGGCGGCTCATACGTCGGCCTCGTTGGTAGAGCACGCTGAGGGGCTGGGCGGCGGCGGCCTGATAGGCGGTACGCAGGTGCTCGGCGGCCCGGGCGGCGGCTTCGGCCTGCTGGGCGTGGCCCTTTCTGGCGTGCCAGTGCGCGGCGGCGGTGATGAGGAAGAACAACATGTCGATGGCCATCGCCGTGGTGGCGCCGTCTTCCCCGCGGCCGAGGGCCGGGCCACCGTGAACGAGGTCGCGGGCGGCCTGCCGCAGGGCTCGGTCGTGCCCGCGTACGGCGCGGACATGGGAGCGCGAGGCTCGTTCGAAGGCGGTAGCCGCGTCCCGTAGTTCGCGGCGGGTGTGGGCGGCGGACGTCTTTGCGAGAGCGTCCAGGACCTCGCCGGCCGCGGCGATGTGGGCGGCGGCGACCGCATCGTCGCCGTGCTCGACGACGAGGACGGCCTGCCACGCGGCTGATGCCGTGCTGCGGCGTGCGGAGGCCGGAGCGCCCGGTCCCGTACGGGGTGCTTGCTGTTGCCGAGCAGCTGGGTTGTCCTGGGCATCGCCGGACCAGCGCTCTCGGATGCGGGGCAGCGAGAGATCGGGGGCGAGCCGCGCGCCAGGGTAGAAGACCGGCTCCCCGTCCTTGTTGAGGTCGTCGGACAGAGCGACCTTGTATCCGAGGAGGTCGCCGGAGGGCGCGGCACGCTTGCGGATCAGAACGCCGGCGGCGGCGAGCCGGTCGAAGAACTCCTCGTCGCTCCTCGCGCCGGTCACCGCCCGCCGTACCGCTTCCCGCAGTTCCTCGCGGGCCGTGCGCTCGCGGCCCTGGCGCTCGGCCTTGTGGCGCTCAGCGCTGGTGGGTCGCTTCGCACCGGTGCCGTCGCCCTTGTTCAGTCGGCGCAGGCCGAGTTCGGCTTCGAGGGCGCGGGCCTGGGCCTGGACCCGGACGGCGTCGTGGTCGAGGTCGGGCTTGAACCCGTCCTCGCGCACGAGGGTGGCGATGATGTGGATGTGGTCGTCGGCGTGCCGGACCGCCGCCCATCGGCATCCGGCGCCTTCCTCGGGGTCGTCGATGCCGGCGGCGGCCACCATGCGCCGGGCGACCTCGCCCCATTCCTTGTCGCTCAGAATCCGGTCTTCTTCGGCGTTGCGGACCGAGAGGTGCCACACATGCTTCTTGGGCCGGTCGGCCTGCTCGACGTTCTCGACGGGCTGGTCGAGGAGCTGCTGGAGCTGTTTGAGCGTGGCGGACGGGTCACGGCCGGGGTCGGGGGCGTTGCCATCCCAGGAGGCGACCAGGTGCGGGTCGGTGTGCTCTTCGAACTTGCCCGGCCCGTAGAGGTAGGAGAGGAGGCCGATCGTGCGCTGTCCGCGCTTCTGGATCCTGGGGATCATGCCGGTGCGGGGGTCCTAGTCCTGGTGGAGGAGCCGGTCGGTGGCGTGCTGGACGCGCAGGACTGCGCGGTTGGTGGCCGCGATGACCACGTCGAGTTCGCCCGGGTGCCCTCCGGCGTTGACCGCTCGGGCGATCTGGTTCAAGTTGCTGCCGACATGGCCGAGGTGCCGACGGGCGGCGAAGAACTCGGCGATCACCTCACGCTCGCTGGCGACGGCACTCGCGGTCCGTTCAAGGTCGCGGGCGGCGGACAGGGCAGCGCGGGCGAGGAAGCCTGCGAGGGTGAGACCGGCGGCTTTCGCGCCGGCGGTCACGAGGGCGAGTTCGTCGTCGCTGAAGCGGGTGTTGCGGACGTGCGGACGCTGGCGACGCTGGTACTTGCGGCGGCGCGTGCGCGGCTGATCACGTCCGTCCCGTATCCCCTCTGGCTGCGATCCGCCCTCGGTCGCAGCCTCCTCGTCTGGCGTCCCCCGGCGCCGGACGAGCCCCTGCCCCCCAGGGGCAGGGGAACCCTTGGATACTCCGCTCAAGGCGGAGTATCCAAGGGGATAACTTGCTCGCCCCGAGACCGAGTTGGAGTCGGGATCAGGTTCCGGGGTGGTGCCGTTCTTGCGTGCGTTCGTCATCGGGATTCGGGCCTCGTGGAGCGGGTGCGCTGCTGGATGGTTGCGGCCAGCGCGAGGACATCGGCTGGGCCGGCAAGGACGCCGACCGGTCCGTCGGGGCGGTCCTGGACGAGCCACTGCCCGGTCGGCGTGAGGACGACGGCGTGTAGGAGTTGCTGGCGGACCAGGACGTCCGCCCAGGCATCGGCCTCGGTGACGGTGGGCTCGGAAGAACGAGGGGGACGCGGAATCACGGCGTACCTCCTAAGCGGGACGGTGGCCCGGCACGGAGCCGGGCCACGTTTGCGGGTACGGGCTTTGAGCTGGGGTTTTGCCGGTTCAGCCGCACTCGGGGCAGCGCCCGACGTGGCTGTTGAGCGCGCGGGCCATCCGCTGTTTCGCGGAGGCAGCTTGCTTCGCGCTGGACTTCGCCGCCGGCCTGCCCGCGTGCCGCTCGGAGTGAGCGAGCATGAATCCGATCTCTCGCTCGTACTCCGCGCGGACGGTGTTGAACTTGCGGCAGGTCTTCATCGGGCGGTGCTCCTCGTCGTCGTGATGTCCTCGTTCCGCAGTTCCTGGAGGACGAGGCCGAGTCGGTCGTTACCGACACCCGTCAGGCCCTGGCGGCGGATGATTTCGCGCAGCTGCACCCGGGTGATCGCGCCGTTGCCGTCCCGTTCGAGCAGGGCGGGAACATGGGGGCGCACCTCGCGGACAAGCTGGCGCTCGGACTCGCCCAGCTCGCGTGCCGGGCGCTCCGTCTGCGGAGAGCGGGACCGGGCACGGTTGTCCTTGTTCTTCGTCCGGGACTTCCTGGCCGGCTTCCGACGGAGTGGGACCTTGTGTCCTCGGCCCTGGGTGGTCTCGGTCCCGGACTCGGTGGCGGTCGGTCCTCGGTCCTGGGTGGTCTCGGTCCCGGACTCGGTGGCGGTCGGTCCTCGGTCCTGGGTGGTCTCGGTCCCGGACTCGGTGGCGGTCGGTCCTCGGTCCTCGGTGCTCTCGGTCCCCGACTTCGCGAGGCTCGGTCCCCGATGAGAATCTGGGTCCTGAGCTGCTACTTCTCGCGCGTTGCGGTCGGTCCTCGTGGTCGCTGAGACCCGCGCTGCGGCTTCTGGATCGGCGGGACCGGTCCCCGGGACCGCGCCGTCTTCAGGGGGCTTGGTCCCCGCGGTCGTTCCCGTTTCGTCGCCCTTGGTCCCCGCGCCGACCTTGGCTTCAGGGTCCGCCTCCTCGGGGACCGGTCCCCGACGAGTCCTCGGTCCTCGGTCCGGGACCGGCTCGTCGGAACTGTCGCGACCGGGGACGGGGACCGGCACATTCGATGTCGGCTGTGCGGGGACCGCGGCCGCCGATGCGCTGCTGTGCGCCGGGAACCAGGGAGAAGGGAGCGGGACGGTGGCGAGCGCGAGCGCGTGTCGCCGGGCGGCGAGCTGGTCGAGCAGCTGTGCTCGCTGGAGGGGGTCGGTGCCGACCGAAGCCCTGCCGACCGCCTTCGACAGGCGTCGGGTCAGCCGCCGGCCTCGACGGTTCCGCTGCTGCTCGGGTGTGCGCTCGGCGAGGCGGGCGGCGAGGGCGACCGCACGGGCGGTGGCCCGGTCCCGGGTGATCTGTGCGGCGTCGCGGTCTCGCGCGGCGATGCCGAGGCGGGACAGGAGCCGCTCACGTGCCTCCCGGCCCAGGACGGCGATCAGTCCTTTTGAGGCGGCGCCGGGTGTGCGCAGGCGCAGTTCGATGCCCATGGCCAGGTGCCACAGCATCGCCGCCATGACTGGTCCGACGAAGGCGCGGACCGTGCCGCCGATGGGGCCGCTCTCTGCGTAGGCGGGGATCACCTGCACCGTGGTAATCACCCAGACCAGCGTGCCCGGCAGGCCGGGGGCGCCCTGGACGGCGAGGTTCTGCCGTGCCATCAGCGCGGTGGCGAACAGTGCGAGTTCGGCGGCGGCGAACATGCCGGCGCGCTCGGCGGTGCCGGCCATGTCGAGGTAGTCGGCCGCGAACCGCCACGAGGTGTCGGCGCTGTAGGCGGTGCAGCCCAGGGCAGCGACGGCAGCGACCTTGACCGCCGGGCCGCCGAGACGCTTCTGCGCGCGGGTTCCCCGGCGCCGGACAGTCCAGGCGGTCAGCACGAGCGCGAGGGCGGCGGGCACGACGGCGGCGAGGAGGAGAGGGAGGTCCGAAGTAGCACCGAAGGCGAGGACGGGATGGGTCATGCTGCCTTTCCGAGAGGGACCTGCGCCGGGGTCGACGTTGCCGGGCGGCCTGCCGGCTGCTGAGTGCCGGGAGCTGCGGGCCCGGGGGTGCCCTTGGCCTTGGAGGTCTTCTTCCGCTTCTTCTTGGAGTGGGGCACGCCGTAATTGCGGTCGCGGTCGAGGACCTTGTTGGCCGCTTGCCGGAGCAGGTCGCGGGCGTGCTTGTGGCTGATCTGCAGGGCGGCGGCAAGCCGGTCGGGCCGCCAGCCCCGGACGTAGGCGTGGTCGATGACAACCTGCCGCTCGGCCTCGGTCAGGTGCACGTCGCGTCCTTGGAAGAAGGCCGTCACGCGCCGGTAGTCCAGGCGCCGGTGCAGTCCGTCGTGCAGCGGGCGCCGCTCGGCTTCGGTGAGCCCGCCCCAGACGCCCTCCTTGAGAACGTTCTCCAGAGCGAAGTCCAGGCACTCGCGGCGTACGGGGCACCAACCGCACAGCTCCTTCGCCTCCGCGATCTCCTCGTGATCCCGGGGCCCGGGGAAGAACACGGCGTCGGCGTCCTCGACGTCCATGCCGTGGCACGCTCCGCGGACGTGCCAGCTGGTGTCTCCGATGCCGCGCAGGCTGGTGGCCGGCGCGTCGTGGGTGGTGATGTGGCGCAAGGCGAGTCTCCGATGTGCTGCCGCGCCGGCCGGCTAGGGCGGTGCTCGGCGGGTGCGGCGTCGGGTGCCAGCTGCGGCGCAGGGCGTGCGCCGCAGCCGGTGCGGGACGGTGATGTTGCGGCGGTGCAGCGGACGGCATGCACGCGCCGGAGGCGCCGGATCAGGCCAAGGCGGGCTGCTGGGCCTGCTCGGTGCGCTGTGCCTGCTGGGCGGCGGCGAGGTCGAGACGGCCGGGGTGCGGAGTGGCGCGCGGGGCGGTTCCGCGGGCTCCGCCATCGGGGCCGATCCTCCGGCGGCGGCACGGCTCGCCGGGCTGGGCCAGGCACCACTCGCACCGCACGCTCAGGGCATCGGGCAGTCCCTGCGCGACAGCGGCCTCACGGACTGCGCGGGCGGGCCGGTAGGGCGCGAGGGCTGCTCGGGCGGCGGGCGGTATGCAGGAGCCGATCTCCCGCAACCGCGCCTCCAGCTTCGGGTCGACTCCGTCGCGACCGCTGGTGATCGCCCGGGCCTGCGCGGGCTGCGCGGTACCGGCGGCGACGGCGCGGCGGGTGCCGACCAGCTCGGCGGTCCAGGCGGCCTGGTCGTCCGGGTCGACGGACGGTGTCGGGTCGGAGTGCCTCGCCAGGCGGTCGCGCCGGTAGCTCTCCCAGGGACGGGCCAGGTCCGCGGGCAGGATCTGGTACGGCGAGGTGCGGATGTGCTGGCGGGCGGCGACGCGGACGTCCCAGCCATGCGGGGTGGCCATCGGCACGTCGCCGAGCAGCTCGTGCCACTGGGCGAGCTGGTCGCGGGCCTCGCCTTGGTCGGTGCGGATGGTGCGGGGGTCGAGTCGGCCGATGTAGGCCAGCAGGGCTGCGATTTCGCGGCGGTCCACGGTCAGCCCTCCGTTCCGGTCGGCTCGTCGAGGGCGGCCAGCAGGGCGGCGGTGTGGGCCTCCGTCCGCGTCATGCCCCCCGGTGCGGCGGTGTTCTTGCCGGGCACGGCGTAGAGGTTCGGGCGGTTGGGGGCGTGCTCCCGGGCGACCCAGGAGCGCCAGTCGGCAGCCCAGGCTTCCGCCGGCCTCGGCTTGAGGGCGGCTCGATGGGCACGCCACTTCGCGTCGGCGGCGCGAAGGCCCTCCTCGCCGAGGCGATCGAGGTGCCCCTGCTGGCGGGTCCAGGTGTGGGTGGCGGGGTCGACCTGCCACTCGGCAGCCGAGAGGACGGCAGCACCACTCCTGCTGTACCTCCGGTTCAAATCAGGTTCACTACGGTTCTGTGTGCCGGTAGCCGGTACATCGCTGTGCCGGTGGCCGGTACGTCGCTGTGCCGGTTTCCGCCTCGACCTGCCGGTTTCCGGTACTGCCGGTTTCCGGACCCTCGCGGGGGATTCCGGCACCTCACGCGGGCGGATCCCGTACCGCCGCAGAGCCGAGAGCCGGAGCTTCGCGGGGCCGACGGGCTCGTCTGCCGCCGCGGTGTCGCTGTCCTCCTGCTTCTGCTGCTCGCGCTGGTTCTGGGCGACCACTTCGGCGGCGAGAGGCATGCGGTAGACCGTGCTGCGCTGCGGACCTACGAGGCCATCGAGCTGTTCCAGCTCGCCGGCCAGGAGCAGGCGCTCGACGGCTTCGCGCACCGTGGAGACCGAGGCGCGGGTGCGCTTGGCCAGGCTGGACAGCGAGGCCCAGGAGATGCACTGCTCGTCGGCCACCCGGTCGGCGATTGACAGCAGGACCAGGCGCGCGGCCCCTCGGCTGGAGCTGTGCTCCCACACCCACTCGCGGGCTTCGCTGCTCATCGGCCGCTCCAGACGAGCGGGCGGGTCCGGCTGGTCACCGGGGCCAGGGTGGTGCGGTCCGGCTCGGGGCGCTGAGGCGCCGAGGCGGTGGTGGCTGCCGCGCAGGCCAGGCGGAAGGGCCTTTTACGCAGGGCAGGAGGCATGCGATACTCCCCTTTGCAGTGTTGCCACGCTGACGCGCCCCTCGGAAGGACTCAGCGTGGTGATGGTGGGCACTCTCCGCCCTTGCCGGGGCGGGTATGCCGCTTAGCGTTCGGCGTCCGTGAGTTACCGCTCTCGGGCGCCGTCGCTGTTTGCGGACCTTCGCGGTCCGGCCCGTGCTCGCGGTCTCCTCACGTTCGTCGCCGCAGGCGGGCTGCCCGGGGACGACGAACATACGCACGGACCGGTGTCAAGATCCAGACTTGGTTCTTAAACTCTGTACTGGTTGCAGAGAGTCACCGAACGGTCGTGTGCCGCAGCCGTCCGCAGAGAGCCTGGCGGGGTCCGTCCTCGCGTCGAAGTGCACCGTTGCCGCGGTTGCCTCGTACGCCAAGGGCCTGCCATTGTGCCCGAGTTGGAGCGGGAGTCTGGTATTCCCGGCAGCGGAAAAGCGATGTGGATGAGGAGTTTCCACGGTCGCCTCCGCGCTTTCCGATCGAAGATCAAATACGGCCTGCCAGACGTGACGTATGTGGCTGGGCGAATGTGGCTTGCGCCACGTCGCCCGGCGTACTCCAGCCGGTAGAAACGGACAGGTCGACCTGAAACAGGCGGTACGCGCCACACGGAAACGTGCTGGTGAAGAAGAACTTTCCACACGTGTGATCGGCGCGTCAAACTGGTGTTTATGGCGGGGTAGGGTGGCTGAAGTTACGACGAACCCGTCCTGGAAAGGATCATGAAAGAGTGGCCGAAGGTCAGGTGAGCCCCAAGGGGCTCATGGATCGTCTAAACCGCCTGTTCGACACTGTGCACCCGCCCGATCGCGGCCCTTACAGCAACGCTGAAGTGGCCGAACTGATGGAGAAGCGAGGGCTGGGCAAGCTGTCGGGGCAGTACCTGTGGCTCTTGCGGACCGGGCAGCGCGATAACCCGACGAAGCGTCATCTCGAGGCGCTCGCAGGGTTCTTCGGCGTGGATCCTGCCTATTGGTTCGACGATGCTGTCGCCGAAAAGACCGTGCAGGAACTTGAGTTGCTCGCGCTGCTTCGCGACGCGAAGATCAAGAACGTTCTTCTTCGCCTATCCGACGTCTCCGCAGACGGAAAGGATGCCGTCCTGGGGATCGTTGAGAGCGTACGAAAATCCGAGGGGTTGCCGCCCTCAACTGGCGTGTAAACGGCCGCAGTTTAGTAAATGATCAAGGAAAGCAATGTGGTCTGCACGTAGGTTGCGCCGGCCTGACCTCTTGGCCGAGCTGAAGCTCCCGCACGTCACCAATATCCGCGACCTCAGCGACGAGGTCTCTCGCCGCACGGGACGGACGGTGGTCCTAGAGCCCCGGGAGCAAGCGCCCTCGGTGTGCGGGGCATGTGCAGTTACAGAGAGTGCCGTCCACGTTTTCTACGACCCGTGGACCAGCGTCCTGCACCAGGACCACATCATCGCCCACGAGTTCAGCCACCTACTGCTCGGCCACCACGAGAACCGACCGGTCTCCGCCCTGGCTCCGGCCTTCATCACCAGCGTGGACCCGGCCACCGTGCAGATGATGTTGGGGCGCACCAAGTACGACGAGGACGAGGAGCGAGACACCGAACTCCTAGCATCGCTGCTCCAGCGCCGGATCATCGACCGGTGGTTGCGCAGCGACGAGCCCTCCGGGGACGAAGTGCAGGATCGGGTGACGCACACGCTGCTGCGCCGACGGGAGGCCCGGCCGTGAAGGATCTGCTCCACCCGATCAGCCTCGTCGTAGCGACGCTCGGCTTCCTCTGCCTCCTGCGGGACGTGCCCACTCGGCGCCGCGACCCCGCCTCCGCCGCGCTGGCCGCTGTCTTCCTGCTGTCAGGGCTCTCGTTCCTGTTCTCCATCACGCCGATGTGGAACTACCTCGACCGCGTGCTCGGCACCGTCAACATCTCCGTGCCCCTCGCGCAGGGCTGCGTGGTCGCGCTCCTGGCCTGCCAACAGGTGGTCCTCACCTACTGGGGATCCCCGCCCGAGGTGGCCCGCCGGCGCAGTCGCCGCTGGCTCTGGGCCGGCTTCGCGGTGATCGCCGGGCTGCTGGTGCTGTTCGCCCTGCTGACGCCCAACGCGCCGCACCCGATCGACTTCACGCTCTACTACGCGCACGACGACTGGTACGCCGCGTACCTCACCCTGTACGTCACGGCCTACACCATCGGCGAAGTCTTCCTCGCCCGCGCCTGCTGGCGCCTGGCCCGCCGCAGCACTCGCGGGTCCGTCCGCGTCGGCCTGCGCATCGTCGCCCTCGGCGCGACCGTCACCCTCGGATACAGCGCCGTCCGCATCGGGAACGTGATCGCCGGCGCCTTCGACACCTCCCTCGCGGAATGGGAGGGCTTTGCCTGGACCTGCGGTGATGTCGGCGCCATGCTCACGCTGATCGGCTGGCTCGTGCCCACCATCAGCGACCAGGCCCAGAGCGTCCGGTACCGGATTAAGCAGTACCGCAGCTACTACGGCCTGCGCCCCCTATGGCTGGCCTTCTACAGCGAGGCACCCGAGATCGAGCTGCCGATCGACAGGGTCGACCCGGCCCAGCGGCGCCGCTTCCGTCGCATCTCGATCCGGCTCTACCGCCGAGCCGTCGAGATCCGGGACGGCCGGTTCGTGATCCGCCAGTACCTCGACGCCGCCGTCCGCGAGGCCAGCGAAGCCCGTCACCGGGCCCGAGGGCTTCAGGGAAAGGATCTGTCCGCGGCCGTCACGGCGGACCAGATCCTCGCCGGAATCGCCGCTAGGGCCGCCGGCGCCCGCCCGGAGCCCGACCAGCTCACAGAGTTCGCCGACTTCGAACGCCAGACCACCAGGCCCATGGACGACATCGACGCTCTCCTCGACGTCGCGCGCCACCTGCCCCGCCAGCCCGCACGAGCCCCCCACCCTGAGCGAGTCTCCGCATGACGAACGACCTCACCCACCAGCCCGCCCACGTCCAGCTCCGGGCCCTGGACCGCGGCGAGATCTCCAGCCGCGAACTGCTCGACCTGCACCTCGCCCAGATAGACGCCAGCCAGATCAACGCCGTCGTCACGCGCGACGACAGCGCGGCCCGAGCCGCCGCGCACGCAGCCGACGAACGCCGCGCTCGCAGCGAGAGCACTGGCGTCCTCAACGGCCTACCCCTCACGATCAAGGACAGCTTCGAGACGGCCGGCCTGCGCACCACCAGCGGCGCCGAAGACCTCGCCGACCACCTCCCCACACGCGACGCTGACGCGGTCGCTCGGCTTCGCCACCAAGGTGCCGTCATCATGGGCAAGACCAACACTCCGGCGTACTGCCAGGACCTGCACACCGACAACGCCCTGTTCGGCCCCACGCTCAACCCGCACGACCCCAAGCACACCACCGGCGGCTCCTCCGGAGGCCCCGCCGCAGCAGTCGCCGCACACCTGACCCCCGCCGACCTCGGCAGCGACCTCGCCGGCTCCCTGCGGCTCCCCGCCCACTACTGCGGCGTCTACGGCCTGCGCCCCACCCACGGACTCATCCCAGCCCGCGGCCACATCCCCCGCCCGCCGGGATGGATCACCAGCAGCGACATGGTCACCCCCGGCCCCCTGGCCCGCCACCCCCGCGACCTCGACCTGCTCCTCGCCGCACTGACGACACCGTCACCCGACGAGAACAACCCCTGGAGCGTCACGCTGCCCACGGCGCAGCGCCCGATCGGCCAGCTCCGCGTGGCGGTGTGGGCCGACGACGCGAGCTGCCCCGTCGACCGCAACATCGCCGATGCTGTCGGCGCCCTCGAAGGGACACTCGCCTCCGCCGGCGCCAGTGTCCACCGCACTGCGGGGTCGGTCCGCTTCGCCGAATCCCTCCGCCTCTTCGAGCAGCTCCTCCACGCCACCACGACGGCCGCCACCGACGATGCCGCCGGCGCGGCCGAACTCGCCGCCGCCCGTGACCTGCACACGGACGACGCGAGCCCACGGGCCGCCATCCTCCGCCACCGCACGCAGACACACCGCGCCTGGCTCCGCGCCAACGAGGAGCGCCTCCGGCTCCAGCAGACGTGGCACCGGTTCTTCGCCGACGGTCAGTACGACGTCCTCATTACGCCCGCCGCTCCCACCGCGGCGATCCCAGCCGGGAGCCGTTCTCTCACGGTCGACGGCGTCGAACGGAGCTTCTTCGACCAGACCGGCTGGGCCAACCTCACCAGCCACGTCGGTCTGCCTAGCCTTGTAATGCCTATTGCGCACGGCGCCGACGGCCTCCCGATCGGTGTGCAGCTCGTAGGACCGGCCTATTCGGACCGGACCCTGCTCGTGATGGCCGAGCACCTGGCGCCCCTGCTCGGAGGGACGGCCGAGGGCGTCATCGCACCACGGAGCGGATGACCTCTACGTCACCGTTGTAAGTGACTGCGTCTTCATCGGCGGTAGGCGGTTCGAACCGAGCGAAGAAGTCGTCCAACGCTTCGGGAGTGACGGTCAAGGCATTGGCGTCTCGACGCTGGTTGCCTGCGGCGAGGCGCCGCAGGAGGACCTCCTTGGACGCTGGCAGGTAGACGAGCAGTGGGCGTCCTCCCACGGCCCGGACGGTCTTCTTCCACTCGTCGCGATCGGAACGACGCCAGAGGCCGTGGTCGAGGACGATGGACCGGCCGGCGCGCAGCAGCTCCATAAGCTGCGCCCGTACGGTCTCGAACGCGGGGGCCTCGCGCTCGAAATATTCGGGCTCGGGGTAGTCGACGCCTCACGGCACATACCGCGTCCGTGCTCAAAGCGCCCGCTGGATGACGGACCCCGCCCCGAAGGCGTGGATTGGGCATCCGGCAGAGCACGTCGACCAGGAGCTCGTGATCCGGGTTGGGCATGCGAGCAGGCGCGGAGGTGCTAGACGATGACACGGCGCGGGCGCTGTTCCCTGGTCGGACAGAAGGCGTAGGAACCTCTATCCAACTGGAACGGAACACGCCCGCGTACCTCACCCTCCCGCAAAACCCACGTCATAGCGCTACCAGACGACTTTGCCAGAACCCTGCCCGTCAACCTCTTCCTGACCGCGTGATCGACAACTTTGCCGGAAGCCTGCACGGTTGCGCGCTGCGCTGTTTCAGCGGGCCTTCAGCAACGAGCGCGCAGACGCCGTCACATCAGCTCTGCCCCAAGTGTTCAAGGAGCAGAAAGCCTTCGCGGTCCAATTGGTAGAAAACTTGCCCCCCCAAGCGTTGCCGCCACACGACTCCTGCCTCTGTCAGGACCGCTAGATGCTGCGAGACGGTACTTTTAGCCAATCCCAGAGATTCGGCAACGGCTGTTGTCGTCTTCGGCATCACTAGGGATCGCATCACCTGTGCGCGCCGGGTCCCTATCATGATCGCCAGCCGATCGGTGAGTTCAGGATGTGTTTTCCGTGTCGTGTCGCCATGAAAGAGGGCAGTGGCGCGAACCTGATAGGACATGGCTAAAACGCCGTCACGTGCCGCAAACATGCGAATTCCACCGGAGAATGCTGTTGGGATCAGCAAAAGCCTCGATTTGCGGACTGTGTGGTCCAAGTCTCGGTGATAGGGAGCAGTGAGTACCGGTCGATTCCATGAGACCGTGCCTCCCAACTCCCGGAGCATGGCTTCCGGGCCTTCGACCGCCAAGGTCCGGCCCCGGAACAATATCTCCTCCTCGAGCGAAGCGCGAATTGTCTTCCAGTATGGCGCAATCGCCCATTCCCAATACTGCTCGATAAACTCTAGAGTGCGCTGCCTGGAGTCATCCGCGATACAGTCGCTTACATGGCTAAGCTCAGCTTCAAGAGTAGAGCGAGATGGGTCTGGAACGTTGAAGAGTTCTCCCGGGAGAGCCGAAAGATCCGGCTTACGAATAATGCGTGCTAGCTCTTCAGCTAACGCAACACTCCTGCCCTGATGCAGGATCCGCACCCAATTCTTGTACGGTGTCGGGACGGTGCCCCGGTATCGGGCCAGAAGTGCAAGACTTCCAATTGTCTCCCAGAGTGGACTGAACGTCAGCCTGATGGCGTTGAGGCTCTCGTCGTCAATGCGTAGGCGAATCACTGGCCATTCACCGACGTTCGAGTCATCGCTACCATTCTATGTAACCCTCACCTGTGCCGATGGCTTCGGCCCTGTCTCACTCGGTCTCGACGCGCATGGATATTTCCTGGCAAATGGTGAGCACTTCCCTGATCCAGTTCTCGGGTGCCGTCATGTCGTAGTCCCTCATGGTTTCAAGGGCCCAGTATTCCTCGAATGAGAGGAGCGAAGGAGAGGCGGCCCTGAACCTGTTGGGTCGCCATTTCGGGGACTGGCTACCGTACTCACCGTGCCCCTCCAGGAGAGCGTCGACTGCGAACCCGAGAGCCCTGCGTGCCGATAGCGTGGCGCTTTCCAAGTCGCCGGACTCTAGTTGCCCTAGGGCGTCCTCCACGGAGTCGTCGGCCCCGCTGAGGGAACGAGCCACTACGAAAGAACGGAAGGCGGAGTCGGCAAGCTCTTTCCGAGCGCTCAGTATCCATTCTTCACCGAAGACGGGAAGGCAGTTTTGAATACGGGAGAGCGCAAGCTCTTCTCGCGGAGTCAGTACCTCTCGGGCGACGACCTCGCGATCGTATTCGTCCCGCGAAACCTTTGCCAGCATTTGATCAATTTGACTGTCGAGCCAATAGGTGACCTCCCAGCGCCGGTCCGCATGAAAGAAGGTCTCACTACAAATCCGAGGCGGGTTCAAAGGCATCGGTATCGTCGATGCTGTGGCAGTTTCCCACTCGCTGCTGGAGATGATGTAGATGTCGAAGTCGCTACGGTCGTTATGCCACCCGCGCGCGGCCGACCCGACCACGAAGGCCGCGAGAGATCCCTCTGGGATGAGGTCCCGCGACTGAAGCGGGGTCAACCAGTCCACGGCTATCTGTTCCATTACGCACTCCTTGAGTCCAATGCGCGTCACCCAGCACTTCCGGGTGGCGAGACTATCTATATAACCGTGCAGCACGGAGGACAAGAGCCACTTCTGCGGGCGTATTCGGTCACACTCAACTGCAATACGCCCCATTTCGGGCAAGCGGGAGGTGCGCCTTTAGGTCTTTTCGTCGTAGATACGGCGAACTCGCCGAGGCTGGTTGGTCGACGTCATAGCGCCGAGCCCTTCGAGTTGCTGTGCCCGTGGCCGACATCTCCCTCCCTGGATGGCCGGCCAACCGAAGAGGCTGGCGCAAAAGAGTTGGCGCAAAGTCGCCGACGGTGCCGCCCGGAGCCTTCGAGTAAAGCGCCGCATCCATCGCAACTGGCCCCGCAACGGGCCAACTCGGGCGAGGTGTTCGGTTAAAAACGAATGCCTAGGCGGAGTCCACGCCCCCATGGTTGGCTGCTCACGTCGGCGGCAAGGCACCAGCAGCCTCATGGCGGCGGGGGCCGCAGCCGCTACCTGACAGGGAGAGGAGGGATTCGCATGCGTAAGTACTCGAAGCCGACCGCCAAGACGATCTCGCAGGGCACTGTCCTGCGCGACAACGCCTGATCTCACTCAGGTGCATCTCAGCAGGAAGTACGCATCCTTCAGCGGGGTGCGTACTTCCTGCCCGGGTCCTTAACGCCGGGCTTCGCGCGTCTGAAGGAAAAACACATGTGTGGTCTCGCGGGCATCGCCCGACTTGATGGGCAGGAACTCGGTCCGGAGGGCGACGCTCTCCTGAGTGAATTCGCTGACATTCTGCATCACCGAGGGCCCGATGAGCGGGAGTTGCTCCGAAACGGGCCGGTGGGCTTGGCCTTCACGAGGCTTTCCCTAGTGAACCCGGAAGACGGCACACAGCCGCTGGTCAGCGATGACGGCAACCTGATCCTCATCGCCAACGGCGAGGTGTACAACCACAAGGAGCTAGCTTCAGGTCTGCCTTCGGACGTAAGACTCAGGACCGGCTCGGACTGCGAGGTGCTCCTCTACCTCTACCGGAAGCATGGCCTGGACTTCCTTCGCGATGTACGTGGCATGTTCGCGATCATCTTGTGGGATCGGGCTCGTGGGCAACTGATCCTCGCGCGTGACCGATTCGGCGTCAAACCTCTCTACTATCACCGCAACGACGAGCGCATCGTCCTGTCATCGGAGATCAAGGGTCTCTTCGCGGACCCCGCCACCCCTCGGCGTTTCGCTTGGGAGCAGGCGCTAGCCGTGCCAGCGCTGGCGGCCGCACCCCGTTTTGGCGCTCCAGAGATGTGTACCTGGTTCGAGGGCGTGGAGAGCGTTCCGGCGGCCACCATCCTCCGCGTGGACCTCCATGGCGGCCGGACAACGCAGCACCGCTACTGGGAACTGCCGACGGATGCCGATGAGTCGACTCATGCTGAGGCGTTCATTGCCCGCTATGGAGACCTACTGGAGGAGTCTGTCCGGGAGTGCGCGACCGCGGACACCGAGCTCGGCCTCTTCCTGTCGGGCGGGGTCGATTCCGCGACCGTGCTCGCGCTTGCGCGGACCCACGTGGAGGGGATCCACACCTTTACTGCTCTCAGCGGCGGGACGCGCGCGAACGGCGATGCCGAGTACTCCGACTGGCTGACGCGTGAGCTCGGCGTCCACAACCACCAAGTGATTTTCGGCCCCGCTGACGTGCCCACGGCCGAGGAATGGCTGCGTCTGGTATGGATTGCCGAGACTCCCATGGCCGGTCCAGAGGTCTATTACAAGCATGAACTCCACCGGTTCGCCCGCCAGGAACGGCCTGAGCTGCGGGGCATGCTACTCGGGGCGGCTAGCGACGAATTCAACGGCGGTTATTCGCCTAACACCGGTAGTGACTGGGACTCCTTCCTGGCAGGGCTCGGTGAGATGAACCGCAACACACTGTTGGACCGGCACCCAGAGTTCCGGCACTGGTGGGGCAACGGAGAGTCCTTCCTCTCCGACGCTGCGCTGGACACTGTGCGGGGCGCTCACGGCAGGGACCTCTATCACGCGTATGTCCAGTCCGAGTACCGGAAGGTCCAGCAGTACAACGTGTGGCATGAGGACCGCACCGCGGCCGGCAGCGGCATTGAGGCACGCGTGCCGTTTCTCGACCACCGTCTGGTGGAACTGACCTCGGTCATCCCGTCTCATCTGCGCCCACGTCTGCTGTGGGACAAGAGAATTCTCCGTGACGCGGTGAAGTCCCGCGTCCCCCATCGGGTCGCCGAGCGACCGAAGGTCGCCTTTTTCTATGGTTCCGGGACAGGGCACGCCTATCAGATGCTCGTGCGCCTCATGCGAGGTAATAAGCAGGAGTTGGTGGAGCGTGCTCTGGCCGCACCGGGTGCAGACTCGTACTTGGATGGGCGAGCCATCAGGCAACGACTTGCCGAGTTCGGTAACGGTGACACAGACGTCCCCTCGGTGGAACTCCTGATGCGCGTTGTAAATATGGGTCTACTGGCTGAGATGGCGGCGCAGCCTCCCCAGCTCGACCGGATGACCGCCGGCCCGGTTCGTTGCGTCCTGCAGGCGGGGCGCCACCCCGTAGCAGATACTGAAGGACTATTCACGCAAGCCCGGGATTACGACCTTGCACGGATCCTGGTTCCTGCGAAAGGACTGCTTCTTCTGTCGGGCACAGACGGAGACTGGTACCTGGCGAACGATGGACAGATCGAGTTCGTACTCGAAGAGGACAGTGCCATCCTGCGTCTCTTGCGCTGCATAGACGGTGAGTCGACTCTCGACTCAGTGCTCACTGAGTCGGGTGTCGCACTGGAAAGCATTCGGGCCCAACTCGATGAGCTGGTCGATCAGCGTCTGATCGCGTTCGCCGAGTGACAGGGATGGGCATGCACCTCCGAGAGTTTCAGGAGCAGTTGGTGCAAGGAGACGCCACCTCCAGGCCCATCAGCGCCGATTACATCAGCCGGTTCGAACGCTGGGATGATCTAGCGAGTGTGCGCCGTCGACCGCGGCGAGGCTTCGTGGTCGGGGCTCTCGACCTCTATTTTCCACCTGAGCTCTACCCCGTGGTGCTGCATCCGCTTGTCACGGCCAAGGGAGAATCTGTCGTCAAAGGGTTGCTTCTGCAGCGTCTCTACGACTACCTGGACTTCACCACCGAGTTGGAAAGTCTGGCCGTCATCCCCGTTGCGACGAAGATTAGCCGGGGCCGGTCAGGGCTGATGCTGCCGGAGCGGATGAAGGCGGATGCATACAAGATCGTCACGGACGAGGCATGGCATGCCCAGTTCTCGCACGACTTCGCGAGCCAGATTGAGGCAGAGACCAACGTCCCGAGGCTGCAGGCGCAGGACATCGCGCCCCCGGCGTTCTTGCCTCGGCTTGACGAGGTGCGGGATCGACTGCCTCATCACTTGATGGGTGTGGAGTCGCTTCTCTTCTCCATCGTGAGTGAGACCCTGATCTCCGGCATTCTCTCTGACATTCCGCGTGATGACAGACTCCCACAGTGTGTGCGTGACATCGTTCGCGACCATGCGGAGGACGAAGGACGTCACCATGTCTATTTCAGGTCGGTACTCAGGCAGTTGTGGCCTGCGCTGACATCACAGGAGCGAAGGGCTGTTGGGCCGCTCATCCCAGCGGCGATCTACGCATTCCTTGAGCCTGACTACTCTCAGACGGCCCACCATCTCAGAGGTATTGGGCTGGCCAACGATGAGATCGACCAGGTCATCGCGGAGTCTTGGCCAGGTCACCAAGTGCGAAGCAACATCGCTGGGGCAGCGTCCCAACTGACGCGCTATTTCTCCGAGGTCGGAGCTCTCGACGACGCCTGCACGTTGGCGTCGTTCGAGGAGGCCGGCCTGCTAGCCGGGTCGTACGAGCAGTCGGATCGTCCGGGCACGACGAGGGAGTTTGCCACATGACCACCCAAGCACCCGACGCCCGCAACGCCACTGCTGCAAGGATGTTCTGGCGGTTTTGGCTAGCCTCGACCGTGAGTCGTGCAGGCTCGAATATGACGTCGGTGGCCCTGCCGCTTGTGGCGCTCATAGTCCTTGAGGCCACAACGTTCCAGGTCACGTTGCTCGCGGCAGCGAGTCAAGCAGCTTGGCTGTTCCTGGGGCTGCCGGCGGGAGTCATCGTCCAGCGCTACCCGCTGCGTGATCTGCAGGTGGCGATGGACCTTGTCCGGATGGCAGCGATGGGCTCCGTCCCGATCGCCTGGTGGCTGGACGCACTCACCTACCCGCACCTGCTGCTTGTTGCCTTGATCACGAGTCTGGCATCGGTGCTGTTCGACGTCGGCAACTCCACGTTTCTGCCTGCCCTGGTCAGTAAAGAGGAGTTGACCTCACGAAACAGCCTCATTTCGGGCACCGAGGCGGTCACCCAGACCGGGGGGCGGTCTTTGAGCGGACTCCTCGTCACGCTGATAGGGGCCGTTGGTGTTCTCCTCATCGACGCCGTTACCTACCTAGTGTCGGCCGTGATACTGCGGACGCTCCCGGAGCGTCGTCCCGAAACTAAGTCGAACGTCCCAGCCCTACAGCTGATCCGCGAAGGATGGGACTTCGTCGTCCGGCACCCAGTAATGCGTCCCTGCATGATCTGGGCCACAGTCATTAACTTCGTGTCCGCGGCCCTGGTCGCGTTGACCCCTCTCTACCTGGTACGCGAGGCCGGCGTCTCGGCCGCGGTAGTGGGGGTCGTGATTGCCATGAATGGAGTTGGGGCGCTGATCGCCTCGGCGGCGGCACCCAAGTTTGCTGCACGGGTTGGCACGGCGCGTGCCATGATCTGGTCAGGTCTAATCGGTGGCATTATCACTCTGGCGATACCCTTCACAACGACGCTCGGAACCGTCTTCTTTTTCCTTCTCGGAAACATCGGCTTCCAGTTCGGTGTCGTAACCGGAAGCATCATGGCCAGGACCCACCGTCAAGTTGAATCTCCGCCCGAATTGCTGTCGCGCGTCATGGCGACGGTGCGTTTCGTGTCATGGGGTGTGCTACCTCTGGGTGCGGCACTCAGCGGTGTGCTCGCGGAGGTGGCTGGCCTGCGGCCTGCGCTCTGGTTCGTGTGCGCCGGGGCATTGATCCCACCGTTGATTCTGATCATGAGCCCGGTGCGGGAGAGCAGAGAGCTAAGCCGAGCGCAGGAAGGGTGACACCTAACTAATAGAATTGCGATTCGAAAGCGATGTGCGAGGAGATCTTGTGAGCGATGCAGAGTTGCGGAACCCGAACGCCGTACCCGTTAGAGCGCTAGGGATCCGCATTCGCCGGGTCAATGGCGACTTTCTAATCGGGCAAGAAGACAGGGCTCTGCTTCTCACTGATGTCGCCGGGCTGATCTTCGCCTCGCTCGACGGCCGCCGGAGCGTTTCTGACGTGGCCCACCTGGTTGCTCTGGAGTACGCGGTCGATGCGGAAGAGGCCCTCCACGATGTCCGCGAGTTTCTAGACGATCTGACCGACAAGGGAATCGTCGCCTGGCGAGATGCCCCCTAGCACCGTCAGCTGACACGAGTCGCTCACCCCCTTGCGAGGAGCCGGCCATCGGTTCAACAGAGGCCACCGTCCCCCGGTGGCCGTCTCGCTAGGAGGGTGAGCTTGGCTATGTTCCCTATATGTCGCCAAGAGCCGATGAGTTGAATGTCCAGTTCTGCAACCGGGGGCCATTTTCTCCCATTTACAGGCTGGTGTTGCAGGACGGAGCGCTCAGGGACGTGAACTTCGCCGACTCTTCCGCGAATTGGTTTCGCGTCGTAAGATCATGGACGCTACATCGAAGGCTTCTGGACCGGCCGTCTTGAAAGGTGTCGAGTGGCGATAATTTGTCCGGTTTCGCTGGATGGGTAGGGTGTTTCGAGGTTTACATGAGCCTTGCAGGGGGGTGAGCAGGGGCCTTTCCGGCCACCACTGAGCGAAGGTTGGCTGAAAACTAGCGCCCAAACTTTTGCAGTCATCCCTGCTGCGCGAAACCATCGTCTGAGCCCACGGCGCGCGCTGCCTAGAAAGGCCCGAAGTTCCCAGCCGGCTCGTGCCCCCTCAATGACGAGGCGAGGAACGGGCGGCTCGTGTTGCGTTGCCTGAATTGAGGCTGCCGAATCGCACGACGAACTCAACGACTCCCTAAAGGATGTACATGCTTGTGGATCGTGAGCCCATATCGAAGGCGTCCGTCGTTCTACTCAAGGCCGTTCAACTGGCCTGCGAACCTAGCGAGGACGCAGCGACGAGCCTGACGTCAGACCTCATGTCGGTCTTGATCGATCCGCAGCAGATCCAAGGGGAGCTCAAAAGCTCCCTCGGATCGAAAGTCGGGCGTGTTCGCGTCACCGGATCCTTGGATCGCCGACTCGTGTTCATCGAGCGGAGGGACGGGCGTTGGGTGGTAGCCGACCTAGCCAATCTCCCCCACATCAGCAGAGCGTGGCCCGCATGGACGCATGAGCACATAACCCTGGACGATCCGTTGGCTGCCGTGTCCCTCGCCCAGCTCACCGAGGAGGCCGTACACCGGCTGTCGCGTCCTCGGGTGCTGTTGGCCGCTCTCTATCACCCCGAGTACTTTCCGCTGCCCCGCTTCCCTCTTGGCATCAGCGACGTGGCCCGCGCGGCTCGATCGCAACTGCTGGGCACCGTGAGTCTGGTCGACATGCAGTTGGGCATCGAGCTACGCGGGTTGATCGAGCGAGTCACCTCTGAACAGCCCGACATCCTGGGTATCAGCGTTACCTTCGGCCAGCACGACTTGTTGGTTGAGCTACTGGATGCTGTGCATTCCCTGCCTGACCCGCCCACCATCATCGCTGGCGGCAGTCTGACCGTCCGCAATGAGGCGCTGCTGTTGCAACGCTTCCCCGACTTGTTGATTGCCAGGGGCGGTGGGGAGGCAACGATAGAAGCGCTGCTCCAGCATTGGCACGGAGACATGGACAAACAGCAAATACCCGGACTCGGGTTCAACGGAGCCGGGCGCGGCGGGGCGCTGACGATCGGGAGGCGCCGCACACCCAAACCGATCACGCGTGATGCCAGTAGCGACATTCTTCCCGAACTTGACCTGCTGCCGGCTACTTTGCAGCACCATGGTGTGGCTCAACTCGAGACGAGTCGCGGCTGCACCAACTACTGCTCATTCTGCCCGCGTGGTCACAAGGGCATCTGGTCAGGGTCTGAGGCCAAGCAACTGCCCTGGATCCTCGCGGAGATCAGCAACGTCTTCGATCGCCACCCCGAAACCGCGCGGGTGCTCTACCTCGTCGACGAGGAGTTCATCGGGCGTGGCGAAGAAGCCGTCCAGCGCGCCCTGGAGGTTGCGGGAGCCGTGCACGATGCCGGCTTCAAATGGGAGTCGAGTTGCCGAGTCGACCAGGTCGTCCGAACCGACCGCGCCGAGGACTGGCACGTCGAGAGGGCCGAGATGTGGCGCGGTCTCCTCGACCGTGGACTGCGTCGGATGCTCTTCGGCGTCGAGTCTGGTGTCGACTCCATCCTGGAGCGCTTCAACAAGGAGACCACGGGTGATCAGAACGCTTTGGCGATCCGCACGCTCTCGGCTCTCGGCGTGCCGACTCGGTTCACCTACATCACCTTCGACCACCTGATGACGCTTGAGGAATTGAAGGCCACCTACGCCTTCCAGGGGCGCACCGACCTGCTGCTGAGGCCGCAGCCCCAGCTGTCTGTCAAGGAGATCGTCCAGGGCGTTCGCGACGAGCAGTTCGTCGCCACGCATTCCTCAGCACGGGCACTGCACACCGGCATCTCCTACATGCTGGTCAGCATGGAGTGCCTGATCGGCGCCGCCTACACTCGGCGGGTCGAACAGGCAGGCCTCGCGGGACAGGCGCGGCCATCGATGGGCAGAGTTGATGCGAAGTTCGCGGACTGGCGCATCGGCGTTGCCTCCCACTGGGCCCAACTGTGGGTGGACCGCAACTTCGCCTTGGACTACACACTCAAGTCCCAGGAAAAGATCCTCGACGGGACGCCGCGCGCAGTCGTCCGAGAGACACGCAGCGTACTCAAGGATGCCAGTTATACGGTTCTCGGCTCGTTGATCGACGCGATCGACGAACAGCCCACCGAGCCCTCTCAAGGAACGGAGGCCGCACTGTCCGAAAGTGTGGAACAGATTCTAGACCGAGAGATGACCATCCTCCGCGACAGCATGGGCGAGGCCCTGAGGCAGGTCGCTGCCGTCCTGCCTGCACAGCACCGCAGGACGCTCCTGACACAGCATGAGCGATGGGCGTCGGCCACCACGTGGGACCTCATCAACACCGCCGATCCATGCGGAACGTGAGGGAGACGACCTGGCGCGCCTCAGTGCTGAAACGGTCCGAGTCCGGCACAGAAACGTCGGTAGGGTGCCAGCTTCCAGGCGGCGTACTCCTCTTTCCGACCAGAGACGTGCAGCAAGTGTTTCACCCACGTGTATCGGATCCGGTCGTCTCGCGTCATCCCCGTATCAATGCGCACCAGCATGCGGCGGGCTTCTTCGTAGGTATCGGGAGTCACGACGCTCAGGTCCACCATCGACTGCCCGATCCGCCAGGAGAAGGCGAGGCGGACACTGGCGAACGGGGTACGGACAACGCCCAGGTAGTCGGTGCAGTCCGCCAGCGCGGCCCGGACGTGCGGCCATCGGTGGCTCGCCACCGCCGCGCCGAGGTCCACGTCCGAGCCGGGAAGGTTGAGGTGCAGGCCCAGCGAGCCGAAGTCGCACCAATTCGCACCGGTGCGCCGCTGCACCAAAGCGCCTGCCTGCTGGCGGATGCGAGTCAGATCAGCGTCGTGGGCGCGGATGGCATGCCAGAATCGGCGGGCGCGCTCAGCCTCGACCGTGGTGAAGTGATCGGACTCTGCCCAACCGTGCCCAACGATTGTGCGCAGGTCGAGTGAGGTGGCGACAGGCGTCATACCGGTGAAGCTAGCTCATCCGCTTCTACCATCGCTGTTCGAAAGGCGAGAGTTAGATGTACGATCCCGCAGCTGCCCCCCTGGTCGGCCGGCCCGTGCCGCATCGCGTACTGAACGGCGGGCTGACGGTGTTCCCCTTGGGTGCCGGGTGCTGGCCGATCGGAGGTCCGGGTAGCAACCGCGGGGTTCCGATGGGCTGGTCCACCGCCGAGGACACTGCCTCCCGCGAAGCGCTCGAGACGGCGTACGAACTCGGCGTCAACCTCTTTGACACTGCCGACGTCTACGGGCACGGCCACTCCGAGCGCCTTTTGGGCGGCCTGCTGCGACAGGTCCCGCGGGCTTCCGTCGTCCTATCCTCGAAGGTCGGCTATTTCTCCGGAACAGCGGCCCACGGCTACCTCCCGTCGCACATGCGTCGCCAACTGGAGACAACGCTGGAAAACCTGGGCACTGACCACCTGGACATCTACCATTTCCATCACCCCGACTTCGGCCCTGGCGATCGTCACTTGGAGGCGGCCATCGCTCAGATGCGGGCCTTTCAGGCAGAAGGTCTTATCCGGTGTGTGGGCCTGCGCGGTCCGCACCGCCTGGCGAGCGAGCGAACGCAGCTGACTTCTGATGAGCGGGAGGATAAGCATGCCCGTTTTCGTCGTCTCTTCAAGGCCGTACGCCCGGAGTTTCTCGCAGTTCGCTATAACGCGCTGACGCCGTCCCCGGGCCCTGGACAGGAGGACCTCTTTGCATTTGCCGCTGCGCACGGCACGAGCGTTCTGATCAACAAGCCTCTGGGGCAGGGACTATTGACAGGCAAGTACCGCCCGGGTGAGCCGACCCGATTCGGCGCAGGCGACCACCGGCTGCGGAAGCGCTGGTTCACCCCTGCCGCGCTCGATGTGGTTCACCAGGGACTAGACCCTCTCCGACGACACTTCGGCCCCACGACCGCAAACCTGGTCCGAGCTGCTCTGGGTGCCTGCTTGCGTTTCGGCGAGCACACCGCGGTCCTGGCCGGATTCACCTCCCCCGGACACGTACGGGAGAACGTAGCTGCCGTCTATCACCAGCTGAGCGCAGAAGAGCTGACACTGGTACTAGCCACTGCTCAGTCCCTGCAGCACCAGCTGAACACGATGGGTGAGGTGTTCGTGGACGAGAAGGCGGCCTCCCGGTGAATGCAGCCACACTGGACCTGCTGGTGTTCAACACCCAGCACGCGTCCCCTGACCGCGCGATTCGTCAGGCTGCTTGGCTCGCCGCTGAGCCGAGGGTCGACGTGTTGGTCCTTACTGAGGTTGGTGCTGGTCTCGGAGGCGCCACCCTGATCAACGAGCTCACCACCCTTGGCTACTCATATTGGCACGCACTGCCCACGGCCGGCCGTGATTACCGCACAGTGCTTGCCTGCAGGTACAGGCTGGAGCCCGTCGACGCGTGCATCAGATTTCTGCCACACCGAGGGCCTGCGGCGCTGCTACGGCCGGACGGCCAGGTGCCAGTAGGTCTGTGGGGTCTATACGTCCCTTCGCGCGGTTCACGGGAGCGCCGCAATCAGGATAAACGCGCCTTCCAGCAGGCCGTTGTCGAGGCGCTGCCCGGGCTGCTGAAGCGGTTCCGGGATGCCTGTGTGGTTATCGCTGGCGACCTGAACGTCGTCGAACCCGACCACATCCCCGCCCACCGGGTCTTCGGACGCTGGGAATACGACTTCTACGAGGCATTCGGACAGGCTGGACTCACTGACGTGTTCAGCCACCTTCTACCGCACGATCGCGGGCATTCCTGGTTCGGCCGTACCGGGAACGGCTTCCGATTCGACCACGCCTTCACCAGCACACCTGAGCGCGTCTTGGCACGTGTCTACGATCACGCGCCGCGCGATCTGCGTCTCAGCGATCACGCCTGCCTCCGGCTGCGTCTCGATATGACCGACCGACCCCTCCCTCGTAAAGGAATCCCTGCATGACCGCGCCGTTCATCGTCCTTGAAGGTCCGGATGGAGCCGGAAAGACCACCCTGGCCCGCTCGGTGGCCTCGCTGCTGGCCCACCGCGGGCTGCGCCACCTAGATCGCCGCCAGATAGCCGACACCTCGCCCTTCGTCGCCCATCTCATGGAGCAGCTTGCCAACATGCTCTGGAGCTCGGGTGACAGCCGTGACCTAACTGACGACTTCTGGGCGCACCTGCAAGCATCCTGGTTCAGCGCGCACGGCCAGCATGTGGTGAGGCCCGCCCTCGCAGACGGACCGGTCATCGTGGACGGCTGGTACCACAAGTTGGCGGCCAAGCTGTCAGACCAGGGCTGGGCCGATCCCGACCTGGACCGGCTCTTCGCCAGGGTGCGCCGCCCGGATCACGTCATTCTGCTGCGTACCTCCCCGAAGGCCATGTGGGAACGCCGACAGGGAACCCTGCGCCCCACCGAACTCGGCATGCACAACAGGGAATACACGGAACTCGGCGAGCAATCCTTCCTGGACCATCAACAGCGCACGCTCGACAACCTGACAACCACTGCCGAGAACGAGGGTTGGCACATCGTGGATGTGCCCGACCAGGAGGATGTGAAGGAGACCGCCGCACGACTGGTCTCGCTCATCTCGGGCATTCTCGATACCTCGGCGGCGGCCGCTCAGCCCGCTGGCTCCGAGGGATTCACCGCTCGCTACGTCTGGCCCAACCCGACTTCTTCCCTCAAGAGCGCCGTGCTGAAGCAGATGAGCCGCTCCCTATCAGACCGGGACGGTCGAGGCGTCATCGGAGAGTTCGAGCGGGCCTTCGCCGCCTTCATCGGTACTGAGCACGCCGTCGCGATGTCGTCGGGCACTGCGGGTCTGCACGCCATGTGCGCGGCCGCCGGCCTGACTGAGGGCGACGAGATCATCGCCCCCGCCTACACCTTTTTCGCCACGGCCACGCCGTTCGCCTACGAAGGCGTACAGGTGAGGTTTGCCGACGCGGACGCCTACGGCAACCTTGACCCCGCGTCCCTGCCCCGCCTGCTCACCGAGCGTACTCGCGCCGTCATCGTCACTCACATGTGGGGCGTTCCGTGCGACATGACCGCCATCAAGGCCTTTTGCCGAGACAACGGCCTGCTCCTGCTTGAGGACTGCTCCCACGCCCACTTCGCCAGTTGGGACGGGCAACGAGTGGGCACCATCGGTGACATGGCCGTCTTCAGCACCAACCAGAAGGCCATCACCACTGGTGAGGGCGGCGTTCTCGTCACGAACAACCCTCACTTCAAGGAACTCGCCCTGCTGCACGGGCAGTACAACAAGCGCTGCTTCCAGGAGATCCCCGCTGACCGACCTCATGCGGCCTACGCACTCACCGGTATGGGTCTGAAGTCGCGCTCCACCACGCTGGGCGCGGCCATCGGCATCGACCAGCTTGCTGCGGCGACTGACATCGAGTCTCGACGCCGTCACATCCTGGACCGGTTCGACAAGGCGCTGGCTGGTAACCCCGCAGTCTCTCTCAGTCGGGGAGCTGAGGGCCGCAGCGAGCTCGGGCTGTACGTGATGGGGCTGCGCTATGACGCGACTGCGGCCACTTGTTCCATGGCTGAATTCGTCGATCGCCTCACCGCTGACGGTGCTGACTTCGACATCCCCGGCTCCACTGGTGTCATCGCTCACGAACCCCTCTTCCACCGTACTCACCGGGCGCAGTCTTGGACCGAGGTACCAGACGTCAAGGCCAGTGACTTCCCGGGCGCGGACGCCTTTATCCGCTCCTTCTTCAAGGGCCCGCTGTGGGGTTATCCGGGTGACGAGGCATCGGTCGAGCACCAACTCGCCACGCTCACGCGGCATGCCGCCGCCGTCGTCCGATGACAGCCATCGCCTCCGTCCTCCGCCTGCAGGATCTCGTTGACGGAGACGTGTTCGTCCCGGGTCTCTTCGCCGCCCTGGGCGAGGAGGCCGGCCCGGCCCTGCCACAAGCTCAGGGGACACCCAGCAGCGGTCCGCCTGCCGGACTGTTTCGGCTGCGTACCGCCACCCCTGCAGTCCGTTCCGCAGCGCATGACTGGTTGCGGAGCGGCGACACACATGACGAGCGACTCCTGCATGAGGCCGAAACGTCCATGCTGTTCCGCCCGCCCGTCCACGAGCGGGCCCGGGCTGCAGATGAGGAACTCATAGGACTGTTCCTCGGTGTCGCTGATTCCTGGCTAGCGGTCGCCGAGCGGGAGCAGGACCCGCGCTACCTCAACGCGGCACTGAAGTTGATTGCTTGCGCCATTTTGTCGGGCCGTGCCGCAGGCCGCGGGCGGGTGGCACGCGAAGTGGTGGCGTCCGCACACAATGGGCTCGCCCGTATCGCCGCCGCGATCCCGCCCACCCTGCCTCCTGTGCCATACGCCGAGCCGAACGGGTTGTCGCCCAAGGGCCGAGGGGCAGAAGACAGCCGCATCGTCGTGCTCGCGGGTGAGGGTTCCCGGGGGCTCCCGTTGTTCCTGGACACCGCACGGCGCAGCGGTTTCACGGTGCACGGCGTCCTGCACCACGCGCCTGCACCTGGTGGCGTCCCTGCCGACAGCGCGTATGCCGCAGCCTGGTATCCGGAGCCCCGCAACGCCGCACGTGTTCGCGCCTTGCCAGAAATCCCCATGACGCTGCCGCAGCGGCACCTCGCGCACGGTGACTGGGACGCTGCTGCCGAGCAGTTGGCGCAATGGAACACCGGTCTGCTTGTGCTTCTGGGCATGGACGTCGTCCCACCCCTGGTGCTAGGCGTTCCTGCGGCTGGCACCATCAACGCCCACAACGGTGAGTTGCCCGCCTTTCGCGGCATGGATGCTGTCGCCTGGGCGCGCCTGGCGGGCCGTCACCCTGTCTGCAGCGTCCACCGGGTTACCCCGGCCGTGGACGCGGGCGAGGTTCTAGCCTCCGCTGTTGTACCAGCCGACAGCGCGGACCTGCGGGCCGCGGTCAAAGCATCTCAAATCGCGCTGCTGGCCCGTACGGCGGCGGACTACGCAGTAACCGGAGCTCTGTCCGTCGGCAGGCGCCAGGACCAGAGTGCGGCGCGTCGCTGGTACCGGATGCATCCGGCGTTGCGCCGCCTCCTAGACCGGCACTACACCGACCTCGCCCCCTCGACCACGACCTCTGAGGAGTCGTCAATATGACCACTAGCATTCTCCCGCTGCCCTCCCTGCACGGACTGGATTGGGACGACATGGAGGCGGTCTTCCCGGCAGCGGAGGAGGCTTTCGCTGCCCTCACCGCAGACCGCTGGGCGCTGCTGCTGAGCCTGCTCGACGCGGTGCCGACGGACCCTGAGCTCTCCGAAATGTGCGAGACATACGACTTCCTCGACAAGGTCGTGCTGCACAACGACAAGGAGCACGGCTACCGCATCCGCGCACACCTCTTCCGCGAGGGCTACTTCGACCGTCCGCACGACCATCGCTGGCCTTTCGCCTCGATGATCCTCACTGGCTCCTACCGCCACACCCAGTACGGCGACAACAGTGGCTTTGCCGACGTCGACCCGAACGACCTGCGACCGCTCTCCGTCCGTACCGAACGCCCCGGCGACTGGTATGCCCTGCATCACACTGCTGTGCACTCGGTCAGTGCCGAAGCGGGAACCCTGTCGCTGGTGCTCCGAGGTCCCGCGGTCAAAGACAGCTTCCGCATCATCGAAACCGACCGCAGCAGCTCCTTCACCGTCAAGGGTGCCGCCCAAGAGACGTCCGAGGAGCGCGCCGCCAAACGCATGACCGAGGAACGCCTGCGTACCACCATCGATATCATCCGTGCCGGACGCCCCAACGGCCTGGCTGCCGGAAGGGCACCGCGATGACCGACGACGTGATGCAGGGGCTGCTCTTCGGGTCCTCACACGACGTCGTCTCCGACGATGTTGCGGAGCGAGAAGTGCGCCTGCTCACCCTCAACGTCCAGGGTTCGCCCGCCACCCGCCGCGACGACATTTTGGAGTGGCTCTACGGGACTGAGCACAACGTTCTTGTCCTGACGGAGGTGAGGGTCAATGACAGCGGAAACCGCCTGATTCAAGAACTCGAGAGCAGCGGCTTTCAAGCCGTCCGCGTCCCTGCGGGCCCAGACGACCGCTACCGGAGCGTCATCGCTACCAAGGGCTACGAGGTGCAGCCTGTCAAAACCAACGACAGCACGCCTCGCCTGGCTATCGCCCGGCTGGCCACGCATTTCGGGCCGTTGGATGTAGTGGGGCTGTACTCAGTCACCAATGGCATGAGTGTTGACAGCAGCACGGCCCGGCGAGAGTTCCAGAAGCGCATCCTTGAGACTCTCACCGAGCACAGAACAGCTCACTCTGGGACTCCCCTCCTGATCACGGGTGACCTCAATGTACTGGAGCCCGGACACCAGCCCGTCACGGACGACTTCGAGGAGCACGACTACGCCTTCTACAGCGGTCTCCTGGGCCTGGGCCTGGTCGACGCCTACCGGCACATTCACCCCCAGGGTACCGACCTGAGCTGGTACGGCCCTATGGGCGGACAGCGCCTCGACCACATGCTGATTGACGAGTCTCTCTCCCACAGGCTCGCCGATTGCGGCTATACGCACAGCGTGCGGACGCGGCGGATCAGCGACCACTCAGCCATGACAGCTCTGTTGAAGTGATGACGGGGCGCGCCGGCGCAGTGCGGGTCACGCTCCCAGATTGAGTGGGGCCCGCACGCTGAGTGCATGGGGGACTGCCGGATTATGGGAAGCTTGATCGGTGGCTCTCTTCGACTACCGCTACTTCTGCGCTCCGAACTACCCCTGGGACTCGCTCACTGCGACCGATCTGCCTGCACTCGCCGATGCTCCGTCCATCGAGCAAGAGAGAGCGTTCGTGGCGCTGGTGCTTCGGAATCCTGATGTGAGAGCCGTACTTGAACGTGTCGCAAACCTCGGTCTCCCCCCGTGGTACCTGACTGCAGGGGCGTTGTTCCAAACGGTCTGGAACGTCGCCGCAGGCCACGCCGACCTGAGCCAGGGAATCCACGACTTCGACCTCTTCTACTATGATGCCGAGGATTTGTCCTACGAAGCAGAGGATGTGGTGATCCGACGCTGCTTGAGCAGTGTTGACGGCTTGGGCGTGGAGCTTGAACCTCGCAACCAAGCTCGCGTGCACCTCTGGTACGAGGAGAAATTCGGGCGCCCCATCGAGCCGTACCGCAACCTGGAGGAACCCATCTCCTCCTTCGCGTTCACATGTTGCTCTGTAGCTCTCTCACTGAGACCAGACGGCATGCTGACCACGTACGCCACACATGGCTACGCTGACCTGTTCCGCGGCGTCCTTCGCCCCAGCCCGGCCAGTATTGCGCCGGACGGCGTCCGCTGCACCAAGGCGGCTGCCTACCGTTCGAGGTGGCCGCACTTGGTCGAAGCACTCGCCCTGGGAGTGTAGCGCCGACCCTACGCAAGGACGCCACAATAGGAGATCCGCGAACCTATCGCCCGCCCGTGCCCAAGCAGCCTGCTGAAGCTGCGTGCCGGTGGGCGCGACTGGACGCAGAGTCGACAATCATGTCCGGCGTTTGCCCCTCCTAGGGCGCCGGTTGTCCATGATCGCGCCCCGCTCTGGGGGCAGATCGAGCTCAACTGCACGACCCGTACGGCGCCGTACCCACGCGGCTGGCCGGGAGCCTGCGGACGTTGCCGAGGGGCGGCTACCTGTTCCCGTAGCCGCTGGGTCTCATCGTGCTGGGCCGCGATCTGGGAGACCGCGAGGGTCTTGAACGCGGTGAGCTCGGCCAGGGCTTCGTCCCGCTTGGTGACCCGATCCTTGAGCTCGGCGACCTGGGCCTGGAGCCGTTCGATCTGCCCAGCCCGGGGGTCGACGATCTCGCCAGCCTGCTGCAGAACCGCAAGGCGCCGTTCGAACCCCTCGGCAAGGTGCTGGTAGGGGCCTGGCCGGGGGTTGCCGTCCCGGTTCTTCTTCGGGTAGAAGCCGGTCAGGGTGACGCCGGATTCGGCGGCCAGGGTCTTCAGGTCGCACTTGCCGCCGGGCGGGAGTTCCCCGCGCAGCAGCCGTCCCATGGCCGCTTGGATGGCGTCCTCGTTGCGCGCGGTCGCTGTCGCTGATTTGTCCCCTCAGCAGGGCGCCGATGTGGTGGAAGAGGAGCTGTTGCTGCTCGGGCGGGTGTGCGATGCCGTGCAGGGGCCGGCCGGGCACCGCGGTGATGACGACGGCCCGCAACGTGCTGTCGGCGGTCACGCGGGTCGGAGTCGCTGTTCCGAGGCTGGGGACCCAGCTGCGGTACGCGTCCACCTCGCGGTGGTGGAACCGCGCGTTCTGGTGGATCTTGACGTACCAGACCCCTTCTTGTGCTCCGGCGGCCCGCCACCCCCGGCTGCTGTCGCGGTCCCAGGAGGCGTCCGTCCAGGTGACGATGGGTCCCACCGCCTGCTCGGCGAGCTGTCGCACTTCCTCGGGCGGGAGGTCCGGGTGCGGGGGCGCGGCCGTGCTCATGCCCAGCCCGTTTCGGAGTAGAGGCGGCCGGCGCGGATGCCCTCGATGGCCACCCGGGTGTAGGGGACGAGGTCGTCGGGGAGCGCGGCCGGGTCCCAGAACTTCCACTGGGTGCACTTGTCCGGCTCGCGCAGTTCCGGCTCGCCGCTCCAGGTCCGGGCGCGGAAGAACAGGCCCATGCGGGGCCGGTCCCCGGAGCGGTCGATGTGGTGGACGACGTGGACGAGTTCGACGTCCTGGCGCTCGATGCGCAGGCCGGCTTCCTCCCGTGCCTCCCTGATCAGGCAGGTGATGGCGCTCTCCTGCTCGCAGTGGCCGGCCAGGACGTGCCAGGTGGACGGCGCGAACGCGGAGTCGGGGTGGCGCAGCCCGAGCAACACCGTCCCGTCGGGCCGCTCCAGGTAGAGGTGGACGCCGATGACGTTGAGGACCGTGCCGTGCGGCGAAGCTGGGCGACGCTCCTCGTGCGACGCGAGCCCGCTCTGCGACGCAATGCTGGAAGCGTTGGCCGGGAGGCTGGCGGCGTGGCGCCGTACGAGGTCGCTGGTGGTGTCTGCGATGCGCAGGCGGTGGAGGTCGTCGGGGGCGAACCAGGCCAGCATCACCCCTTCCGTCAGGCGGAGTTCGCGGGGATCGCCGTTCCAGTGCCCGGCGTAGATGGCGATGGGCACGCTCGCGCCGGCGTTGTCGGAGGCGTACTCGGTGCCGAACGGGGTCAGGTCGGCGATGTCGAGGCCGGCTTCCTCGGCCAGTTCGCGCCGCACGGTGTGTTCCAGGGTGGCGTCCTGGGGCTCTCGGCCGCCGCCCAGCAGGGACCACATGCCCGGCTCCCAGATCCGGCCGGGGAAGTAGTCGCGCAGGTGGAGCAGGTACTCGCCGCGGTCGTTGTAGATCAGGGCGGAGGCGTTGGCCGTATCCGATTCGGTCTTGGGCGGAAGCTTGAGCAGCTTCTCGCGCAGTGAGGGGGAGGTCACCCTGTCCACGGGACGCCACTCGATGCCGCCGACCTCTTCTTCCTGCAGCACCACGGGCACATCTGTTGCGGGGTGCAGGCGGAAGAGGAACCGGAGGTCGAAGTGCTGGTGGCCGGGTTCGCCTTTGCCCGGGTGGGCGTCGATGTCGTGGATGTCGATGTCGAACGGCACGGCCTCATAGCCGGGCCACGGCGTGACGGCCTGGGGCGGGATCCCGGTCTCCTCGTGCAGCTCCCGCAGCGCCGCTGCTGCCAGGGACTCGTCGGCGGGCTCGGTGTGTCCGCCGGGGGCGAGGACCTTCCCGCTCGCCAGGTGCAGCACGTGCAGGACGCGGCCGAGCGGGTCGACGACGATCGCGCCGCAGGTGACGTGTCCGGTGAAGGTGGAGCGGCTGGTGATGTCGGTGGGACGTTCGAGGGCGTCCAGGAGGCCGCCGAGCTGCCTGCGCTCGTGAGGGTGGCGAGCGAGGTAGGTCTCGACGGTGGTGCGGATGTGGTCGTGCGACAACGGCATGGGGCTACCTCAGAGGGCCGTGGAGCGGGAGGAGTCGGGGCGGGTGCGTGTTCGGGTCAGCTCAGCCGCATCCCCTCCGCAGGGATCTCCTCGATGGCGGCGGAGCGAGCGGTGGGCAGGCCCCACCGCTCGCGTGCCGTCTCCGCCGCGAGCCGGGCTTGCCGCGCGCCGGGCGGGCCCCAGCCCAGCAGGGCGGCTGCCTGGGCGGGCGTGGCGAGCAGGCGGACGAAGGGGTGGCCGGTGGCGGGGTCGACGGCCGCCGGCCCGATGGCGGTGACCCGGGCGGCCAGGCGGAGCCGGGCATTGGGCCCCACCCCGCCGTAGACCTCGCCGGTCTCGTCCAGCACCCAGCCCAGTCGCACCGGATCGGTCAGAGTGAGCTGAGCTTCCTCGGCGGCTTCGCGGTGCAAGGTGTCCTCTGGCGTCGCGTCGGTCGTCTCCACGGTGCCGCCGGGCAGCATCGGCAGCGCACCCCGCGGGCCGGGGTCGGCCACCAGGACGACCCGGCCGTCGGGGACGAAGCACCACGCCCAGGCTTGCAGCACGGGCAGCTGCCCGGGGACGGGGCCGCGGTGGAGAGGGCTGTCCCACAGCGGCCGGTACCGGACGTGGACGTCATGGCGGTCCAGCGCCGGGACGTCGAGGATGTGCCAGCCATCGGCGAGATGAGCGGTGGCGGTGTTCCCGAGCCGGGCACGGTAGGCGGCGAGCATGATCTGCCCGTCCACGGGCCGCAGCCGCTGCACTGCGTCTCGGGTCTCCAGGAAGGCGTACTCGGATAGCTCCTCGTGCGGCAGGCGGATCGCCTCCACCTGGTCGGGGCGGAGGGTTCCCCCGTCGAAGATGAACCGGATCTCGCCGGGGCATGCCGTGGCGGGCTGGAGGTCGGGGTGGTGCGGGGAGAAGGAGTGGACGGCGAGCACGGCCGACAGGGGTAGATCCAGGCCCAGTTCCTCGGTGATCTCGCGCCTGCAGGTGACGTGCGGGTGTTCGCCGGCTTCGACGACGCCTCCGGGCAGCAGCCACGAGTCGTCCTCGCGGTAGGTGGGGTGCACCAGCAGGACTCGGCCGACCTCGTCGGTGATGATCGCGGCGGCGCCGAGCCACGCAGCATGCCGGGATGCGGCGTACTGCGCTGCGGGCAGAGCGGCACGCGGTGAGACGTGATCCGAAGGGGAGACGGGAGAGGTCACGTATCTCTGCCTTCCGAGACGGTGGACGGGCGAGTGGGCAGCGCGGAACGGCTAGGGGTGATCAGGGGGTGTCGCCGCTCATCCGGCGCTGCAGCTCCCACAGGGTCCGGAAGAGACCTGGCTGCTGTGTGAGCTGGGCGTATGTGCCTTCCTGGACGATCCGGCCTTGGTCCAGGACCACGATCCGGTCGGCGACGGCCACGTTGGTGAGCCGGTGCGTGATCAGCAGGATGGCGCGGTCCTTGGCCAGTTCGCGCAGGCCGGCGAAGATCCGGTGCTCCGCGCGGGCGTCGAGGGCGGCCGTGGGTTCATCCATCACCAGCAGCGCCGCCTGCCGGTGGAACGCTCGGGTGAGGACCAGGCGCTGCCACTGCCCGCCGGAGAGCTGCTGTCCGCCGAACCACTCGCTGGTCAACAGGGTGTTCAGGCCGGAGCGCAGGCCCGGCAGCATCTCCGCGGCGCCGGACGCCTCGCATGCGGCGAGCAGGGCGGCTTCGCTGGTGTCGCCCTGCCCGAACGTGATGTTGTCGCGCATCGTCAGCGGCAGGTACGTGAACTTCTGCGGCACCAGCGCGACGTGCTCCCACGACCCCCACGGGTCCAGGTCCGCGGTGGAGGCGTGGTCCCAGGCCACGTCGCCCTCGGTGGGCAGCAGCAGCCCGCACATCAGGCGCGAGAGGGTCGTCTTGCCGGAGCCGTTCTCACCGACCAGCGCCACGATCTCCCCGCGCCGCACGTGCAGGGAGACGTTGCTCAGGCTGTCCTTGGGGGCGCCGTCGTAGCGGTAGGTGACCTCGCGGACCTCGAAACGCTCCGGGGCCGCGGTCACGGGCGCCGCGGGAATCGGTCATGGCCTGGCCGTGGGCGTTGTCGAGGAAGTTCTGCCAGTCCTGCACGTACCAGCCGGTGCGCACCAGGCGTGCCCCGCCGTTGATGATGCCGCGCACCGAGCCGGTGGCGGTCTGGAGGGCGAAGACGGCGCCGCCGCCGGCCGCCAGGCTCAACCGCCCGGAGGCCAGGAGCCACAGCAGCGCCGCCCACACCGCGGTCGAGGCGATCCCGCCGGCCACTGCTCCTGCCAGCCCCATCCAGGCACCGGTGTTCGCGGCCTTGCGTTCGGCCGCGTTGACCGAGGCGGCCAGCCGCCGGTACCGGCCGATCAGGAAGGGCCCGGCCAGGCAGGCGCGCATCTCCTCACTGGACTCCTGATAGGCCATGTGCCAGCGCAGCTTGCCCAGCATCCTGCGCCGCCCGGAGGTCTCCAGCCCGGCCAGGTAGATCACGCGTGCGGAGCGCACGTAGGCGGCGGCCTGCGGCAGGCACGCGAGGAAGAGCAGAGGCAGGAGCAGCGGATGCAGGACGGTCAGGACGGTGGCGCCGGCCGCGAGCGTGGCGGTCGCCGCGAGGACGTCCTGCGCTTCTTCGACGAGGTCGGGGGTGACCTGGGCGCCGCGGTCGGCGATGTCGTAGGCGTCGTTGTAGCCGGGCTTGTTGTTGGCGGCCAGTTCCGCGCCGAGCGCGGCCTCGATCATCGTCAGCTCCGCTGCCCGGCCGAGCACCGGGCGCAGGCGGCCGGTCAGCCAGACGACGGCGATGCCCAGCAGCGCGCGCAGGCCGGTGGCGGCGGCGATCACGGCCAGCTGCGGGGCGGCGTCCCACAGCCGCTCGGTGATGCCGCCCGAGGAGATCAGCGCGGTGATCGTGCCCGTGACGGCCAGGAGGCCGAGGGCCGCGAGGACGCCGGTTGCGATCTGGCACACCAGCAGGCCGATGGTCGCGCCGCGGTCTACGCGCCAGGCCATCTGCACCGAGCGCCGCACGAGCGAGGGCAGGCGCCGCGCCATGGTGCGGGAGGTCAGCTGGGAGCCGGCCTGGAGCCTCGACTCGTCGCGGTAGAGGTATTCCTCCTCTCGAACACCGGCCTCCTGCGGTTCGTCGTCCGGCGCGGTCCCCTTTGGCGGTTGCGGCGGCTGGTCCTGCGTAATGGCCGAGGTCATCGTTCCCCCTAGGACGGTCGCTGCGGCAGAGTCGTGAGGTCTAACGACACGGCTGCGATATCGAACACACGTCATTCGGTCGTGCTGGGGAGCCTGCTATTTCCTGCGTCAGGGAACCCTGCGGGCGTGGGATCCCTGGTCTGGCTTGGAGCGGCCGCGGGCAGGAAATGGCCGAAACGCCGACACCGCCAAACAGCGTGGGCAGCACGGCGGGCCCATCCCGGTCGTCCCCTCCTAGCCGGGATCTGGTTCGGCCTGCAGCAGCCTTTCCAGCTCTGTCTCGGCGTGGCCGACCGCGCCCGTCAGAGCCTCATGGTGGTGGACGGACAGGACGCCGGATCCCAGTCCGGCCGCGGCGATCACCGCGTTCAGCGCGTCTGCCGCCCGATCGTCCAGGGCGGCCGCGGCGACGGGGTGGTGCAGTGCGTCTCGTGCGGCGTAGGCGTCGAGTCGGGCAACGCTGACCAGGGAGTCGAGTACGCGGGCGACATGGCGTCCGGTGCGGTCCAGTTCCAGGGCTGACAAGCCCGTCCGGGTCTGGAAGGCGGCGGTCGGCGGATCGGGATGGGCAAGGAGCTGGACGGCTGCATCAACGGTGCGGTCGAGGTCGGGTTCCGAGACGGGGGTGTCGTTGGGCCGACAGTGGGCGTGCAGGAGGAGGGCGATGGCTCTCTCCCAAGGCTCCGTGGGCTGGGTGGTGTCGATCAGGTCGCGGGCCTGCTGGTCCAGGCCCTGCTCCATCAGGGCCATGATCTTGATCTGGCGACCGTCGAGGAGCCGGTTGCCAATGCCCCGATGCCGGGCCATGGCGTCGGCCGCGTCGGTCCACCGCCCGATCTGGGCGAGGGCGCGGGCGCCGTCCACCAGCAGGGTGACGTACAGCTCCTGGCACACCGTGCGGTGGTCCTCGTCCGTGCCGGTCAGAGCAGACAGGTCGACGGTGCGGCCCTCGATGTCAGCCTTGTTCCGATGTCGGGCAGCGTCGTTGAGGCAGTACAACAAGCCGTAGGCGAGTTCGCCGTGGCCGGCGCGAGTCTGCAATCGGGAGAGGTTGACGAGCGGCATCAGCGACATGACGGCGACCCGTCCGCTGAGGCGTCCGGCGTCGGTGAAGACCTGGTGCTGGCGCCAGCACAAATCGGCGGCCAGGTCGGGCAGGCCGACGTCGGAGGCGATGAGCGCGGCGTAGTTGAGGACCCCGCAGGCGCGGGCCACCAGGTCATGGTGGCTCGCACCTGCGGGCGCGACGGTCAGCCCGGTGAGGTGGTTGATGCGCTCGGCCAAGGGGAGCGCGGGCGCCTTGGTGCGGCGGACCAGGGGGATGCGGCTGGCTATCGCGGGAATCATCGGCTCAGCCCTTGCGCGCCCAGTCGACGACCAGTCGGCTGTAAGGCTTGTCGACGACGAAGCGGGCGTCGTCCGCCGTCAGCCGGTCACGCGAGTCCGCGACGGCCATCCGGAAGCCCGGCTCGGGGGCGTCGTTGCCGCCGGTCGCGTCCCAGGCGCGGATCTCGCTCACGACGCGCTCGGCGAGGCCGGCGCCGCCCTCGCCGTGGCCGATCACGCCGACCTCCCAGTACCGGCCCTTGTCGTCCTCGCCCTCGCGGATGGTCAGGTACGCGAGCGACCCGCCGTCGAGGGCCGCCATGGAGCCCCACCCGAAGTGCGGAGTGAACCCGGGGCGCTGGCCCGGCAGCCGGGACAGGCCATTGGGCAGCACGCAGGCCAGGTACAGGTACAGCCACTCCCACGCCGAGCCCTGCCGGAACTTCACCCCGGTGTAGAGCTTGGTCTGCTGCTCGTCGAGGACCGTGCGCAGCGCCTCGCGGTCGACGTCCTGCTCGCTGAACGTCTCCAGGCGCACGGTGCCCTCGCCGGCCATCGGCACCAGCGTGTACACGTCGTCGCAGACGCCCTTGCGCAGCGGGATGAAGGTGGCCATCTCGCAGGAGACGGTCTTCCACGTGTCGCCGTCGCGTTCGAAGGCGAAGCTGCGGGAGATGCTGCCGCGGATACGCATCGGCAGGACCAGGCGCCCGCCGGGGGCGAGCTGGTCGAGGATCTTCACGGGCACGTCGCCGGCGCCGACGGTGAAGATGATCCGGTCGTAGGGGGCGTGCTCGGGCAGCCCGGCCGCGCCGTCGGCCATCACCGCGGTGGCGTTGTCGACGCCGGCCTCGGCGAGGTGCTGGCTCGCGCCGGAGACGAGGTCCTGGTCGACGTCGAGGGTCCACACCTGCCCGCCTGGGGAGACGATCTTGCCGAGGAGGGCGGCGTTGTAGCCGGTGGCGGCTCCGGCTTCCAGGACCTTGTGGCCGGGCTGGGCGCCGAGCTGTTCGAGCTGGGTGGCGACGATGGACGGCGCGGAGATGCAGGAGATCATCTCCCCGTGCTCGTCGTGCTTGATCGGGACCGCGTCCTCCTTGTAGGCGCTCTCCAGGTCGACGCCGGGCAGGAAGGCGTGCCGGTCGGTGGTGCGGAAGGCGTCGACGGCCGCCTTGCTGCGCAGATGGCCGCTGCCGACGAGCCGCTGGACGAGGGATTCGCGCAGCTCGGTGGGGTCGGTTACGGGTGTCACGGGGGTCTCCATTCGAGGGAGGCTAGGGTCCGCGGAAGCGGACTTGCGGGTAGGCACGTCAGCTCCTTCTCCGGTGGAGAAGGCGACGTGACGGCCGAGCCACGCGGTGGCGGCCTGCGCTTCGGCAGGCACGCCTGCGCGGTTGAACGCGAAGATCGCGTGATGGGCGATGACGCCCCGGATTCCGCGTATCAGTCGGCCGTCAGCGGCGAGCCGGCGCAGGCGGCGGCCGGCGTCCTCAAACGCGGCGACGCGCTCGACCCAGCCCGGCTCCGGCGTCGGGCGCAGGGCGGCGTCCGCGTTCATAAGCCGCCGCATTGCGGTGACGGCTGTCTCCAGCGCGGGCCCCTGGGGCGGGGCGACGGCGGGCCGCAGGGCAGCCCAGCGGGCGTACACGTCTCCGGCTTCGAACGGGTCCAATCCGGCCTCACGGATCATGGCGGACAGCAGCATCACGCTGCGCTCACGTGCGCCGGGGAGGCCGGTCTCGGCGAGCGCGGCCGGGCTGTCGGCGCAGAAGACGTCGTGCGCGACCTCCATGCCCTCGGGGCCGCCGAAGGCGTGCGTCTCCGGCTCGTACATCCCGCCCGTCCAGCCGGTGATCACGCGGTCGGCGACGAGTTGGTCCAGCAAGTCGTTGGCGGGTTGTTCGGTGCGCAGACGCACACCGGCGTCCTTGCGCAGGAAGTGGAAGCGGCGCCCGGACAGCGCGGTCGCCAGGGCCCGGGCGGCGTCCGCGTGCTGGTCGGGGAAGGCCACGGAGGCGTGCCACCAGGACGTGTCCGGGGGGATCGGCAGGTTCTCGTCGTCGAAGGTCATGGGCAGAAAACTCCTTGCGAGGCGGCGGGGAGAGGATCAGGTGAGCAGGAGGACGCGGGTCCAGCCCGTGATGTCGGTGCCGTTCAGGGCGAGTTGGGCGCCAGCGCGGCCTTCCATGAATCCGGGTTTGGGTAGGTGCTCCCAGTCGTCGGCCAGCCGTCGGTGCAGGTTCTGGATGATGGGGGTGAAGCGTGCGGGCGCGGGGCTGTCGGCGGCGACCGCGCGGGTGAGGGTCAGCAGGCCGGCCCAGCCGTGGCAGAGCGTGGAGTCGGTGATGCGGGCTAGCCGCAGCGGGTCGGTCAGGATGGTCTCGACGGTGTCCTCGGCCGCCCGGCGGCGGGCGGAGTCGCCGAGGGCGAGCGCGGCGAGCTGCTGGGCGCGGGCAATGCCGGGCTGGCCGTAGCACCAGGACTGGCGGGCCGGTTCCGGCGCGGGAGGCTGCTGGGCGTCCAGGTGTGCTGCGGTGGACCAGTAGTGGGAGCCATGCCGGTCGAGCCAGGTGGCGAATGTGCCGACCGCTTCCTCCTGGCCCGGGACGTAGACGCCGGCGCGCAGGGCGAGGGAGAGCACGGCTAGGGGCCCGGCGATGCCGTGGGCCATGCCGTTGTTGCCGTGCCCGCCGGCCATCTCCTTCCCGTCCGGGCCGACCGCCGACCACCACCCGGGCAGCATCCGGCCTTCACTGCGGGCGGGGTGGGCGAGCGCGACGAGGTAGGCGATCACGTCGGGCAGCCGGGGCGCGATCGGGCGGCGGGACAGCAATAGTGCGGCGAGTCCGGTCAGGCCGCGGATGAGGTCCCATTCGGCGAGGTGGGGTAGCGCGCCGGCCGCCTGACGTCGGTGGGCTGCGGCGAGCCGGGTCTCCACGACGCGGTCGACGGCCGCGCGGACGTCGTTACCGGCCGCGTGAACGCGATCGAGGACGAATTCCAGGGCGGGTGCACCGTGGAAGAGGGATGCATTGCTGCCGGTGCTCACTCCCCGCCCGATGGATTGGGCGAGGTGGCGGCGGGCGGTTGACAGGTCCCGGCGCTCGATGTCGAGCAGGGCCATCCCCAGGGCGCCCTCGGACAGGTCCTGCGTACGGGGCACGATCGGCGTGGTCATGAGCGCCTGGCCAGGGGGACGACGATGCTGTGGGCCCGGCCGCCGATCCATCCGTCGGCGTCCGGCGGGGGCGCGTCGTGCAGGGTGGCGATGCCGAAAGGGCTGGCGTCCAGGTGTGCTCGCAGGAGGTCCAGGTCGACGTCGCGGGTGAGGTCGAGGGGCAGCTGCTGGTCGTCCTCGGCGAGCAGGACCCGCTCCGGCACCCGGAACCGGGCACGCCAGGCATGGAGTTGATCTGCCCACTGCCGGAGTGGTGCGGTGCGGGCGGGCAGTGCGCGGCTGCGGATCTTCCACCGGGCGGCGGTGAGGATGGTGCGCCGGTAGGTGAGCGCCGGGGTGAAGGGCAGAGTCCAGGCGGCGCCCCAGTCGAACCAGGTCACCTGCGGTGAGATGGCCCGGCTGACCTCGCCGAGGAAGCGGGCCATCGGCGGGGTGTAGTGGTTCCACAGGAAGTTGATCGCGGTCGGGGCGAGCAGCTCCAGCCGTTTCCCGGTCGCGTACTCCATCAGCTGTGGGCGGCCTTCGGTGATGCAGACCGCGAGGTCGCGGGGGAAGAGGACGTTCGGGCCGGGGTGGCGAAATTCGCCGACACTGACGACGCGGGGCAGTGCCTGCGGCGCGCGGGTGAGCAGGTCGGCCGGCACCCGCCCGGCGTGAAAGGACAGCTGTGCGAGTTCCGCCTCCGGATCGATGGTGGGCAGGTGCGCGTACGCCTCCTCGGCGCCGGGGAACAGGTGCCAGAACCGGCCGGTCATCGATCCGGCCGAGCGGGAGACGGTCAAAACGCGCAGCCGGAAGTTGCCCCGGTCCAGGGCAGGGACGGAGGTGGCGTGGACCTGTGCGGCCAGTTCGAGGTGGGGCGCCAGGCCATGGGGCTTGCCGCCGGCCGCTGCTTCCAGTTCCTCGATCATCGCCCCGGTCAGCGCCATGGTGCGGTTGCCTTCGGCGGCGGCGGTGCCGGCCAGCTCCAGCAGCAGGCGGTCGCGCCGGGACATCGGCCGGGGCGGTTCGTTCGCCGTGACGAACCCTGCAGGGAAGCCCAGGCCCCGGTCGGGGTCCGTGGCCACGTCCACCGGCACCGCGGTGTTCTCGCCGTAGCGCTCGGAGAACTGTTCGATCCACCGCCGCCAGGTCGGTGTCCCGGTCGGATGGGTGACCAGGCGGGCCAGGACGGTCGCCGCGGTCTCCACTTCGGTCAGTACCTGCTCGGGCAGCCGCACGTCGGCGTCCAGCCGCAGGTCGCACGCTGCCCGCAGGCCGGCTGCCTGAGCGCATGCTGCATGCGGTAAGACGTCGGTGGGGTCGGCGACGGTGGCGGGCGCGCGCAGTGAGGAGCGCAGCAGCCGCACCCGCAGCAGTTCACCGAGCAGCCGGTCGCGCGCGGTGTCGCTCACGGAGGGGAACTCCGCGGCCAGCTTGTCGGACAACTGGCGGTACCCGATCGGCGATCGGGCCAGGCCGAGGATGAGACGCAGCGCGGGGCTGAGAGCGAGGCGGAACTCGGCGTCACCCTCGGACGGCACGTGGATGTGCTGATCGCGCTGCCGGATCAGGGTGTTGACGCAGACCTCGGCGTCGCCCATGCGGGCGGCGTCGCTCTCCCAGGCGCTGAGGACTTCCTCGAGCCCGACCGGCTCGGGGCGGGCCACGGTTTGATGCTCGTCGCCGAAGCGGACTGATGCGGCCTGGCCGAAGGCGAGCGGAGCAACGCCGGCGAACAGGCCGTATGGGGTGGAGCGGCGTGCATAGCGGATTGCGTAGCGGGCCGTGGACAGTGCCGCCCGGCGCATCCGTCGCACCTTCGGCGTGCGGCCGTCGATGATCGCCAGCACCTGCTTGGCGAGGTGAGGGCTCGCCTGCGACACGGTCCTGCGGAAGTCAGCGTCGGACCATACCGTGCTCAGCCACGCGCGCCACTCGTCCATGGGCGCCGTCGACGCCGGCCAGGGCGGCATGACGGGCTCGGTCGTGTGCACCGCGGCGCGCAGCATGGCCTGCCCCGCGGCCTCGTACAGGCTGGGCCGGTGCCGTGTCATCAGTGCTCTCCTCATCTCCTGGCGTGACGGGCGGGGGCGGGGCCGGACGGGGAGAGCCCCGTCCGGCCCGCGCTGCCGGGGTGATCCGGCTTACGAGGTGGTGCAGGCGCTGGGGCAGGAGCTGCCGCAGGTGTCGCCCGTGCTGCACATCAGGACTGTCTCGGTCGCGGGGGTGCCCTCGACGAAGGTGATGTCGAGTTTGAACGGGTCGGCGTCGGTCTTCACGAGGTCTGCCTGTGCGGGGGCGGTCGGCCTCTCGGCCTGGATGGCGGTCATGCATGCCTCCTAGGAGTGGGTGGTGCGGGATGCCGAGGCGCGGTCGGCCCCGGGGTCTGCCACCAGACCGCGACGACCGGCGAAGGCTCCTGACCGGTCGCGCGCCTGGGAGTCAGTGGTGCCGTCAGGCTGCTGCGGCCTGCGCCTGCGAAAGTTTCTTAGCGGCCTGGTCCAGCACCCGGGTGAAGTGCTCGCCCTGCTCATCGCCCTCGGCCTCCTCGGCTCGGAGGCCGCCGAACCGCTGCCAGTAGCGTCGGCAGACGTCGCTCTCCATCAGCTTCGCGGCGTAGAAGGGGAGTTGTCCGGCACGGACGAAGCCGAGGCGGTCGCGAACGCTGAGGATGCAGATGAGCTGCTTGGCCTTGAGCAGCTGCATGTACTCCTCGACGTCCATGCCCTCGGGTGTCCAAAGCTTGGCGAGGTCGGGGTTGGTGGACAGCTGTGCCAACCATTCGAGCTGGTTGCGGGTGAGGAACGCCTCGTTGCGCTCGGTCTGGTGCCGCGCGTCCTGCCTGAGACGGGTGGCTCCGACCACGGCGGTGGTGAGGGAGAGGGCAGCACCGGCAGCGAGGACGGCTGTGGTGAGCTTCATCAGTCAACGATCCTTTCGCAGGGAAGAGTGCCGGCCTGGAGGCCGACTGGTGGAGAACCCGGGGTTCCGCATGTTCACGCGGCCCCCGTGAGGACGACGGTCGGGGCTTCGTCGGCGGAGTGGTCTAGCGTGTAGCGGCGACGCAGGGCCTGGAGAGCGACAGCAATCGGCGGCAGACCCACGGTGGCCCTGCGCGCGTCGACCGACGCCGGCGCGTCCAGGGGGCACAGCTCGATCCCGTTGGCGCTCAGCAGGAGCTGGGTGCCGTACTCCTGGTCGCGCCCGCTGGTGATGAGGGCGCGGTCGCGCAGGTGCGCCCAGTGCTGGACCAGCGCGTCGCCGGCCTGGACCGCACGTCCCAGCAAAGTGGTGGCGGCGCGCTGGAAGGCCGGGTCGTCGTCGCTGTGCAGGGCGATACTCCAGGCGGCGCGGGCCCCGTCGGGACCGACGAGACGATGGCCGGGCCAGTCGTGATCGGCCAGGATGCGGCTCAGGAACTTGGTGTCGGCGTGGTCGGCATGACGGCCCTGACCCACTTGGACGGCATCGAGCTGATTGCGCACTCGTTTCGCCCGGCGCGCGGCCGACTGGGCTGCGCGGGCGATCAGTTCGCGGGCGAGGTCGGGGCGCTGGGGTTCGGCGGTCGTCACGCGCTGCCCCGATCGTCCGGGGTTGTCTCAGGCGCGTGGACGCGGCAGCCGATGAGGGCGCTCAGCCCGGACCGGTGCTCGGCGGCGAGTTCGAGGCGGGCGACTCGGTCACCCTCTCGTCCTGTGCCGGAGCCCTGGATGCTCCAGCCCATGTCGGTGAGCCGACGCAGAAGGCCGGCGATGGGGTCGGCGTCCCGGGGGTGGCGGGCCAGGGCCTCGGCCCGTACGAGGGGGAGGCCCTGCCGGGCGGCGAAGTCGGACGCCCACAGGGTGACCAGCCGGGTGATGTCGTCGGACTGATTGGGCAGGGTGTGGACGCAGCCGAGGAAGAGGCAGGGGCCCTCGCCCCAGCCGAGGCTGGGGTCGCGCTCGGGGATCATGCAGGCCAGCAGTTTCCCGTCCTCGAACAGCCCTGCCGACCTGGTCTGCGGGTCGCGGAAGAGGGCTGGGATGTCGGCTTGAGCGGGCACCGGAAGACCGCGAAGGACGAGCCAGCGCTGGCGGTCCTGGACGAGGGCGGCGGCCTCCTCACGCTCGGCGTCCGTGCGTAAGGTGCACATCTCGTATACGGCGGCCGGCGGTGCCAGCACGAACGGAGGCTGAGCGGGGCGCTCCTGACTTGCGGTGGGAGTCGTGGGCCGGGTCACTTGCTCGCTCCGCTTCGTGGCCCGTGCGACTGCTCGGCGGCCAGCAGTTGCCAGCTGTGCGCCAGGACCACCAACTGGGTGGTGTCCTGTGTTCCCGTGGCGGCGAGGAGCTGGTCGAGTGCGTCGCGCAGGTCGGCGGGGGCGAGGTTGGCGGCGCGGGCGATGTCGAGGGGCTGGCTGTGTTCGGCGACGGCCTTGAGTAGGCTGATCTGCTCGGCGCTGATGTCCGGAGCGGGCCGCTCCGCTGCAGGGGCCGTGATCTCTCTGGCGTCGAGGAGGCGGTGGGCGACGACGGCGAGGGAACAGCGTTCGGGGCAGCGCAACTTCCAGCGCACGGTGCGCAGCGTGGAGTGGACGGTGTTGGGCTTGAGCTGGGTTGTGGCTGCGATCTCGCGAGCGTTCAGGCCCTCCACCACGTGCTGGGCGAGCCGCCGTTCAGACGGGGTGAGGCGCTGGGTTGGGGCGAGGGCGGTCATGGCGGGCTTCCTCGTTGATGTCGGTCAGCTGGTCGTTGTCGGGCGCAGGCGCACGGGGACGGTGGTGTGTCCGTTGCTGATCAGGCTCGGCAGCCTCTCCAACTTGTCGGATGCGGTGGCGAGTCGGACGTCAGGGAAGCGCTCGAAGAACAGGCGCAGGACGGTGGCGATTTCGAGACGGGCCAGCGGAGCGCCGAGGCAGAAGTGAACGCCGTGCCCGAAGGCCATGTGCTCCTTGCTTAGGCGGGTTGCGTCGAATCGGTCGGCGTCCTCGTGCCAGTCCGGGTGACGGTTGGCGGCGGCGTAGGAGGCCAGGATGGCGTCTCCGGCGTGGATGGTCTGCCCGTCGGGGAGCGGGATGTCGGTGAGGGCGTAGCGCAGGGGCAGGTGCTTGACCGCGGGCTCGTGCCGCAGGGTCTCCTCAACGATGTCCTGCCAGGTGCACCGTCCATTCCGGACATGGGCGAGTTGCTGCGGGTCGGACAGCAGGGTGGTGAGGGCCTGGTCGATGACGTTTGCGGTGGTCTCGTACCCGGCGCTGATCATCAGCAGGAGCGTGTCGCGCAGCTCGGCGTCGCTGAGGGTGGAACCGTCGCCTTCCTCGTCGCGGGTGGCGATCAGAAGCGAGGTCATGTCTTCGCCGGGCTCGGTGCGTTTGATGGCGATGAGTGCGTCCAGCAGGGCGTAGAGGGCGGCGGTGTTGGCGGCCTGTTCCTCGGTGGTGAGGTGGGTGGCGAACACGTTGTCGACCACGGTGCGGAACTCCGTGCGCTGGTCGGCGGGGACGCCCATGAGCTGGCCGATGACGGCGATCGGCAGCGGGTAGGCGAGGTGTTCACGCAGGTCGACGGTCTCGCCGGCGGGGAGCGTGTCGAGGTCGTCGAGGATGCCGGTTACCAGCGCCTCGATGTCTGCCTGGAGGGCGGCGGTGCGGCGGGCGGAGAGAGCGGGGGCGACCATGCGGCGCAAGCGACTGTGGTCCGGGCCGTAGGCGGTGAACATGTTCTCCACCGCGACCCACAGGGCCAGCGGCCAGGTGGGGACGGTCTCGGCGAAGGCCGGCCAGTGGGCGCGGCCGTCCTTGGAGACGTCCTTGCTGGTGAGCAGCTGCTTGAGGAGGGCCGGGGCGGAGACGGACCAGGCCCGCACGCCGAGGATGTCCACCGGCGTGGCGGGACCGCGCTCGCGCAGGGCCTGGTGTTCGGCATCCGGGTCGCTGCCGGTGGGGTCGAGGACGAGTATCTGCTGCTCGGGCACGTCAGGGTCTCTTTCAGCTGGTGGGGAAGGTGACGGGGAGGGCGACCAGTGAGCGGTGGAAGGGGCCGGGGCGCCAGGCGAGGTCGTCGCGGCGGGTGTCGAGGTCCATCTCGGGCAGGGCGTCGAGGATGTGGAGGATGGCGGCTTCGGCGATGAGATAGGCGTGCGAGCTGGCCGGGCAGCTGTGCGGGCCGGCGCCCCAGGCGAGGTGGGCCCGGTTGCCGAGCGGCCGGTGGGCTCCCAAGGCGGGGTCGTTGTTGCAGGCGGCATAGCTGATGACCACCGGCTCGTCGGCGGGTAGCAGATACCCGCCGATGTCGGCCGGGCGGGGAGGGTAGGTCATCGCGAAGTTCGCGAGCGGCGGGTCGCGATAGAGGACGCTTTCCAGGGCCTCGCGGACGGAGGCGTCGCCGGCGTGCAGGTCACCGGAGAACTCGCTATTGGTGAGCATCTCCAGGAGCGTGTTCGTGATCAGGTTGGTCAGGGGTTCGATGCCGGCGCCGTACAGGGTGATGAGCTGCTGGCCCATCTCGGTGTCGTCCAGCCGTGCGACGTGGGCGAGGAGCCCGCTGGTCACGTCGTCGCCGGGATACTGGCGGCGCAGGGCGACGAGGTCCGCCACGGCCTGGGCCATGATCTGGTTGCCGATGGAGGCGTTGACCCCGTCGAAGATCTTCGCCATTCCGTCCGCGATCCGCTGTCCGACTTCGTCGGGGCAGCCGAGCAGGTAGCTGAGCGTCTGGAAGGCGAGCGGCCAGGAGTACTGGGACAGCAGATCCGCCTTCCCGTCGGCCTTGAAGGCGTTGATGGTCTGCTCGGCGACCAGTTCGACGTGGTCGCGCAGCGCGTGCTGGTCGACAGCGGCGAGGGCGGAGGTGTTCGCGGCCCGGTAGCGGGCGTGCTCGGCGCCGGCCGAGCGCAGGGCGTTGGGACGCCACTCCATCATCGGCCGGACGGGGCAGGTGTCGGGGATGGAGGTCTGCCACCGGCGCGGATCGGCGGGGAAGCGTTGCGGGTCGCCGAGGATGCGGCGGGCCTCCTCGTAGCCGACGACCAGCGTGGCGGGCACACCGGGGGCCAGGTCCACGGGGACCAGAGGGCCGAACTGCTCGCGCATGCGCTGGTAGGCGGCGTGCGGATGCTGGGCGAACTCCGGTTCGTACAGGGGGATGCGGTGGGTCGCGGTGCTCACGGTCGGGGCTCCAGACGGTGCGCGAGACGGGCGAGGTATTCGGTGAGCTGGATCAGGGCCTGCATGCAGGACGCTCGGTCCCGGGCATCGCACACGGTCAGCGGCGTGTGCCCCTCCAGGGCGAGGGCCTCGTGGACTTCTTCGAGCGGGTGGCGGGGCGCGCCGTCGAACTCGTTGACCGCCACTGCGTAGGGGACGCCGTTCTCTTCCAGCAGGCCGAGGATCTCGTGGGAGGCATCTAGGTCGCGCGGGTCGACGAGGACCAGGGCACCGAGGGCGCCGATGATCAACTCCTGCCAGAGGAAGCTGAACCGGGCCTGGCCGGGGGTGCCGAACAGGTAGAGCACGAGGTCGTCGCTGAGGTGCTTGCGTCCGAAGTCCACGCCGACGGTGGTGGTGATCTTCTCCGGCGTGCGGGCCAGGTCGTCGACGAGGGCGCTCGCACGGGTGATGGTCTCCTCCATATGGACCGGAGGCACCTCGGAGACGCTGCCGACGAAGGTGGTCTTGCCCACGCCGAAGGCTCCAGCGACCACGATCTTCGCGGTAGCCGTCACCGTGCGCGCGACGAACCGGTCAGGCGTGGGCGCGGAGGCCATGGAGAACCCTTTCGATGAGTGAGGCCGGGGGCCGGTCGTCGTCCTGGCTCTGGGCCAGGGTCATCAGCCCGTGTCCGATGAGGTCGGCGACGAGGATCCGGGTGGCCGAGGGCGGGAGGGCGAGTGCGGAGGCGATCTCGGCGACGGCCAGCCCTCCGCCTTGCGCGGGGGCGAACAGGGCGAGTACGCGCCGTGCGTCCGGGTGGAGGCCAGGAAGGGTGCCGGTCGCGGCGAAGACCAGGCTCTCCAGACGCACGTCCTTGCTGGGGCGGGTACGTCCACCCGTGCGGACGTAGGGCCTGACCAGATCCGGGTCCTGCCGCGGCCTGCTCATGCCAGTGGTGCTTCCGTGCCGTTGGCGATGCGTGTCTGGACGCCCAGCTGTTCGCCGACGCTCGCGGCCAAGCGCAGGGCGGCCTCGCTGATCACACCGATGTCCGCGTGAGGGCTGTCGGTGCGGACGGCGAGGATGGTGTTGTCGCCAGCAGGGATGAGCAGGGAAATGTGGTCGACCGACTCCATGACGAACTGGCGGACGCCCCCGCCGTCCGTCTCCCGGTCGTAGGCCCGCGATGCTCCCCACAGCGTGGAGGCGATGGCCGAGATCTTCTCGGCGCGCTCGCGCGACAGCCGGTCGGTGTAGGCCGGACTCATGCCGTCCGCCGCGACCAGCACGGCGTACTCCACGCCGGCGGTCTCCTCAAGACTTCCGAGGAGCCAGCCGATGTTCTTGCGGGTGTCGGTCATGCGTCGTGTCCTTGGTCGTTGTCGGCAGTGGGGACGGGGGTGCCCTGCTCGGCGCGGGCGCGCTGGGTGCCACGCGCCCAGGCGGCGACCACGCTCGCCCGCCCCGGCTCGGCGTTGGCAGGGCGGGCAACGGGACCGGAGACAGGTGCGGCGCGACGGCTGCGCACCGTCAGTCCGCTGGCAGTCGTGCCGACAGCGGCACGCTCCTGGTCAGACTCCCCGGCAGTCGGCGGGACGGGGGTGAGCGCGGGTGCTGTGGCTGCCGGAACCGCGGCGAGCGCGGGGAGCCGGCCGGAGGGTGCGGAGGCGAGAGGAGTTGGCGGACCCTCCTGTGCCCCCTGCGAGGATGCCGGCGGCGCCTGGGGCGCCGTGGTGAGGAGTTCCTGGGGGAGGGTGAGGAGCGCGCGGGTGCCCAGCAGGGAGTTGGGCGCCTGGACATCGACCCGGAATCCGTAGGCGCGCGCGAGGGCGGCTACGACACGGAACCCGGTCTGCGGACGGGCGCCGAGCTGCGTGATGTCGTCCGTGCGCTGCCCGGTGAGGATGTCCCGGGCGTTGTCGAGCTGCTCCGGCGTCATCTGCAGGCCGCTGTCGTCCACGAAGACGGTGACCCCGTGGTGGCCCTGTTCGAAGGACACGTGCACTCTCGACTGCGGTGGCGAGAAGCGCAGCGCGTTGTCCAGCAGAAGCGCGAGGGCGTGCACCACGGGCCCGACCACGCGGGTCTTCACCGCGACGGTGAGTTCCTGGGGCTGTACGCGCTGGTAGTCCTCGACGTAGCCCATCGCGGCCCGCACCACATCGGTCAGCGTCGTCGTGGGCCAGTGCCGGGTCAGCTTCCCGCCGGCCAGAATGGCCCAGCCCTGAGCGACCAGCAGCATCTGCTGCACGGTGTGGTCGATACCGGTGAGCGTCTCGAACGCGGCGTCGTCCTCGTGCCGGCGTACACCCTCGCTGACCTTGCGGCTGGTCTTGGCGGCCATGCCCACCAGCGCCGACGACACACTGCGCACTGCGGCCTCGGTCGACCGCACGGCAGTGGCACCTACCCGAGCGATCTCTTCCTGGGCGGCGGTGTGTGAACGCCGTAACTCCTCCGCCCCGCGCGTCTTCGCCTGCACGACCTCCTCGTGCGCCGCGTACTGGATGTCGCGGACCACCGCCTGGACGACGCCGGCGGTGCCCTTGACCACGTTGGTCAGTTGCTCAGCGATCACGGTGTCGGCCAGTTCCGGTGCGGGGGCCGGCACCGTGATCCGACCGCCCGACCGGTGGATCTCGGGCAGCGTCTCGTCGACCAGCTTCTGCAGGGCACCCACGGTGGCCTGTCGTTCGCGGGCCAGGAGGTGGGCCTGCCGCCTTGTCTTCTGCCAGCGGCGGTGGGTAATCCAGGCCGATGCCGCAGCGACGATGGCCGCAGCGGCAAGCACGATGACCATGATGGAGGCGGTCGTGTTCATCAGACACCCGCCGTCAAGAGCACGTCGGCCTCGGCTGCGGGCGCCCCCGCGCCGAGCTGCTGCAGCAGGAGCGCGGACCCGATCACCCCGATGTGGCTGTACGCCTGCGGGAAGTTGCCCAGTTGTCGCCCGGTGGCGGGGTCGTACTCCTCGGCGAGCAGCCCGAGATCGGTACGCAAGGTCAGGAGCCGGTCGAAGAGAGCGTGGGCTTCGTCCAGGCGGCCGGTCAGGGCGAGCGCATCGACCATCCAGAACGAGCAGAGCAGGAAGGCCCCCTCGTCACCGTTCAGGCCGTCGAGTCCGATGCGGTCGCCGGCGGTCGGGTACCGGCGCACGAGGCCCTCCGGGGTGGACAGTTGCTGACGTACTGCTTCCACCGTCCCCAGCACGCGGGGGTCGTCGGGCGGCAGGAATCCCACCCGGGGGATCAGCAGCAGGGCGGCATCGACCTCCTGCGATCCGTAGGACTGGGTGAAGGTATTGCGGGCCGGGTCGAATCCACGCGTACACACCTCGTGGTGGATGGCCTCGCGCAGATCGACCAGAGCGAACAGGTCAGCGTCCAGAGCGCCGGCCTCGACCAGACGGATGGTGCGGTCGACGGCCACCCAGGTCATGACCTTGGAGTGCACGAAGTGCCGCCGCTCACCCCGGACTTCCCAGATCCCCTCGTCGGGCATCTTCCACCGCTCGGCCAGATGCTCAATGAGCCGCTGCTGGAGGACCGCGGTGTCGCCACAGCGGGCGACCCCGTTCTGGTGGGCGAGGTACAGGGTCTCGATCACATAGCCGTACACGTCGAGCTGCAACTGGTCCACAGCCTCGTTGCCGATCCGTACCGGGCCGGAGTTCTCGTAGCCGGGCAGCCACCGCAGCTCCCGCTCCGGTAGATCCCGCTCTCCGGTGATGCCGTACATGATCTGCAGGTTCTCCGGATCTCCGGCCACGGCCCGCAACAGCCACCGCCGCCACGCCTCGGCCTCATTCCGGTATCCCGAACCGAGCAAGGCGGCCAGGGTGGTGGAGGCGTCGCGCAACCACGTGTAGCGGTAGTCCCAGTTCCGGCCACCACCGATCTCTTCCGGCAGCGACGTGGTCGGCGCTGCGACGATGCCGCCGCTGGGGGCGTACGTCATCGCCTTCAGGGTGATCAGCGACCGGACGACCGCTTCCCGGTGCGGGCCGTCGTAGGCGCACTGGCTCGTCCAGTCCTCCCAGAACGCCAGGGTCGCGGCGAGCGCCGCATCGGGATCCGGGATCTCCGGCGCGGCCCCGTGGGAGGGTCCCCAGCTCAGTACGAAGGCGACGCTCTCGCCGGCGGTGACCGTGAAGGAGCTGACGATCGCGCCGTCCTTCTCAACCTGCCCGGTGGAAGTGTCGAGCCACAGGGCGTCCCCTCCGCCCTCAGCGATCACGCGTCCGCCCAGCTCATGGATCCACGGGCTGATCCGGCCGTAGCCAGGGCGGGCGCGCAGCGTGGAAGCCATGGAGACCTGGCCGGCTGTTCCCTCCACGATCCGGATCACCTGCGGTGCCCCGTCGCGCGGCGGCATGAAGTCGGTGACCTTCGCGCTGCCGGACGGCGCCGTCCAGACCGTCTCCAGCACGAGGGACTCACCGACATAGCGCCGCGCGGCAGTCGCACCAACTCCCCCCTCGCACGCAGCGGCCGGGGCCATGCGCCACGCTCCGTGCTTCTGCGTGCCGAGCAGCGCAGCAAAGAGGGCTGGCGAGTCGAAGCGGGGCAGGCACAGCCAGTCGATCGAACCGTCGTCGCAGACGTGGGCACTGGTCTGCATATCGCCGATCAGGCCGTAGTGCTCGATACGCGGAAGGCGTTTCATCGTGTAGATCTCCGTAAGGCCCCCGAATCCGGGGAGGGCTCCAGGGCCGTCGAAACGGCCGGCGAACTGTCGGTGAGGCGAGACTCCGGGGTCACCGGTGAGGCGGCGACTCGCTCCGGGCCGGTGCTGGTTCCTGGTCCGCCGATGGCGCACTGATTGCGCGATCACCGCGGAGAACCAGCCATGCCGTGGGACCAAGGATCAGGACGATCAGAACCGCCCGGTGACGGTCATGTCCGGGGCACCGACCCGGCCAGGACAAGACAGGCGAAGGCGACCGCGAAGACTGTGCCGCGCAGGAGGTTGATCGGCGGCGTCCACCAACGACGGCCCCGTCCAGGCATCGCCCGGCTGGTGCTGTGGGCCTCCGTGGTCGCCACGAGTTCCTGGGTCGCCTCGGCCAGTTTGACCAGATGCACCCTGCTGGGCATGTAGCCGTCGGGAACCGCTTCCAAGCCCAACCGCTGCGCGCGGCGCAGCGCCGGCTCCTCCTTCGACACCATGACGCCGAGTCGATTGATGTGACCACGCAGACGCCTCGCAAGGTCTTCAACGTCAGCAGCGGTCTCCGGCAGCGTTGAATCCTCGTGCAGCACGAGCGCCACTGTCTCCGCCGCGGCCACCGCTTGGTCGCGCTGCGCAGCCGGCTCACTGGCGACCCGGCCCTTCCTGCTGGACGCGACGCGTTGACCGGCGTCCTGGCGGGGAGCCAGCGAGAGACGCATGACACAACTCCTATTCAGATCAGGCCAAGTTGACCGGGGTCGCCGTGCAAATTGTGGAAATGGGCGCAATCGGTCCGCTCGCAGCCGATGAGGGGCAGCCAGGCGCCGCCATGGGGAGAGCGAGACGACACCAGATCTGTGCGCCGGCGGGACTGCAGCCATCACGCCCTCCCTTCAGGGATGCGGAAGATGCACCACGTCGTCTTGCCGTCTTCGCTGACGCCCCACTTCCGGGAGAGGACGGCGACGAGGAACAGACCGCGGCCCGACACGTCATCGTCACCAGCGAAGCGCAGTTCGGCTGGAGTCGGGTTGTCGTCGGTGACCTCGATACGCAGTTCGCCGTCGGGGTACCGGAGCCGGAATCCCACGTCTCCGCTCCCGTGCGCGAGTGCGTTGGTGACCAGCTCGGAAACGGCAAGCACGATGCTCTCGGCCAGCTCGTCGTTCACGTTCCACAGGCCCAAGAAGGCGCGGGTGATCCGACGTGCAAGGCCGATGCAGACCGGGTCAGAGGCGAAGGCCACATCGAAGGCGCGCCACGTCTGCGGCAGCGCCTTCGCAGCGGCTGGCGCGACGGCTGTGACGGGGCTCATCGGTGGCCTCCCGGGTGGGCGGTGTGGGGGAGCGTGCTGCGCGCGGCGTCCTTGCGGTGCACGTCACGCCTCGTCGATCACCGGGCGTGTTCGCACGGTGACCAGCGAACACCGTGCTGCATGGAAGGGGGAAGGAACTTTCTGTGAAGTTGACTCGTCAGTAACTAGGTTTGGGGTGCCGCCGGAGTGCACGGTCCTGACATGCTGGGCGGCATGGTGACTCTCGATGGAAAGCCCGTATCCGCAGACGATTTGCTGCCCCTTGCCCTGACCAACACCGGCCACTTCACGTCCATGCGCGTCGACGCCGACGGCAGCATCCGGGGCCTGACGCTGCACATGGAACGGCTCGTGCGAGACAGCAAGATCGTGTGGGGCGCAAGCGTTGACCCAGAGCGCGTCCGGGAGTACGTCCGGCAGGGCCTGGATGGGCAAAACGGCGCGTGCGTTGTCCGCGTAACGATCTATGACCCGAAGATCGAGCTGGGGCACCCGGCCGACGCCAATGATCCGCACATCATGGTGTCCGTGCGCGGGGCCGGCGCCCTGCCCCCGGAGCCGCTGCGCGCCATGAGCGTTCCGTACGAGCGCGACCTCCCCGAGGTGAAGCATTGCGGCCTGTTCGGTGCCCTGCACGCACGTCGCACGGCGCAGCTCGCAGGCTTCGGCGACGCACTGTTCGTCGGTCGCGACGGTCTCGTCTCCGAGGGTGGAACCTGGAACGTCGGTTTCATCGACGGCAAAGGAACCGTGGTGTGGCCGCAGGCGCCCGTGCTGCCCGGTGTGACCATGGCGCTCCTCCAGAGGCACGCCAACGGCCTCGAGCACCGCACCGCTCCTGTCACCCTCGACCAGGCCAAGTGCATGGCCGCAGTCTTCGCCACAAACACCAGCATCGGCGTCCGTTCCCTGTCGGCGATCGACGACAAGGAACTGCCGGCGGAGCACCCCGTGCTGGACGCGCTCCGCGAGACGTACCTCTCCATCCCTGGCGAGACCCTGTAGACGCCGGGGGGCAGCGTGGTGACGGGGGCCACACGATGGACCGGACGGGAAGTCGCTCTGCTGCGCGAGGCACTGCGCATGAACGGCAAGGACTTCGCCGACAAGGTTGGCATCAGCTACCGGCAGCTCGTGAACTGGGAAAACCGGGGCGCCTCGATCAAGCCCCACCCTGGCAACCAGGCCGCGCTGGACACCCTGCTCTCCACCGCGCCCCCCGATGCCCAGTGGCGGTTCGCCCAGTCCCTCACCGAGCAGGCCGCCGTCGGGCACGACGAACGCACCGAGGAACTGCTGCGCCGTGACCCGCGCACCACGCGGCACCCGGTTGACGGCAAGGTCATGGTGCTCGTTGAGGAGGGTATTTACCTGTCCGGCCCCAGGGGCGCGGCCATCTGGGTGGATGCCTACCGGATCGACGTGTACCCCACGACCAACCGCGACTACGAACAGTTCGTCCGCGACAGCGGACATCAGCCGCCGCGGCACTGGCCCGGCGAGCGCTGCCCCAGCGGCCTGCACGATCATCCTGTGGTCTGGGTGACGTGGCACGATGCCACGGCGTACGCGCGCTGGGCGGGCAAGGCGCTGCCCACCGTAGAGCAGTGGGAGAAGGCCGCCCGCGGCCCGAAGGGACGTGCTTACCCGTGGGGTGAGGAGCCCACCGCTGCGAAGTGCAACACCGCCGAGTCGGGCATCGGCGGTACCACGCCCGTCGCCCGCTACCAGTCCGGCGTCAGTCCCTACGGGGTCTTCGACCTGTGTGGCAACGTGTGGGAGTGGTGCTCTACACCGGGAACCGACGGGTCGGACCGCTACCAACTGAAAGGGTCCGCGTTCAGCAGCCCGTTCGAGCGCGCCGCGCCGGCACTCGAAAACGCGGCCAACTCCACGATGAAGGACAACGACACCGGATTCCGCTGCGTCGCGCCCGCGTAGCTCGGTGCCGGCGCGCCGCCCCACGGCGTGAATAGGGGGGTACTGCGTGGGCGGGTTCACGGGGACTCCCAGTCAGATTGTGCTCGGTTAGGCACTCTCGGCGATGACACAGACGAGCCTTGCAATCCGATCCTGGAGGGAGCTACCCCCTAACCAACCTCGGCCGTTTTACGCCGAGTTGACGGAGAACCTCGGTCTTCCCTCGGACTCACCTCGGAGGCAATAAGTACCTTCGAAGGAGGGCAACTTGGCCGAGACAGCGTTCTACTGTCGGAGCAGTGACCTGCCCGGCGCGTGGTTATGGGAGGCAGAGTTGTTGTTCTTCCGGCGCCTTCTCGAAGAGAGAGGCATACGGACCCCCGACGACTTCCTTCCGCACTATCGGAAGGCAGCGACGCGGCTCGGAGTGACTAACGCAGAGCCAGCCCCGAAGACCATCGAAGGATGGATCTACGAGGGCCGCAAGCCGCAGCGGGTCTTCCGGCCCGTGATCGTGGACATGCTTGGCCACAGCATCGAAAGCCTCTGGACCGAAGTCCCCGAGGGCTCCAAACCGAACTTCGTTCCGTTGGCCGGCGCGTCACCAACTCACCCCCGCGTCAACACCGACGTGGACCTCGACGAGATGAAAAGGACGGGCGCGATGGCTGTACGACGCGCAAAGGACTTCCTGCTCGGAAAAGACCGTGAAGCAGTAGGCGACGACACGCTCGGCCTGCTTGATGACGAGGTGCAGCGGGACTGGTCGTCGCCTACCCGCGGGAGCCCCTGTCCACCATCTGGGAAGACCTCCTGGAGACCCAGAACCAGGTCTTCTGCCTGCTGGAAGGCGGCAGGGTACGCCCCTCGCAGCTCCGTGACCTCAACGTCAAGGCGGCCGTGCTGTCGTTCCTGGTGGCAAAGGGCTTCAACGACATGGAGATCCCGCACCAGGCGCTGACCATGACCCGAGTCGCCGCAGCGTGCGCGCGGGACGCCGAGCACCCTGGACTCATCGCGCTCACCGACGGCCTGAAGTCGCTCATCGCCTACTGGGAGGACAAGCCGAGCGACGCCTATCACTACGCGGCTCAGGGCGCTGAGACCACGGCAAACCTGCACGGCACCGTGGGCCTCTGGCTCCTGGGCCTCCAGGCACGCGCTGCCGCTGCCCTCGGCGACGCAGACACTGTGCGGGCCCTCAATCAGCAGGCCGACGACAGGCGCGAGCGCGTGGTACCCGACGACCTGGATCAACTCGGTGGTCTGTTGACCTACCCCGCCGAGAAGCAGCTCTACTACGCGGTGGAGTCGGAGGCCCTGCTCGGCCACGGCGGCTCGCAGCTCGCAGCACAAGCCGAGCGAGCTGTGCAGGGCTTCAGCGACCCCAGGTCTCCCAACTGGGCCTTCGGAGACCTCGCCGGATCTCAGTGCGACCTGGCGCTGATCCGCCTCTTCGGCGGCGACGTCGAGGGTGCCGCCGAGGCGATCCGGCCCGTTCTGGACCTCCCGATCTCCCATCGCAACAACGGCATCGTCGTCTCCGCCGGACGCGTCCGCCAGGCCCTCACCCGCAGTCCCGCGCACGATGCCATCGCAGCACGAGACCTGTGTGCAGAGATTGAGGTGTTCCCTGTCAGTCGGCCGGCCCTGCCGCGAGGGTAGGGTCCGGGCATGCACCCGGTCACGCGCTCCAGCCCACGGCTCGGCCTTCGTGAACTCGCCGTCCAGGACGTCGACGCGGTGTTCGCCATCTACGGCAGCCTGGAGGCCACAGAGCACCTGTCGTTCGAGCCGCGCACTCGGGACCAGGTTGCCCACATCGTGGCCCGGTCCATTACCTCGGCGAGGGAAGAGCCGCGCAACGAGTACGCGCTAGCCGTCGTGGAGCGCGAGACGAACGAAGTGATCGGGTTCGGGCGGATGGCACTCGACCCGCACCAGCAGCGCGCAGCCACCTTCGGCTTCGCGCTGCGCCCCGATGCGTGGGGTGTCGGCTACGGCCTTGAGACCGTACGCCTTCTTCTCGCCCTCGGGTTCGAGGACCTTGGCCTTCACCGCATCTGGGGAGCGCGCTCCCCGATCAACGAGGCGTCGGCGAAGACCATGGCAGCTGCGGGCATGGTCGAGGAGGGCACGATCCGCGAGCACATCTTCAAGGACGGGCGGTGGCGTGACTCCGTCGTGCACGCCATCCTCGACCACGAATGGTCGGGCTAAGGAACTGGCGGTTGAGATTGTGGCGGCCTCCTCATGCCGCCCTCGCCACATTCCTGGCCTGTGTCCCGGCCGCTGCGCCCTCGCCGCGAGCGCGCCGTACGAGTGATGGCTGGGTTGCTGCGCTACGGGCGGTCGTGCTCGCGCACTCCAACGTCGCCGTGGCCTCTGGCAACCACCGTGCCGAGAACCACCGCCCCGCCAACCGGCCCCCGGTCCTGGTCCACCACTTCAAGGTGGTGTGACGGGGTGAGGCAGGACGTCGAGCGCAGGACGGAGTACTCGGCGGACCGCACCTGGGAGCGGTGAATTCGCCCACGGCAGACAGGAAAGAGCGCCGAAAGAATGGATAGGTGCGCGAGGGCTATGTCAACGTAAAACGTCCAGCGATACACCATGCCAGTCGGTGCTGCTCGATTCGCTCAAGCTTCCGCAAATGACCGGAACTCATACCTCGCGCGATTCGGCCCCCTGATAGGGCTCCAACCTGGGAGGTCCGCCTGTCTGAGTCCGCTATCCGATCTGCCCGATTCACCGAACCCGTGCTTTTTGTCCTCGGCGGCCTGAATGCCTGGATCGGACAAACGGCCGGTGATCACCTGGCGGTCTCAACGGGCCTCTGCGTCTCCGTCCGTGCGGCCGGCCTATTCGGCGAAGATCTCTTGCAGCGTGCGTACCGCAGCGACCGTGCTGTCCTCGCGCACGTGGCACGGCATCCCGGTGTCACAACTAGGCAAGTGGCACAGGCTCTTGGGATTCCTGAGCGCCGCGCCATGGCGAATCTCGGCCGGCTCGCCCACGAAGGTCTGCTAACCGTTACTTCGGACGGCGTTTCCGGCGACCCGCGCTCGTATCTCCTCCCACCTGTGGACGGGGAGGGCAACGAGACGTCGAGTGTGTGATGCGCCGGGCAACATAGCCGACGATCGCCGGTTAGCCAAACCGGCGATCGTCGCGACCATTGGGGTGTTCGCTTTTCGGCTGCGCTTGGCGGTGGAGCCGTTGCGGACGCAGGCAGCTTCGCGTTAGCGAGAGGAGGCGCGAGGCAGCTCTGCTACGGCTCTCTGCCGTAGGCAGCGCGAGGCAGCGCGTGCCGTCGGCAGGCGGCCGTCCTGGCGCAGATCGCGCGAGGTGCTGCTGGGACCCTGTCGCTCCTCGCTCTCCGCAAGGAACCCCTTCCATGTGCCGATCCGCGATACCCCCTTCCCTTTTTCGTCCTGAAGCGACACTGCCCCTTGCCCTCAGCGTCTGCGAGGTGCAGGCATGACGGTAGCGGTGAAACCCGGGGCAAAGCTGACCGTCGATGACGTGTGTGGCGAGCTGGGAATAGCTCGATCCACCTTCTACGACTGGCGACAGAAGGGGCGAGGGCCACGTTGTATCCGACTTCCCAACGGCACCCTTCGGATACGGCGTAGCGATTTCGAAAACTGGCTTACTGATTGTGAGGACGCATCTTGATCGATGGCACGTTTGACGTACGGATCTACAACATCGAGCGCCGGACGCGAGCGAACGGATACACCTACAAGGTGGTCTGGAAGGTCGGTACCAAAAAGCACAGCAAGACCTACCCGACCAAAGCACTCGCGGATGCCCGACGCTCCGACCTGTTGACCGCAGTCAAGCGTGGCGAACCCTTCAGTAATCAGACCGGCCTGCCGATCTCGTACTCCAGCAAGGCTGCGGATACCAACTGGTACGACTTCGCGGTCGAGTTCGTCGACAAGTCCTGGCCGCACTTCTCCGCCAACCAGCGGAAGAACGTGGCCAAGGCGATGACCCCCGCGACCATCGCCTTGCTCCGGACGCCTCCGAGGCAGTTCGATCCGGTCAAGGTGCGGATGGCGCTGCGCGAGTGGGCCTTCAACTCCAAGCGCCGTACCAATCCCGAGGAGCCGGTGCCCGACGAAGTGCGCGTCATCCTCGACTGGGTTCAGCGCAATACGCTGTCGATGGCAGCGTGGGAGCAGTCGGACCGTGTCGACTCGGTCGTCTCCGCTCTCGGGACACTGCTGGACGGCTCTGCCGCAGCGGCCAGCTCTGTGTCCCGCAACCGGCGGATCATGAACCTGGCGATGGAGTACGCCGTCCGCCACGGCATCCTCCGCAAGAACCCCCTGCCCAAGGGCAAGGGAAGCGGAGGGGGTGCCCCCAAGGTCGCTCAGGCCATCGACAAGCGCTCTCTGCTTAACCCTGAGCAGGTCACCGCCCTCCTCGATTGGATCGGCACGCGCCCCCTGCGGCGGGGGCCCCTCTATCGGGCCTTCTTCGCGACCCTCTGCTATGCCGGTCTCCGCCCGGAGGAAGCCGTCGCGCTTCATGTGAGCGACGCCACGCTGCCGGCGGAGGCGGGCTGGGGCGAGTTCATCGTCCACAGCGCTCGGCCGGAGGTCGGCAGCCAATGGACCGACAGCGGAGAGCCCCACGATGACCGTGACCTGAAGGGGCGGGCGGAGGGCGACACCCGCACTGTGCCTATCCACCCTGACCTCGTCGCTTTCCTTCGCGAGGTCATCGTCCAGTACAAGCTCAAGCCGACCGATCTCCTCTTCCCCGGAGAGTTCGGCGGCAGGCTGGCGGGCTCGGTCTTCCGGCGAGTCTGGGACAAGGCCCGAGCGGAGGTCCTCCAGCCCCACGAGTACAAGTCGCCGGCGGGTAAGCGCGTGTACGACTGCCGCCACACCTGCCTCACCGCGTGGCTCAACAAGGGCATACCCCCGGCCCAGGTCGCCGAGTGGGCCGGGAACAGCGTGCCCGTGCTCCTGGCCATCTATGCGCGGTGCATCGTCGGCCAGCGGGACAACTACCTGAAACAGATCTACGACGTCAGGTACGTCAGCAAGGCCAAGTAGCGCGGATGCGAGAAGGGCGGTGCGGGACCCCCGTGGATGGGGTCCCGCACCGCCCTTCGGCGTTGCCCCGCGGGGCCATTTGGATGCATTCGGGCCTTGGGGCTGGGGGACGTATGGGGGACAGACGCCCGTAGAGCCCCAGGCTCAGCCGGTTTCAGCCGGACTCCAGCACGGTTCGGCGAACCGGCGTACGCTGGAAATTTGCGAAGGTCAGACACAGTCTGACCAGGCAAAATAACGTCCACCTGACGTGGCGTCAGTGGCGCCCCCGGCAGGACTCGAACCTGCGGCCAAGCGCTTAGAAGGCGCCCGCTCTGTCCCTGGCTGCTCACTGCCCGGCGCTGGTGGAGCTGGCAGTACCCCGACGCGGTGCTTGATTGTGCTGATTCGCCGACGGCAGACACGTTGAGGGCGCAATTGACTGGAATGACGCGGCGAAGCAAGCAAACCTAGAACAGTCCGCAGCAGCGCGACTACGCGCTGCTTTCACGTGTGTGCGTCAGGGGCTGAGACTATCGAGTCGGGCGCAACATAGCCGACGATCGCCGGTTAGCCAAACCGGCGTTTCTCCAGACCATTGAACTACCCGCTGATCTGCCGGGTGTGTTCCGTCGTTCCCGCAAGGAGTTCAAAAGTATGTCCGTCGAAGTCATGGAAGAAGAGTGGCTGTATTCCGAGGAGCAGGTTCGAGCGCTGCTTGAGTGGGTGGGTGAACGGGAGGGTGTTGAACGTTCGGTGTACCCCTTCATGCGTGTTGTGGCCGAGCAGGCTCTGCGCCCGGGCGAAGCCCGTGAGCTGCGAGTGAGCGACGTGGTGCTCCCGGAGCGTGGCCTGGGCAAGCTGACCGTCCGCTACAGCGGGAAAGCGAGGGAGGTTCCCCTCCGCTCGCAGTCCGTCGAGTTTCTGCGGGCATGGATAAGCGAGGCCGGCCTGCAGGAGGACGATCTCCTGTTTCCCGACCTGCGCGGACGTTCAGCCTCGACTCCCGTATACCAGCAGGTATGGGCGCAGGCCCAAGAGGCCGTCCTGCCGCGGGACGATCGGTACTCGTGGCGCCTGGGGGAGCCCATCTCCATTCTCCGGGAGTCCTGCCTGGTGAAGTGGCTCGGGATGGGCATCTCACCCTTCACGGTTGCTGAGTTGGCCGGTGTGACTCCGAGTTGGCTGGCCCTGCGTTACCCGCACTGCTTCCGTGTGGAAGACGCCGAGATCGACTGGGACCGCCTGGAGGCCATCATGGGCCTCCCCGATTCACTGAAGTCGTGAATTTCGCCCCGCGCCCTGGCTGAGCTCCAGAGCGCGGGACGCATGGGGCACAACCGCCCTCTCGGTATGAACTCCTGAGCGCGATGAAGCCGCCGTGTGACCAACCTCCATTCGGCCGAGGCTCGCCATACGCGTTTCACCCCTCGACAGGGTTTCTCGACCGGCCCTTACACCGGCCGACGCTCAGATGGCTGTCTCGCCGGACGCCCAGCCCTCCCCCAGTACTTCGAGGCCCCGCTATGCCCGCACGCCTGCTGTCCATCCCCACCGTCGCCGCCGCCCTGGATGTCGACCGTCGAACCGTCTATCGCTTCATCGCAGCCGGCGACCTGCCTGTCGTCGACCTCCGCACCGGGCCAGGTCGCTCCCGTGTGCGGGTCCCAGCGGCCAGCCTTGACGAGTTCCTCAGCCGTCGCGCCGTTGTCATGCCGACAACTCGCCGCTGACCCCGATCATGGCGGCCCCGTCATCGAACAAGGAGTAGAACCTGTACCTCCGCAAGTTGAAGTCCGGCAACTGGCAAGCGACTGTACGCAACCGGGCAGGAGACCGGTACAGCGAGTCGTTCCCCCTCAAGGCGCAGGCCCGCGCCTGGGGCACCGAGATGGAGACACAGTCCGCCCGCGGAGGCATGCGCGACCCACGCGCCGGCGAAATCACCTTCCGTGAGTGGCACGATCGCTGGTGGGATGCCCGCATCGTTGAGCCCCGCACCCTGCGCGGCGACGCCTCCACCATCAAAAACCACGTCATGCCCTACTGGGCGGACTGGGAGATGCGGGCCGTTACTCGCATGGACGTCCAGAGTTGGATCCGATCCCTGGTGGAGAAGGGCGTGGGCGCCGCCGCGATCAAGCGGGCGTACAACCTGACCTCGTCCATCATGCGCGCGGCCGTGGATGACGATGTGATCGCGTTGAGCCCGTGCCGCCGCATCGACCTGCCTCAGATCGCCGTCAAGCCGCCACAGTGGTTTACGACCGACCAGGCGCAGAGCATCCTCGACGAGCTTCCCGCCCCCTGGAAGACGATGTGCCTACTGGGCGTCTATACCGGACTGCGCTGGGGCGAACTTTCCGGCCTTCACCGTCACCGCATCGACCAGCGGCGCTCGCGCCTCTTCGTGGTCGAGGTCAACACCAAGCGGGGCATCAAGGAGTATCCCAAGAGCTCCAGGAGCCGCCGGGAGGTCCCACTCCCGGCCCATGTCCTGGAAGCACTTGAACGTCACATATACCGGCTCGACCGGGACGCCGTGGTGTTCACCACCGTCACCAAGGGCCGGTCCGGACGACTTCTCGATGACGGTAACTGGCGCCGACAGACCTGGTGGCCAGCCATCGAAGGAGCCCGCTACTTCGATGACGACGGCGAGCAGCAACTTGTCCCGCACTACCCGCCCCACTCCATGCGCCACACCTGCGCCTCATGGCTGGTCCAGAAAGGAGTCTCCCTCTACGAGGTCCAGCACCTCCTCGGCCACGAGAGCTTCCAGACCACCCAGCGCTACGCTCACCTGCAGCCGGATGCGCACAAGGCCGTCCTCGGGGCCTGGGAACGGATGGAAACCCCGCTCACGATCGCCGCATAAGCGTTCCTTCGCCCCTGTCCTGCTTGGACAGGGGCGAAGCCGGTTGCGAGCGGAACACGATCACGATCGCGAGTTCGAGCCGGGCGGCTCTTCGTGGGGGAGCACCCTGCGGCCGTCAGTGTCGAACGACCACGGACAGGCGTAGGCATCGACGTCGTCTTTATGCCCTGCATCCGCAACCGAGACGCGCTGCTCAGGCACGGCAGCGAGCGACCCGGTCGAGCGGGAGAGCAGGGGCCGAAGGCGACGTTCGTCTCTCGCGAAGTCATCTATGCTCGCGCCCAGTTGGTATGACCAGTTCGCTTCAGGGGGCGGAGAGCCGCATGGCCGATGAGATCAAGTACGAGTACAAGGCCGTGCAGACGGTTCGGGGCACCGACGGTTTGGTGATCTCGAAGATGCAGAAGGACGGATGGGAGCTCGTGGAACAGCTCCCAGGCAGACTTCGCACCACCCTCAACTTCCGTCGGCCGAAGAGGCCACTACCGTGGCGTCTGATCGGGGCGGGGGCCGCCGGCCTCGTGGTCTTGGCTGCCGTCATCGGCACGGGCGTTGCGCTCGGCGACGGCGACGAGGAGAAGGGCGCGTCAGCCAGTTCGACGGCCGCCAGTGAGAAGCCTTCTGCTACGCCGCCCACAGACGAGCCGACCACCGCTGAGGTGATCACGGCGCAGAACAGTCCCGAGTTCGCGACGTTGTTGAAGGCGGATCCGTGTGGCGAAGCGAACGTGAACTTCGCAACCAAGCACGAGGGGCAGACGGTCGCCTTCGACGGGTCAATCAGGCACATGGCGGCCCACGCGGATGACCGGACCCGCTACGACTTCCTTCTCGGCCCGGGCGACAAGGGGCCGCAGACGACGGACGGTCCCAACTTCAAGTACGAGGACGTCAACACCGCCGACCTCCACCTGACCGGCAAGCAAGTCCCTGCCACCATTGAAGTTGGCGACAAGTTCCGCTTCATCGCTGAGGTGATCGAGTTCAACACGGTCCAGTGCCTATTCCGCCTCGCCCCGGTCTCGACGGAGACCCGGTAGCCGAAATGGGCAGTCTTCCCAGCATGGAGGGAGCTGCCCGATGGAACGGCCCCCTGCTCCATCCATTCGATAGTTTTGAACTTTCCCACCAGCTTGCCAGACGGCAGCGCCATCCTTGCCCTATGCTCGCATCCAGCCCTGCCCAACGGCTCGCCGACCACGTTCGACACCTCCTTGGCAGCGGACCGTTTCTCCAGCCCGGCGGATGGACCCACATGGGTGCTGTCATCTGCGACGTCAGCTTCCAGCCACGGTGCAACTACGAGAGGACTCTCCGACCACGGCTCCTCCATTCGCAACTGAGCTGGGCTGATGCAAGAACAGTCCGCGGCTTCCAGCGCCGGCTCGTTACGGAAGACCTTGCCGTGGCCATGAAGTTCAACCACGCACAGAAGGTCGCGACGGCTCACGCCATCACCGACCTCCTCGCTGCCGACGGGGTCGATACCCGCGAGGACCTTCACACCTGGCTCGATCATCAGGCCAATCGCGCCGCTCTGCGCACGGTCAAGGGAGTGGGGCCGAAGAGCATCGACTACATAGGCAATCTCGTCGGCCGTTCGCACGTCGCCGTTGACGTACATCTGCGCGCCTTCGCCATGGATGCTGGTGTTCCGGAACTCCCATACGACCAGTTGCGCGCAGTGTATGAGGAAGCCGCCGCACTTCTCGGGCACGACAAGGGTGCACTGGAGCATGCCGTTTGGCGGCATAGGTCGAAGGCCCCGTAGCCACCCAGCGGGCTGGCCGTTGTAGGTGCGGGTTACAGCAGGAAGATCTGCTCGTGGATGATGGGCGGCCGAGTCCGCGGACGTTGCCTCCTCTTCCCCTCCCACCAGTTAGCGAAGATCCTTCGGCGCCATTATTGAGGCCAGGCGGAACCGTCCTGTGGCCGGGGAATTTGCCGTGACCCCATGTGTGGGGACACCTGTTCGGTTCGTTTTGCAGCTGGAGTCGTGACCAACCTGCCCTCTCAACCTGCCACGACCGAAGGCTGGAGATGTGTCTCGAACCGTGTCTCGCCGGTGTGTGGCGAGCGATCGCGGGTGTCTGGGAGGCGCGAGCGGGACCGACAGCACGGTCGGGAGGCCCGGCTGCTCGCAGCGGGCTGGCTGCTGGGGGTCGGCATCGGCCACCGGTCCCGCGGTGTACGTCCAAGTTGGCGGCTACCGCATGGCGGCAAGCGGTGCCGCAGCGTGCCCCAGGGCGCCACGCTGTGGGCTTTGGCGACTCCAGACGTACGTGCTGACGCACGAATAGACGCAAGGCAAACGAACCTTAGCCTTCTCTGATGAGCAGGGTGCGCGCCCGGGCATGGCGCTTCACGATCGAGAAGGGGCAGGCCGGCGCGGAGGCTGTCCAGGCCGTCGAGATGGGACAGGGCCCGCTGCCTGTCTCTTTGGCCGCCATGGTCAACATCAACGTCCTTGCCTGTGACCTGCGCAAGACGGTCGGCCAGCGGGGAAGAGGCACCGATCGAGGCGCGTTGGGGCCTCCTACGAGGGGCAATTACTGAACCTGCCCGCGGGCGCCGGTGTGCTGGTCTAATCCCCTACTGGGTCTCCAGGTGGTCACCCAAGGCCAGGGCGTGCCGTCGGCCACACCGGAGAGGAGTGCGGGGGAACGCAGTGCTGACGGTGGGGTGAGGCGCCCTTACAGGACCGGCCCTTCACCCGGCTCCTCCTGATAGCTGTAGCGCTGCTCGCGCCGGACCTCGCCGATGTTGTGGTAGCCGCGCTCCTCCCAGAACCCCCGGCGGTCACGCGTCATATACTCGATGCCCCGGACCCACTTGGGGCCCTTCCAGCCGTACAGCGGGGGTACCACCAGCCGGACGGGGAATCCGTGCTCCGGTGTCAGGGTCTCCCGGTTGCGGAACCGAGCCAGGAGCGACTGGTCGGAGGCGAATTCGTGCAGGCGGAGGTTGGCGCTGAAGCCGTATTCGGCCCAGACCATGACGTGGGTGACGTCCGGCGTGGGAGGGGCGAGCGCCAGCAGGGTCGACGTGGCCACCCCCGACCATTCGTTGTCCGGGACGGTCTTGCCGGAGACGCAGTGCAGGTCGGCCACGACCGTCGACAGCGGCAGCTCGGTGAACTCCTCGTAGTTCCAGATGTACTTGTCGCCGGAGGCCGTGGCACCGAAGACGCGGAACTCCCAACGCTCCGGCTTGAACTTCGGGACGGGGCCGTAGTGGCGCGTGGGCCAGCCCGCCACCGAACGCTGTCCGGGTGGAAGGGCCTCGTCGCGGGTACGGGTGTGGATCGGGCCCTGCGCCTCGCGCGGGCGGTCGCTGTCCCTGGTCCACCGCTGCCAGAAGGAGAGCCTGCGAAGGGTGGCGAGGGTGTCGTGGTGGTCGGGGCCCAGCCGCTCGGTCTGGTCCGCCAGCAGCTCGGCCAGTGCCGAGGCGGCCTTGCGGGCGTGGCCCTCCGCCAGATCGGGCCGTTCGGCGCGGGTGAGCGGGCCCTGCCCGTTGAAGTGACGGGTCAGCTTCATCGCGGTCGTCGCCAGGAGAGCCGCATCCTTGGCGGGTCCGTGTTCGAGCAGAGCCAGGGCGCCGGCGAGACAGCCCTCGTAGTCGACGGCGAGCGTGTTGTCGTCCCCCGCCTCCCCGGCGGGAATCCGGGCCAGCGCGTCGGCCGCCAGCACCATCGTGGCGGCCCTGCGCTCGGCGTGCTCCGTGTGGGCCTCCTGATCGGGATGGCCCGCCACGACTCCGTAGGCGTCCGCCGCCCGCGTCAGCAGCCCGTACACCGCCCAGGACGGGCCGGGATGCCCGGGCGGGCCCTCCAGCAGCTCCGGGGGGACGAGTCGCGTCCAGTCCTCCGTCCTGTCGTGCTCGCCCGCCAACGCGACGAGCGCGTTCCCCAGGGCGCCGGTGGTAACGAAGTCGCCAGGCACGACCGGGCGGTTCAGGTCCCGCAGGCGGGCGCCCTCGTAGGCCGTCTCCACCGCGTCGGTCAGATCCTCCGGCATGCCGAGGGCCCGCCAGCGGCGCAGCAGCGCGCTGGAGAGGAGCCCGCGCAGCCACGTCGACCGCATGTTGTCGCACGGGCTCTCCCGCAACACGCGGAGCAGCCGGATGGCCTCCTCCAGATCGCGTACGGCACCGTCCTCGTCGTAACGGTGCAGATGGCGGTCAGCGCGCCGGAAGTGGGCGAACCACTCGGCGTTGAGCAGCCGGACGGGTCCGGCGGACTCCGCCGACGCAGGGAGGGGCGAATCGCTCGCGGTCGGGTAGAAGCGCCGGAGCACCTGGCTTGCCACGTGGGCGAACGCCTGCTCGGCGGGGTGCGCGTACTCCTCGCCCGCTCCCGCCGCGTCGCTCATGTGTCCGGTGGTGCCGTCGAGGTAAGTCGCGGCGAGCGCCGGGAAGTTCCGGGTGCCACGGCCAAACTGGCGCTCCACGTAGTGCGAGACCTCGCGCAGGACGAGGGCGGCCTCGCCGCGGTCGACCCTGTGGAGCAGTTGCTCCCGCACACCGTCCTGGAAGTCGAAGAAGATGTCGTCGATGTCGGCCGATGCCTCGGGACGGCGTACGAGGAGGCCGCTGAGCAGCACCTCCGCCAGCTCGGAGGGGCCGGTGTGGGGCAGCATCACCCGCTGCACGAGGCGCATGACCGGAAGGATGAGGGGGGCGGTCGCCAGGTAGTGCGCGAGCCGGACGGCGTCGGGTGAGGCGGCCGTGAAGAAGGCGCGCAGGAGGCGTGCGGGGTCGCTCACGGCCGTAGCGGCCCTCGGTGCACGGGAGGCCAGGTGGCGGGGAAGCACCCAGGCGGCGGCTCCTCTGACCACCGGGGTAGTGCCCGCCAGCACGCGGGACCAGGCCCCGAGCGCCGAAGGCGTCGGCGAGAGGACTGGGACGGCGAGTGCGTTCGACGCCGGATCGGGCGGCTCCTGGCCGTGGGCGCGGAAGTCCCAGCGGGCACTGCGTTCCTGCCGTCGCAGGGTGCCCGGGACTGGCGGCAGGTGGGTGCGTGACCACATGCGCTGCGGCAGCGGCTGGAGTACGGCGACGGGTGCGGCCTGCGCCCGCCGGTGGAGGTCGCGCTGCATGCGGCCGCTGCGCCAGAGAGGGCCCGTGCAGTCGGAGAGGAGCAGGGTGATCGTCCGCCCGGCTGTGTCGCGGAGTCCGGTGGCCGGGGTGGACACGGAGTCCGGGCGGGGGGAGCCAGAGACCACGACCGTCCCGGTGCCGGGGAGTTCGTGCAGGTAGTGCACGGCGATGTCGTGAAAGGCGCCCGAACGTCCGCAGGCACGCCGGAGTTCGCGCAGCAGCTGGTGCCAGGGCGCCATCGAGGTGGAGACGTCCATGAGGAGCTGGAGACGCGCCGCGGGCCGGTCCCGTCTCTCCAGTACGGGCAGCAGGAAGCCGGTCTCGGCGGCGAGTTCGGCTGTGGCGGCCTCGTCGAGCGCGGGATCGGAGGGCGCCCCCGTCGGCGGGCTGTAGTGCCGGAGCGGGCGCAGGGCGCGGCGCAGCGGCTGGGTGTCCGGCAACGCGGTGCCGCCCGGCAGCTGGACGCCGACCGGGGCGGCGGCCTGGCCGGCCTGCGCCCGCACGCGCACCAAATGTTCCTTCTCCGGGCCGGTACCGAGGTCGGGCAGCGGCGGGGGCGGCGGGGCGTCGGCGGACGCGGCGGGCGCGTTCCCGGGCGCGGGGGGCGGCGCCTCCGTCCCGGCGTCTCCGGGTCCCGTGGGGGAAGGAGTGACGAACCGGGCCAGCCACAGAGCGTCCGCGACCGTGTCAGGGGCCGTGGACAGGCCCGCGCCGGTGAGCCTGCGCACCAGCTCCTCCACCGGTGGGCGGGCCTGTGCGGTGTCCTGGCGCGGGGGCGTCCCCCTCTCCCCCGGCCGCGCGCCTCCGGGCGTTCCCGGCTCCGTGCTCATGGCCGGCCCGGTCCCAACGGACGCATCAGCAGGTCCGCGAGGCGCTCGCGCCCCACAGGATCCTCCTGAGCGCTGTACTGCGTCAGATAGATCGCGTTCAGGAGCTGATCGGCGGCGCGCAGCCCGCCGGGCGACGCGGAGAGGAACCGCTCGATGATGTCCTCGTTTTCCTCCGCGGACGCGCTGCCGAAGTGTGCCTGGACCATTGCTGCGAGCCGGTCGGCGTTCGGGGTGCGCATGTCGAGGTGGATGCAGCGGCGTAGCAGCGGGGCGGGGAAGTCGCGTTCGTCGTTGCTGGTCATCACCACCACGGGGAACTCACGGCAGCGCACGCGCCCGTCCACGACCGTCGCGGACAACCCGTCGTGGGTGAGTACGGAAACCGTCCCGCCTTCGTCGTCCCGGCGAGCGCGCTCCAGCTCCGAGATGGCGAACTCCCCCTCCTCCAGCACGTTGAGGAGGTCGTTGGGCAGGTCGACATCGCCCTTGTCGAGTTCATCGATCAGCACCACGCGGGGCCGCTCTGAGGGCAGGAGCGCGGTGCCGAGCGGACCGAGCCGCAGGTAGCGGCCGATGCCGGTGTCGGTGGTGCCGGGCAGCTGGGACTCCTGGAGCCGGCCGATGGCGTCGTACTGGTAGAGCCCGTCGCGCAGCGTGCTGCGGCTGACGATGGGCCACTGCAGCACGCGGCCGAGTTTCAGCTCGTGCGCGATCGAGTGGGCGAGCGTGCTTTTGCCGGTGCCGGGGTCGCCGGTGATCAGCAGCGGGCGGCGCAGATACAGGGCCGCGTTGATCAGTTCGAGTTCGTCAAGCGGGCCACGGACAGCGAACCGGCCCCGGGACGTACCGAGCCGGCGAGTGGAGGCGCTGTCGAGCGGGGGGGCCGGCGGTGACCCCGCGAGCTCACCGTCGAACGTGCGCCAGGGGGGTGGCGGGGGCAGCCGGCTGATGCCGTCGTGCGGTTCGCTCACGCCCTGGTAGATGAACCAGTCGCTGTTCACGGAACTCCTTCGGTGCGGGAAGCGGGGGCGGCGGAGTGCAGGCGAGGGTCAGGGTGCGTCGAGAACACCTGCGGGCTCGGCGAGGGGCCGGTCGGCGTCGTCGTACATCAGGGCCAGGGGCTTGGCCCAGTAGGCGTGCGGATCGCGGCGGTGGATCCGCTCGCGCAGGACGCGCAGCCGCTCGGGCAGCTCGGCTGCGGAGCCAGCGTCCGCCAGCAGCCGGGCGGCGTTGCCGCTGAAGCTGCGGCACCGCTCGTCACATCCGTCCGGAGGGTGGGGCCCGGCGTTCCACAGGAAGACGCCGTGTCCGCTCTCCAGAGCCAGGCGCAGGACCTCGCGGCCGGTGGCGTCGGCGGCCGGCCGGCAGACCACCGGGACCTGGTCGGGCCCGGCACCGGCGAGACCGGCGCGGCGCAGCAGCCGGCCGGGCTGCGGCGTCGGCAGGGCACGCAGCGGCGCCGCCGCGGCCGTCTCCTTCCACCGCATCTCCCATAGGGGGTCGACGCCGCCTCGGCGGGACGCGTCCCGTACGACGACCTGCCGGCGTACGCCCAGCGGCCAGCAGGCGGGGTCCGAGAGGTCCAGATCGGTGACGGCGGCCTGCGGCAGCCAGTGCTGTACGGCGAGGTCGAAGTGCTCGGTCGGGAGGACGACCTCCAGCGGGGCGTGGCGTTCGGGGGTGTCCAGCTGGAGGAAGAGCCGGGCCAGCGGGCGCTGGAGCCGGAGCGGCAGGTCGTCCGGCGGAACCCCGTCGCCGTTCTCGTCGGCGTCGACGACCGCGTCGTCGTCCTGCTCGGGGTCGAGGACCCGCAGCCGCCAGTGGAAGGCGACCGAGGGCGACCAGAGGGCGGGTTCGAGCTCCAGCAGCACGCTGGGCCCGTCACCCGGCCGGGCGTCGAGGATGCCGACCTGTACGGGCTCTGCGGTGAGCGGCGGGTCCTGGGCATGCCCGCCGGAGTGCACCAGGATCCCCATGGCGTTCGTTCCGCCCTGCACGGTGATGTCTCCGTCGACCCGCCCGGGCAGGGTGACCTCGCCCACGCTGACGTCGGCCTCCAGGCCCAGGCGGCGCATGCGGCGTCCCACCCAGCGGTCCAGGTCGGCTGCCGTGGACGCCGCGCCCGGCGTCGATGCGACGGCGAGGGCGACGAGCTTGGCGTACCGCAGATAGGGCAGGGCCTCGATCGTGAACTGCATCCGGTACTGATGGATCTCGCCGTGCCCGTCCCGCCAGTGCCGGAGGGCGGTGGTGGCCGGAAACTTCGCGCGGTTGTGGAACACCACGCGCAGCAGGCTCCGCACCAGCGTCGGGTCGTCGGGCGCTGGGAGAGCGGCCAGCAGCTCGAACAGCTCCAGCCGGTCGCCCGGCGACCAGGAGGTGGTGCTGTCCGGCAGACCGTTGCCTGGCAGCTCGCCCTGGATGTCCGTCCATCCGTCGCGGAGGTCGCTTTCGGCGTGCCACCGGTCATGGGCGCAGACCAGGGCGTGGTACGGGTCCGGCCCGAGGACATGATCGGGGTCCACGACGACGGGGCTGACGAACTCCCGCAGCAGAGTGCTGCGCACGGCCCGGCCGCCGTCCTTGATGTCGCCCTCGGACGTGCGTCTGCTGGCCTTGGTCAGGCCGACCAGGGCGCCCTGCGAGAGGTCGATGACCGGTCCCCCGGAAGACCCTTTCGGAATCTCCGTCTGCGGGCCGAGGCGGAAGCTGTAGGGACCGTCGTTCCCGGCGACCACGCAGACGCCGTTCCAGTCGAGCAGTTCCTCGCCGCGCTTGCCGCCGGCGACGTACCAGCCGTAGGCCCGCACCTCGCGCGAGGGCGGGTCGCCGCGGTCGCTGAGCCAGACACAGGCGTGATCGGTGTCGTCCTCCAGCAGGCGTACGAGAGCGATGTCCGACTCTGCGGGGACAGGGCCGCTGTCGGGCACCCCGGACAGCAGATAGCCGGTCCTCGCCGAGATCGAGCGGCCGTTCCACAGGGTCACGGTGTACGGGGCGGCCCCCGCGGCCCGGACCACATGGGCTGCGGTCAGCGCCCAGCCGGGTGCGATCAGCCCGGCGGATCCCCAGTGCTTGCCGTCCTGTGCACCGATCGCCGCCGTTGCCGCCCTGGCCAGCCGGTCCAGGCGCGGAATCTGGTCAGGCATTCCCCTGCGCACCGGCGGTCGTGCCGTTGTTCCGATCGCCGGGCCGCCAGGTGAGCGTGACGTTGAGGGCGGCCTTGGCCTCGCCGTCGGCGAGGAACGCGACCGCCTTGCCGGACTTGGCCGCCAGCTCGACACCGAACGAGACGCTCACCTCGTCGGGGTGGGCGGCCTCGCGGGCGGCTTCGAGCACGGAGGTGCCGACCGACCGGATCACCCGCTGGACGCTGTCGACCCGTTCCATCAGGGTGTCGAGGGCCGTGACCTCCTCCTCCTCGCCGTATTCGGTGAGCCGCTTACGCAGATCCACCTCGTCCGGGTCGAGCGTCTCCACTCGGGCGAGGACAGTCTCGCCGCCGATCTCCACTTCCCGCACCCGGTACGCCACAGCTCCGCCGCTCCCGTCGCCGATCTCCGTGCCGTCCGCACCTTGCTCGGGCGACAACATCACGGTCACACACCTGAGTTGTTCAGGTTACTTCCCGGCACCGACGCGCGGGCCTGTTCACGGTCTTCTCTTGGCGGAGGTCCGGCGCGAGGGCTGCTGTACTGCCGGTGGGGTGAGAATCCCGGACTGGGCGGGTCGATGCGGGGCGCTCCGTGCCATGGCGACCAGTTTTGCGCGGAGGTCAAGAACTATCAGGGTCCGGCGGACCAGGGCACTCACTTCGTCGAGTTCCTCGCCAAGTGCTACGTCGCGCACCAGCAGACGTGACTCTTCGGCGATCACTACATGTGGATCACCTTGGCCCCGTGATTGCCGATACCGAACCGACGTAGGACCATGACGCTCATTTGACGCTCCGGGCGCCCGGCGGTCCTCACTCGGGACCCAAAAGCATCTCTGACCTGCTGCTTTCCTGACTGCGTCCAGGCCGACATCTTTCCGATGACGCATCACGTGGAGTGCGTTGCCATCCTCGAACCGGCTGCGAAGGGCTCCTGATCTGCGGTTTTGTGCGTGCGCATTATGTGCCGTGTGGGTGTTACGGGCGGTATCTGACGCTGAAATCCTGCTGCACATGGACTCGTTCTTGCACGCGCATGTCTGGCCCCGGTACGAGTGGGAGCCAGCCGAGTTGGTGGGCAGGCCGGTGTGGCTGTATCCGCGTGAGCGGTGGAGTGATGAGCAGTTCAGGCTTGGTCCCCAGCATGACGTGCTGCGAGATGCGATCGGAGGCGAACTGGACGAGCTGCGCTGGTGACCTGACCGTTGTTGGCCCGCCGACCGTCAGGTCGGCGGGCCCGGTGATCGGTGTCGGTCAGCCGAAGCTCGCTGGAGGCGTCTGAGCGGGACGATGTCAGTGACGCGGTTGGTGATCGTGGAGCGGGCGGCTTCCCCGTGCGGCAGCAAAACCACTCGCCCGGCGAGGTGATCAACGTTAACGTCCGCGAGGTGATGCAAGCGGACGACGTACTCTCCATCCTCGCCGTGCTGCGGCATGCGGACATCGACATCTGGATCGGCGGTGGCTGGGGCATCGATGCCCTGATCGGTGAGCAAACCCGCCAGCACCGTGACCTGGACCTGAAGCACCGCACAGACCAAGAGTCCGCCGTCATGGCCGCTCTCGACGATGCTGGATTCGCTGAGACGCTCGACTGGAGGCCCGTGCGGTTCGTCGTCACCGACCCCCACGGTCGAGAAATCGATCTGCACCCTCTGACCTTCGCCACTGACGGGTCCGCAGCCCAGGCGTCACCCGACCCTGAACACCCGTTCGTCTATCCCGCCTCGTGCTTCGTCACCGGCACGATCCAGGGGATCACCGTTCCTTGCCTGTCACCCGAGCAGCAGGTCTACTTCCACCAGGGCTACGAACCGGCCGACCACGACCGCCACGACATGGCCCAGCTCCGACAGGCATTCGGTATCGTCACCCACTTCTGACCAGCTCGGCACGGCACCCATATGTGCTGGACTTGAGATAACTCTGTTGACCACCTGGAACGGCTGAGGCACCGTCCTCGGGCAGCGGCAGACAGCCGAGCTCATCGGTGATGAAAAGCTTCCGATTGCTCGTCGACAATCGCTGCGCGCATGCTGCCGGGAAACGGGTGGGGTCGTGTGGTGCCCACCTTGGTGCTGACCAGTGGCTTCCAGCGGGGCGGCCCCGGCACCATCATGGATGCGCCTCGCCGGAGCTGGCCCGTAGAGGCTGGTGCCGCTACCGCCCCGACGGAACCCGAGGGTTGGCAGCGAGAGAGATCAGCGGTTTGCGTTGGCGAGGAACTTGGCACGCACTTCGGCAGCGAACTCCTTGTTTTTCACGGCGCGTTCACGGGACTCGATGGCCCGGCGTTCGAACCACTCGTCGCGTTGGGCGGTGAAGTCGGCCATGCGGGCGTCGCGCTGCGCGTGCATCCGCTGGCGCTCCAGGGTGAGCGTGGTGCGGTCGACCGTGGGGAGGTCCTTCATGCTGGGGCCTTCGGCCTTGCGGGGGAGGCGTTGCTCAACGGGGAGGATGTCGAGTCGAGGGGCGGGGAGAGTCTGGTACCAGTACGCCGTGGTCGACCAGTCGTCGGCGAGGTGGTTGCCGTGGCCGTGCTCCATGGTGACGCGGATGCGTTCGTTGAAGCGGACGGGGTCGGCGAGGTGGAAGCGGTAATGGATTTGAAGGCCGGGGACGTCTTCTTCGTGGATGATCGTGCCCTGGAACGGGTAGTTGATCTTCTGCATGCCCCAGCCGTGGCTGAAGTAGTCCTCGCCTCCTGTGCCGTGCATGGACGGTGGCCAGCTGGTGGTGCCGTCCTTGTTGAAGTCCTCGTCGATCCAGATCATGTCGTCGCCCTCGCCCCACCAGGTGCTGGTGAAGTGGTTGACGGTGTGGACGCAGCCGATGTAGTTGCCGGCGCCCTCGGTGTCGAGGATGACGTAGTTCTCCTTGCCGTCCAGGTTGGGCAGCTGTGTCTCCAGGCTGTTGACCTGGAGGTCGGGGCCCCAGCCGTTGCAGGGATTGTTGCGGCGCCAATGGGCGTGGAAGTAGAGGGTGTCGTCGGGGAGATCCTCGGCGAAGAGTTCGTAGTCGATGTAGAAGTACTGCACGTACGGGTGCTCGCCCTGGTTCTCGACCTCGATGCGGGCACGGCGGTTGAACGGCATCGGCAGGAAGCAGTTGAAGGCCGCGGGACCGCCGTAGACGCGCTCGGAGTCGTCCTTGACGGACACCGTGAAGGGCATCGACTGGAAGCGTGCCGGCATCGAGTTGCCGACGCCGAAGAAGTCGCCGAGCGGGGCGATGACGGAGGGGTGCTCCTGGTCGTCCCAGTACATCTTGATGACGACCTTGCGGTAGTAGTCGGGGTCGTTGACCTCCCAGTTGTAGCCGAGCGCGTTGTTGAACTCGACCATGGCGGTGCCCGCCTGACGGGCGTCGAACAGGCCGGGGCCGAGGATGACGCGGCAGCCCTGGACGAACCACAGATGGGTGATGGCGCCGGGGCCCTCCAGGTCGGCGAGGACGGCGGTCTCGCCCGGCATCACGATGAAGGCGTCCTCGTTGAGGCCGGTGTGGTCCCAGCTGGCGACGCGGGCGGAGCGGGAGCGGCGGCGCTTGGCGGCGCGGCCGAGCAGGTCCTCGCCGAGGGAGAAGGAGGGGACGGACATGGATCAGGTGTCCTTTCGGTTGTGCAGCCGGGACCGCCTTGTGCGGCTGGCCCCGGGGGAGTGCCGGGGATGATGTAGGCGCAGTCCGGTCAGCCCTTGACCGCGCCCAGGGTGAGGCCGGCCACGATCCGCCGTTGCAGGACGAGCGTGAGCAGGATGACCGGGATCGAGTAGAGGGTGGCCATCGCCGTCATGGGTCCCCACTGCAGGCCGTACTGGGTCTGGAAGTTGGCGATGAGGATCGGCACGGTCTGGGCCTTCACCGCGGTCAGGAGCAGGGCGAAGAGGAATTCGTTCCACGAGGCCAGGAAGGCGAAGATCGCCGTGACCGAGACGCCGCCCGAGACGACCGGGAGGACCACCCGGATCAGGGCGCCCAACCGGCTGCACCCGTCGACCTTGGCCGCGTCCTCCAGCTCGGCGGGCACGGCCTCGAAAAAGCTGACCAGGAGCCAGATCGACAGCGGAAGCGAGATGGTCGTGTGCGCGATGGCCGTCCCGAGCGGGGTGTCGGTCAGGTGCAAGGTCTTCATCATCCCGATGAGCGGCACGCCGATGGCGACCGGCGGGACCATCCTGGTCACCAGGGCCACCACGATGAACACCCGGCCGCTGACCGTCCCGAACCGGCTCACCGCGTAGGCCGCGGGCACCGCGAGGACGAGGGAGATGACGGTGCTGAGCACCGCGGTGGTGACGCTGTTGATGAATGCGGCGGTCACACCGGGGGTGTCCAGTGCCTGCGTGAAGTTCTGAAGGCTCCACGTCTTCGGCAGGATCGTCGGCGGGACCGCGAGGGCGTCCGACGGCGTCTTGAACGAGGTGAGCAGCAGGTACAGGAAGGGGAAGGCGTACAGGGCCACCACCACGAACAGCAGCGCCCACAGCAGCGACCGTTTGGTGGCGATCCGGTCCAGTACGGCGGTCATGACTCTCCCTTTCCGGGCCGCCAGATCATGCGCATCGCCACGAAGGCGACGGCGAGCACGGCCAGCAAGTAGAGGGTGCCCATCGCCGAGGCCAGACCCTGCTCCCCGAAGCGCACGGTCGTGCGGTAGATCAGCAGGCTCAGCGTGGTCGACGCCGACTCCGGGCCGCCGTTGGTCTGGATGACGATGGTGTCGAAAGCGCGGGCCGCGTCGATGCCGCGGACGATCAGCGCGACGGCGATGACCGGCCGCAGCAGCGGCAGGATGATCCGAAACAGCTGCTGGCGGTAGTTGGCGCCGTCGAGGCGGGCCGCTTCCAGGACGTCGCCGGGGATGTTCTGCAGGCCCGCGAAGAGCGCGAGGGTCATGAACGACGTGGTCAGCCAGATATCGGGGATCGAGACCGACGCCAGCACGATGTGCGGATCCGACAGCCAGCCGATGTCGGAGGGACTGTTCAGAATGCCGATCTTCACGAGGAGCGCGTTGACGAGCCCGAAGTTGTCGATCAGCAGGAACCGCCAGAGCAGACCGGCGACCACGGGGGCGATCATCAGCGGGTACAGGAAAACGGTACGCAGCACCCGGGACCGCTGTCCGAGGGAGTTGAACAGCAGGGCGGCACCGAGCCCGAGGGCGAACTCCAGTGTCACGACGATCACCGTGTAGGCGAGGGTGCGCAGTGACGCGTGCAGGAAATCCGGCGAAGTCAGGGCATCGGTGTAGTTGGCGAGGCCGATGAAGCGGCGGGTGCCCGCCAGGGGGGCGATGTCGTAGAAGCTGTCGATGACGAGCTTGACCAGCGGCCAGGCGACGAAGATGGCGAGGAACGCGGCCGCCGGCAGGATGAGCGCGAGGGCGAACTGCTTGTCCGTCATCGGCCGCCTGCGCGGGCGCCCCGCGGCCTTCGCCGGTGGCGAGACCACTTTGCGTACCAGGGGCTGGGTGCTACTGGACAAGCCTCTCCACCTCCTGACGAGCCTTGGCGAGCAGCGCGGCGTAGTCCGCGCCGGCGGTGAGGGACTTCTGGATGGTGGGCACCAGGACCGTGTCCACGATCTGCTGCCACTTCGGGCTTGCGGGGCGCGACTTGGTGGCCGGGCCGTCCAGCGTGGTCAGCAGGGCCTTGAAGTGCTCGTAACCGGGCTTGCCGGCGTAGGCGGTGTACGCGGACTTGCGGGCCGCGAGGCCGAGCGAGGAGTCGATGGCCAGCTTGTTGTTGTCGTAGGCGAACTTGATGAACTGCTTGGCCAGGTCGTTGTTCTTGCCCGCGTTCGGGATGGACAGGTAGTAGGGGCCCGGGATGGCGCCGATCCCGGCGCTGCCCTCGATCATCGGCGCGACGCCGACCTTGCCGTGGACGGGGGAGTCCTTGGGGATCAGAGGGTAGGCGTGCGCCCAGAACCGCATCATCGCGGTCTTGCCCTGGTTGAACAGGTTCTGCGCACCGGCCCAGTCCATCTGTGCGGCGCCGGGCGGGCTCACCTTCAGGCGGTTGTTGAGGTCGGAGTAGAACTTCAGCGCGGCGACGTGCTGCGCGTTGTCGATGATCACCTTCCCGGAGTCGTCGAGCACGACGCCGGGGGATCCGGCTTGCAGCACGTGGGCGAGCCACTCGGTCTCCACGGCGCCCTTGACGTCGGTGCCGTAGAGCTTCGTGCCCCGGGTGAAGAAGCTCGCCGTGTCCTGGAACTGCTGCCAGGTCTTCGGCGGCGCGAGTTCGTAGCCGTACTTCTTCTGGAAGGCCGCCTTCTCGGCGGCGTTCTCGAAGAGGTCCCTGCGGTAGAAGAGGATCTCCGTGTTGGTCCACGCCGGCATGCCGACGTACTTGCCCTTGATCCGGGCCCCGTCCACCAGGGACGGAAACAGATCGGCCCGCACGGCGGAGGTGAACAGGTCGTCGAGCGGCTGGAGGGCGTTGGCGAAGGTCGGCAGCCATATCGCGTCGAGCGCGGCCAGGTCGAACGACACGGAGCCCGCGGAGAGTTCGCTGTTGAGCCGGTTGTACAGGCCGTCGTAGGGCAGCTCGACGAAGGTGACGCCGTGTCCCGTCTGCTTCTTGAACGCTGCAGCGATCTTGGTCAGTTCGGCGTGGCCTCCCGACTCGCACAGCACGGTCAGCTTGCCAGTGGAGCCGCCGGACGAGCTCCCGCCGGCACCGCAGGCGGTGACTGCGGCGGCCAGCCCGGTGGCGCCGGTGATCTGCAGGAAGCCTCGCCGGGACAGTCCCGGAGTCGTTCTGTTCATGGTGGTCTCCGTGCTCTTGGGCAAGAAGGGAGGGAGAGGAGGCAAGCCGTCGGCAGAGGTGGGGAGCGCCGAAGGAAGCCTGGAGCGGGGGGAGTTCGGCGGGGAGCCAGAGGGCGCGTGGGAGGTTTCCCGCAGAGGTCAGGGTGTGGGGCGGGTGCCGGCATCGCCCCCGCGGCGGTCAGCGCCGCGGGTCAGCGTCCGCAGCCGCAGGAATCGCGGTAGGTGATGGTGGGATTGAGGCGGATGGTCTTGTTCTTGACTGACTTGCCGTTCAGCCGGCGTAGGAGCAGCTGCATGGCGGTGCTCCCGACTTCGAAGGCCGGCTGAGTGATCGTGGTGATCCGTGGCTGCACGAGGTCGACGTGGGGGAAGCCGTCGAACATCGCGAACCGGAGATCGTCGGGGATGCGCAGGCCCAAGTCGGCGGCGGCCTGCAGTACGCCGGTCGCCGTCTCCGTGCTGCTGGCGATGACGGCGGGGACCCGGTCGGAACCCTCCAGCAGGGCCCGTACGGCGGCCCGCGTGTCGTCTGCTAGCCCGGGGCCGGTGACCACCAAGCGCGGGTCCGGCTCGATACCGGCCTCTTCCAGTGCCTCCAGATAGCCCTGGTGCCGCTCGGCCATGGTGGGAACTGCCAGGTCGCCGGCGGCCAGCGCAATACGGCGGTGCCCGTGGTCGATCATGTGCAGGACCAGGTCACGCAGTGGGCCGGTGTTCTCCACTCCCACCTGGTCGGTGCGGACGCCTCCGAGGCGATCCATGAGCACGACAGGGGTGCCCTGGCGCCTGATGGCGTCCAGTTCCTGACCGGACGAGTGGGCCACCGGCGCCACGATCAGTCCGTCGACCTTGCGGGAGACCAGGGCGTCCAGCGAGCGCGCCTCGCGCTCCGGCTGTTCTCCGGAGTTGGCGAGCAGCAGCGTGTAGCCCGCGGCGGTGGCCTCGTGTTCGACCCCGCGGACCATGTCGGCGAAGACCGGCTGGCCGACGTCGGAGACCACCAGGCCGACCGAGTCGGTTCGCGCACGGCGCAGGGACCGTGCCACGCTGTCCTGCCGGTAGCCGGTGACCTGGATTGCATGCAGCACGCGCTGCCGGGTGTCCTCGCTCACCGGCCTGGTGCCGTTGACCACATGGGACACCGTCGACGTGGAGACGCCGGCGAGCCGGGCGACATCCACGATGGTGGCCATCAGGCACCTCCTTCACACGGCGCATCGAAACGTTTGCGTGAAACGTTTGCGTCACGTTCTCACCGGCATCCGGGGGTGTCAATAAGCCTGCGGAGACTTTCCGAGCGGTGGTGGACACGAGGGGGGCGACACGAGGGGGAGTCGACCTCGGAGCACGTTCCGGTCGGTGCCGTAAAGCTTCGGCGAAGGCATTGACACCTCCGTGATCCGGACATACAAACGTTTCGCGCAAACGTTTCGATGCGCCGACGAATGACCACTGACCCTGCCCGGGCCAGCCGGGCGAGGCCACCTCTATCGCACTTCGACCCCGGCTTGGCTGAGCCACCAGGCGCCCACGCGCCCGAAGGGTCTCGAAGACCCGGCTTCGCCAGGCGTCCTGGCGCCCCACTCGCCCCACCCCACCGAAAGGCTCGGCCATGTCCATGCCGCTCGCCCATCTGACCAGTCACCAGGCCGCCCGCACAGCGCGGGTCTCCAGCTGGGACCAGAGGGGTCGCAACCAGGACTACTGGACCACCCCCGCGCACTCCTCGCGCGTACTGGCCGACCTGGAGGGACCGGGGCAGATCACGCACATCTGGATGACCCAGTTCTGCCGCAAGACCCTCGGCCCCGGTCTGATCGACCCGCTGGAGGCCGACACCGTGGCCCCGGTGATGGAGATCCACAACGCGCTCGGCGTGAACTGGGAGGAGCCGGACCCGGACTACTACCGCAAGGTCCTCATCCGGATCACCTGGGACGACGAGGAGGAGCCCGCCGTACTCGTCCCGCTCGGCGACTTCTTCGGCATCGGCCACTGCATGCCCAACAGCTACCAGTCGGCCTTGTTCACCGTCTCCGCCAAACCGGAGGAGTCCCTGATCTTCGGCGGCAGCGCGGCTCTGAACTGCTGGGCGCCGATGCCGTTCGACAAGCGTGCCCGCATCGAGCTGGTCAACGAGAACGACCTGCCGATCCAGCAGTACTTCTACATCGACTACGAGCTGTTTCCGCAGGAACTGCCCGAGGACACGCTCTACTTCCACGCCCGCTGGAGCCGCAGCAACCCCTGCAACGGCTGGGCCCCGGACATCCAGACCAACAGCCCCGAGGTCAATATCGTCGACGTCACCGGCGAGGACAACTACGTCATCCTCGACACCGAGGGCAAGGGCCACTACGTCGGCTGCAACCTCTCCGTCCACCACCGGCAGGGCAGTTGGTGGGGCGAGGGCAACGACATGATCTGGATCGACGACGACTTCCTGCCCGACGGCTCCACCAGCTGGCCGCCCTCCCTGCACGGCACCGGCACCGAGGACTACTTCAACCACGCCTGGGGGATGCAGAAGAACGCCTACCTCTACCACGGCGCGATCCTCCACGAGGCCGACGTCCCCGGCTACTCCGTCAACTACCGCTTCCACGTGGCCGATCCGATCCGCTTCGAGGAACGCATCAAGGTCTCCATCGAGCACGGCCACGGCAACCACCTCGCCGACGACTGGGCCTCGACCGCGTACTGGTACCAGACCCTGCCCTCCCCCAAGGCCACCATCCTGCCGCTGGAGCAGCGCCTGCCCGTGCGCCCGGCCGGCCAGCCCATGCCGACTCCTGCGCCGCGTACCGGCCGGGTCGCCGAGGAGATCGCCGTGATGCGCGAGAAGTACCGGGCCCGCTTCGAGCGCCACATGGAGCGCCTGGCCGAACGCACCCGGCAGCGCGGCGAGCGCTCGCTACAGGAGTCCGAGGCCAACGTCCAGCAGGCCGCCGCCGTCCGCCGCCGCTACGACGAGCGCACCAACCGCTGACCCGCCGAAGCAGGAAAGGCGCACCCAGTGCCCGCATCTGATCCGCACTTCCCGGCGGCCCACCTCCGCCCGCCGGCACACTGGATCAACGACCCCAACGGTCTGGTCTTCCACGACGGCCACTACCACGTCTACTTCCAGTACAACCCGCACAGCGCCCGCCACGCCGACATGCACTGGGCCCACTTCCGCAGCCCCGACCTCATCCGCTGGGAGCTCCTGCCGGTGGCCCTGGCTCCCACCCCGGGCGGCGACGACGAGGGCGGGGTCTGGTCCGGCAACGCCGTCAGCACCGACGGCAAGCTCATCGCCTTCTACTCGGCCAAGCGGGACGACCGCTGGTGGCAGCCGGTCACCTCGGCCGTCTCCCACGACGGCGGGCTGACCTTCACCAAGCACCCCGGCCTGCTCATCCCCCAGCCGGCCGACGGCACCTCCATGTTCCGCGACCCCTATGTGTGGCGGGACGGCGAGCGCTGGCGCATGCTCGTCGGCTCCGGCCTCACCGACGGCCGGGGCGCGGCTCAGCAGTACCTCTCCGACGACCTGGAGCAGTGGGAGTACGCCGGTCCCTTCCTCGCCCGCGCTCCCGAGCCGCTGCCCGGCGAGGGCGACACCGAAGAGGGCTGGGAGTGCGTGCAGTACGCCGACTTCGGCGACGGCCGCGGCGTGCTGCTGCTCAGCGCCTGGGACCCGCAGGGCGGCGCCTCCCACACCGCGGCCTACCCGGGCCGCGACCACGGCACCCACTTCGCCGCCGAGACTCCGCAACGCCTCGACCACGGGCCCGAGTTCTACGCCCCCGCACTGCTGCACGCCCCGGACGGCAGGTGGCTGATGTGGGGCTGGGCCTGGGAGGCCCGCGACGCGGCCCAGGTCGGCGCCCCCAGCACCTGGACGGACGAGGTCGGATGGGCCGGGCTGCTCAGCCTGCCCCGCGAGGTCACCCTGGACCCGGACGGCAGCGTCCGCCAGCGCCCCGCACGCGAACTCGACGCGCTGCGCGGCGAGCAGATCCTCCAGGCGAAGGGCCAGGTCACCACCGGGTCGCCGTGCGACCTGGGCACCACGGGACGCAGCTTCGACCTGACGGCCCGCCTGCACCGCTCCGCCGACGGCGGCGCTACGGCCGGCCTGCGCCTGGTGACCTCGCCCGACGGCAGCGAGTACCTGGACATCGCCCTCGATGCCGCCACCGGCGAGCTCGTCGTCGACCGCACCCACGCCTCACGCGAGCCACGAGCCCAGCACGGCTCCTGGCGCATCCCACGCACGACCGAGCCCGGCGACTTCGCCGAGCTGCGCGTCGTCGTCGACCGCTCGATCGCCGAAATCTTCCTCGGCACCGGCGAGGCACTCACCCTGCGCTTCTATCCCCTGGGCGAGGAGCCCTGGCACCTGCAGGCCCGGTCGGCCGGACAGGGGGCCGCAGACTTCGAGATTCACGGGTGGCAGTTGAACCCGCTCAGCATCGAGGACAAAAGCGACGGCAACGGTAGGTCATCGTGACAGCCTGCCCGAACGTGGTCGTCGGAGAGAGCCTCGTCGACCTGGTCTGGCGCGCCGGTGCCGACGCGATCCGGCCCATTCCCGGCGGCAGCCCCGCCAATGTGGCTATAGCTCTGCACCGGCTCGGTCATCCCGTCACCCTGATCACCAGCTGGGGCGACGACCCGCCTGGAGCACTGGTGCGCCGGCAGCTGGCCGTCACCGGCCTGGACGTGCTCCGCGTCCCGGCCGCCTCGGGGCGCACCACGGTCGCGCTGGCCTACGTGGACGACGCGACCGGCTCGGCGGCGTACGACTTCCTCGCCGCCTGGGACCCGGAGCACATCCCGATCGAACCGGACACCGCCCTGCTGCACACCGGGTCGCTGGCCGTCGTGGTGGAGCCCGACGCCGCCCAGGTGCTCCACGCCTGCAAGCAGCTGCATGGCCGTCCGGGCCGGGTGGTGGCCGCGGATCTCAACGTCCGCCCAGCCGTACAGCCCGACCGCGCGGCCTGTCGCGCCGCTGTTGAGCGACTTGCCCGCGCCGCTGACGTCGTCAAGGCCAGCGACGAGGACCTGGCCTGGCTGTGGCCGCAGCACGCCCCGCAGGAGGCGGCCCGGGCACTGCTCGCGCACGGCCCGCGCCTGGTAGTGCTGACTCGAGGCGCCCGAGGCGCCATCGCCTTCAGCGCAGCCACCGAGGTCTCGGACCCCGCCTCACCAACAGCGGTGATCGACACCATCGGTGCCGGAGACGCCTTCCAGTCCGCACTGCTCACCGCCCTGCTCGGCCCGCACCCCGACGGCACCCAAGGTGCACGGATCCCGACCGGCCCGCAGGAATTGGAACGGGTGCTACGGGAGTGCGTCGTGACCGGCTCGCTCGCCACCACGCGCGCCGGCGCCCAGCCGCCAACCCTCGACGAACTGCGCACCGCAGCCGTCGCCCGCTAGCGCGCCCGTGCGGGCGTAACCGTGCCCCGACAACCGGAGGAGTCATGCCAACACCACGCGATTCCCTGCCCCGCCGTACCGTCCTGCGAGCCCTCACCGCCGTGCCGGCCGTCGCCCTGCTGCACACGGCCCGGACCGACACGATCGTTCCCGCCGCCTCCCACGCCCCTACTCCGGTGACCCCCATCGCCGCGCAGCGATCGCACCAGCACCTCATCGGCGTCCTCTGAAACAGAGTCAGCTGAAAGGCCGGTAAGTCATGTCCACCGTCTACGACGTCACGACCTGGAGAATTCCGGACGACCCCGCCACCACCGCCCACACCGACATCGGCAAGATCATCAACAGCATCATCGCCGACGTGAAGGCGCAGCAGACCACGCAGTCCTCGAGGCCGGGTGCGGTCATCTACATCCCGCCGGGCCACTACTCGCTCAAGACCCGGGTCACCGTCGACATCAGCTTCCTCCAGATCAAGGGATCCGGACACGGCTTCACGTCCCTGAACATCCGGTACAACACCTCGGACACCTCCGGCTGGTGGGAGATATGGCCGGGTGCCAGCCACATCAAGGTGGAGAACACGGACGGCAACTCAGAGGCGTTCATCGTCCAGCGGACGGGAGACCCCCGGCTGAGTTCGATCGAGTTCCGCGACTTCTGCCTCGACGGCGTGAGCTTCACACCCACGCAGAACTCCTACACCAACGGCAAGATCGGTATCCGCTTCGCGTCCGACAACGACGCGTGCAAGGTCACCGGCATGGGCTTCGTCTACCTGGAACGCGCCCTGGTCAACAACGGCGCGGACGCCTTCGACGCGACGGACAACTTCATCGTCGAGTGCGGAAGCTGTATCGAGCTGACCGGGGCGTCCCAGGCGGTCAAGGTCACGAACAACCACATCGGGGGCGGCTTCACCGGCTACTCCGTCTTCGCCGAAGGCGCCGAGGGACTCCTGGTCACCGGCAACAACGTGTTCCCCCGGGGACGCAGCGTCGTCCACCTGAAGAACTCGAACCGCTGTGTCATCACCGCGAACCGGTTCCAAGCCTTCTACCCCGGCATGATCGACACCGAGGGGACCAACAAGGAGAACCTGATCAGCTCCAACCACTTCTACCGCGTCCCGGAGGGCTACCCGCCCATGCAGGGCAACGACAACGGCAAGGACGACCTCTACGGCCTGATCCACCTGGTCGGCGACAACAACATGATCTCCACCAACCTCATCGACTACAACGTGCCCGCCGACTCGGTCAAGCCCTCGGGGGCCACGCCCACCCTCATCCTGGTCGCCGGCGGGGACGCCAACTTCATCTCCAACAACCACTGCGTCACCAACATCGCGACCAACCACGTCGTCCTCGACGCCAGCACGACGAACACCAAGATCCTCGACTGCGGCACGACCTCGCAGATTCGGTCCGACACCGACAGCTACACCCTGCGGCCCACGCCCTGACGACCGAGTCAGCAAGCGTCCAATCAACGGGGGATCCGGCTCAGGAGAGCCGTGCACGAGGCCCGAGTCCGCCGTTGGGCCTTGGGGCGGACAGAAGACGACCGGGAGGGCGGACCGATGAGGCCCGCCCTCCCGGTCAATGGAGTCCGCTCTGGAAGGCAGACGCGTTCAAAGGCCGTGCCCCCCTTGGCGGCCGGGTGAGATGTGAAGGTGCCCCGCGATACCGCCGGCACCTTCAGGACGCAGATCGTCTTTGTCCCGTGCCACGAAGCAGGGGCCGATATCCAGTTGAGGCGACTGCCTTGGCGGACCAGGATCCCACCTCATGCGAGACAACACGCCCTCCAGCCCCCGACCCGTAGCCCTCGTGACCGGTGCCGGCGGACGCACCACCAACATCGGCGCCGCCGTGACCCGCCGCCTTGCCGAGACCGGCTGGGACGTCGCCTTCACTTACTGGCGCCCCTACGACGACGAAAGGCCCTGGGCGACCGAGCCGGACGCACCCGCCGCGCTCGCACGCGAGTTGGAGGGCCTGGGCGCACGGTGCAGCGGTGTCGAGGCAGATCTCGCCGACCCGGCCGTCCCGGCGGCCGTCTTCGACTCGACCGAGAGGCACCTCGGACCCGTCAGGGCTCTGGTGATGTGCCACTGTGAACAGCGCGACCTGAACCTCTTGACCACGACCGTGGAGAGCTTCGACCGGCACTTCGCCATCAACGCCCGGGCCACGTGGCTTCTCATCCGAGAGTTCGGACGGCGCTTCCAAGGAACGACCGACGATGCCGAACCCGGGCGCATCATCGCCTTCACCAGCGACCACGTCGTCGGTAACCTCCCCTACGGGGCCAGCAAAGCTGCTCTGGACCGCATCACCCTCGCCGCCGCCCATGAGTTCGCCCATCTCGGCGTCCGCGCCAACATCATCAACCCAGGCCCCATCGACACGGGATGGATGACGGACGAGATCCGTGCCTCTGGAACCAAGCAGACACCCGCTGGGCACCTCGCGGGCCCCGAAGAGCCCGCCAACCTCGTCGCCTTTCTCTGTTCCCCGCGGGGCCAGTGGATCAACGGCCAGCATCTCTTCAGCAACGGCGGCTTCCGCTCGGCTCTCTGAGCGAGCCGCTCAAGGCCGGCAGATCCCGAAGGCTGGTCCCCACAGCAGCCCGAAAGCATCGCCAGGACCGTAGCAGGCCGCTGACCGCCCAAGCTTGCGTGCCGATCGGCCCGACCCCCGCCGCGCACTTTCGGGCCCGGTCGACCGACATCTCCGGGCCACGAGTTCGTAACGAGCCGTTGACAGGGGTGCCTGAGAGGGCGCATTCTCGTCCCGCACTCACTGGCCAAAACGATTGGGCACGACATGGGCAGGCGGATCGGGATCAAGGACGTGGCGGCAGCCGCCGGCGTCTCGACCACGACCGTCTCCCACATCCTCAACGAGGTCGAGGGCAAGCGCATCAACCCCGAGACCCGGCAGCGGGTCCTCGAGACGGCCCGGAAACTCGGCTACGCGCCCAACGGTCTGGCCCGCGGACTGCGGCTGAATCGGTCGAACACCTTCGGCTTCGTCAGCGACCAGATCGCCACCACCCCGCACGCCGGGCGGATCATCCTGGGAGCCCAGGAGGAGGCGGCCAAGCACGGCCTGCTGCTGCTCATGCTGAACACGGGGGGCGATTCGGAGCTGGAGCGCAAGGAGATCGACCTGCTGCTGCAGCGCCAGGTCGACGGAGTGCTCTACGCGTCCATGTACCACCGGGTCGTATCGGTGCCGGAGCGGCTGCGCTCGGTTCCCACGGTGCTGCTGGACGCCCGCACGGACGACCCGACTGTGCCCTCGGTGGTGCCGGACGAGGTCCAGGGCGGGTGGACGGCGGTGAGCGAACTGATCCGCCACGGCCACCGCCGCATCGGCTTCATCAACAACGTCGACGACATCCCTGCCACCCACGGGCGCCTCGAGGGCTACCGGCGTGCGCTCGCCGAGGCAGGCATCGCCGAGGACCGCCGGCTGGTGGTGTCGGAGATCAGCGACGCCGCCGGCGGCTACCGGGCGGCACTCAGGCTGCTGCGGGCCACGCCACGGCCCACCGCGCTCTTCTGCTTCGCCGACCGGATGGCGATGGGCGCCTACCACGCCGTCGCCGAACTGGGGCTGTCGATCCCCGGGGACCTGTCCGTCATCGGCTTCGACAACCAGGAACTGATCTGCGACGGCATGTTCCCCGGACTGACCACCGTGGCCCTGCCGCACTACGAGATGGGGGCGCGCGCCGTCGCACAGCTGCTCGCGCTCACCGGCGCACCCGGACAGGAAGTCGGCCCGGCCGCCCAGGAAAAGCTGCCCTGCCCGCTGGTGGCACGGGCATCGGTCGCTTCGCCGCCCCGACTCTGACCCCGGAACGGCGAAGCACCACCGATACAGGCGGCCGTCAGCACCGGCCGCCGGCGCGGTCTTGCCGGACCGTGCCCAGTGAAATTGGAGGACCCCAGTGAACCCTGCGAAATCGAGAACCAGGCGCCTCGCGGTGTCGAGCATAGCCGCCCTGGCCGCGGCGGCGCTCGTGGCCGGTTGTGGCGGCAGTGGCAGTGCCGGCTCGTCGGGTGCCGACGGCAACACCCTGACCCTGTGGACGCACAACGCCGGCAACGCCGCCGAGTACGGGGTCGTCCAGCAGATCGTCAAGGACTTCAACGCCAGTCAGAGCAAGTACAAGGTCAAGATCCAGGCGTTCCCGCAGGACTCGTACAACGACTCGGTCGTGGCCGCCGCTTCCGCCAAGAAGCTGCCCTGCATTCTCGACGTCGACGGGCCCAACGTGCCCAACTGGGCCTGGGGCGGATACCTCGCGCCGCTGGACCTCTCCTCGGGGAAGGTCGCCGTGAAGGACCAGCTGCCCAGCACAGTCGGCAGGTACCAGAACAAGACCTACGCCTTCGGTTTCTACGATGTGGCGCTGACCCTGTACGCCCGCAAGTCGGTGCTGAACAAGTACGGCATCCGCATTCCCACCATCGACAAGCCCTGGACGAAGAGCGAGTTCATGGCGGCGCTCGCCAAGCTGAAGGCGAGCGGCAAGTTCGCCTATCCGCTGGAGCTGGCGACGGGGAACACCGGTGAGTGGTGGCCGTACGCCTACTCCCCGATGCTGCAGAGCTTCGGCGGCGACCTGATCGACCGGTCGACCTACAAGACAGCCGAGGGCGCGCTGAACGGCGACAAGGCGATCGAGTGGGGCAAGTGGTTCCGCTCGCTGGTCACGAAGGGCTACACCGCGCAGAAGTCCGGCAAGAGCCCCAACGACGACTTCCTCAACGGCAAGAGCGCCATCTCCTGGGACGGCAGCTGGTCCGCCGCGGGCGACACCGCCAAGCTCGGCGACGACCTGGCGATCCTCCCGCCGGTGGACTTCGGCAACGGTCCGAAGATCGGCGGAGCGTCCTGGCAGTGGGGGATGAGCTCGACGTGCTCCAACAAGGCAGGCGCCCAGGCTTACCTGAACTTCTCCCGGCAGACCAAGTACTTCGTGGACTTCGCCAAGGCCACCAACACTGTGCCGGCCACCAACGCGGCAGCGGCACAAGTGCCGGGCTACAAGCCGGGTGACAAGTTCAACTTCTTCGTGCAGGAAGCCCAGAAGTTCGCGGTGGTCCGGCCCGTCACCCCGGCCTACCCCTACATCTCCACGGTCTTCACCAAGACGGCCCAGGACATCCTGGCCGGCGCCGACGTCAAGGGTGCCCTCGACGAGGCGGTCAGCCAGATCGACAACAACCTGAAGCAGAACAACCACTACTCCGGCAGCTGACCGCCCCCGCCCGTCCCGGCGGTCGCGGCTCCTCCCCTCCGCCTCCGCCGGGACGCATGACCTGCCTGGATGTCCCATGACCGCCACACTGTCCAAAATTCCCACCCGACCCGGCGCCGCCCGGGATGACACCCCGGCCCGACGAACGACGCGCATCCACGCACGCCGCAGGGAAAGCCTCACCGCCCTCGGCATGGTGAGCCCCGCCGTCTTCCTGCTGATGCTGTTCTTCGTCATCCCGGTGGTGCTGACCTTCGCGCTGGCTTTCACCAACGCCCGCCTGGTCTCCCCGGTCCCGGCGCAGTTCACCGGCCTGCAGAACTTCCGCACCCTGCTCGACGACCCGGAGTTCTACAAGTCGCTGCGCAACACCTTCTACTTCGCCGCCGTCATCGTCCCGCTGCAGGGCGGTCTGGCGCTGGTTCTGGCGCTGCTCGTCAACGCCAAGATCAAGGGCGTCAACTTCTTCCGCACCATCTACTTCATCCCGGTCGTCACCTCGATGGTGGTCGTGTCCATCATGTGGACCTTCCTGTACCAGCGGACCGGGCTGATCAACCACCTCATCTCCCAGCTCACCTTCGGCCATGTACACGGACCCGACTGGCTGAACAACCCCTCCACAGCCATGCCCGCCATCATCCTCATGTCGGTCTGGCAGGGCGTCGGCTTCCACATGATCATCTGGCTGGCCGGTCTCCAGACCATCCCGAAGGACTTGTACGAGGCCGCCGACATCGACGGAGCCACCCGCTGGGTGCGCTTCTGGTATGTGACATGGCCGGGCCTGCGCGCCACCCGCACCTTCGTGCTCATCACCATCACCATCGCCGCGTTCGGTCTGTTCACACAGGTCAACGTGATGACGCAGGGCGGCCCCCTGGACTCCACCAGCACGGTCATCTACCAAGCCCTGCGCACCGGATACGCGCAGCAGCAGATCGGCTACGCGTCGGTGATCTCCCTCGCGTTCTTCGTACTGGTGCTGGCGGTCTCCCTCGTGCAGCGCTTCCTCACCCGGGAGAAGGACTGACATGACTTCAGCATCCCCCGCCTCCGCCCAGGTGCCCCGGCGCCGTCGCAAGTCCGTGCTGCGCCCGATCGGCCTGTACGCGATCCGTATCGCGCTCGCGCTGTTCTTCGCCTTTCCGATCGTGTTCATGCTGGTGTCGTCGCTCAAGCCCGACCAGCAGATCTTCGCCGACCTCGGCAGCATCAAGGCGTTCCTGCCGGTCGGCCATCTGTCCCTGGACAACTACACCGGCGTCTTCGACCGGGTGCCCGCCGCCCGCTTCCTGTTCAACTCCATCGGGATCTCCGTCATCACTGTGGCCCTGGGCATCTTCGTCAACAGCCTCGCGGCGTTCGCCCTGTCCCGGATGCGCTGGCGCGGCAGGAAGATCGTGCTCACCGCCGTCATCGCGACGCTGATCGTGCCGATCGAGGTCTTCGCCGTACCGATGGTCTGGTGGGTCAACAAACTGCCCTGGCTGCAGGTGAACGGCTTCCACGTCACCATCACCGAGGGCTGGCTGGACACCTACCAGGTGCAGATCCTGCCCTTCGTCGGCAACGCCTTCTCCATCTTCCTGTTCCACCAGTACTTCCGGAGCATCCCCAAGGAACTCGACGAAGCAGCTGTCATCGACGGGGCGAGCTGGTTCGGCATCTACCGGCGCATCGTCATGCCACTGTCCGGTCCGGCGGTCGCCACGGTGGCCATCCTGACCTTCCTGCCGATGTGGAACGCCTACCTGTGGCCGCTGATGGTCGTGCAGAGCGAGGACCTGCGACCGGTCATGATCGGCATCCAGTACTTCTTCCAGACCAACCCCTCGTGGGGCGAGATCATGGCCTACTCGTCGATGATCACCGTGCCGGTGCTGGCGCTGTTCGTGGCCTTCCAGCGGGCCTTCGTCAACAGCATCGCCTCCAGCGGCGTCAAGGGCTGACAGCGGGAGCGTATGCCCGCCCCTTCGGCCCGTTCACCTTTCCTCTCTGCCCCCACGCTGTGCTTTCGCGCACCCTTTGAAAGGCTTCGCGTGTCCACGCTGCCCATCGACCCCCACTTGCCCGCCGTACACTTGCGACCGCCCCGCAACTGGATCAACGACCCCAACGGCCTGGTCTTCCACGACGGCCACTACCACGTGTTCTTCCAGTACAACCCGTACGGCCCGCAACACGCGAACATGCACTGGGGCCACTTCCGCAGCCCCGACCTGATCACCTGGGAAGAGCTGCCCGTCGCCCTCACACCCACCCCCGGCGGTGACGACGCGGACGGTTGCTACTCCGGCAACGCAGTCTCCGTCGAGGGCCGCATGGTGGCCTTCTACTCCGCCAACCGCACCGGCCGCTGGTGGCAGCCGGTCACCACCGCCGAATCCCCCGACGACGGCCACACCTGGGCCAAACGGCCTCAGCTGCTCATTGCGCAGCCACCCTCCGGCACCACCATGTACCGGGACCCCTACGTCTGGCAGCAGGACGGCCGCTGGCGGATGCTGGTCGGCTCGGCCCTCGCCGACGGCCGCGGCGCGGCGCTGCTCTACGAGTCCGGCGACCTGGAGCACTGGACCTATCGAGGCCCCTTCCACACCAGCGGCGCAGCCGCCACCGCCGACCCGGTTGGCTGGGAATGCCCCCAGTACGCCACCTTCGGCGACCGTGCCGTCCTGATCGTCAGCGACTGGACCCCCCAGGGCGGCCCCAGCCACGTGACGGTCCATACCGGTCGCGAGGAACAGGGCCGCTTCGCCGCGGCCGCACCCCCCGTACGGCTGGACCACGGCCCGGATTTCTACGCCCCTGCCCTGCTCAAGGCCCCCGAAGAAGACCGGTGGCTGCTGTGGGGCTGGGCATGGGAGGCCCGTGACGACGCCTGGGCGCACGAAGCCGGCTGGGCCGGAGTCCTCACCCTCCCGCGCGAGGTGACCCTGGCCGACGACGGCACGGTCGGCCAGCGCCCCGCCCGCGAACTGCTCGCCCTGCGCGGCGAACGCGTCCTGCACAGCACCGGACGCGTCACCGAGTCCGGGCCCGTTGAGCTGGGGCAGGTCAGCCGTGCCGTCGACGTCACCGCCGTGCTGACCCCCGACCCCACCGGTACGACCGGTCTGCGGCTGGTCACCTCCGCGGACGGCACGGAACACCTCGACATCAGCCTCGACCCGACCGCCGGTCAGCTCACGGTAGACCGCAGCCACGCCTCGCTGGATCCGCGCGTACGGACAGGCACGTACACCATGCCCTGCCCGGACGCGCAGTTCCCCGGCACACCTGTCGAACTCCGCGTCATCGTGGACGGTTCGATCGCCGAGATCTACCTGGCCACCGGCCAGGTCCTCACGATCAGGTTCTATCCGCTCGGCGACGCACCATGGCGACTGCAAGCCCGCGTCACAGGCAGACGCGGCAGCGACTTCGCCGTGGAGGCATGGGATCTGAGCCCCCGTCCCACCGATCGACAGCCACTCGTGGCAAGCCATCTACGGGACGCCTGACCAGCTGAAGCCCCCACCCTGCCTCGCTTGACCAAACCCCCAGAGCACCCATCAAGGCGCAGAAGCCCACGGCGCCTTGGCCTGGACCGCGAAGAAAGGGCACCACCATGTCCAAAACTCTCCGGCCACGCCGGACGCTTCTCGCAGCAATGGCCGTTCTGTCCGGCCTCGCCGTGCTCGCCGCCTCGCCGGCCGCCGCCGACACCCCTTACCACGAGCAGTACCGGCCCCAGTTCCACTTCACCCCGGCCCAGAACTGGATGAACGACCCCAACGGCCTGATCTGGTACAAGGGCCAGTATCACCTGTTCTTCCAGTACAACCCGTCCGGCAACAGCTGGGGCAACATGTCCTGGGGCCACGCGGTGAGCACCGACCTCGTCCACTGGAAGCAGCTGCCGGTGGCCATCCCTCAGGACGACGACGAGATGGTCTTCTCCGGCAGCGTCGTGCTGGACAAGAACAACACCAGCGGCTTCGGGACCAAGGACAACCCACCGCTGGTCGCCGTCTACACCAGCCTGGTGAAGGCCACCGGCATCCAGCGGCAGTCCCTGGCGTACAGCACCGACGGCGGCACCACCTGGACCAAGTACTCAGGCAACCCGGTCCTCGACCTCAACTCGGTCAACTTCCGTGACCCCAAGGTCTTCTGGTACGCGCCCACGCGCAGCTGGCTGATGGCCGTCGCCCTTTCCGACCAGCACAAGATCGCCTTCTACAGCTCCCCGGACCTCAAGCACTGGACCCACCAGAGCGACTTCGGCCCAGCCGGCGCCACCGGCGGGGTGTGGGAGTGCCCGGACCTGTTCCCACTGCCCGTGGACGGCAACCCGAAGAGGACCAAGTGGGTGCTGGCAGTCAACCTCAGCCCCGGTGCCATCGCCGGTGGCTCCGGCGCCCAGTACTTCATCGGCGACTTCGACGGCAAGCGCTTCACCGCCGACGACAACGGCACCTACACCCCGCCCAGCGGCTCGGTGCTGCAGGACTTCGAGTCAGGCTCGTACGGGAACTGGACCACCACCGGCACGGCTTTCGGCTCCGCACCGGCCACCGGCCCGCTGGACGGCCAGGGAACCGTCACCGGCTTCGACGGGCAGTACGTCGCCAACAGCTTCCACGGCGGTGACGCCTCCACCGGCACGCTGACCTCGCCCGCGTTCACGGTGTCCAGCGACTACATCAATTTCAGGATAGGCGGCGGCAACCACCCGTACGACCCCAACGCCGTCCTGGGTGACGAGCCGGCACCGACCGGCGAAGTCCTCGCCGACTTCGAGGGCAGCACCTACACCAGCCCCATCGGCGACTGGACCACCACCGGCGACGCCTTCGGCACCGGACCGGCCCAGGGCACCCTGCCCAACCAGCAGCAGGTGTCCGGCTACCTCGGCAACGGACTGGTCAACTCCTACCTGAACGGGGACGCCACCACGGGCACGCTGACCTCGCCGACGTTCACCATCGACAAGAAATACCTGGACTTCCTCATCGGCGGCGGCTACCACCCCGCGAGTTCAGAGGCCCCCACGGCCGTAGAGCTGATCGTCGACGGCAAGGTGGTGCGCTCTGCCACCGGCGCCAACGGCGAGGCCCTGAACTGGGCGTCCTGGGACCTGTCCGACCTCCAGGGCAAGCAGGCCCAGATCAAGGTCGTGGACGACAACACCGGCGGCTGGGGCCACATCAACCTCGACCAGGTCGTCCTCTCCGACACCCAGGCCCACGCCAAGTCCACCGAGACCGGCGTCAACCTCCTCGTCGACGGCAAGGTCGTGCAGAGCGCCACCGGCTCCAACTCCGAGAACCTCGACTGGGCCTCCTTCGACACCACCGCCTACAAGGGCAAGCAGGTCCGGATACAGATCGTCGACGCCAACACCGCCGGCTGGGGACATGTCCTCGCCGACCAGTTCACCGCCGCGGACCAGCCCGCCCTCTCCAGCGTCCAACGCGCCCACTGGCTCGACTACGGCCAGGACTTCTACGCCGCCAACAGCTTCAACGACGCCCCCGGCGGACGGCGCGTCATGATCGCCTGGATGAACAACTGGAACTACGGCGGGAACATCCCCACCAGCCCCTGGCGCAGCGCCGACACCTTCCCCCGCCAGCTGTCCCTGCGCACGGTGAACGGCACGGTCCAGCTCGTCCAGCAGCCGGTCAGCGAACTGAACACCCTCCGCGACACCGGCACGACCGTCCCGGCGACAACCGTCACGAACGCCACCTCCCCGCTCGGCATCCACGGCAGCACCCTCGAACTCCAGGCCGACCTCACCCCGGGCAGCGCCGACCGGTCCGGCCTCGACGTCCGCACCGGCGCCGGACAACGCACCCGGATCGGCTACGACACCAGCACCGGCGAGGTCTACCTGGACCGCACCGCCTCCGGCGCGGTCGACTTCGACCCCACCTTCTCCAGCACCGAGCACGCCCCCCTCCCGCTCCATGGCGGCCGGCTGCGCCTGCACGTCCTCGTCGACACCTCCTCGGTCGAGGTCTACGCCGAGAACGAGCGCGGCGAACAGGTCGTCCTCACCGACCAGGTCTTCCCCGACCCCTCCAGCACCGGCATCGACGTCTTCGCCGAAAACGGAACCGCCACCCTCAACGGTATGCGGGCCTGGCAACTGGCATCCATCTGGAAGTGACCGCCCTTCCGGGTGTGCTGTCCGACACGGAGGTGCCGGACAGCACACCCGGTCGGCCCATCGCCCAGCGGTGGGCCGACCGCACAGCACGGCGCCTCGGGCCGTGCCGCAGTCGGCTCTGGCCCGCAGGCAAGGAGCGATCTGCGCGGCGGCTGCCGTGCCGATGCCGGCACCGGGCTGCGTGCCCTGCCGGAGCCGCCCGCGGACCTGCTCTACGAGGCGCTGTGCTGCCTCCAGGCCGCGGTCGCCCTGGAGCTCGGCGACCGGAGCGTGCTGACGACAGTGCGCGCCCGTCTGCTGCCGGCCTCGGGCCAACTCGCCGGCGCGGGCAGCGGACTGGTCACCCTCGGCCCCGTCGACCACTGGCTCACCGCCATCGACACCGCCCTGGCCTGACGGCCGTCGGCACAGCGGTCCGACGGGCTGGAGCGGCGGTCACGGGCCGGCCCCGACCGCCGGGCGGGCGACAGTCCACAGACAGCGCCGGTTTCGGCCCGAGGTGCCCGGGTTCGTCGGGCTCATCGGCGGTAGGCGGTGGCGGCGACGGCCGGCAGGAGGGCCAGGGAGAGGACGCCGCCGGTCAGGGCGAGGGCGGGGTAGCTGGTCGCGGCGACCATGATGCCGGAGGCCATGCCGCCGGTGGCTCCGGCGACGGCGATGGAGACGTCGACCAGGCCCTGGGTCTTGGCGCGCGTGGCGAGCGGGACGGTGTCGTTGATGATCGCGGTGCCGGAGACGAGGCCGAGGTTCCAGCCGAGTCCGAGCAGGACCAGGGCGAGCGCGAGGAGGGCGACGGAGTCGCCGGGGGCGATCGCGGCGAGGATGCCGGAGGCGAGGAGGGTGATGCCGGAGGCGGCGGCGACCTTCCTGTGGCCGTGGCGGTCGACGAGCCAGCCGGTCAGCGGTGAGGGCAGGTACATGGCGCCGATGTGGAGGGCGATGACGAGGCCGGAGGCGGCGGTGCCGTGGCCGTGGTCGTGTATGTGCACCGGCGTCATCGTCATGATCGCGACCATGACGAGCTGCGTGACCACCATGACCAGCGCGCCGAGGACGACGCCCGCGCGGCCGTCCGTCGTGTCGTCGGCGCTGCCGGGCGCCGGGTCGGTCGCGGCGGCGGCTTCCTTCTCCTCGGCCAGGGTGCGGGCCAGGAGGAGCGGGTCGGGGCGGAGCCGGAGGGCGAGGACGAGCGCGGCCAGCGCGTAGGCGGCGCCGGAGAGGAGGAACGGCCCGGCGAGGTGGGGGATGCCGAGGTGTTCGGCGAAGGCGCCCGTGGGGGCGGCGAGGTTGGGGCCGGTGACGCCGCCGAGGGTGGTGGCGACCAGGACGGTGGACACGGCGCGGGCCTGGTGGCCGGACGCGGCGAGGTCGGCTCCGGCGTACCGGGCCTGGAGGTTGGTGGCGGTGCCGGCGCCGTAGACGAACAGGGCGATGAACAGCAGGACGGGGATGTCGGCGACGGCGGCGGCGACCACGCCCGCGCTGCCGACGGCGCCCGTCAGGTACCCGGCGGTCAGACCCGGTCGACGGCCCCGGGCCTGGGAGATGCGGCCCACCGCGACAGCGGCGAGGGCCGAACCGGCCGTGAACAGCGCGCTCGGGAGCCCCGCGAGATCGGTGGAGCCGAGCATGTCCTGCGCGAGCAGCGCCCCGACGGTGACGCCCGCCGCGAGCCCCGCCCCGCTGAGGATCTGGCTGGCGACCAGCACGGTGAGGATGCGGCGCTGCACCTCGGGGCGGGGTGGTGTCCCGGCGGTGGTGGCTGGGCCGGTGCTGGTCACGGCGCGGTTCTCATTTCCGGTGCGGCGGCTGGCTGAGGGGAGGGGGAGCGTCATCGCGCGGTTCGTGCGGATGTCGCGTAACTCTCCTATGAGACATCGACGACGAGGCAGCCGTCGACGCTGGTGTACGAACAGCGCGGCGGGGCGCCCGTCGGGGCCGGACATGTCGTGCAGTACCGTAACGGGCCGGTTCTGCCGACCGCCGCCCCGGCGAGGCTGCCGGGATGTCCGAAGGAAGCCCGAGAGCAGTGGGGACGACGCAGCCCCACCGTAGGGTGCCCCGAGGGCTCCGTGTAGAGGATCATGAGGGATGTGCGTATAAAGGATGGCTATGGCCATGCGGGGGCAAGAACGGCATGGCGCGGGTGCTACGACCGGGGCGCAGGAGACTGACAGCGGTGATGACTGCACCACACGGCGTTCTCACCGGAGCCACCGGCGTCCCCACCGGAGCCGTCGGTGGAACCCAGACCGGGAAAGGCGCCCAGGGCGGTAGCGCGCCGCTCGGCCGATCGCGCGCGGAGGGAAGGGCACAGCACGATGACGAGCGGTGACACCGCGGCACTCGACGACCCGGTGGGGGAGTCGCTGCGCGGCCGCCACGCAGATCTGGGGCGCCGGCTCGGCCGCGCGGCCACCTATCTGCCGGGGGTCACGACCTTCTCCGCGGTGCCTGCCGACGCGGACCCGGCGGACTGGACCGGCCTCGCGCGGCTCCTCGGTCGCGCCGCGTTCGCCGACATGTTCAGCTGCCCGGCGCTCCCTCCTCCCGACTGGGAGCCGGTCTTCGTCCTCGAAGGCCGCCAGATGATCTGGCCCGCCGACAGCCGCCGCCCCGACCAGGCGAGTGCCGCGACCGGCACCGACGTGGTCGAACTGGGTGCGGCCGACGTGCCCGAGATGCTCGACCTGACAGCCCGGACCCAACCGGGACCGTTCTGGCCGCGCACCCGCGAACTCGGCACCTACCTCGGCATCCGCGACGGCGGCAGACTGGTGGCCATGGCGGGCGAACGGCTCCGTCCACCGGGATGGACCGAGATCAGCGCCGTCTGCACGGCCCCCGAGGCCCGCGGGCGAGGCCACGCCGCCCGCCTGGTCAGTGCCCTCGCCGCACGCATCCTGGCACGGGGCGAGCGCCCCTTCCTGCACGTGGCCGAGACCAACACCGGCGCGATCGCGCTCTACGAACGGCTCGGCTTCGCAAGCCGGAGGCACGTGAGGTTCCGCGGCTTCCGCACCCCGTGACGCGGGGCCGGCCCCGGTGCCACCGGCGCGCGCCCGGCCCCGGCGGCGCCTCGGGCCACCGCCCGCTCGGGCTCCGTCACCCGGCCCGCGGCCTCCGGTGTCAGCGCCACGGCCCCTGGATCACACCGGCCGTGGTGGCCGTCGCCGCGAGACCCGCGCCGGCCAGCGCGAGGGCCCTGGCCGTCCGTCCTGGGGGCGTGGGACGGGTGCCCGGGGCTGTGTGCCGTCGTACAGCAGCACCTCCAGGCGGGACATGTTGTCGACGGCCTTGCCGTGCGCCTGCGCGGTGGCGCCGCACGCGTTGTTGCCGATCATGCCGCCGATGGCGCAGTTGGCGTGGGTGGCGGGCTCCGGGCCGAAGCGCAGACCGGTCGGCGCCAGCCGCCGGTTGAGCTCGTCCAGGACGATGCCGGGCTGCATCACGCAGGTACGGGCGTCCTCGTCCACCGACTCCAGCCGGTCACAGTACTTGGACCAGTCGAGCACCACGGCCGCGTTGGTGCACTGCCCGGCCAGCGAGGCCCGCCGCCCCGGGACAGCACGGGCGCTTCGTGCTCCCGCGCCACCGTGACCGCCTCCGCCGCCGCCTCGGTGGTGCGCGGGAGGACCACACCGATCGGGGTCTGCCGGAAGTTGGAGGCATCCGTGGAGTACGCCGCCCGGCTCCCGGCGCCGAACCGGACCGCGCCGTCGACCCGTTCACGCAGCGCCTCCGCGAGCGCCGCCGCCAGCGCCGCCGCGTCGACGGGCGGTCCGTCCGGGGCGCGTACGACGGGATCGGGCGGGGCCGGCGCGCCCATGGGCCCTCCTTCGCGTGTCGGCGCACGGCAGACGCCGGGTACCCCGAGCACCCTCCCGGCAACTGCCGGTCTCCAGGCGCTTACTCCTGGGGTTCCTCGGCGAGGTCAGGCACCAGCGCGCAGAGTGCCTCGCGCTGGGCCGGGCCCACGAACCGGGCCAGTGCCTCGACGACCGTGCCGGCGAGCGGGCGGGAGGCCTCCTCCAGCAGGCGGCGGGCCTTGTCGGTGAGGGCGACCTCGACGCCCCGCTTGTCGCCGCACACCGACCTGCGGGTGACGAGGCCGGCGTGCTGCAGGCAGGCGATCTGGTAGGTGAGGCGGGTCTTGGGGCGGCCCAGGAGTTCCGCGACGCGCGTCATGCGCAGGCCGCCTTCGGGCTGCTCGGCGAGCAGGCACAGGACCAGGAACTCGTCGTGGGAGACGTCCAGCGTGTCCTTGACGACCGAGCGCAGCCGCTGCTCCACCGCTCCCGTGGCGGCCAGGACGAGCATCCAGGCGCGCAGCTCGGGCGGCAGCAGGCCGCCGCCCGTGCATTCGGGCAGGTCGGCGGCGTGCTCCTCGGGGTCGGTCATGACTTCGAGTCTATCGGTCGGCCACGTGCACACCAGGGGGGTTGTTCAGATTTGGATTACCCGCTAGCGTCATGTCATCCAAATTTGAACTACACCTCACTGGAGCTCTGCTTCAGCTCTGACAGACAGGAGAAAGATCATGACCGTCGCCGTGGAGACAGGCCTGTGGCAGCTCGACGCGAGTGCGTCCACCGTCGGCATCCGGCACCGGACCATGTGGGGCCTGGTCACCGTGAAGGGCACCTTCGCCGCCGTCAGCGGACGGGGCGAGGTCCGGCCCGACGGGTCCGCCGTCGGCACCCTGACCCTCGACGTCGTCTCCCTCGACACCGGGCACGCCAAGCGCGACACGCACCTGCGCTCCGCCGACTTCTTCGACGCCGACCACCACCCGGAGATCACCTTCGCGCTCCGCAGCGCCGAACTGCGCGACGGCGACCAGGTGCACGTCATCGGTCAGCTGACCGTGCGCGGCATCAGCAGGCCGCTGTCCCTCACCGCGCGCCTGAAGGACGCGGACGCCCAAGGACTCACCCTGGACACGGAGTTCAGCGTGGACCGGACCCAGTTCGGCATGGGATGGAACCAGCTGGGCATGATGCGCGGCCTGACCAGCGTCAGCGCCACCCTCCGCTTCACCCGGGCGACGGCCTGAGGCCGGTCAGCGCGGTCGCGGCACCTCCGGCCGCACCTGCCGCCGCACCTCCCGCTGCACATCCGCGCTCGACAGCGTCTGCGGCGACGCCGTGAACGCCCGCAGACGGATGCGGACACCCGGCCGGGGCAACGGGAACCGGCCCGAGGGCGGCCGGAGTTCGTAGGAGGCAGTGGTGTGCGCGGGCACGTCGGCAGGGCCCCGGACGACGGACCAGTACGGGTCCATGCCCTGGCCCGTGGTGAGGGTGAAGTGCGGGCTCAGCGGGCGGTCGTCGGTGTTGGTGACCCGGACGGTCAGACGGGACACCGCCGCCGGTGTGGCGTGGCGGACCGCGGTGACGCGCATGCGCAGCGGCGGGGTGCCCGTCGCCGCCGCAGCGGCGCTCGCCAGGGCCGGGGTGAGCAGCAGCACCGCCGCCGCGATCCGCGCCGGGCGGCGCGCGCCGGACAGCGGCCGCAGGCGCGGCTGCCACGCCGTGGCGAACGCCGACGCCGGCGCGGTCACCGCCGCCGCCAGCCACAACGGCGTCATCATCAGGTAGTAGCCGTCCTGCGACCGGGTCGCCAGCCAGAAGGCACACCAGGGCAGCACGGTCGCGGCGGACCCCAGCCGCCGTACGAACAGCACGAACAGCACGAGCAGGGCCGCGGCCAGCAGCAGGCTGGCGCGGGAGTACCAGTCGAGCCGGTCGCTGCCGTTCGTCAGGTACAGCGAGACGCCCACCAGGCCCTGGCCGTGCAGCACCGCGCCCTGCGTCAGCGGCAGCGCGATCCCGGACAGCCAGGCACGCGGCAGGCTCACGATGAAGTACGTGTTCACCAGCAGCCACACGGTGCCCGCGGCTCCGGCGAACCGCAGCACCACCCGGGCCGCCGCCGGCCCGCCCAGCTCGCCGCGCCGCACCGCGAAGATCCCGGCGAGCAGGAACGGCGCCAGGAACCACGGCAGTTGCTGGGCCGCGCACGCCGCGCCCAGACAGGCGGCCCGCGCCAGACCGGCCGTGCCGAGCCGTCCGCCCGCCCCGGTGCGCGACCAGCGCACCACCACCGGGATCAGCAGGGCCATCGCGAGGACCGCCGGGTAGCCGAGCCGGCCGTACGAGGGCAGCATTCCGAAGCCGAGGCACACCATCGTCGCCGCCGGCCGCCACGGCACCGGCAGCATCCGCCACAGCACCACCGTGCCGGCGATCAGGGCACCGGTGCTCACCGCGGTAGCGGGGGCGCCGCCGTGCCCCAGCCACAGCAGCGGCGCGGCCAGCAGCGGGGCCAGCGGTGGATAGCCGTACGTGTAGTCGTAGCCGCCGTACACCGTGGGGGTACGCGCCACACCGTGCCCGAACAGCCACGGCCAGGGCTGCCCGTACACCGGGCGGCCCGCGACGAGTTCCCTGGCGGCCTGGGCGGTCAGGTCCGCCTCGTCGGAGCCGCCGTGCAGCATCACCCACGCGCACACGGCGAGCGTCACCGCCGTCAGAAGCACGCACCCGTCCAGACGTGCCAGTGACCGCGTCCGGCGCACGACCAGCGCCAGCACCCCGCACACGAGGACCGAGGCGTAGCACACCGAGATCACCGCGGCGACGGCCGGCCGGTGACCGGCCGCCTGCGTCCACACCGCACGCGTGCCGATGAGCAGGCTGATGTCGGCGAGCAGGGTCAGGACACGGTGCCACTGCGCGGGAGCCGGGGCTTCCGGGGCGGACACCGTGGTGGGACGCGACTGCCGGCCGCCGGCCGCCACCAGCGTGGTTTCTGCCGAGTACACGCCGTCGGACGCTAGCGACCGCCGGTGAGCGTAGTGCGGACGGAGGTGAAGAGTCCGGTAGGAGGCGAGTAAGGAGGCACCCCTCAGTACACGTCCCGCAGGTACCGCTTGTCCGCCGCGAGTTGCTTCACGTACGCCGCCGCCTCCGCCTCGCCCAGACCGCCGTGCGCGACCGCGATGTCCCGCAGCGCCCGGTCGACGTCCTTCGCCATGCGCGAGGCGTCGCCGCAGACGTAGAGACGCGCGCCGTCCTGGAGCCAGTGCCACAGTTCCGGCCCGTGCTCACGCATCCGGTCCTGCACGTACACCTTGTTGCGCTGGTCGCGGGAGAAGGCGGTGTCCAGGCGGGTGAGAACCCCCTCGGCCAGCAACTCCGACAGCTCGTCCTCGTAGTAGAAGTCGCTCGCGCGGTGCTGCTCCCCGAAGAACAGCCAGTTCGGGGCCCGGTGGCCGAGCGCCCGCCGCTGCTGGAGGAAGCCGATGAACGGCGCCACCCCGGTGCCCGGGCCGACCATGACCATCGGCGTGGCGGCGTCGGCCGGGGGCCGGAAGTGCGGCGAGCGCTGCACGAACACCGGTACCTCGGTGCCCGGTGCGGCGTCCGCGAGGAAGGACGAGCAGACACCGCCGCGCGGCCGGCCGTCCACGTTCTCGTAGCGCACCACGGAGACCGTCAACGCCACCTGGTGCGGGTCCACCAGCGGGCTGGACGATATGGAGTACAGGCGCGGCTGGAGCTTCTTCAGCACCCCGGCCCACTCCTCGGCACGCGCCCGCACCCCGTACTCGGTGACCAGGTCCACGGCCTGCCGGCCCCAACTCCACTGCGCGAGACCGTCCTTGTTGTCCGGCCGCAGCAGCCTGCGCAGCGCGTGGTCGTCCCGGGTGCGGTCGGCGACGAACCGGAGAAGGTCAGAGGTGATCCTCGTGATGTCGAGGTGCCGGAGCAGGGCCTGCGCGAAGGGGACCTCGCCGACGCCCGCGACCTCCACGGCCGTCGAGGCCTCCAGCCCGGTCACCGCCAGCCACTCGTCCACCAGGGCGGGCGAGTTGACCGGCCGCACACCGAGCGCGTCCCCGGCCTCGTACGTCAGGTCCGTCCCGCTCGTGTCGAACGTGAAGCGCCGCACCTCCTTGCCCGCCCCCGGCAGGCTGAGCAGCCGGTTGCCGACGAGACGGGCGGTGGCGGGGGCGGGCCTGGGCCTGCCCGCCGGCTTCTCGACGGGGGCGGCCCGCGTGCCGCCGAGCGCGGTGAGCACCTGGTCCAGCCACGCGCCCGCCGACGGCTCGTAGTCCGGCTCGCAGTCCGTACGGGGCGCCAGCCGCACCGCGCCCAGCTCGTCGAGGCGCGCGTCCAGCCGCCGCCCGTGCCCGCAGAAGTCGTCGTACGAGGAGTCCCCGAAGGCCAGCACCGCGTACCGCAGTCCCTCCAGCCGAGGGGCCCGCTCCGTGGACAGCGCGTCCCAGAAGCCGGCGCCGTTGTCGGGGGCGTCGCCGTCGCCGAAGGTGCTGGTGATGAAGAGCAGGTCCGCCGTGCGGGCGAGGCCGGCGACATCGGCCTCGTCCATGCCGACCAGCGTCGCCCGGTGCCCGGCCGCGCCCAGCCGCTCGGCGGTCGCGGCGGCGAACTCCTCGGCCGTGCCGGTCTGCGAGGCCCACAGCACGACCACCTCGCGGCCGGTCCGTTCCCGCTCGGGGGCGGCCGCCGTCCGCGAGTACATCCCGGCGAGCACGCCGTTGACCCACAGCGCGTGCTCGGGGGAGAACGGCGCGTCCGGCGGCAGGACCGGCACACCGGGGGCGCCCGAGCCGAGCCCGGCGAGGAAGCCGGTCAGGTACTGGCGTTCCTGCGCGGACAGGACCGGGGGAGGGGACGGTTCGAGGCCGAACGGGTTCGCGGCGCCCGGGGTGACGGCCGTCGGCGCCAGCGCCTCAACGGGCGTCTCCCGTACAGGCGCTTCCCGTACGGGTGCCTGCCGTACGGGCGTCGAGACCTTCGCCAGCGACACCGCGCACACCTTGAACTCCGGCTGGAACGACACCGGATCCACCGCGTCGCTGGTCACCGCGTTGATGCTCAGGTACTCGCCGAACAGGTCGTTCCAGTGGAACGGCGCGAAACAGCACCCCGGCCGCACCCGGTCCGTCACCACCGCCGGCAGCACGGCCCGCCCGCGCCGCGAGGCCACCTCCACCAGATCGCCCTCGGCGACGCCGAGCGCGGCGGCGTCCTCGGGGTGCAGCTCCACGAACGGCCCGGAGTTCAGCTTGCCGAGCTTGGCGACCTTGCCCGTCTTGGTCAGGGTGTGCCACTGGTGCTGCACCCGGCCGGTGTTCAGCGTGAACGGGTAGTCGTCGTCCGGCATTTCGGCGGCGGGCAGATGCGGCCGCGCGAAGAAGACGGCACGCCCGGAGGCGGTCGGAAAGCGCAGCCCGCCCTCGCCGACGTACCGGATCGGGTTCCGCTCCGGCCCGTCCTCGCTCGCGGCCGGCCACTGCACGGGTATCTCCCGCAGCCGCTCGTACGTCACCCCGCGCAGATCCCAGCCCGTCTTCGGGTTCCAGGCCCGCCGGATTTCCTCGAAGACCTGCTCGGCACTGTCGTACGAGAACCCCTTCTCGTACCCCATCGCGCGGGCGACCTCGGCGATGATCCGCCAGTCGGCCGTCGCCTCCCCGGGCGGGTCCGCGGCGGCCCCGGTCAGCGTGAGGTTGCGCTCGCTGTTGACGAAGACGCCCTCCGCCTCGGTCCACATCGCGCCCGGCAGCACGACGTCGGCGTACGCGTTGGTCTCGGTCTCGGCGAAGACGTCCTGCGTGACGACGAACTCGGCGGCCTCCAGCCCCTCGATGACCGTACGGCGGTTGGCCACGGACGCCACCGGGTTGGTGCAGATGATCCAGCACGCCTTGATCTCGCCGTCGGCCATCTTCCGGAACATCTCCACGGTGCCCTGGCCCACCCCGTCGGCGCGCAGCGTGCCGGGCGGCAGCTCCCACAGCTCCTCGACGAACGCCCGCTCCTCCTCGACGAGGACGGACCGCTGGCCCGGCAGCCCCGGACCCATGTAACCCATCTCGCGTCCGCCCATGGCGTTGGGCTGGCCGGTCAGGGAGAAGGGCCCGGCGCCGGGGCGGCAGATCGCCCCGGTGGCCAGGTGCAGGTTGACCAGGGCGTTGGTGTTCCAGGTGCCGTGCGTGGACTGGTTGAGTCCCATCGTCCAGCAGCTCATCCACTGCCTGCCCGCCGCGCCGATCAGCCGGGCCGCCTCGCGCAGGTCGTCCTCGGCGAGCCCGGTGATCTCCGCGACCGCCGCCGGGGTGTAGTCGGCGAGGAACCCGGGCAGCGCCTCCCAGCCCTCGGTGTGCGCGGCGACGAACTCGGCGTCGGTGTGCCCGTTCGTGTGCAGGAGGTGCAGCAGGCCGTTCAGCAGGGCCAGGTCGGTCCCCGGCCTGACCTGAAGGAAGAGGTCCGCCTTCGCGGCGGTCGCGGTGCGGCGCGGGTCGACGACGATCAGCTGGGCACCCGCCTTGACCCGCTCCATCATCCGCAGGAAGAGAATCGGGTGGCAGTCGGCCATGTTCGAGCCGATCACCAGGAAGGCGTCGGCCCGGTCGAAGTCCTCGTACGATCCCGGCGGCCCGTCCGCGCCCAGCGACAGCTTGTAGCCCATGCCCGCGCTCGCCATGCACAGCCGCGAGTTCGACTCGATTCGGTTCGTCCGCACGAACCCCTTGGCCAGCTTGTTCGCCAGGTACTGCGCCTCCAGGCTCATCTGCCCGGAGACGTAGAAGGCGACCGCGTCCGGCCCGTGCTCGTCGACGATCGCCCGCAGCCGTGCCGCGGTCTCGGCGATCGCGTCGGCCAACGGCGCCGGAACCGGCTCCTCGCCCCGGTCGTCCCGGACCAGCGCGGTGGTCAGCCGGCCGGGCGCGGCCAGCATCTCGGCCGTCGTCGCGCCCTTGGTGCACAGCCTGCCTTCGTTCGCCGGGTGCGCCTTGTCGCCGGACGCCTTCAGGACGGTGCGCCGCCCGTCCGGGCCCCTGCCGATGTCGAGCACGAGGCCGCAGCCCACACCGCAGTACGAGCAGACGGTGCGTACCTGCTGCGTCTCCTGCTGGGGCCGGGGCGTCGAGGTCATGCCCCCGACGGTACGAATCGCCCGTTACGCCACTGTCACACGGCTCGATCATGAGGGGTTACGCCCGTCACACACCGGCCCCGAGGCCGGTGTGAGGTGCACCGAGATGGCGCAACGTGTCGCTGTTGGGCCGAACGGGTGACGATGCGCAAGAATTGCCCGATGCAGACAGCCAGTACGACCCAGGACGGAGCATGCCGGTGAACAGCCACGATGTCACCGACGAACAGTGGGAGGGGCTCGCCCAGGTCGTGCCGTTGCGGGGCCGGGACGCCTGGCCGTCCGCGGTCGACCACCGGGCCGTGCCCGAGGCCGAGACGGAGGCGCGGCGACGCTTCGTCGTGCTGCGCGTGAACGTCTTCGCGGACGCCCGCGAGGTCGCCGAGACACTGATGGCGGGTGTGCCCGTGCTGCTCGACCTGACCGGCGCGGAGACCGATGTCGCCAAGCGGGTCCTCGACTTCAGCACCGGGGTCGTCTTCGGCCTGGCCAGCGGCATGCACCGCGTCGACCGCAACGTCTTCCTGCTGTCCCCGGCCGGCACCGAGGTGACCGGGCTCATGGAACAGGCCGGGGTGCCCGGGGTGTGACGCGCCCGGCATGGGTGCGGGCGGCGGCACGGCGTGGTCCTGCGCCCGCGCCGGTCCGCCGCTGTCCCCTGCCACAGCTCGGCCGGCCAGCGGAGACATGCGTCGCGGTGCCGCGTCCGCCCGTCCG
>NZ_JBHSNY010000004.1:341210-721617 GCF_042657145.1 Streptomyces bullii
CGCCGGAGTGGTGCCGCGTCCGCCCGTCCGCGCCGGAGTGGTGCCGCGTCCGCCCGTCCGCGCCGGAGTGGTGCCGCGTCCGCCCGTCCGCGCCGGAGTGGTGCCGCGTCCGCCCGTCCGCGCCGGAGTGGTGCCGCGTCCGCCCGTCCGCGCCGGATCGCTCAGTGCGCCGCCCGCCGGCCCGACCCGAGTTCCGGGCGTGCCGGGGTACGGGCCTCGCGCGCCCTCGGCGCGGGCCGCTCGCGCGCACAGGTCACGTCCGGTGGGCGGAGAACGCGCAGCACGCCAGGGGCATCACGCACGTCGTGTCAGGGCGGGTCGCCCGATCGTGGGAAGGCCCGGTAAGCGGAACGGTTCGCCGAACGGCGGGGTCCTAGCGTCCGGACACATGACCCTCCCCGCCGCGTCCTCCGACCCCGTACGGCACGCCCCGCCGGCCTCCGCGGACACCCCCGACACGCACCCCGACCGGCCCCGTGTCACCGCGCTGCACCTGTCCGCCTTCGCCCGGCACCGCCGCGCCGGACTCCCGCTCGGGCCGCTCACCCTCCTCACCGGACCCAGCGGATCCGGCAAGACCAGCGCGCTGCGGGCGTACGAGGCGCTCGCCCGGCTCGGCGGAGGCGCCGAACTGGGCGAGGCCTTCCCCGACCCGGCCGCCTGCGTACCGGAGCGGGCCCGGCCCGACACCCAGGGCCGCCGCGGCTTCCGCATCGGCTGCACGGCCGACGGCCCCGCCGGTCCCGTGCGGCTCGACGTCGCCGTCCAGGCCGAGCCCCGTCTGCGCGTGGTCGGCGAGCGGCTGACGGCTGACGGTCTCGTCCTGCTGGAGACCGCCCTGCGCGATCCCGCGCGACACGCGGTCCAGGCCGCCTGGCACACGGCGGGCTCCACCCCGGTGACCCGCGCCCCGCTGCCGGACGACCGGCTCGGCACCGCGCTGCTGCCGCTGCGCGTCGCCGGCAGGACGCCCGGGCAGCGCCGGGTGCTCGCCGCCGCCGAGCAGATGGTGGTGGCGCTGCGCTCGGTCTTCGCCTGCGATCCCCGGCCCGACGGCATGCGCGGCCCCGTACCGGCCGGCACCGGCCGGCTGCTCGGCGACTGCGGCAACCTCGCCGACGTCCTGTGGCGCACCCGTGCCGAGTGCGGGCGGCGGCACGCGCAGTTGGTCGCGGCGGTGCGCGCCGGGTGCGCCGGACCGGTGGCGGACGTGCTCGCCCGCACGGACGGCGCGGGAGCGGTCCGCGCGCTGCTCGACCGGGGCGACGGGATCCGCACGGACCTGCGCCTGCTGGGCGACGGCGAACTGCGTTACCTGGCGCTGGCCCTGGTGCTGCTCACCGGACCCGGCGTCCTGGAGGTCGACGCGCCCGGCGAGGTCCCCGCGGCCCTCCAGACGCTCACCGTGCTCGCCGACGGACTCGACCGCTGTCTGGACGCACGGCAGCGCAGCGAACTGCTGCGGCTGGCGGCGCGGATGTCCGAGCGCGGGCACATCCGCCTGGTCGGCGCGGTGAGCGACGCTTCCTGGGCCGCCGGAGCCGACGGAGTCACGGTGGTACACCTGACCCGTGACTGATCCTCAGGAGCACCAGCCCCCGGACCTGGCGTCGCTGCAGCGCCGGCTCGCCGAGTTCGCCGCCGCGCGCGACTGGCAGCCGTACCACACGCCCAAGAACCTCGTCGCCGCGCTCAGTGTGGAGGCCTCCGAACTCGTCGAGATCTTCCAGTGGTTGACGCCCGAGGAGTCCGCCCGCGTCATGGACGACCCCGACACCGCGCACCGCGTGACGGACGAGGTCGCCGACGTCCTGGCCTATCTGCTGCAACTGTGCGGGGTGCTGGGGATCGACCCGCTCAGGGCGCTGGACGCGAAGATCGACCGGAACGAACGGAGGTTCCCCGCGCCCCCCGAACCCCCAGCGCCCTAGGAAGTGATCCGTCCGCTATCACTCTCCGGAGTCAACAGGTGGGACGAGTCTGAATTGTTGTCCGCAAAATTCCGTCTTCCTCTGGCTTTTCGTCTCAGTCGCCCTCACTCTGGGTAGTGGATGGGCATGGGAGTTCGGGCGGACGCGCGGCAGGGCGCGTCGGACAGACGGGGGGCAGCGCATGGACGCGGTGCGGCTCATCGTGACGAGCAGGCGGGCCCTGGCGGCGAGCGGCGGCGGGCCGGAGATCCTGGTCGAGGTCTGGCAGGCACAGGCCCTCGCCCAGGCCATCGGCAGTCGCCTCGCGGTCGCCGGACCGCCCGAACTGAGAGGTGAGGCACTGGGGTTGACCGAACTGGCGGGCCGCGGCTGCGGAGTGCTCGACACCCCGCGGCTGGGACCCGGTGAGCTGCGCGCAGCCCAGCTCACCGAGTTGGGCGACGCCCGCCAGGCCCTGATGTACCTCGGCGGACTGCTCGGCGAGGTCGGCATCGCCCTCGTCGGCCTCGCCTGCGCCGCGGCCGACGAGGGCACGTACTGGCAGTGCATGGAGGCCATCGACGCGGCCGACGAGTCCCGGGACCGTGTCCTGGAGATGCTGCGCAGGCTGGCGGACCGTGAGCAGGCGGTGCTGGAGCGGGAGGCCGGGTAGGGCCTGCGGCGGATGGGTCCCGGGACCGTGTCCTGGAGATCTCGCGCAGGTTGGCAGGCACGGCGGTACCGGAAGGGGAGGCCGGCTGGCGCCCGCGGCGGGCTCGTGCGCAGCGGGTCGCGGGGGAGCGGCCGTGGGTTCCGCACGACAAGGTCCTGGTCTGCGTCATGCCCGGCGACCACGTCCCGCCACCGAGCCCTCACGCCCGGACGTCCGGCCCGGCGGCCGCCGCGTCCGCGCGGCCCCCGGCGCCGAGTGGGCCCGTGGAGCGCAACGGCTCGTGTTCCTCCAGCCGGGGCAGCCGGCGCCGGGACACCCGCAGTACGACCGGCGGCAGCGCCGCGCGCCCCGCCTGGACGAGCCGCAGCCAGCCGGGCACGTACACGGCGGTACGGCGGTGCTCCACGGCCCACGCCAGCCGCGCGGTGACATGGTCCACTGGACACACGCGACCGCCCGGTCCGGGCATGGTGGAGCGCAGCACGCGCAGCATCGCGTACCGGTCCGCGTCGCGGATCATGTCGGTGTCCGTCCAGTTCACGTACGCGACGCCCACGGCCACTCCGTGGTGCGCGACCTCGGCCCGCAAGGCGTGGGCGAAGGCCTCCGCCCCCGCCTTGGAGGCGCAGTACGCGCTCATCAGGGGCGCGGCGCCGAAGGACGCCAGTGAGCCGACCTGGAGGAAGTAGCCCGCGGTCCGGACCAGGTCCGGCAGGAAGGCCCGGGCCGTCTGCGCGTTCCCCGTCAGGTTCACGTCGATCACGCGCCGCCAGTCGGCCGGGTCCGACGCGTGGAACGGACCGCCGTGCGCGATGCCGGCGTTCGCCACGACGGCCGAGACCGGGCCCAGACGCGAGCGGACCGTCTGCGCGGCCCGCTCCAGGGCCCCCACGTCGGTGACGTCGGCCTCGACAGCCAGGGCCGGCGTCGGCAGGGAACCCGCCAGGGTCTCCAGCCCGGCCCTCTCGTGACCGAGCAGCGCCAGCCGGGCGCCGCGGCGGGACAGGTCCCGGGCCAGGGCCGCGCCCAGCCCACGGGCCGCACCCGTCACGACGACGGTACGGTGCTCGAGCGGCCGGTCGCTCATGCGCCCTTCCCTTCCTGCCGACGCCCCGCGGGGTCGGGGCGCGCCCTGTGCTTCCGGCCGGGACCCGGGAATGGGCCCCGGAGCCCGGACCCAGAGCGAGGATCACGCCGGTGCCGTCCCGGGCCTCAGGCCCATGCCGTCCCCGGCCGCACGGCCGTGCCGTCCCCGGCCTCGCGCCCGTCCCTCGTCCCGGCGCGTCTGGACGACGGCGCCACCCTCCGGATCACTGGCTTTGCGGGCGTTCTGCCGTGCCTGTGCCTGTGCCTGTGCCGGTGCTGGTGCGCTCGCGACGGGAGAGGGCGGGGGTGTGGGCACAGCAAGCCCGGTTGCCCTCCCCGCCCCTTTGCATCATGCCCCCGATCACCCACCCCGGCTTGCCGATCAGAGCCCGGCCCGGCCATCCGGCCCGGGCTGCGAGGGACGGCGTGGTTCCTTCCCACACGAATGGCCACGCCCAGCCTCCCGCGCTCGTCGTCCCGCCGGTCGTCATCGCGGAGTGCCCTGCCCCGGATCCGTCGAAACGGGGAGCCGCCACAGCCGCGCCGGTGACACGGGCGGCACGGCCGGTGAACCTGCCTGCGCGGGAGCCCGCCCCTGCCCAGGACATCCGGGAGCCCGGTTCGAAGCCCGGACGTGCGAGGATGGAGCGATGACCGTCCTCCGCAGGAACAATGTCCGCGTGACGGGACCGGCCGACGGCCGGACCGTGGTGCTCGCACACGGATTCGGCTGTGACCAGAACATGTGGCGCCTCGTGGCTCCGGCACTGGCGGAGCACTACCGCGTCGTGCTCTTCGACTACGTCGGCTCGGGCCGCTCGGACCTCGGGGCGTGGCGGGAGGACCGCTACGCGACCCTGGACGGCTACACCCAGGACGTCGTGGAGGTGTGCGAGGAGCTGGACCTGCGGGACGCCGTGTTCGTCGGTCACTCCGTCAGCGCCATGGTCGGTGTGCTGGCCGTCGGCGCGGTGCCGGAGCGCCTCGGCTCGCTGGTGATGGTGTGCCCCTCGCCGTGCTACATCGACCAGGACGACTACCGCGGCGGCTTCAGCGCGACCGACATCGACGAGCTGCTGGAGTCGCTGGAAGCCAACTACCTCGGCTGGTCGGCGGCGATGGCCCCGGTCATCATGGGCAACCCGGACCGCCCCGAACTGGGCGAGGAACTCACGAACAGCTTCTGCGCCACGGACCCCGCGATCGCGCGTGTCTTCGCACGGACCACGTTCCTCTCCGACAGCCGCCGCGACCTGAAGTCCGTGGCAGTTCCCACCCTGATCCTGGAGTGCGAGCACGACGCCATCGCTCCCCGGGAGGTCGGGGCCTATGTGCACGCGGCCATCCCCGGCAGCCGCCTGGTCACCCTCGCCGCCACCGGCCACTGCCCGCAGCTGAGCGCCCCAGAAGCCACCGCCGAGGCCATCTCCGCCTTCGTGAGCGACCTCGCATGATGTGTCCCCCGGGCCCCGGCGCGAACGGCGGGGGCAGGCCGTACACCGACGCGGAGTTCACCGCTCTTCTGGAGGACAGCGCGGAGGAACTCTACGAGTCGGCCCCCTGCGGCTATCTGTCCACGCTGATGGACGGGACGATAGCCAAGATCAACCGAACGCTGCTGGACTGGCTCGGGCTCTCCCGCGAGGAGGTCGTGGGCCGCAGACGCTTCAGCGACCTGCTGACCGTGGGAGGCAGGCTCTACCACGAGACGCACTTCGCTCCTCTGCTGCGCATGCAGGGGCAGGTCGGCGGCATCGCGCTGGAGATGCGGGCCGCGGACGGATCGCGGCTCCCCGTGCTGGTGACGTCGAGTGTGAAGACCGGGCACGACGGCCAGCCCCTGCTCATCCGCACGACCGTCTTCGACGCCACCGACCGACGCGCCTACGAGACCGAACTGCTGCGCGCCCGCCGCGAGGCCGAGGAGGCCCGCCGGCAGGCGGAGGCCGACCGCGAACAGTTGCGCGAGGCGCTGGCCGTGCTCCAGCAGAGCCTGCTCCCGTCGAGCCTGCCGGCCCTGCCCGGCATGGAAGCCGCCGGTTACTACCACACGGCTCACTCCATGCAGCTCGGCGGCGACTTCTACGACCTGTTCCCCCTCACCGACGACCGGTTCGCCTTCTTCCTCGGCGACGTCTGCGGAAAGGGCCCCCAGGCCGCGGCCGTGACGTCCCTGGTCCGCTACACGCTGCGCACCGCCGCTCTGCACGACCCGGACCCCGAGACCGCGCTGACGACCCTCAACACCGCGCTGCTGGACCGCTACACCGGCGGGGACCCCCGTTACTGCACCGCGATCTTCGGCATCCTGGAACCCGAGGGCGACACCGTGGGCGTACGCCTCGCCGCCGGCGGACATCCTCCGGCCCTGGCCCTGCGCAACGACGGCCGGGCCGACTACCTGCCGACGCCCGGCGGACTGCTGATAGGGGCGCTCCCCAAGGCCTCCTTCACCAGCGTCCACACCACTCTCCAGCCCGGCGAAACGCTCCTGCTCTACACCGACGGCCTCACCGAGGCACGCACGGGGAAGAGGAACCGCCTGTACGGCTACGAGGCGCTGCAGTCGTTCGCCGCCGACCTCGCCCCCGCCGACCCGCACACGGTGATCGACGCCTTCGCCGGCCTGCTCGAAGGTCTCGGTGAGGGGGTCGACGACGACACCGCCCTGCTCGCCCTCGGCCGTCCCGCCGACCCCGCCTCCTGACCGGACGCCGCCCATGACACTGACCCCATCACGACGGCACGCCCCGCCGGCCCCGTCCTCCGGGTCGCCGGTGACCTCGACCACAGCACCGCACCGCACCTGCGCCGGGCCGCGGGCGCTCTCGTTCTGACGCCTGGCGGGCTGCTGCTGGTCGACCTGAGCGGCATGCGGTTCTGCGATTCGAGCGGCATCACCGCTCTCCTGGCCGCGCGCCACCGGGCACTCGCGGCGCAGGCCCGTTTCGCCCTGGCCGGGATACCGGCGAACACCGCCCGCAGCCTGCGGACGACCGGCCTCGACCAGGTCTTCGACGTCTACGCCGATACGGAGGACGCGGGCAAGGAGCTGACCCGGCCCACCTGACGGCGGGCGTTCCGCACCGTCCGCGCGCCCGCCCGCTCGACCGTCCCGCCCACTCCAGCACTCCAGGCCACGCCGGGCCGCCTTGCCCACCTGGGCCGTGCTCGCACGCCTGCCGCGCAGGGCACCTCGCCTACCCCCGGCCACCCCGGCGTGCCTGCCGTGCCAGGCCCCGGCCGCGACCGCGCCGCGCCGCCCCGGCCGCGCCGCCCCGGCCCGCCGGGCCGACGGGACCCGCCCCCGGATGCGACCCAGCCCGCCCCGGCCCCCGGCAGGAGGCAGTACGGGTGAGGCCCCGGCGGTCACCGGGGCCCGTGCGGATGCCGGGCGGTCCCCTCCGCCGGATCGACCGACAACGTCGGAGCCGGTCACGGACCCGGTCCCCCACCGGCGCCCGGTCACCTCACGGGCGCACGGTGACGGCTCTCCACCCGAGCGGGGCACGACAGGCCCGCGGGGACCGGCGGAGTCGGCCGCGCCGCGAACGTGCAGGATGGAGGCATGGATCTTCGCATCTTCACCGAGCCCCAGCAGGGGGCCACCTACGACACTCTGCTCACCGTGGCCAAGGCCACCGAAGACCTCGGTTTCGACGCATTTTTCCGATCCGACCACTATCTCCGCATGGGCTCCGTGGACGGCCTGCCCGGCCCCACCGACGCCTGGATCACCCTCGCCGGCCTGGCCCGTGAGACCAAGCGCATCCGGCTCGGCACGCTGATGACGGCCGGAACGTTCCGGCTGCCGGGCGTGCTCGCCATCCAGGTCGCCCAGGTCGACCAGATGTCCGGCGGCCGTGTCGAGCTGGGCCTGGGCGCCGGCTGGTTCGAGGAGGAGCACAAGGCGTACGGCATTCCGTTCCCGAAGGAGAAGTTCGCCCGCCTCGAGGAGCAGCTGGAGATCGTCACCGGGCTGTGGGCGACGGAGGTCGGCAAGACCTTCGACTTCCACGGCACGTACTACGACCTCACGGAATCGCCGGCCCTGCCCAAGCCCGCGCAGGACAGGATCCCCGTGCTCGTCGGCGGCCACGGCGCCACCCGCACTCCGCGGCTGGCCGCGCGCTACGCCGACGAGTTCAACATCCCGTTCGCCTCGATCGAGGACAGCGAGCGGCAGTTCGGCCGCGTGCGTGCCGCCGCCCGGGAGGCCGGCCGCGACCCCGGCGAGCTCACCTACTCCAACGCGCTGGTCGTGTGCGTCGGCAAGGACGACGAGGAGGTCGCCCGCCGGGCCGCCGCGATCGGCCGCCAGGTCGACGAGCTGAAGCTGAACGGCCTGGCCGGTTCCCCCGCCGAGGTCGTCGACAAGATCGGCCGGTACGCCGAGATCGGCTCCCAGCGCATCTACCTCCAGGTCCTCGACCTGGACGACCTGGACCACCTGGAGCTGATCTCCTCCCAGGTCCAGTCGCAGCTGTCGTAACGGCCACGGTGCCGCGCGCCCCCGAGGACTGCTGTTGCCGGGGGCGCCCCGCGGGACGTCCTGGTCCCGGTGCGCCCTCCTGCTCGTCCTGGCCCCCGGGCCGGACGGGCGCGCCGGGTGCTGTGACGCCCCTGTGACCGGAGGAGTGGCTTCCGCCACAGCCCGGTCGGTCCGATCCCTGGTGAGGTGGGCCGATGCGCCCCGCCACCCCCCTCCCCGTCCTCGGAGCCGTCCTCGCGGGCGCGGCTCTCGTCACGTCCTGCGGCGCGGAGGAGCCCGACTCGAGGGGCCGCGAGGCGGGCAGCCCCCTCGGTGGCGTCTCCGCGCAGCCGCTGCCCACCTGCTCCGGCCAGTGGCACCGGTACGGCGACGCCCCGGGGACCGCTGGCCGGCCCTCCGAAGCCGCCGCCTCGCCCCTGCCCGGCCGGGCCTCCCCGCCTCCCGGTCACCCGGCCGACCTGGAGCGGGACGGGGTCAGGATCACCGCTCTCAGTACCGGCTCGCCCGGCTGCGAGAGCGGGCTTTTGGCCGGGTTCCAGATCACGAACCGCGGGGCCGAGGCGAACACGTACACCATCACGTTCTCCTGGACGAACGACGCCGGTGAGGCGCAGGCGACCACCGAGCACACGGTGTCGGCGGTCCAGCCGGGCCGGACGGTGCGGCGCACCCTGGGCGCGGTCGCGCCCGGCGCGTCGCGCGTGCGGATCCTGGAGGTCAGGACCGTCCCCACGGACCAGTCACCGGCCCCTGCAGGCCCCTGCCCGTCCTCCGGGGTGCGTGTGTACGCCGACGAGGAAGCCGACGCAGCCATGGGACTGCGCGCCCTGAGCGTCCGTCTGGAGAACTGCGGCACACGCCCGTACGAGGTCGACGGCTACCCGCGGCTGGAGCTCCTCGGCGAGGACCACGAGCCCGTCACCGGCGTGCAGGTGCGCCACGGCGGCGAGGGTGTGGCCTCCGGCACCGGGGCCGACGGCGCACCCCGGCCGGTGAGCCTGCGCCCCGGCGAGCGCGCCCACGCCACTTTGGTGTGGCGCAACACCGTACGGCACGGCGAGCCGGTGCACGCCCCCTACGCCAGGGTCTGGGCCAAGCCCGGCGCCGAGCCCGTGCTGGTGACGCCGGAGCTCGACCTCGGCACCACGGGCCGGCTCGGCGTCGGCCCCTGGAAGAAGGAGGAGGAGCCCCCCGGGGACGACCGACCGCCCGTGTGACGCCCGGTCACGCCCGCCAACTCCCCTGCAAGGCGCAACAGTCGTGGTGGAGGGTCCCCTTCAGCCTGCTGACCCGCACCGTCTCCACGTTCGCGGCGATCGGCGGCCGGCACCCACCGGGTTCCCCGGCGTGGGCCCGTGGCAGGGCCTCGGCGCGCCGGCGAGGGCCTCGGCGCTGCGCCACGAGAGTGCGAAAAACCCCGAGTGCCGCTGATCCGCGCTCTGTACGGTGTACGGGACGCGCCACCGACGAGGCGCCGTACAGGGGGAAGACCGCGACGCGGCCGACGTGTCGCCGTGCCTGTCGAAAGACGCTGCTTCCCCTGCTCCTCCGCATCCCCTACTTCAAGGCCGGCCCACCGTGTTCCTGACCATCACCACTACCGGCACGCCCGAGCGCCCGGCGACCGACCTCGGTTTCCTGCTGCACAAGCATCCCGACAAGGCGCAGGCGTTCCCCACGTCCTACTGCACGGCGCACGTCCTCTACCCCGAGGCGGACGCCGAGCGCTGCACGGCGGCGCTGCTGCTGGAGGTGGATCCGGTGGCACTGGTACGGCGCGGCAAGGGCAAGGGCCGGGGCGGCGCACCCGACGCGGCGCTCGCACAGTACGTCAACGACCGCCCGTACGCGGCCTCCTCCCTGCTCGCTGTCGCGCTCAGCGGCGTTTTCTCCAGCGCGATGCGGGGCGTGTGCACCGCCCGGCCCGAGCTGCCCGAGCAGAGCAGGCCCCTGCGCGTCGAGGTGCCCGCACTGCCTGCGCGCGGCGGCCCGAACCTCGTACGAGACCTCTTCGAACCGCTGGGGTGGACGGTCACCGCCGAACCCGTGGCGCTGGACTCCGAGTTCCCGCAGTGGGGTGACTCGCGCTACGTCCGTCTCGTCCTGGAGTCCTGCGGCCTCACCCTCGCCCAGGCGCTGCGGCACCTGTACGTCCTGCTCCCCGTCCTCGACGACGCCAAGCACTACTGGGTCTCCCCCGATGAGGTCGACAAGCTGCTGCGGGCCGGTGAGGGCTGGCTGCCCGGCCACCCCGAGCAGAACCTGATCACCAGCCGGTACCTCGCGCGCCGCTGGTCGCTGACGCGGCAGGCGAGGGAGCGGCTGGAGCTGGTCCGGCTGGCCGAGGCCGACGACAGCGAGGTCGAGGAGATCGACAACGCGGTCGAGGCCGAGACGGCGGACGAGGAGGAGAAGCCGACCCCGCTGGCGGTGCTGCGCAGGGAGGCCGTCCTGGCCGCGCTCCGGCAGTCCGGCGCCGCCCGCGTCCTCGACCTCGGCTGCGGACAGGGCCAGTTGGTGCGGGAGCTGCTGAAGGACCCGACCTTCACCGAGATCGTCGGCGTGGACGTGTCGATGCGGGCCCTGACCATCGCCTCCCGGCGGCTGAAGCTGGACCGCATGGGGGAGCGGCAGGCCGCGCGCGTCAAGCTCTTCCAGGGCTCGCTGGCGTACACCGACAACCGGCTCAAGGGGTACGACGCCGCCGTGCTCAGCGAGGTCGTCGAGCACCTCGACCTGCCCCGGCTGCCCGCCCTGGAGTACGCCGTGTTCGGCTCGGCCCGGCCCCGGACCGTCCTCGTGACCACACCGAACGTCGAGTACAACGTGCGCTGGGAGAGCCTCCCGGCCGGTCACGTCCGGCACGGCGACCACCGCTTCGAGTGGACGCGCGAGGAGTTCCGGACGTGGGCGCGGGCGGTGGCCGAACGGCACGGGTACGGCGTCGAGTTCGTCCCCGTCGGCCCCGACGACCCCAAGGTGGGACCGCCCACCCAGATGGCCGTGTTCGCGATGCGCACCGAGAAGGAGGCGAAGACCGCATGAGCGCCGAGACCCAGGACCGGACCCGGACCGAGGGGCGGGTCCTGCCCGTCACCGACCTGTCCCTCGTCGTCCTCGTCGGCGCCTCCGGTTCCGGCAAGTCCACCTTCGCCCGGCGGCACTTCAAGCCCACCGAGGTGATCTCGTCCGACTTCTGCCGCGGCCTGGTCTCCGACGACGAGAACGACCAGAGCGCGACGAAGGACGCCTTCGACGTCCTGCACTACATCGCCGGCAAACGCCTGGCCGCCGGCCGCCGCACGGTCGTGGACGCGACCAGCGTGCAGCAGGACGCCCGGCGGCAGCTGATCGAGCTGGCACGGCAGTACGACGTGCTGCCGATAGCCATCGTGCTCGACGTGCCCGAGGAGGTGTGCGCCGAGCGCAACGCGGCCCGCGCCGACCGGTCCGACATGCCGCGCCGGGTCGTCCAGCGGCACGTGCGCGAACTCCGCCGCTCCCTCCGGCACCTGGAGCGCGAGGGCTTCCGCAAGGTGCACGTCCTGCGGGGCGTCGAGGAGGTGGACCAGGCCACCGTCGTCACCGAGAAGCGGTTCAACGACCTGACCCACCTCACCGGCCCCTTCGACATCATCGGCGACATCCACGGCTGCTCCGCCGAACTGGAGGCGCTGCTCGGCAAGCTGGGCTACGTCGACGGCGTCCACCCGGACGGCCGCACCGCGGTCTTCGTCGGCGACCTCGTCGACCGCGGCCCGGACAGCCCGGGCGTGCTGCGCCGCGTGATGACGATGGTGAAGTCCGGCAACGCGCTCTGCGTGCCCGGCAACCACGAGAACAAGTACGGCCGGTACCTCAAGGGCCGCAGGGTCCAGCACACCCACGGACTCGCCGAGACCATCGAGCAGATGGCGGACGAGACCGAGGAGTTCCAGCGGGACGTGCGGGAGTTCATCGACGGCCTGGTCAGCCACTACGTCCTCGACGGCGGCAGGCTGGTCGTCTGCCACGCCGGCCTGCCCGAGAAGTACCACGGCCGCACCTCCGGCCGGGTCCGCTCGCACGCCCTGTACGGCGACACCACCGGCGAGACCGACGAGTTCGGCCTGCCGGTGCGCTACCCGTGGGCGGAGGACTACCGCGGCCGGGCGGCCGTGGTGTACGGCCACACCCCGGTCCCGGAGGCCACGTGGCTGAACAACACGATCTGGCTCAACATGAGCTCACCCGCCGCCAACGCCCCCTGCGTCGCAGCATCCACGAGAAGACGCAGACGGGGCGGCAACGGCAACTGCGCTGGTCAGGGCGCTAGGACAGGCTCGCCCGCCTCTACTGAGACGCCAGCTTCGAGGGGCTGACTCTGCTGCGGAATCGCAACTCCCGAATCTCGGGGAGCGGCTGGGGAGATCGTTTCCACATCTCCCTGGAACCAGTTCTGCATCGCAGTCCGGCCCCGGCCGTCCGCCTCCGGCATCATGTGCGCGTAGATCCGAAGCGTGATCGACGGATCCGCATGCCCGAGCCACTTCGACACTGACACAACCGACTCGCGCGCGTCCAGCTGCACAGAGGCAAACGTATGCCTCAGCGAGTGGAAGCCCATCTCGCGATCCTCCGCATACTTGCGCACCGTCCTGAACCTGCCCGGCTTCCCAGCGATCGGACGCCTCAGCACCTCCGGCGGAGCGATCAGGCCCGCAGCCTCCAAGGCCGGCTTCCACAGGGTGTCGTTGAAGTAGTCCCGCCTCCACGCACCGCCCCGCGCCGACGTCAGCAGCAGCTCGAAAGTGCGCGGCGCCCGCTCCTTCACCTCCTTCTCCGTCTCGCCGTCGGCTGGATCCCCCCACGGAAGCGTCACAGCAGTGGCCGGCCACCGGGCGAGGTGGTCTCTGATGTTCTGCAGCAGGTGCGGCGGCACAGGCACCGTGCGGGTCTTGCGCCCCTTCGGCAGCGCGAAGACGAGCTTCGACCCCACCTTCTTCACCTGCCTCTGCACGTGAATGACCATGGCGTCGAAGTCAACGTCCTGAAGGGCGAGCCCGAACACCTCTCCCTGCCGCAGGCCGGCACCGACCCCGAGGTCGACAGCCAAGCGTGCACTCTCGTCGATCGCGGCCCGCACCTGAAGAACGCGCTCCCGTGACCAGGCTTCCGCTCGCGGATCAGGCCGGGCCGGCGGACGCACGGTCTTCTGGGAACGGCAGTAGTTCTTGGTGATCCGCTCGTCGTCGACCGCGGCCTGCAGGATGGAGGACAGAGCCCCCCACACGTCGTTGACAGTGCCTGGCCCGAGCTGCGAGTTCAGCGTCTTCAGCCACGCCCGAAGCTGTGGCGTCTTGATCGTGTTCAGCGGCTTCGATCCCAGGTGGGTGAGGATGTGGTTCCACACCTTGCCCTTGATCGTGCTTCTGGTGATCGGGTCCGGATAGTTCTGGTTGGGCCACCAGTGCTCTTCGACGTACTCGCGCAGCAGCATGGTGCCGTCGCGCGGATCGATGAACTCGCCGCGGGTCGATTCGTGCTGGGCCTTGGCCAGCCACGCCTTAGCCCCATCGATGCCCGTGAGCTTCTCAAAACTGCGATCCCGCACACCGGGAACGCCAGCCACGCGGTAGCGCTTGCCCTGGTTGCAGCGATCGGTGGGGATGGTGCGCTTGCCGTCGGGACCCTTCTTGTACCAGCGGTCCTCAATGTAGCCAGGCATCCAGTTACTCCTGGTGGTACGGCTCAGGCTGCGGCGCTGCCCGGGGTGTCCATCGTGATGATCTCACCCTGCCACAGCTGGAACCATTGCCCGCCGGCCAGGAAGCGCTCGGTGGCGGGGTTCAGGGCCCTGGCGAAGTCGTCTGCCGACGCATCGGGGCAGACGTGTACGCGGACTTCCCCGCGGCGCTCGCGGACCTGCACGCAGGCACGCAAGTCCACTTTGGGGTCAATGACGTACCGGACGCTGAGCGGGCTGTCCGGGGAGTCGGCGCAGATGATCCGTCCGCGCCAGATCTGGAACCAGCCGCAGTCGGCCAGGAAGTGTTCGAGCGCGGCGTTGAGGCCGCGGGTGATGTCTTCAATGTCAGCGTCGCGGCGGAGCTTGACGGCTATCCATCCGCGCCCCTCTTCCATCTGGACCAGGCAGCCGGGGGCGAGATCGTCGACGGTTTGGTATTCAACGCGCAGCATGCACCCTCCCGTGGTCGCGGTGCGCCTGAGGCGTGTTGGGCCGCAAGCGCACGGTTGTGGAAGGGTACGTCCCGTATGCAGACGGTGACAATCCGTTCAATGGAATGTCTACATAGGGACTTTTCGGTCACTTGGGCGCCCACCCCGCTAGTCCTCCTCCTTGCGGGCGCGCTCGTCGGCCTCGATCATCGCGCGCCAACGCCGCAGCTCAGACTCGGGCATCTCCTTCAAGTGGGACACGATGATGCGCACGTCATCGCCGTAGCCTGCCAGTTCGGTCGATTCGTATTCCAGCCACTGTTCAGCGGCGGCGGCCTTGACGCGGCGCAGGCTCACGCGGAGCGCGTTGGCGATGGCCTTGAGCTGCTTCGGGCTCGGGGCGTTGGCCGGCGGATTGGTGACGAGGCGCTGAAGGTAGGGCTTGGACAGCTTGGTGCCGGTCTCCCGGTCGACTGCCCGCTCGGACATCTTGGCGTAGGAGAGGCCGCGGTCGTTGGCCTCTTGGATGAGTCGGGAGAGTGCGCCTGGGTTGGGCTGGGCCGCGCCTTGGTCAGGGGCGGTGGCCGCTGCCGTCATGTCCTCTTCCTCTCGGGTCACTATCACACCGGCTGTCTCTGTGTGTGTCAGAAATCTTCGGGAAAGTACCAGCTCAGTCCGTACAACCATCCGGGATCCGAGACAGTTCGTCTACAGATGCATGCTATCTGGCCAAGAACACTGCCGATACTCGACTGCCAATCGTCTCCGATTTGTAGACGACTCGTCTCGACTGTGCTTAGCTATGTCAGGCAAACAGCTCCGCACCACACGGGGGAATCGTGAGCCGACGTCCAAACCGCCGCTGGACCCTTCGCAGCATCTCGGTCTTCAAGCACTACATGCAGTTCCCGGGCCGAGGGTGCCCCTACTCGGTACGCGAGCTGGCCAGGGAATCCGGGGTCAGCCGAGGGGTGATCGACAAGCTCCTGACTGGCAGGCAGGACGACGCGGACGTCGACGATGCGACAGCCCTCGCGGAGGCTGTCGGCAGTGCGATCTTTCCTCTTTTCGCGCCTCCTTCGTCTCCAGACACGATACGAACATCTCCGGAACAGACCCCCACGAGTGAGGAATAGCCCCATGCAGAAGAAGCTCAAGCCTCCGCCGAGCGGATGGCTGTGGAGTGCCGAAGCCGCCGACTACCTGGGCGTGTGCGTAACCACGCTCTACCGGTGGCGGCGAGACAACTACGGCCCGAAGGGCAAGCCCCACGGACGCCGCCGCTACATCTACAAGATCGCCGACCTCGACGCCTGGATGAACGGCGACAGGGAGCCGGCCGAGCGAGTCCTGACCGCTGCCTGAGCGGCAAGCAAAGAGGCCGCCCCGTTGGCCCGGAGCGACCTCGACGATCCCCATCCAGAGCACGCAACGAAAGGGACCGCCGTGTCCATGATCTCACCTCAGTCCCAGATGAAGCCGGTCGGCTACTACTGCGACCACTCCGACGAGCCGAACGACGCCCGCACTCACCACGACTGGGAGTTCGTCGAGGACGAGGGCTTCGTCTTCCAGCCCCGGCCCGAGACCACTTCGGCCTTCACTTACGCCGACCGGCCGTACTTGAAGCCGGAGGACAACGAGACGCGCTGCGCCCGCGCCGTCCCCCTCTACATGGGGCCGACTGTCGCCGCCGAGCTGGAGCGGCAGGCCGCCACCGCTCGTGTAGAGGCGATCGCGGACGTCGGTGACTGGCTGGACGAGAACGGCCAGAAGGACGCCGCGCACCTCGTCTACACCGTCGACATTCCGGCAGCCCGCAACATGCGTGTCGTCCGTCAGGGCGGTGCGGCATGACCGACTACGCCGAGATCGCTGCCCGCTTCGCCCGTGACACGGCGGGCCACCAGATGACGGTGCTGCACGACGACGGCCTCTACCGACACCTGCGGTTCGCGTCGCCGGACGGCGGCGGCTACCGATTCGACCTGATCACGTGGCCGCACAAGCTGACGTTCGTCGGCGAGGTCGGCACCTACGTCTTCTCCGTCTACCCGACGGAGGACATGCTCCGGCTGTTCCGCGACTCGTCGGTCGGCGACCGCCCGAACTTCGGCTACTGGCACGAGAAGCTCGTCGCCTGGGGTGAGCCCGCCATCCAGTTCTCGAACGACCTCTTCGACCGCAAGGTGGCGGAGGAACTGGCGAAGGCCGAGGAGTTCTATCCCGGCGTCACCACTGCCTGGCGCGAGCAAACCGAGGGTTTCCTCGCCGCATACAGCATGGAGACCGAAGAGGAGGCCCGCGAGGCTCTGGCCGCCTTCGAATACCTGCCCGAGGGGCAGTGGGGCGAGGCGTGGCGCTTCCGCTACACGAGCGAGTGGAAGTTCGACGACTACGACTGGCGCTACCTCTGGTGCTGCCACGCGGTCGTGTGGGGTATTGCCCAGTACGACGCCGCCCGGAAGCAGGTGGCCGCGTGAACGCCGACGAGTTCAACGCCCGCTACCCGGTCGGCACCCCGGTGCTCGCCTACCCGGGCTTTCGGCCGGAGGACGCATCTGACGCCCGCCGACTCGTCACCCGCACCCGCACGAAGGCTCAGCTGTCTGCCAGCGGCGACCCCGTCGTCTGGGTCGAGGGCGAGGGCTCCTACATCTGCCTCACCCACGTCGACCCGGTGTCGGAGAGCGTGTGGCAGGCGGCCAAGCAGGCTGAGGAGACGGCCGCCGCTGTGGCTACCCCGTCCGCGCTGCCGGTGCCGGTCGGCGACCAGCCCCAGCCGCTCGACGACGCGCGACTCGCGGAGATCCGCAGCCTGCTGCGGTACGAGACGTCGATCTCGTTCCACAGTGCCCGCGCCAAGGAGTCGATGCTCCTGCTGCTCTCCGAGGTCGAGCAGTGGCGGGCCACCTACGGCGCCGACGCACTCCCTGGAGCACTGAAGCAGCTCCGCGACGCCGAGACCGAGGTCCACCGCCTCAAGGCGGAACTGGCCGCTGAGAAGTCCGCCCACCGCTTCACCCTGCGGCAGCGCAACAACCGCTCCAACCGGATCACGCACCTGCGGGACTTGGCGAACGCCGCCGCCACGGGCGGAACCGCAGACGTACAGGCACTCATCGACGCCGCCCGCGACACCCTCGCCGCCTCCGTCGACGACCACAAGGCGTGCACCGCCGCCCCCACCACCGACCGCGCCGAGGAGGCAGCGTCGTGACCGCACCCGTCCTGGAGGCCCTCCCCTCCCGGCCCCGCAAAGCGTCCGCCTCACGACGCCGCAGGCACCAGCACCAACTGCCCTGGCGCCTCCACCAGATCGCCCCCGGCGCGACCACCATCCTCGTCACGCCCATCTGGACCGACGCCACCGGCACCACCGAACGCACCTACCTCGCCCGCGCCCTCGACGCCCGAGGCCAGGTCATCAAGTTCGCGGCAGGCGGCTCCCGCCGTATCGCCTCCCTGCTGCAGGGCGCCTACCCGTGCGCCGACTGGAACCGGCCCCAGACCTGGCACGCCGAGACCAACACCCTCACCGTCCGCCGGCCCATGTCGAACGCCGAACTGCGGGCCGCCATCCGGCGGCTCGGCGAACGCGAGGCCCTGCTCAGTGCCGAGCTCGCCTTCCAGCGCGAACGCAACTTCGAACTCACCACCGCCCGCGACTTCGCCGACACCGAAGCCGCCGGCTACATCGACCGCAGCTTCCTGGAGTAGACCGTGACCGGACGCCACCGCTGGACGAAAGCCGGACTGCAGCACGACAACACCAAGCTGCGTGAGCTGCTGCGCGCCGAGCAGACCAAGTCCGCACGGCTCGCCGACGAACTGGCCCTGCAGCGGCGCGACCGCCGCCTGGAGAAAGCACAGGCCGCGCAGCAGCACCAGACGGACACCCGCGAGATCGCCCGCCTCAAGGCCGCCCTGAAGGCGTGGGAAGCCCGATGGGCCAACGCCCACCCGATCAGCGTGCCCGCCCCGCGGGACCTGCGGACGGGCGACGACCAGCCCACCGTGCCGCACGGCATCCGCGCCGTCCACCCGGTCGTCCCGATCACGGAACGCCAGGCCGCACCCGACGCCACCAACCCGGCGAACATCCCCGCCGCCTGACCCGCCGCCCCGCCGGAAGACACCGGCCGGCCCGGGGCGGCCGCACAAGAAGAACCCCCGCCCGATGGAAGCGAGCGGGGATCCACCACCAACGATCCCACAAGGAGATTCCCGTGATCGGTGAAGTCACCGAGTACTCGATGGTCATCCACGGCGAGCAGCGGTACACCGTTCCCGACGCCATCCAGGCCGCACCTGGACTGTTCGTCTTCCGAATGCCCGCCGACCAGTCGATTAACTGCGCAGCCCGCTGGCGCATTGGCCACCACGGCGGACTCGCCATCGCCGAAGCCATGCGCCGCGAGGACGCGTTCAAGGGCGTCGAGATCCTCGTCCAGTCCGGCATCGACTGGACCCAGGACACCGAAACCATCCAGGACACCATCAAGGGCGACACCGTCAGCGACCTCACCGCCAAGCTCTCCTGGGCCTGGTGCGAGTCCCCTGGCAGCAGCTACATGCCGGGCGACGTCACCCGCAACGGCACGTACACCGACGCCGACATCGAGGCGGCGGCGGCCGAGTACAAGGCCGACCAACTCAACGCCCTGGAGATCCTCACCGCGATGACCCACACGGTGCCGTGGATGGGCCTTGACACAGAGGACTTCAACGAGGCCCACAACCGGATCGTCGAACTCGCCGACGCCGCCTGATCCACAACCCCATACGGCCGCGTCGAGCGACACCCCCAGCGCTCCGCGGCACCAGGGCCAGCTCCCCGAAGCACCCCCCGCCCGGGGAGCTGGCCCCCACCCAGCACACCCATTTGGAGACCACATGAGCACCAGCAGCCTCTTCGGGCCCGACCGTAAGCGGGTCGGCTACGAAGACCAGGAGTGGGCCGTCTGGGTCCTTGGCCTCGACGACATCCACCAGAAGGACAGCCTCGCTGAAGCCTTGGAGATGGCCAACGAACTGAACGCCACCTTCGCCGAACTCCGCATGCGGGACAGCAGCGAGTTCTCACCTGTCCTGCACGCCGTCGTCCTGCGCCGCGGCTACGCCTGGACGCAGGCCACCGAGCACGCCCGCAAGCTCGACTGTGGCCACCCCGACTGCGGGCCCTGCTCATTCGACCGCGCCATCCCGATCCGCTGCACCCGCTGCAAGGACGAGGATGGCCCGTTCACCGACGACGGACTGTGCGAGCCGTGCGCCCGCCCGATGCCCCTGGACGGCGTCGCATGACCGCCGCGGTCGAGGTGGAGGCGCCGAAGGTCGTCGACGGCCTGTCGGCCGACGAGTACCACGCCGACCGGAGCTCGATCTCCTCGTCCGGACTGCGTGCTCTGCTGCCGCCCGGCTGCCCCGCCCAGTTCAAGCACGACCGCGACAACCCTCCAGCGCCCAAGCGCGAGTTCGACCTCGGACACGCCGTGCACACGGAAGTCCTCGGCGAGGGCCCCGAACTGGAGGTGCTGCCCTTCGACAGCTACCTGACCAAACCGGCGAAGCAGGCCCGCGACGAGGCCCGGGAGATGGGCGCCGTGCCACTGCTCCGCCACGAGTGGGAGCAGGTGCGGGCGATGGCCGACGCCGTCCGCTCCCACCCCGTGGCCGGGCCGCTCTTCAAGCCCGGCAGCGGCATCGCCGAACGGTCCATCTACTGGACCGACCAGGCGACCGGGGTCCGCTGCCGAATACGCCCGGACTGGCTGAAGCCCGCCGGAGAAGGCCGCCTCATCGTCGTCGACCTCAAGACGGCGAAAGCGGTCGACCCGGCCGCACTGCAGCGGGCCGTGTACGAGCACGGCTACCACGCGCAGGCCGCGTTCTACCTCAAGGGCGTCAAGGCGCTCGGCCTGCACGGCGCCCAGGAACCGGCGTTCATCTTCGTCTTCCAGTCCAAGACGCCGCCCTACCTGGTGCACCTGGTCGAGCTCGACTTCCCCGCCCTCACACTCGGCGCCGCCCGCAACGAGCGCGCCCTGCGGATCTACGCCGAGTGCGAGCGCACCGGCAACTGGCCCGGCTTCAACGACCGCATCACCTACCTGCCTCTGCCCGCCTGGGCCGAGAAGCGCGATCAAGAGGAGTACTCGTGAACCAGCCCGTCCCCATCCCTTCCACCACCGCGCCGGCCCGTATCGGGCAGGGCACCGCGGTCGAGCAGTCCCGCGCCGCCGCCGAAGTGCAGGCCGCGGTCGTAGTCGCCCAGCAGTGCCCCCGCAACATCCAGGCCGCCGTCGCCGAGATGCGCGAGTCCTGCAAGCAGCAGGGCCTCGCCGAACGCGCCTTCTTCCGCTACAGCCGCGGCGGCTCCACCGTCACCGGCGCCTCCGTCCACCTCGCCCGTGAGCTCGCCCGCGTCTGGGGCAACGTCCAGTACGGGCTGGTGGAGATGCGCCGCGACGACGACTACGGCCAGTCCGAGATGCAGGCCTTCGCCTGGGACGTCCAGACCAACTCCCGCAACAGCTCGACGTTCATCGTCCCGCACCGCCGCGACACCAAGAGCGGCACCAAGCAGCTCACCGACATGCGGGACATCTACGAGAACAACGCCAACAACGGCGCCCGCCGCGTCCGCGAGGCCATCTTCGCGATCCTGCCGCCCTGGTTCGTCGAAGAGGCCAAGGAGCTCTGCAACCAGACGCTGCGGGACGGCGGCGGCAAGCCCCTCGCCCAGCGCATCGCCGACGCCATCAAGACGTTCGAGGGCATCGGCGTCACCGCGGACCGCATCGAGAACCGCCTGGACCGGCCGTCGACGAAGTGGACCGAGCACGACGTCGCCCAGCTGATCGTCATCTACAAGTCGATCCAGCGCGGCGAGGTCACGGCCGAGGAAGAGTTCCCGGCCCCGCGGGTGAGCACCGACGAACTGACCGGCGGCAAGGCAGACAAGCCGGCCGCCGTCCCCTCCGAGTAGCCGCTGAGGCGCCGCCCGCGCCCGAATCGCGGGCGGCCTCCTCGAACACCAGGAGACCACACGATGACACAGCTCCAGTTCCCGATCGTGCCGCAGGGCACCGTGTCCCCGGCCGCCGGTGAGGCAGCCAAGCAGGACGGCATCGCCCGCGCCACCGCGAACACCCCGCCCGACTGGGCGACCGCTTGCCGCGCCGCGATAGAGCTCATGGCCCGCCGCGGCCAGCCGTTCCAGGCCGCCGACCTCATCGCCGAAGGCCTCGTCGACGAACCCGACAGCCCCGCCCGCTGGGGCGCCGCGTTCATGGCCGCCGCGAAGGCCGGGGTCATCGAGCACGCCGGCGTCGTCCCCTCCCGTCGCGCCACCGTCCACCGCTCCCTGTGCCGCCAGTGGACCGGCACCGCCAGCTTCCGGGCGGCGGTGGCCTGATGGACGCCTTCAATGACCTCAACTACGGCGCGCTGTACCCGCTCGCCGTCGCCGCCGGGGCAGTCGCGATCGGCCTGTGGGGCGCCTTCCACTGCGCCTGCCGCGCCATCGCCGCCTACCGCAGCGGCGACCAGCGCACCCGCAACGACCAAGCCGCCGCCCAACGCCAGCTCCGCGTCGACCCGCCCGCCATCGACACCCAGCCCGGCCGCGACAACGACCTGCTGCTCGACGCCGCACTCGCCTACTACGGGCCCGCCCACAACACCCGGAAGGAGGACTGATGGCCACCAAGCCCCTGCCCGCACACGGCACCTACGCACGCGCCAACGGCTGCCCGGGATACCGCGAGCCCTGCAAATGCGAACCCTGCCTGAATGCCCGCCGCGCCGGGAAGAAGCGGCAGCGCGTCAACCGGCAGCTCGGCCGGATCCCCTACCGGGACGCCTCACGAGCCCGCGCCCGGCTCCGCGAGCTGAACCAGACCATGGGATGGGTGGCCATCGCGGCTGCCGTCGACAGCTCGCCGGCCCACATGCGGCAGATCGCCAGCGGGCGCATCCCGAAGATCAAGCACGCCACCCACGCCAAGATCATGGCAGTGAAGCCGGAACCGTCCGGCGGCCAGTACATCGACGCAACCGGCAGCGTCCGCCACTGCCGCGCCCTCCAAGCCCTCGGCCACACCGCCGAGACCATCGCCACCGCAGCAGGCAGCGCCCGCAGCAGGATCGTCATCGTCATCAGCGGCCAGCAGCGCATCCGACGCAGCCTCGCCATGAAGATCGAGGTGGCCTATCGGGCACTGGCCGAGAAAGAGGGCACCTCCACCCGGTCACGAAACCGAGCCCACCGCGAAGGCTGGGCCCCGCCCGGCGCCTGGGACGACGACACCATCGACGACCCGAACGCGCACCCCGAGTGGACCGGGCACTGCGGCACCGACCGCGGCTGGTGGCTCCACAGCATCAACGACATCCCCGTCTGCCCGCCCTGCGAGACAGCCCACCAGCAGTGGAAGGCCGAGCGCGCCCACCTCAGCCACAAGGAACGCTGGGCCGAACTCGGCCGGGCCCGGGCCGCCGCCTCCAACCGCGGCGCCACCATCGCCGCCGACGCCCGCGAACTCCTCTCCTACGGCGTCCCCGTCGAGCAGGCCGCCGCCCGCCTCGGCGTCACCCGCAACCACCTCCAGCAGGAACTCCTCCGGCACCCCGAGGACATGGAGGTAGCGGCGTGAACGGAACCCGCATCGGAGCCGGCGCGCGCGAGCGCCTCTACGCCTCCACTACCGACACCTTCGACGAGACCGCCGACCTCGACTACATCGCCATCGAGTACGCCCTCAACGGCGAACCCGTGAAACTCACCCGCGCCGAGAAGATCCACACCGCGCGCATCCTCCACAGCCGCGGCCTCAGCGACAAAGCCATCGGCGAGCGGGTCGGAACCGGCGCAAGCACCGTCCGCGGCTGGCGGGAGAACGGCTGGAAGCCCGGCGACACGCACCCCAAGACCCGCAGCCGAGCGCCCCGGCCCGAGCCCGTCTGCGGCGAGCCCCGCATGTACCGGCGGCACCTCAAGAACGGCGAGCGACCCTGCGACGCCTGCCGGGCCGCCAACGCCGCCGCCGACCGCCGCTATCGGCTCACCGGCAGCCAGAAAGCCGCATGACCGCGGGCCGCCGGCCGCGCGACCGGCCCTGAGACGCAGCACCGACAAACCGCACGACAAAGGCCCCGCGATTGCGGGGCCAGGAGGAGAGGAGGGGACGGATGTCAGTCGTCGTCGATCCCCAGCGCGTACCTCATGTCGCGCGTAGCGCCGGCCAGCGCCTCGCGGATAGCGTGCGCCTTGCCGTGTGCGTCCGCCTTGGCGTTGCCGGCTGGCTCCTCCGCTCGCCTCTCCAGCGCCTCGATCAGCGCGCGGTCGCGCAGGGCCTGCTCGTAGAAGGGGTGGCTGACGATGACCGCCGCCTCCTTGCCGCGGTTCACCAGAATCGTCGGCTCATTGGCGTAGCGGGCGCGCGAGATGACCTCACCGAGGACGTTACGGGCTTCGGCGATCTTGGCGCGGTGCTCGGTGGGGGGCGCGGTCATGGGACCAGCGTAGCGGATTTGCTACACAGCACACCACAGCGAACTCGCTTTCTTAGCTATCATAGCTACGAGCGCGATCGGGTGATCGTGCCGCCCTAGGGGGCCGCTCCGCCCTGCCATCAGCCAAGCCGCACCCCTGAGAGAAGAGAGCCCGTGGGAATCCGCCTGTTCGTCGAGGTCCTGGACTACGCGCCAGACACGCTGACCTGGCGCGAGCGGCACGCCCTGAGCGTCCTGGCCGAGAACGCCAACGACGAGACCAGGGAGTGCTGGCCCGGCATCGAAGACGACCCGACCATTGCTCGCCGCATGCGCCTGCCCGGCCGCTCCAGCCGCTACGAAGTGCTCAAGGCGCTCCGGCTGAAGAAGGCCCTTGAGGGCGTGTCTGCCGGCCACCGCGGGCGCCGAGCCGTCTACCGCATCCCCGAGATGGGACCCGCAAAGGGTCCGGGATTCCCGGACCCAATCGCCGAGAAAGGGTCCGGGGACTCCGGACAGAGCGTCCGGGGTTCCCGGACCCAATCCGACGCAAAGGGTCCGGAGAACCCGGACCCTTCTGAGGAGAAAGGGTCCGGGAACGACCCCGAAAGGGTCCGGGAACCACATGAAAAGGGTCCGGGAACCCCGGACCCCTACTCCTCATACCCCTCAACCCCTCAAGAAGAAGAAGCTTCTACGGTCGCGCCGATCGACATGAAGCTCTTCGGCGAGTTCTGGCTGAGCTACCCCAAGAGCCGCAACAAGGACGCCACCCTCACCGCCTGGCGCGCAGCCATCGCCAACGGCGCCGACCCGCGACAGATCATCGCCGCCGCCGTCGCCTACGCCCGCGAGAAGCAAGGCGAGGACTTCCGCTACGTGAAGTACTCCGTCAACTGGCTCCGCGAACGCCGCTACGACGACGACTACGCCCCCGAGCCCGCCGGCCGACCTCAGCTCCGCGCCGTCTCCGGCGGCTGGCAGCCCTTCAAGAACCCCGAGAACCACGACGTCTACGACGAACCCCTCATCTAAGGAGCCCCATGTCCGACAAGTGGATCCCGCCCAGCCAGCAGCGCCGCGGACTCGACCTCGCCGCCCTCGGCGTACCGCCCGGCCGCTACGTCCACCCCGACGTCACCGACTTCCTGGTCGCCCCCGGCGGCAGCCGTGAAGGCGCCACCCGCATCGACGCCTACCTCCGGCACGAAGCCGACCTCGACAACCTCCAGCCCGCAGAAGTCGAGTTCGTCCGCCGCCACTTCCTCAAGTGCGCCGAAGAGCAGCGGCAGAAGTGCATCGCGCACTTCGAGAGCAAGGTTCCCCGCCGCTACTCCTCGGCCCGCCCCACGGCGATCGCCTCCGCCTGGGCGCAGTCCGTCGTCACCAACCCCGACGACACGCGCTCCCTGCTGATCGTTGGCCCCACCGGCACCGGCAAAACCCACTACGCCTACGCGGTGCTCCGGGCCATTGCCGAGACCGGCCGCACGACCGGCTGGGCCGCCTACACGGCCGCCGACCTGTACGCCGCGCTCCGGCCCCGCACCGGCCGCGACAGTGAAGCCACCTTCGAGACGATCGCCGACACCGACGTCCTGTTCGTCGACGACCTCGGCGCCGCCAAGCTCACCGAGTGGACCGAAGAGGTCACCTACCGGCTGATCAATCACCGCTATGAGCAGTGCCGGCCCGGCATCTTCACCAGCAACGTCCCCCCGACGCAGCTGCGTGATGCGCTCGGCGAACGCATCGCCTCCCGCCTCACCGAGATGTGCGAGCGCGTCGCCCTCAAGGGCGACGACCGCCGGAAGGGGATGGCGGCATGAGCGAGCCACTCACCTTCGCCGACGCCCGCACCCTCGTTCAGCAGGGCGACATCGGGCGGTTTATCAAGCACCACATGGCCGAAGCCCAGCGAGCCGCCGCCTACCGCCGCGGCCTCGTCCTCCGCTACCCGGACCTCGCCGCGAAACTCACGCAGCCGCCCATCAACCGCAGCGCGCCCGAGATGTGGAACGGCTTCATCCCGCCCGCCACCGACTGCACCGGCGCCATGAACACCGCCCCCTGTCGGCCCGCACTGCTTGCCCTCGTTGCGGAAGCCGAACGCCGGCTGCGCCAGCCCCAGGAGACCACAGCCCTCAAGGAGGCGGCGTGACCCGCATCAGGCTGATCACGCGTCGCGGAACACGCCGCAGTTGGGCCCGCACGGTCGCCTGCTGCCCCACCTGCCAAGTCACGCCCGGCGTGCCCTGCCATCGCAACGGCATAGCCCTCCCCGACGGAGCCATCCACGCCGCTCGCTACCAGGAAGCCGAAAGGACTGCCGCATGAAGGTCCGTGCCGACATCGCCGCCCTCATTCGCGAGGGCCACACCAACGCCTCCATCGCCCACCGCCTTCACTGCCACCCCACCACCGTGGCCCGGGCCCGGCAGGCACTCCGCCTCCCGCCGGCCGACCAGTTGGGCCGCCTCTACCTGGAAGCCGTGCCCACAGGCCGCGTCAAGGACTACCAGCCGCCCGCTGGCTGGATGCCCCTGTCCCCCGACCAGCAACGCGCCAACCGCGAACGGCTCCTCGCCGCACTCCGCGACGAAGCCGCCTGAGCCCGCCCGGGTGCGTGGCCGTGTGGCACGGCCGCGACCAGCCCAACACCGCCCGCCTGCCAGCACCGAACCGAAGGAGACCTCCGTTGACCCGCATTACCCGCCGGACCGCCGCCCTGGGTGTGGCGTACCTGGCGACCATTCCCGCCGCGAACCTGGCCGTCGCCCACCTCGGCGCCCAGCCGGTCGGCTTCGGCTACCTGGCCCCGGCCGGCGTGTACTTCATTGGCCTGGCCCTGGTCCTGCGGGATCTGCTGCGTGAGGCCGCCGGGCGCGGCGCCGTGCTGGCGGCGATCCTCGCCGGTGCCGCCCTGTCGTGGTGGCTGGCCGACCCCGCACTCGCCCTGGCGTCGACCGCGGCGTTCGCGGTGGCCGAGTCGCTCGACTTCGCCGTGTACGAGCCGCTCCGTAAGCGCGGCCTGCTCACCGCGATGCTCGCCTCAAACGCGGCCGGCCTGCTCGCCGACAGCCTGATCTTCCTGTGGCTGGCGTTCGGCTCGCTCGCCTACCTGCCGGGCCAACTGCTCGGCAAGGCGTGGATGACCGTTGCTGCCGTCGCCGTCATCGCCGTGCTGCGGCGCCGCGCCCAGGCGGTGGCGGTGTGACCATCGCACCCGAGCGGTCCATGCTCGCCGCCTGCGACTGCAGCGGACTCCTCGCCCTGTGCGGGCACTGCGCCTGCGACCGGTGCGAAGACTGCGGCGAATGCACCGGCGGGACGTGCGTCTGCGAGTGCATGCGGGTGGAGCGCCGAGCCCTGGCCGCCCTCGCTGACCGGATGCCGGTGTTCTACCTGACCACCCACATGAGCAACTGGCTGAGGACCAGCCGCATATCGCTCATGGTCCACCGCGGACGCCTCAAGGACTACAAGACCCTGCCGACAGCCCTGGCGCCGTGGGTGCATGACTCGCAGGGCTTCACCGAACTGCAGCGCCACGGCCGCCACCGCGCCGCGCCCGAGGAGTTCGTGCACGACGTGCGCCGGTTCTACACCGGCATCGGAAACCTGGTCTGGTCCTCGCCGCAGGATTGGATGTGCGAACCCTGGGTGATCACCGGGCAGAACTGGCACCTGCCGCCCACCCACCCGAAGTACTTCCACGGCACCCGAGAAGCCCGCGGCCTGCCCCCCGCCTCCCAGCCCGGCGAGAACGAGCAGCCCTTCGACGACGCCGTGCGCTTCCACCAGGAACGCACCGTCGAGAACTACCTGGAGCTCAAGCGGCTCGCACCCGACCTGCCGTTCATCCCCGTCCTGCAGGGCTGGGAACTCAAGCACTACGACGCCTGCGCGCAGCTGTACGCGGACGCCGGCATCGACCTGCGAGCCGAACCTGTCGTCGGCTTGGGATCCGTCTGCCGACGGCAGGCCACCGACGAGATCCGGGAAATCGTCGAGGAGTTCGCCGGCCGCGGCCTGCGCCTCCACGGCTTCGGCGTGAAGACCAAAGGTCTCAGCTCCTACGCCCACCACCTGGCGTCCGCCGACAGCGCCGCCTGGTCCATGGACGCCCGCCGCAAGCCGCCGCTGCCCGGCCACACGCACAAGAACTGCGCCAACTGCCCGGACTTCGCCTACGCCTGGCACCAGCGCATCGTCGCCCAGCACCTCACCCCCGCCGCATGACCACGCAGCAGCCCGGGCGCGCCACTAACGCGCCCGGGCCTGGCCGCCAACCTACCGCCCCACCCGCAGACGAACCCACCGGAGACACCATGACCCAGCCGCCCGCCGTCCCCTGCAACGCCGCTCAACTCCACCGATTCGGCGACCTGCAGTCCGCTCACGGCCCGCACGAGTGGATCGTCCAGCCCGGCATGGACCCCGTCCGCTGCCCCGGTGCTGGCGAGGAGCCCGCCGACCCCGTCGCGCTCCGCGACCGCATCGCCGAGGTGCTCGCCGACGCCCTCAAGCCGCGCTATGGCGGCCCGCAGCACAACACCCCTGGCGGGTTGCCGCTCACCGCGACGGCCGAGGAGATCCGTCTTCACCGCGCGCAGCCGCTCGCCGATGCGGTGCTGGCGGTGCTGCCCGCGCCGGTGGACCGGGCCGCCGCGCCAGTCAAGCAGCGCGCCGACTGCACCGAGCTGGAGTGGGCCGAGCAGGAACGCGCCCGCTTCGAGCGGCTCTACACCCGCGAGTCCACACGCGCCGACCTGGCCGAGGCGCGCGCCAACAATGCTGCGCGCGACGTCGACATCTACCGCAAGCGCCTCGAACGACTCGGCGAGGGATACACCGAGCAGCGCCAGCGCGCCGATCGGGCGGAGACCGAAGCGGAACGACTGCGCACCGACCGGTCTGCCGTCTGCATCTGCGGACACACGGAGGCGCAGCACTTCGAAGACGTCTGCCTCGCGTGCGACTGCGGCGACTACCTGACGCCAGGGGCCGCGCGCGAGGTGATCGCCCGCTGGCGGGAGGCAGCGACCCGGAAGGACGCCGCGCCGGTGGACCGGGCCGCCGTCCTGAACGAAGCCGCCGACGTGGCCGAGCGCGTAGCCATCAAGCGACACGAGCAGCACGAAGTCGAGCGCGAGCAGGGCGCCCTCGACGTGATGACCCAGCTGCGACGGATGGCCGTCGAGGCGCAGCAGGACGGGGCCCCGTCGTGACCCGCCCGCCGCTGCGCTGGCAGCCCGACGACGGCAGTGCCGCGATCCTCGCCGCCTACGCCCGCCGCGGTGAACGCCCCGGGCAGGTGCTCCGCCGCGCCCTGCTGCTCCTCGCCCGCGCCGACGGGATCCTCGACATCCGCAGCAGGGTGCCGCGGCCCGGGAGGCGGCCGTGACCGACCCCCTGCACACCGCGCTCGCCGCCGCGTTCGCCCCGCACGGCATCACCGACCCGGCCGCCATCACCGCCGCCGCCGAGGCTGCCGTGGCCGTCCTCGGCCGGGACCGGTGTACCTGCCGCGGCACCGTCCACGACGAACACCACCACACGGCCGTCGACGGCTGCCCCTGGTGCGCCCAGCGAAGGGAGGGGGCGTGAAGACGCTGACCGCACGGCAGCGGCAGGTGCTGCTGCTCGCCGCCAACGGCAACACGAACGCGGCGATCGCCAACTGGCTGGGCGTCACCCGGCATTCGGTCGCCGAGATCCTCACCGCCGCCTACCGCCGGCTCGGCGCCTCCGACCGGGCGCAGGCCGTCGCGATCGCCCTCGCGGTGGGGGAGCTCGGCGTGCACCAGATCCACATCCCGAACGAGCAACGAGAGGCCGCAGCATGACGACCCGATCGGACCCCAACCCCGCCGAGGCGCCCCAGGAGGCCCCAGAAGGCCGTCAGAGCGCCTCGCAGCCCCCGAGTGGGCACCGAGAGGCCCCGGAGGGGCAGAACGGGCCGCAGGCGGGCGCTGAGAGCCTCGATGCGGCCGACCTCCGGCAGCAAGCCGAGCGGTGGCGGCACAAGGCCATCCGCCGAGCCATCCACATCAGCAAGCTGACCGGCACCCTCCAGGCCGTCACCGACCTCGCCAGCGAAGAGATCACCGCCCGCACCGAATGGGGCGACGGCTACCGGGCGGCCATCGCCGACCTGCGCGAGGTGCTCCGCGAATTCGGCCACCCGACCGCCCACAACGACGGCCCCAGCGTCGCCGAATGCGCCGCCAACGACCGCGCCTACTGGGAACGCAAGGACGCAGGGGAGGGGCAGTGAGCGACCGCACCGAACTCGACCTGTGCCCCGACTGCGGAGGCCTCCGCATCACCGAACTCACCAGCATCGGCACCGTCGGCATCAGCCTCGACGGCGGCCCCGATCAGCCTGCCGAACTGTGGATCGGACTCACGCCCACCCCATGCGATCACGCGCCAGCCTGGTCTCAGCCGCAGTACACCATCAAGGTCACCGAACTGCCCGTCGATCTGCCGCGCGAACTCGCCATCGACTGGGGGCTCATCGACCCCGACACGCCACCCGGGCCCACGCCCATCCAGCGGGCCCTCGACATCCTCGCCCCGCACCTCGCCTGGGACCCGAGGTACCGCCCATGACCTGGCCCGTGCTCGCCGCCGCGTTCGCCCTCGCCGCCATCGCCGCGCCGTGCCTCCGCTGGCACGACCGGCGGACGCGGAGGCGGCGCGCCGCGGCCAGGCGCAACCGACAGGAGAACCCGTGAGCTACGACATCGCCCTCTACCTGCAAGTCGACACCGGCGGCCCCGAGCCTGTCGACTACTGCGCCGCCGACATCGGCAACTACACGTCCAACGTCTCCGGCATGTGGGTCGACGCCCTCGGCTACCGGCTCGCCGACCTCCAAGGCAAGACCGCCGGCGACTGCGTCGACGACCTCAAGCGGGCCGTCGCCGACATGGAGAACCGGTCCGACCACTACCGGGCCATGAACCCACCCAACGGCTGGGGCAACTACGAAGGCGCCCTCGACTACCTGCGTCAACTGATGACCGCCTGCTGCGCCCACCCCAAAGCCGAAATCCACATCAGCCACTGAACGCCCGCACCGCCCCGCACCAAGGAGCCCGCCGTGAACCTCGACGACGCACCCGCCCCGGCCTGCACGGTCGAAGGCTGCTCGAATCATCAGGACGCCAGAGGTTGGTGCTCAACTCACTGGCGCCGATGGCGTCTGTATGGCGACCCGCTGGCCCTCAAGCCGAAGAAGACGATCAAAGAGAAGATCATGGACCGCGTAGCGAAGGACGCTGCCAGCGACTGCTGGATCTGGAAGGGCATTCGCAACAACAAGGGTTACGGGCGTCTCTACATCGGCGAAACGGGACGGCAAGAACTTGCCCACCGCATCTCCTACGAGCAGTTCGTGGGACCCATACCGGCGGACCGGGTTATCGACCACAAGTGCAGGAATCGGGCATGCGTCAACCCCGAGCACTTGGAACCGGTGGAGTTCGCCGAGAACGTGCGCCGTGGCGACGCCGTAAAGACTCAGTGTCCGCAAGGCCACCCCTATGACGAGGCCAATACCGGCAAGGGCAACAAGGGATCCAAGCGGTGTCTCGCCTGCCACCGCGAGCGGCAGCGTGAGTACTACCACCGCACCAAGAACGGAGCAGCGTGATGTACCTCGACGACGCACCCGAGTCCGCCCCCTGCGCCGTGTGTGACAAGCCCGCCCGCGAACGCGTCCACCGCGGCTGCCGCCAGCACATGGCCGACGCCCTGGACGAACTCCCCGGGCTGTACCGGCAGCTCGCCGACGCGCTGCTGCCCACCCGGCGCGGCGACGGGCTCGCCGTCTCCGGCACCCCCGGCCGCGGCCTCCCCGGCGGCGACGCCCTCGACCTCCGGGCCCGCGGCGGCATCGAAGGCGTCGTCGGCGGCTGGGCCCGCGACCTCTGCGAGCGCGAACGGTGGGAGATCCCCCAGTGCCAGTCGGTGCAGGCCGTCGTCGACTGGGCATGCACCACCCTCGCCCTCAACCTCGGCATGATCTGCGACGAGCACCCGGCGGTGAAGGAGATCGCCGCCGAACTCGCCAAGACCGTCGGCCAGGCCCGCCGCATCGTCACCGGCGAGAAGCCGCCCCGGCGGATAGGCGTCGCCTGCACCTGCGGCCACGTCCTGCGCGTCACCCTCGACACCGCAGGCGTCCGCTGCCCCGCCTGCTCGACGCAGTACGGGCACAGCGAGGCGCTCCAGCTGCCACTCGCCGAACGGCGTAGCGCGGCGTGACGACCAGCCCGGGCCGGCGTTGAGCGGGCATGCCTGAACTCGACAGCGAAGTGATCTACGACCACCTGCCGGACGGAACCATCTTGGATCCGATGCCGTTCGATGACGCCAGGAAGCTCGTCGAACTCCTGCGTGAACGGATGACCCCCGAGACCTTCGAGCTCTTGGTCGCGGAGCTCGTTGCTCACGGCGAACAGCGCGCATGACGAAGGGCCCGACCGCGGGATGCGGTCGGGCCCTTTCGCATGTCCGCCTACGCCGCCTCTTCGATCACCGGCGGCTTCTTCCCGGCGAGCACCTGCCTTACCCAGCCATCCGACAACCCGAGCGCAGCTGCTAGTTGCGGCACCGGCACACCCCGCCGGTACGCCGCCCGTAGTGCCGAGTTGCGCCGATGCTGCCACCGGTCCCGCGCCGGACCACTCGCCACCGTTCGGTGCAGCAGCACCGCCGCAGCCATCAGTAACCGGCCCGCCGTGTCGTCCCACCTACGCGCCATCCAGTCCCCCTGTCGTGGTCTCGACACCCCGCTGACAGACCACGGTCAGGGGAGTGCGGCAGTCCCGCAAGAGCGCGAAGCAGGCGCACAGGACGATTGCTCGACTCAGGCTTCGGAGGGCTGGAATGGCGGAATGGGGATCGTGTAGCTCAGCGTGTACCGGTCGGCGGCCACGACGATGTCGCACGTCTCCACTGGCCGCTCGTCGACGTAGTACGTCCGCGTGATCGTAATGACCGGCACCCCCGGCGCGATCTCCAACTGCTCGATCTCGTAGGGCCGTGGCGCGCGAGCGTTGACGTCCTCAGTGACGTGGGTGATGTGCTGTCCGATCGCGTCCATGCGGGGGACGACGCCCGTAACCGGACCACCCTCAGGCTGCTCAACTGGCGTGCCGGCAATCAGGGCGTGGGGCTCGTAGGAGGTAGAGAGCATGACCGGTTCGTCGTCTGCAAAGAACCGGTAAGTCGTCCGCACCACGTCATCGCCGGGTCCGATTGCCAGCCTCTCAGCGATCGCCTTCGTTGCTGCGGTGCGACGCGACTGCCATTCCCATTCTGACCTTCGCCCCTCGGCTTCCGCGGCACGCTTCATCGGTGAGCTGGTCGGCCTCTTGCCGTAGAGGTCGACAGAAAGCCGCTTGCGCATGGGCTGCTGCTCGCGGACGAACATGCCTTTGCCGCGATGCGTGGTTACGAGGCCCTCGCTGACGAGTGCTTGGACCGCGTTCCGGATGACGATGCGGGACACGCCGTACTCCGCCATCAGGTCAGCCTCAGTCGGCAGCTTGTCCCCGGCCTGGAGGTCGCCGTCAAGGATGCGCTGGCGGATGTCGCTGGCGATCTGCTGGTAGGCCGGCTTCGGCTGAGCTGCCACGGGGTCCCTTCTTTCGTCTATTGGTCACAACAAGTGAACCACGCCGCTGACCAGCGCTTCCATAACCGTTTGCGTGACGATCCGCTCACGGGCTTGCACGGGAGTCATAGTTGTCATAACTTCTTTGGTGTCGGCAGGTTCTGCGGAAGACGCAGGTTCTGCTGTGCCCTCTACAACGTCAAAGGCCCCAGCGGGGTGATCTCGGTGCTGCGAACACCGAGCCCGCTAGGGCCAACGCATCAGAGATTGGGTCTCCGAGATGCACGAAGAGCTTACCGTGCCTGCGGCACAGCAGGCATCCGACAACCCGCCCCTGCGGGTAAAGGTCATCGCCGACGCCCTCCGCGTCGACACGACCACCGTCTACCGCGAGATCGCGGCCGGCCGCCTCGCCTCCTACCGAGTCGGCTCCGGACGCGGCACCATCCGCGTCCCCCGCTCCGCCTTCACCCAGTACCTCGCCGACCGCGGAATCCCGACGAGCGAGCTGGCGGTGGCGCTGTGAACACCAACGTCGCCACCTTCCCGGCGTCCAAGCCGGGTCACCGTCTCGTCCCCGCCCTGATCGGCACCCGCAAGTCCGCACGTGTCGCCCCGATCGAGTGCCCGTCGTGGTGCGTGGAAGACCATCTCGCGAGCCCGATGCAGTTCGAGGACATCATCCACACGTCGGCGTCCGAGGACGTGGGCATCTCCTCGTTCCTGAAGCCGGACGGCTCCCTGCTCATGTACGCGATGCTGCAGGTCGACCCGGCGTCGGACGACCAGCGGCTACGCCAGGCGCACATCGGCATCGAGGCCGGCGACATGCCGGAGTACCACACGCCGGAGATGGCCGAGGCGTTCGCCGACGACCTGATCGCGTTCGCCCTGCAGCTTCGCGGCCTGGCTCGCACTGCCCGTCTGCACAACCAGCATGCGGCGGAGGTGGCGGCATGAGCGCCCCCACCGCCCCGCTTCCGCTGGCCGCCGCCGAGGCGCTGGCCGGCGTCGAGTCCCACTTCCCCCTGATCCGTGCCGTCGCCCAGTACGAGACGGCCGCCGAGCACGCGGTGCAGCTGGCGGCGCTGGCCGAGGCCGGCCGCATGACGGATCTCGACGCGGACTCCCTGGCGGCTGCCGAGGACGTGATGGCCGCCGCACGGGCGACGCTCGCCCAGGCCGGCCGCCTGGATCTGATCGGGGTCGAGTCGTGACCGCCCGCGAGGTCCTCGACCACTTCCCCGCCGGGCATCCGCGCGGCTCTCGTCCGGCGGAGGAGCGTGCGGCGGAGCTGACCACCTCCGGCACTCCGGCCACCGTCCGTATGGACCTGCCGTCCGACCGGTTCCTCGTCGTCCGTGAGGGTGAGTCGTGAGTGCCGAGCGGGAGCGGCTGGAGCAGCTGCGGGCGAAGGCCGACGAGGTTCTGACCCCGTGGCCGGGCTGGGACGGCGAAGCGCCGTACCTGGAGCTGGTGGCGATCGACCCCGTCACTCGCACCCGGATCGGGCACCGGTTCGTGCCCGTCACCACCGGCCGGCACCTGCGGGTCGTGCGGGAGGTGTCGTGACCGACGCCGAGCGCGAGGCCCTGCGCCAGAAGGTCGCCGAAGCGAACCACCGAAGCAAGTCCCGGCCCAAGTAGGCCCCTGATCCGCCGCGGTGGCGGTGTCCACCCCCGTCCCGCCGCCGCGGCTTCCCACCCCCGCCCCATCCCCACTACCCGAAAGGGCTGACCACCCATGTCTCCGTTCATCTCCGATGCCGACCTTGCCCGCACCGAGCTGGGGCAGCGTGTCCGCTCCACGACGACGATCGCCGACCTTTTCGGTGACGAGCTGGACCGGGCGCTGCGCCGGGAGACCATCTACGCGGTGCCGCTCGCCGAGCGCACCACGTGCCCGATCCACCTGGACTGGGTGACGGGCTGCGTCGACCTGCACATCGACTACCCGGCCGCGGCGTGATGTGGGCGCTGCTGGTGGCGATCGTCGTCGTAGGAGCCGCGATGGCAGTCGTAGGAGCCGCCCGTCGGGAGCTGCTGTCGAAGCAGGAGTCGCCGTCGCCTCGCTGCGGCTGCGCGCCGTGCTGCCGCCCCTGCCAAAGGGGGTGTGCGTGATGGCCGCCGCCCCGCCGCAGTGCACGGCCACGTTGAACGTCGAGGGCCGCCGCCTCGTGCGCTGCACTCTCCCGCCCGGCCCGCACGACGACCCGCAGCTCGGCGCCTATCACCAGGCGCCGTCCGAATACCCCGGCGGCCTCACGCTCTGGCTCGACACCGCCACCGGAGCCACCCCAGCCGCCTGACCCCGCCGACTGCCGGGCGCGGAAACCCCTGCCGCGCCCGGCACCAAGCCCCGGCATCCACGCCGTGAGGGCGCCCGATCGACTCGGGCCCGGGGCGCGCACCACACCCAGTCACCTATCCGAGAGGAGCCCTGATGGGCCTGTTCAGTAAGAACGAGACCGGTAAGCCCTGCCAGGCCTGCGGGAACGCCACCACCCCGGACGACCCGGCGGTGCGGCTGAAGGACACCGGCACGCGCGTCCATGAGAGCCACGTCACCAACCCGAAGTCGGGCCTCTTCGGCAGGCCGACCAAGCGCCGCTGACCCACCCAGCCCCGGTCCCGGCGTGATGCTGCCGGATCGACTCCGGCCCGGGGCGCCGACCAGACCCCCACCATCCGTTCCGACCCCGAAGAGGTCGTCATGTCCCGTCGTGTCCTGCTGTGGTCGCTGCTCGCAGCGTTCCTGATCGTCGTCGGCCTGTGGCCTGCGGCTGCCACGCCGATCGGCCTCGCCGCCGCTGGTGCGGCTGTGATCGTCGGCCTGATCCCGGGGCCGGTGCTCGCCCTGGCTGCTGTTGCCGTGTGGCTGAAGCACCGGCCCGCCCCCACCTCCACCGCCTGATCTGCTGAAGGGATTGATCGACCGTGACCGCCACGTCTTTCGAGAAGGTCAACGGCACGCCGCTGGCCGAGCCGCGGTTCGACCCGCGGGCGCTGGCCGAGGCGGAGGCGATCCGGACCCGCGCCGCCGCCGACGCCGAGGCCGCCCGCATCAAGGCCGAGGGTGAGGCTGAGGCTGAGCGCATCAAGGCCGCCGAAGAGGCCCGTAAGCAGAGGATCGCCAACGACAAGGCCGAGGCTCGTGCTCGTGAGGAGCAGGCAGCCCGCGAGGCCCGCATCGCCAAGCTCAATCGGGAGCGCGAGGAGCAGGAGCGCGCTGCTCGGGAGGCGGAGGAGAAGGCTGCCGCGCAGGAGCAGGCCGAAGCGGCGAAGGCCGCCGAGGTTGCTGCCGCCGAGGAGCAGTGGCGCCAGTACGCGCTGCGGTTCTACGTCGTCTGCTCGATCGTCGCCCTTCCGGTGCAGATTGCCGCGTTCTACAACCCGAACGCCCTGTGGCTGATGGCCGCGCCGATCATGCTCGAAGGCGGGGCGTGGGTCGTCCTCAAGGGCGCCCGGGCCGCCGCTACCGACCGCCGGCCGCACTGGCACTACCGGCTCATCGCCTGGTGCCTCGCGTTCATCGCCGCCTCCATCAACCTGTGGCACGGGCTGCACGCCTTCGATCCGGCCACCGCCATCAGCACCGCGTTCGCGTCCATCGCCGGCCCCGGCGTCTATGACCTTCACGAGCATGGCCAGATCCGCAAGCGCGACGGTGCGCTCACTCGCAAGCAGCGCAAGGCTCAGGCGAAAGCCGAGCGAGCCGAGGCCGCCCGCAAGGCCGCGGAGGAGAAGCGCCGCGCCGCCGAGAAGGAGGCCGCGGAGTGTGCTGCAGCTGAGGCTGCGGAGAAGCTGGCGCAGGCGCGCGCCAAGGAGTTCCCGAAGGTCTGGCAGCATGCCCTGCGCCTTGCCGCGGCGCTCGGCGAGACGACCGTCACCGAGGCCGTGTGGAGGCGCGCGCACCGAGACGTCGAGGGCGCTGACCCGGCGGAGTCCGCGGAGATTATCCGACTGCGTAACGCCGCCGAAGCGAGGGTCGAAGCCGCCCGGCAGAAGCGCCCTGTGAACGGATCAACACAGCAGGTCGCATCGCAAGTGCCCGGTGCGAAGAAGCCCCGCGTCTACAACCCGCCCGCGCGCCGCGGCAGGCGCACCAAGGGGGACGTGAAGTACGCCCCCGCCGCCCGCCGCCAGGCCGCCATCACCGCCAAGCAGACCGCCGCGAAGAAGGGCTCGCAGTGAGCATCGAGACGACCCCCAGCAGCGCCCCCGACCCGGAGTGGGAGCGGGTCGTCGCCAGCTACCTGAACACCCCCGGCGAGGCGCCCGTCGAGAAGCAGACGACGTCCGTCGACCTGATGGGCGACACCCCCCTCACTCCCGCCTGGACCAAGACCCGCGCCGGGTGGAAGAACCGCGCCGAGCTCGGCGCCGTCAACACCGCCCGCAGCTTCCGCAAGTGGCTGCGACGGCAGGCCACCGAGCACGGGCACGCCTCCCAGATCGGCCGCGGCCTGCGCCGCACCTTCCTGTGGGTGCAGGGCACCGAAGGCGCCCAGGTCACCGCCGCCCGGCACGAGGTGCAGCAGGCACAGCGCGACTACAAGGCCGCCAAGTGGGCCCACGACCGGCGCCTCATGCCCGGCAAAGAGAAGGACAAGCGGCGCCGGGAGATGGAAGGCGCGTTCGCCGACTCGGTGTCCGCCATGAGCAAGTACCGGTCGGCCCAGCGGGACGCCCGCATGCGACGCGCCGTGCGCGGTGTCGCCGCCCTCACCCCGATCGCCGGCGTCGAAGGCGCCGGCCTGCACCTGCTCGGCGCCCCCGGCGGGTTCGCCGCCACCGCCGCAACCCTGGCCGCGTTCGCGTTGGTCGGGCGGCGCACCACCGCGGGGGAGCTGTACACCGACCGCGACGCGAAGATCGGCGACGGGGACCGCATGACCGACGAGATGGTCAACCGCGTGTACCGCAGCGCCAAGGTCATCGGCGCAGAGGATGTCGTCAAGCTGCTGTCGCCGTGCACGCTCACTGCGGACGGCTCCGCCTGGGAGGTCCGGCTGGAGCTGCCCGACGGCATCCCCGCCTCCAAGGCCCTCGGCGCGACGGCGCAGCTCGCGAACGGTTTCGGTGTCAGCGTGCAGCAGGTGTCGCAGACCAAGGGCGCGCGGGAGGACTGGATCACTCTGCGTGTCACCCTCAAGGTGCCCTTCACGGGCAGGCCCAAGAGGGGGCCGCTGCTCACCGCGGAGAAGGTCAACCTGTGGGAGCCGGTGCCGATGGCCGTGTCCGAGCGCGGTGACGTCATGGCCGTGGAGTGGTTCGAGAAGACCGCCCTCTTCGGTGGCGAGCCCGGGTCCGGCAAGTCGGCCGCGGCGAACAACCCGCTGCTCTCTGCAGCGATGGACGTGACCGCCGACCTGTACCTGGCCGACGGCAAGGGCGGCTTCGACCTGTCGCCGTTCGAGCCGATCGCCCAGATGATCGACACCGACGGCGACCCGGAGCGGCTGCTCGCCATCCTGCGGCACGTGTGGGATGTGGTCCTTCCCGAGCTGAAGCAGACCGTCAAGGACCACCGGGTGCGCAAGTTCTCCGAGGCGCTGGCCGCGCAGGACGAGCGGGTGCGTTTCACGATCCTGTTCATCGACGAGTGGGCCTCCTACATGGCCGCGGCCAGCCCGGAGCAGCAGAAGGAGCTGGACCGGCTCCTGCGGCTGATCACGCAGCAGGGCCGGGCCTACGCGGTGATCGTCATCTGCGCCACGCAGAAGCCCGACTCGAACGCTGTGCCGACCGGCATCCGCGACATCCTGTCCACGCGCTGGGCCGGTCGCTGCATGACGCCCGAAGCGTCCGACACGATCCTCGGCAAGGGCCGGGCGTCCGCCGGCTACAACGCGCAGCGCATCCTGAAGTCGCAGCGAGGTGTGGGCTACCTGCAGACCGGCGAGACCTCGGAGCCTGTGCTCACGCAGTCATACTTCTACACCGACGAAGAGGTCGAGGCGATCCTGCGGCGGGCCTACGAGCTGCGCCAGCGGGCGGGCGTCCTGCCGGCCGAGCCGGAGGTCACGATCCTCGACCACCTGCGCAAGTCCATTGCGTCGACGGGCCGAGGGGAGGCCACGCGGGCGGAGGTGTTCGCCTATCTCGCTGGTGTTGACGGCCGGTACAAGCGCGGCGACGACGAGAGCGACGGCCGGTACGGCGCGCGGGTCGGCAAACTCCTCAAGGACAGCCTGGACGCTGCCGGAATCACGATCGACGCCGTGAAGGTCAGCACCGTCGACGGCCGCGAGTCCCGCGGTTTCCGCCTCGAAGATCTGCAGTAGTTGTCCTAGTTTGCCCTGTCCTGCACCCTGTCGCCTGTCCCTGTTTGTCCTGTCTTGGCCGTGTCCTGATGGAAGCTGACCCTGCCCAACTCCGGGCAGGGTCAGCGCACCGCCGGGCAGGGTCTGGGCAGGGTCCCACCTGCGGAAACGTGACCGCGGGCAGGGTCCGGGGCAGGGTCCTCCCGCCAAACCGATCATCCGACTGGAGAGATCCCGATGCCCGCCGAGACCGATCCGATCCGCACCGCCATGACCGATGATGAGGCTGCCGCCGAGGCGCGCCGTATCATCACCGACTTCGCGACCTCGTTCCGCGACGACCGCCCGCTTCCGCGGTACGGCGACGCCCCGCCCGTGCCGCAGCCCGGGCGTCCGCCGATGAGTTCGAAGGCCGTCGACGACACCGCCCGCATGCTCGGCGCCAGCGTGCTCGTCGCCACCAGCGGCGGAGCCACCACCGCGGTGCTGTGGGCGTCTGGCTACGCCAACCCCGCCGTGATCGCCGTCGTGTTCGGCGCGCCCACCGCCCTGGTGCTCGCCCTCGGCCGGCTCGCCAAGCGGGCGCGGGGTGTGCTGCCGGAGGAGCACCACCACCACTACGCGGGCCCCGTCTACCAGGACCAGCGGCACCAGCACTCCAGCACCCGCGGCGTATGGGCCCGGACCGACAACCGGCAGTAGGAGCACAGCGAGCCCCCGGCGCGCGTCACCGGGGGCTCTGTCATGACCGTACAGGGGTCCTCGCTTGACCGCGACGATCACCGTATGTCACAGAAGTAGGGAGAATGGCCATATGGCCCGCAACGCATTCGGCGTCGACAGCTCAGGCAACGTCGGCGACCGCATACCTCACTCAGACAAGGTGGCCAACGACGACCCGGCCCGCTCCTACATCCTCATCACACTGCGCCGTATGGAGCTCTCCGGCGTCGAGATCGACGACAAGGCAGTGGAGATAGCCACCAAGCTCGGCCGCCGCAAGTACGAGGAGGGCCAGGAGGAGCGTGAAGGTCGGGACGAGCATCTGCGGGCGGGCGTCCTGGCTGTGAGGGACGGCTGGAAGGTCTACTACGTCCGCTGCGGCAACCTCATCAAGATCGGTTACACGGCTAACCTGGCACAGCGCTTCACGACCATCCGGCCCAACGAAGTGCTCGCCCTGGAGCCGGGAGGCCAAGAGGTCGAGACGCGAAGGCACCGCCAGTTCGCGCAATTGCGGGCCAGCGGCGAGTACTTCCATCCGGGCCCCGCGCTGCAATCTCACATTGTCGGACTGCGCAGTACCCACGGTTCGCCGGTGTGGACGTCATCGTTGGTTCCTGATGGACGGAACTGGTTCCCGATGGACGAAGCGTAGTCACGCTTGCTAGTTGATCGCTGAATCTGTAATCTCCGAAGTCGATGGTGGAACACCCGTCGCAAGAGCACCCAGAACCCCCGCCGTGAGCTATCCGGCGGGGCTCTCTGCATTCCGGGGAGGTGCCGTGCCGACCTTCCCCAACCCTGAGCTGTACGAGCTGTATCAGCGCGACCTCGGCGACATCTGGGAAGCCGCCCGAGTCGCTGGAGTGAAGCCCGGCACGATCCGCGTCTGGGAAACCCGCGGCAAGATCGAGCGAGTCCCGCTCGAAGGCGACCAGCCGCTCTACCACCTGCCGACCATCGAGGCCGCAGCCAAGGTGAAGCCGGGCCGACCCAAGGCCGCTTGATCGTCCCGTCGTCCGCGCCCGTTCCCCGGACGGCGGGGCTTCCACCTCGCGCCACGCGGCGCCCACCCTTAAGGAGGCCGCGTGCCCGACGCGCTCACGAACACCGGGGAGAACCGAGCCCTCGACTTCCTCAACGGCCTGTCACCCACCGCCCCCACCACGCCGCTCAAGGTGGCGCTGGTGACCGCGAACGGCGACGACACCACCGCGGGCACCGAGGTGACGGGCGGGTCCTACGCGCGGCAGAACCTCAGCGTGGCTGCGGCCGTCGGCGGGGCCACCAGCAACTCGGCCGATCTCGTGTGGACGGGGATGCCGGCCGCGACCGTCGTCGGCGTGGAGATCTGGGATTCGGCGGGCACGCCGGTCAGGCTCTGGTACGGCGCCCTGTCCGCGTCCCGCACCGTCGCCGCGGGGGATGAGCTGAGGCTTACCGCCGGGTCTTTGACGCTGTCGCTGGCGTGATCGGAGGCCCGCATGCCGAGCCTCTCCACCCTCGTCGACAATTTCAACGACGGCGTGATCGCCCCCGACTGGGGCAACTCCTACGGCGGCGTCTCCGAATCCGGCGGCCTGGCGCACGTGCCGTGCACGACCGGGTTCGCCGGATATCAGACCGCCTACGCCTGGACGCTGGCCGGGGCGAGCTTCTTCGTGAAGGTGGCTTCGGTCCCAGCCGCGTCGACGGCGACGGAGGCGTACTGCGGCATCCTCGTCAACGGTGACGCCTCCGGGACGCGCATCGGCTTCACGATCAAAGCGGTCGGCAACCTGCTGCGGATGCAGTCCGACTCCGGCTACTTCGACCCCGACGCCGTCGAGATCACCTACGACCCGGTCGCGCACGCATTCCTGCGGCTGCGTGAGGACGGCAGCAACGTCTACTGGGACACCAGCCCGGACGGGGCGACGTGGACGAACCGGCGCACGCTCGCCAGCCCCGCGTGGATCGCCGCGGCCATCGACCAGTGCGCACTCGACCTGTCCGCCCACCGCGACGCCGGCACCCCGGACGAGGCGACCTACGACCTGTTCAACACCCTGTCCAACGGCGCCGTCCACACGGCGTCGGCCGCCCTGTCCGCTGAGACCGCGCTCGGCGCGACGGCTCTGGTTGCCGCTCACGCCACAGCCGTCCTCTCGGCTGACAGCAGCCTTGCTGCGACGCCCGTCCTGTCCGCGCGCGCCACTGCGGCCCTGTCCGCTACGGCGACCCTGACCGCGGACGCGGCGTCCTCGACGATCCCGGAGGTGGCTGGGTTGGCCGCAGGGCACTTCGACCTTCACATCGAGCAGGGCGCCACCTACGTACAGAACTTCAAGGTGAAGGACGAGCCGGGCTTCACCTGGTCCGGATGGACCGCCCGGGCGCAGATCCGGTCAGCCGCGGCCTCCGAGAACGGTGAGCTCCTGCTGGACCTCACCCCTCATCTGACGATCATCGGGGACACGGTGCGGCTCGCCCTGTCGGCGGCCGTCACCGAGACCCTCACCCGGAACGGCGTGTGGGACCTGGAGATGGTCAACGGCCCCCATGTGGTGCGGCTGCTGGAGGGTCGGGCGGTCGTGTCGCTGGAGGTGACCCGGTGAGGATCGAGGTCACAGGCGAAGCGTTCGACGACGCGATCGAGGTCACCACGGGGCAGCAGGCGCGCATCGTCGAGGTGTCCGCCGGGCTCGTGTCGTCCGTCAACGGCCGCACCGGTGGCGTGGTTCTGGACGCGGAGCTCGTCGGCGCCGACCCGGCAGGCTCCGCCGCCGCAGTCGAAGCCGGGGCGCTGCAGGCGGCAGCCGACGCGCAGGCCGCGGCCATCTCGACCGCAGCCGCCGACGCCACCGCGAAGGTCGACGCGCACGTCGCCGCGACCGACCCGCACGGGGATCGGGCCTACGCGGACGGGAGATTCCTGCCGAAGACCGGCGGGGCGCTCACCGGCGGGATCACCACGAACCTCGCAGTTCGGTCGGCGTTCCTGAAGACGACGTCGCCGACCGAGCACGCGGTCACGATCTACCAGGCGTCCACCACCGGCGTCGACGTCGCCGCCGCCCTGAACCTGATCAGCGACAACCGCGAGACCAGCGCCGTCTACATCTCGGGTCACGAGACGCTGCCCCGAGGCACGCTCAAGGTCACGCACACGAACGGCGGCACGACTGCCACCGACGACACCAGCGCGTCCGCCCTCAGCATCGACCTGCGGCGCGGCACTGCGGCCGGCACCGCAGCCCAGGGGATTTTCCTGACGAGCACGGACGGCGGCACCACCGGGCGGCTCATCACCCTCCGGAACGGCGGCGGCAACCTCTTCACCGTTCCGGCCGCCGGGTCGGTGTACACCGCGACCGGCGCGTTCGGCGAGCAGCTGCCCGTCAATCACGGGCTGACCGGCTGGACCTACGACCCGGTCATCGCGACGACCGGCTCGCTGCTGACGAACGGCACCGTGTACCTGTCCAAGATCCATGTCCCGGACGACACGGCCATCACCAAGGTCTACTGGTGGGTGACCACGGCGGGCGCCACCCCCACCGCTGGCCAGTGCTGGGTCGGCCTCTACAACCCGGCCGGGGCCAGGCTCGCGACCACGGGCGTTGACGCCTCGATCACCAGCACCGGGCTCAAGACGACCACCATCACGAGCACCAGCGTGGCCGCCGGCAGCTTCGTGTGGGTGGCCATGGTCTTCAACGCGGCCACAGCGCCGACCGTCGCCCGCGCGACCGGCAGCGGCGGACTCGCCACCGCCGTCAACGCCGGCCTCACCAGCGGAACGTATCGGTTCGCGACCAACGGCACCGCCCAGACGGCCCTGCCCGCCGCGATTACCCCCGGCAGCAACGTCGCCGCAGGATTCGCCGGACCGTGGGCCGCCATCGGGCCCTGACCGGCAACCAACCCGCATCCCGAAAGGCCCGCGCCCATGGCCCGCTATCGCAAGAAGCCCGTTGAGATCGAAGCCGTGCAGTGGACCGAAGACGTGGCCATGCGAGAGTTGATCGACTTCACCAACGGACTTGTCAAGCTCAACGACGTCGACCGCGACTTCCACGTCTACGACCGCCTCCACGACACCTGGGTCCAGTTCCAGTACGGCGACTGGATCATCAAGGGCGTGCAAGGCGAGTTCTACCCCTGCAAGGGGGACGTCTTCGCCGCCACCTACGAGGCGGTGGACGAATGATGCAGCCTCGTGAATCCGGCCGCTACGACTGCCCGCACTGCACGGACGTGGTCGTCGACCTCGACGAGCACCTCACCACGTGCACCGCCGCCCGTGAGGAACGGCTCGCCGAAGCGCGGCGCCTCCTCGCCGACGAGCAGCAGCGGCAGGACGAAGCCTGCCGCGCCGAGATCGAAGCCGTCCTCGCCAAGTACGAGCGTCGGCTTCAGACCAGCCAGCCGCAGATCACCATCGTCCCGATGTAGGAGACCGCCATGCCCCGCACGAACATCGCCGCCACGCAGGCGTCCCGCGCCGGCACGGTCCTCCCCGCCGCGACCGCGGGTGACGTAGCCAACGGCAACAGCGTCGCCAACGACGGCCGAGTCGTCCTCATCGTCAACAACACCGGGGCGAGCAGTCGCACCATCACGTTCCACACCGCGCGCTCCGTCGACGGCCTCACCGCCCCGGTGCGCAGCGAGACCGTACCCGCGGGCGAGACCCAGGTCTTCGGGCCGTTCAGTCCCAACGACTACGGCAACCCGCTCGCCTTCAACGTGGACAACGCCGAGCTCACCGTTCAGGTGCTGCGCGTCTGATGCCCGCAACCGCAGGAAGCGTGACCGTCGACTGCCCCGAATGCGGCGACGAGATCACCGTAGGGCTGCGTCTTCATATGCTCCCGCGCGTGCGCGAAGGGGCACCGCTCCACATCGAGATGGAGCCCGACCTGGGCGCCATCCGGGCACACGTAGAGCGTGCGCACGCCTGAGAGGGTCAGTCCTGGAACGAGCCGTCCCGTCGCCTCTGGTGCCGTCCCATCATGTGCTTGCACTGAGGGCAGTTCTTCAGGAACACGGGCTTCACCAGCCAGGACAGGGTGAACAGGTAGAGCGTGTGACGCCCCATCCGAGCGATCCACGACATCGTGCACGTCTGGCAATCACGGCACCCACTGGCCATCAGAACACCCCCTTTTCCTGGAACCCCCTGGTTCCGGGACCGGGCACGCTACCGCACGGCAGGAGGTACTGATGCCCTCACGGCTCAAGCCTCCCTGCTCACGGCCAGGCTGTGACCAGACCAAGCCCTGCCCGATACACGGCAGAGACACCCGGACACGAGGTAGCGCACGGCAGAGGGGCTACACGACACGGCACGAAGAGCGCTTCCGCCGCGGCGTACTCGACGCTCAGCCTGTCTGCGTCCTGTGTCGCCGGGCACCAGCCACCGAGGCAGACCACTGGCCACGCTCACGGCAACAACTGGAGCGCGAAGGCCTCGATGCGAACGATCCACAGTACGGACGAGGGCTGTGCAAGCCCTGCCACAGCTCCGAGACGGCCAAGCATCAGCCTGGAGGCTGGGCAGCAGAGCAGCGGAGGTGATCAAGCGTGCCGAAGGGCAAGGGCGGACACATCCGAGGCATCGTGGCCGGCCGAGGGAAGGTCTACGAGGCACTCAAGGGTCGACTCGGCAAGACACGAGCCGCGAAGATCGCCAACGCGGGCCAGACGAAGACCGACCGGTCCCGCATGGCGAAGAAGGCCGCACGGACTCGGCAGCGACGCGCCGACTGACCGGCGCCAAGATCACGTCGGGGTGATCACTTCGGAGATCCTCGCGCGCACGCCCGCCCCCGGGTGGGGGCGCACCCCCGCCCGCGCGCACACGGGACCGCGGGGGAGAGATTTCGGTAGCGCCGGGGCTAGATCCACTTGCGCGGAACGATCAAGAAGCACCCGCGGCTGATCCCCGCGGGCAGGAAGGCCCTGAGCACTCCCAGGCTCGGGGCCTTCCGCATATCTGGGAGAAGCGATGGGGAAGCGACCGACGGAGATCGTTTGCAAGTCCTGCGCCGAGCGGGTGCAGGTCCGCAGTACCGGTCCGGTGCCGAAGTACTGCTCGCCGCAGTGCCGTACCTGGTGGGCCCACTACCGGAAGCCGATGCCGCCTCTCCGAGCGTGCCGCTGGTGCGGCGAGTTGATACCTCGGCGGTCCTCTGGGCAGCGGTTCTGCTCACGTCTCTGTAGCGAGATAGGGCGCGGCATCCGCCTGTACGGTCCTCGCCGGCAGTTGGCCTGTGCCAACACGGCGTGCGGGAAACTCTTCTTGCCGGGCTTCCGAACGCAGCGGTGCTGTTCTGAGGCGTGCGGAAAGCGGCGCTGGGCGCTCCAGGCTAAGGCCGAGGGTCGCACCTATCAGGAGCCGTGGGGGGATCGCCGTCGTGACCGATACCACCGTCGGCGCGCGCTGAAGAAGGCCACTTCGACAGGTGAGCCGGTACTGCGGGATGCAATCGGGGAGCGTGACCGCTGGAAGTGCGGTCAGTGTGGACGGAAGGTGGACCGCACCCTCGCGTACCCGCACCCGCGAAGCCCGAGTCTCGATCACGTCGTGCCGCTGTCACAGGGCGGTGCCCACAGCCCAGAAAACGTCCAGATCACGCACCTGGAGTGCAACGTCTCGAAGGGCGCGCGCGGCGGTGGAGAGCAGTTGCTCCTGATCGGCTAGGAGGAACCGTGGCTGACCCGCACCGCAGGAAGCCGCCGCTGCAGGTTGTGCGTGAGGGGAACCCCAGCAAGAAGCCGATCCGTGAGGGCGTGAAGGTTCCACCGTCGGAGTTGGAGGAGCCGAACTGGCTCGACACGTTCCCGGCGGTCCGGGGCGATGACAGACAGCGTCAGATCAACGCCCGCTGTCGGGAGATCGCCCGGAGGGAGTGGCGGAGGGTCGTTCCCGTACTGAAGCTCACGGCGGGGCTGGCGGCCGTCGACACGCAGGTTGTGCAGGACTACTGCATCTGCGTCGCTCGCATCGATCAGTGCGAGCGGGAGATTTCGGCGCACGGCATGTTGATTCAGGGCGAGCGCGGCTGGATGAAGAACGGCGCGACCACGATCGCGGGCCAGTACCGCCAGCAGTTGGCCCGGTACATCGGCGAGCTGGGTCTGTCGCCGTCGGCGCGGGGCCGGCTGACGCCGCCGGAGGGTGGCGACGATGGCGACGACGACGATCCGTTCGACTGAGCAGCTGTCGTTGGAGGACTGTGCGGAGGGTCTGCCGGTGCCGCGGGCGGCGCTGCACGAGCTGGGCATGGGTGACGAGGAGATCGCGGACGCGTTGTTGTCGCGGCCGTTGGTGTCGGCGTTTCAGATGCCGGAGCAGCCGGGTGCCTGGTTCGATGTGGCGGCGGCGCGGCGGGCGAAGGCCGCGATCGAGTCGTTCAAGCACACGAAGGGCCGCTGGGGCGGTACGCCGCTGAAGTTGGCGCCGTGGCAGTTCGTGTGGGTGATCGCGCCGGTGTTTGGCTGGCTGTGGCATGACCCGGAGCTGGACCGGCCGGTGCGGGTTGTGCGCGCGGTGTGGATCGAGGTTCCCCGGAAGAACGGCAAGTCGACGTTGTCGTCGGGGATCGGGCTGGCGCTGTTGCTTGCGGACCGGGAGACCGGTGCGGAGGTGTATGCGGCGGCCGGGTCGCTGGAGCAGGCGAAGCGGGTCTTCGACGACGCGAAGCGGATGGCGCAGACCAGTCGGGCGGTGAAGGGCCGGGCTGAGGTGCTCACCAGCGTGATCCGGGTGCCGCGGACGGGCGGCGTGTTCCGGGCGTTGTCGAGGATCGCGGAGACCGCACACGGCCTGAACGTCTCCGGCGCGGTGATCGACGAGGTCCACGTCCACAAGAGCCGGGACCTGATCGATGCGATCGAGACGGGAACGGGCGCGCGTGATCAGCCGCTGATCGTGTTCATCACGACGGCGGATGACGCGCAAGAGGGCTCGATCTACGACGAGAAACACTCCTACACCCGCAAGGTCGCCGAGAACGTCGTCCAGGACCCAGCCCACTACGGGGTGATCTGGGCGGCCGACGAGACGGACGATCCCTTCGATGAGAAGACGTGGCGCCGCGCCAACCCGGGCCTCGGGGTGTCGCCGACGCTGGCATATCTGCGACGCGAGGCGAACAAGGCGCAGGCCACGCCCTCGTACTTTCCGACGTTCCTGCGGCTGTCGCTGAACATCCGCGAGAAAGCGTCCACGCGGTGGATCGATGTCCGGGCCTGGGACCGTGTGGCCGGCATGGTCGACGAGTCCGTGCTGAAGGGCCGCCGGGCGTGGGGCGGGCTGGACCTGTCCGCGGTGTCTGACCTGTCGGCGTGGGTGCTGGCGGTGGAGTCGAAGCAGCCGGGCATCGAGGTGGAGCTGGTGTCCCGGTTCTGGCTCCCGTCGGAGCGGCTGGAGGATCTGCAGCGCCAGTTGCAGGTGCCGCTGGCGCAGTGGGCCCGTGAGGGATTCCTGCGGCTGACCGAGGGCGACGCGATCGACTACGACACGATCGAGAAACAGGTGCTGGCGGACTGCAAGCACTTCGACGTGCAGTGGATCGGTTACGACCGCATGTTCGCGGGCCAGCTGGTGCAGAACGTGGACCGCGAGACGAAGCGGGGCGTGAAGGTGACGCCGATCAGCCAGACGTTCCTGGGGCTGTCGCCGGCCTGTAAGGAGCTGGACCGGCTGCTGCTGGAGCAGCGCTTCGTGCACGGCGGGCATCCGATCCTGCGGTGGATGGCTGGCTGCGTGGAGACGATCGCGGACGGCAACGACAACTACCGGCCGACGAAGCCGGACAGGAAGAAGTCTCAGGCCCGCATCGACGGGATCGCGGCGACGGTGATGGGCCTGGACGGCTATCTGCGCAGGCCGAAGGCGAAGTCTCGGGTGGCGGTCGGATTCTGACGGGAGGTGCCTGGTGGCCCTGTCGCAGAAGCTGGAGCCTGAGTCGCCGGACTGGTGGCTGGAGCGGCTGTGGGCGCAGTTGCAGGAGCGCTGCAAGTACGCCGCCACGATGCGCCAGTACTACTCGGGCGACCATCCGCTGCCGATGATCCAGGAGAAGGCCCGTTCGGCGTTCCAGCGGCTGCTGAAGCAGTCCCGGTCGAATTACACGGGCCTCGTCGTGGACGCCACCGCGGAGCGTATACAGGTGGACGGCTTCCGCTTCGGCGATGAGGATGTCGGCGACCAGGAGGCGTGGCGTATCTGGCAGGCCTCGTCGATGGACGCCGACTCCGACCTTCTGATCACGGAGGCGGTGAAGGTCGGCCGGGCGTTCGCGCTGGTCGCACCGAACCCGGAGGACGCCAGGACGCCGATCATCACGGCTGAGGACGCCACGCAGGCCATCGTCGCCTATCGGCCGGGCAGCCGGAGGCAGCGCGCGGCCGGTCTGAAGACGTGGATGGACGACTGGACCGGCCAGTTGATGGCCACGCTCTACCTGCCGGACGGCCTGTACAAGTTCAGGGCTCCGAAGCCGGTGCAGGGGGTGGCGAAGCCGTCTTGGGAAAGGCGCGAGGTCGCCGGGGAGCCGTGGCCGGCGCCGAACCCGATGGGTGTCGTGCCCTTGGTTGAGATCGTGAACCGTCCTGACCTTCTGGGCGAGGCTCACAGCGAGATCGAGGACGTTCTCGACGTCCAGGACCGCATCAACAAGACCTTGATCGACCGGATGATGGCGCAGGAGTTCTCCGCGTTCCGTCAGCGGTGGATGACCGGGTACGAGGTGCCGGTCGACGAGTCCGGGCAGCCGATCGAGCCGTTCAAGGCCGCGGTGGACCGGCTGTGGGTGATCGAGGACGAGAACGTCAAGGTCGGAGAGTTCTCTTCGACCGACTTGGGGCCGTATTTGGCGTCGATCGAGGCGGACGTGCAGCACATGGCCGCGCGCACGCGCACCCCCGCGCAGTACCTGCTGGGCAAGCTGTCCAACGTCAACGGCGAGACGCTGAAAGCGACCGAGTCTGGCCTGGTGGCCAAGGTGCGCCAGCGCTGCCGTCCACTGGGCGAGGGCCTGGAGGAGGTCGTCAGGCTGTATCTGAAGGCGGCCGGCGACACCCGGGATCTGGCGAGCATCGAAGTGATCTGGCATAACCCGGAGTTTCGTACCGAGGGCGAGCTTGTCGACGCGCTGGTGAAGATGAGCACCCTGGGTGTTCCGCACGAGGCGCTGTGGGAGCGCTGGGGCGCTTCGCAGACGGAGATCGCGCAATGGCAGCAGCTCCGCACCGACGCGGCAGCCCGGGTGATGGGCGGCGACCCGGCGGCGCTGTTCGGGCCGAAGCCGCCGACCGACACGGCTGAACCTGATGGCGACGCCAACTGAGCTGGGCCGCACCCGCTACACGCAGGTCACGTCAGTGATCCAGTCTGTGGTGCAGCAGGTGCAGGCTCTGTGGAAGGGCATGTCCGCGGCCACTGTAGAGGACGACTTGGAGGGCGCGGCCGGCGCGGCAATCGTGGCGGCCGTGGCCGAGGGGCAGCTGACGGTGGCGGACGCGGCGCAGGCTTACATTGCCGCGCAGATGGCCGCCCAGGGCGGTTCGGCCGTTGCAGAGGCCGCTCTCGTGGCGTCGGCGTTCGCCGGGATCGCTCCGGACGGAGGCCCGCTGGAGACGCTGCTGTTCCTGCCGGCGATCGGCGTGCGGCGGCGATTGGCGGCCGGGATGCCGCCGGAGGAAGCGATGCTCGGCGGACTCGCCGACATGGCCCGGTACGCGTCCACGGCGATCGCGGACGCGGCCCGCTCCGCAGACCAGGTGGGGATGGCGGCCCATCGGAACTGCGTGGCCTACGTGCGGGTCGTACAGCTGCCCGCGTGCGCGCGCTGCATCGTGCTGTCCGGGCAGATGTACCGCTACAGCGAGGGCTTCCTGCGGCATCCGAACTGCGACTGCCAGACCCTGCCGCTGCGGGAGCACGAGTGGCCGAACGTGCCGTCGCCGCAGAAGCTGTTCGACCGCATGTCGGAGCGTGATCAGCGGCGGGTCTTTGGTGTTGCGGGGGCCCGCGCGATCGGTGAGGGCGCCGATGTTGGACAGGTCGTGAATGCCCGCCGGGGCATGTCTCGTCCGGGCGCCTCGACCACTACTGAGGGCATCACGCGGCGTGGTCTGTACGGGCGGCGCATGCGACGGGCGGGCGGCGACTTCGCGCGGTTTCCTGGGCAGCGCTACAGCCGCTCCACGACGCCGCGCTTGACGCCGGAGGCGATCTTCCGGCAGGCGCCCGGGCGTCGAGAGCAGCTTGAGCTGCTGCGCCGCTACGGCTACATCGTCTAGCCGATCTTGAGTGTCCCTGCCGCGAGGGCGGGGTGAACCGAAAGGCAGCCGCGATGGCTGACGAGTCACGCAAGACGACGGCCGAGTGGATCGGTGCGTTCCAGCGGGAGCTGGAAGCGGAGGGCATTGAGCCCGACAACGTCACGTACATGGTCCAGGTCGCTGGCCGCGAGCTCATCCAGTCGGAGGGGCTCTATGTAAAGGAGGTCGGCCGCGATGGCTGACGAGAACACCAGCGTTGCTGAGAGTGAGGATGCCGCGACGGCTTCCGAGACGCCCGATATCCGTAGCCAGGCCGACGAAGGCCTGGGAGACGCGGGCAAGAAGGCGCTGCAGGAAGAGCGCCGCAAGGCGCGGGCCGCAGAACGGCAGCTCGGTGAACTGCAGAAGCGACTGCAGGAATACGAGGACCGAGGCAAGACCGAGACACAGAAGCTTGCCGAAGCCAAGACGGCGGCGGAACAGGAAGCCGCAGAGACGCGGCAGGAGCTGATGCGGTTTCGGGTCGCGGCGGCGAAGAAGCTGCCCGTCGAACTGGCGGGCCGGTTGAGGGGTGCGACCGAGGAAGAGATGTCTGAGGACGCGGATTCCCTCCTCGCTCTGTTCACCGCCCAACAGCAGCGCCAGACGCCGAACTACGACGGTGGCGTGCGGCAAACGGCGCAGCAGCCCGCCAGCATGAGCGCCTTGATCCGTCGGGCGGCTGGCTACTAATCAACTCCGGCACGGGTCGGTCCGGCCGGTTACGAGAGGAAGGGCCGGACTATGGCCTACAACAACGTCATCAGCCGTACCGATGCGGCTCCTCTGATCCCGGAGGAAGTCTCCAAGACGATGCTCGGGAAGGCCATCGAGGACTCGGCCGTCTTGAGCATGTTCCGCCGCATCCCCGTGGCCCGAGGTCAGATCCGCCTCCCCGTGCTGTCGGCCCTGCCCGTCGCGTACTGGGTGAACGGCGACACGGGTTTGAAGCAGACCACCGAGGTCAACTGGGCCAACAAGTACCTGAACGTCGAGGAGATGGCGACGATCGTCCCGTTCCCCGACAACGTCCTCGCCGACACCGAGGACGACATCTGGGACGAGGCTGAGCCGCTGGTACGCGAGGCCTTCGGGCGCCTGCTGGACTCGACCGTGTTCTTCGGGACGAACGCTCCCAGTTCTTTCCCAACGAACATCCTCACCGCGGCCACGAACGCCGGCAACAGCGTCAACGAGGGCGCCACTGTCGCGCAGGGCGGCTTCTACGGCGACATCGACAACGTCTACGAGAAGGTTGAGGCCGACGGCTTCGAGGTCAACGGGTTCGTCGCCGCAACGTCGGCGAAGTCCCGGCTGCGCAAGGCCCGCGACACGCAGGGCCGCAAGCTCGACGAGGCCCGTACCAGCGGCGACCTGCGCACCCTGGACGGATACCCCATCCGCTACGCGATGAAGGGCATGTTCCCGGTGGCGGGCGGCGCCGGCGTGGACGGCGTGCGTCTCTTCGCAGGTGACTGGTCCGAGTTCGTGGTCGGCGTGCGCTCCGACATCAGCATGAAGATCCTCGACCAGGCCGTCATCCAGGACAACACCGGCGCCATCATCTACAACCTGGCCCAACAGGACATGACCGCCGTGCGGCTCACGTTCCGCGTCGGCTGGCAGGTCAGCAACCGGATCAACAACGAGCAGCCCACCGAGGCATCCCGATACCCGGTCGGCGTCCTGAAGACCGTCGGCGCGTAACAGAGGAGAGATCGTGGCGACACGTAGCAGCAAGTCCTCAGGTGAGCCGGAGAACCAGCAGGTTCCCGCTGGCGACGAGGTGGCCGAGGAGATCCAGAAGGCCAACGACGAGGCTCAGGCGCAGGGCTTCTTCGGCGTGGAAACCGATCCCACACCGAACGAGAACTACTCGGTGGCCGGCGTGACGTCCGGGGCACCGACCCCGGAGACCGACCCGGAGTACGCGCGCGAGGTGCGGCAGAAGCTCGACGACGACGCCCGCCAGCGCTGACGAAGGGAGGCTGCCGTGGCTGTGCTTCCTTCGCTGGCGACGGTGGCCGACCTCGCCACCCTGCTCGGCCGCACGTTCACGCCGGAGCAGGAGGCGCAGGCTCAGGCGCTGCTGGATCAGGCGTCGGCTGTGGTCCGCGCCTACGTCCGGCAGGACATCACCAAGGCGACGACGACGGACACGTTCACGATGCGGCGTGTGGACCCGATCCTGCACCGGTGCGCCGGAGCGGTGACGCTGCCGCAGCGTCCGGTCGTCGAAATCACCACCGTGCTGGTCGACGGCACGGAAACGCAGGACTGGTGGCAGGACGGCAACGAACTGCTACTGCGGTCGTGGGCGTGGGACCAGCCTCCGGCCGCGCACCGGCCGCCGCAGGTCACGGTCACCTACACGCACGGCTGGGACCCGGTTCCCGCCGACATCCAGGCGATCGTGATGCAGGCCGCGAACCGGGTGCTGGTCAACCCCTCCGGGGTCCGCTCGGAGACGGTGGGCGGCGAGTCCGTCACATACCTGATCCCCGCGGTCGGCGAGTACCTGGGCGTGCTTCTGTCGCGCACCGAGCAGAAGGTGCTGGACCGCTACCGGCGCACTGCGGCCTCCGTGAACCTGCGGAGCCGCTGATGCTGTACCTGCAGGACATCGTCATCGTCCGGCCCGCCAAGGTGGAGGACGAATACGGCAACGAGAAGGACGACTGGGGCGACGCCGCCACCCGTATCCCGGTGTCCGGGGTGAACGTCCAGCCTGCCGGCGGGTCAACGGAAGACACCGAGGACCGGCAGGTCACGGTGACCGGGTGGCGCCTGTACACGCCGCGCGGCATGGACATCGACCTGCGGGAGACCGACCGGGTCGAGGCGTGGGGCACGACGATGCAGGTCATCGGCAAGGTGGCTCGCTGGCCCGCGCCGGGCGGGGGCGTGCACCACGTCGAAGCGGATCTGCGGGAAGTGGCGTGATGCCTGCTGGCCGTTTCCGCTTCGTTCCCAACCCGAACCTGTACGACGAGCTGGCCCGGCAGCCGCAGATGCGGGATGCGTTGAAGGACGTGGCGGACCGTGGTGCGGACGTGACGCGGGCGATCGCCCCGAAGTACACGGGCCCGACCTACAACCCGGCCGTGCAGCGACATGGCGAGTACGCGGCCAGCGTGTATTCGGCGGCGAGCATGCGGCCGAACGGCTGGCGCGCCGAGTTCGGGGCGACCGCCGAGTGGACGCTGCAGGTTGAGTTCGGTACCGGCCGTCCCGCCACTTCCCGCGACCGGCCGCAAACCGGCTGGTCTCCGAAGGCCCGTCCGCTCGGGCGTGCCCTGGACTCGCTGAGGAGTACCTGATGCCCCGGATCAAGCTCGCCAACTGGTACGGGGACAAGGCCCCCGGTGAGGAGATCGACGTCGGTGACGTGCTGCTGAAGGCCCTGCGCCGTGACGGCCGCGTGGCCGAGGTCGTGGACGCCCCTACTCAGGAGCAGGCCGACGAGCCTGCCCCGGAGCCGGTGTCCGCGCCAGCGCAGGAGCCTGCGGCGCAGCCCGAGTCGGGACGTAAGCGCCGGTGAGCGGCGGCCTGCAGGCGGTGGCCATGCCGGACGTCGAGCAGGTCGCCGTGAAGTACCTCAAGCCCCTGCTGCCTGCGGGGACGATCGTCGGCACCGAGTGGCCCGACGGCTGGGACTCGAAGCTGGCGGCCGGGATTGTGTCGGTGACGCTGGGCGGAGGCGGGTCGCGGCAGAAGCCCGTGACCGCCGACCGAACCCTCGACATCGACGCCCTCGGCGCGACGAAGAAGCAGGCTCGCGACCTGGCGGCCCTGGTGTCGGCGCAGCTGATCGCCGCCCAGGGCACGACTCAGTACGGCGCCCGGATCTACGGCGTGGACGAGACGTCCCTGATCTGGCTTCCGTACAAGCCGTCCGCTGAGACGGACGCGATCCCCCGCTACGTGCTCGTGATGAGCATGGTGGTCCGCCCCGCGTAGCAGCACCCCAACCCGCACCCCCTTCACCCATTCACCCGTCGGCGTCTGGCCGTGCGGGTCCTCGCTATGCCTGGAGGCAACCCGATGGCGAACGACGCCGACAACGTGCGCGTTGGTACCAACGGCAGCATCTACATCGCCCCCAAGGGCACGACCGCCCCGGCCGACCTGACGACGGCGTGGCCGGCCGGCTGGGTGGATCTCGGCTACCTGTCCGACGACGGCGTCGAGATGTCCTACTCGACGGACACCGAGGACATCAACGCCTGGCAGTCCCTGTCGCCGGTGCGCAAGGTGCTGACCGGTGTCGACATGACGCTGGGCTTCACCGCGATCGAGCTCACGACGTCGACGGTGACGCTCTACTTCCCCAGCTCGACGATGACGGACGTGGCTGCCGGGGTGCACAAGCTGTCCATCCCTGCGGCGCCGGACCCGGACGAGCGGGCGATCGGCCTGGAGTGGGTCGACGGCGACATCATCAACCGCCTGATCATCGCGCGCGGTGAGGTCTCCAACCGCGACTCGATCACTCTGGCGCGCTCGGGTGCGGTCGCCCTGCCGATGACCGTGTCCGCCTACGCCGACACCGCACCCGAGATCGCGGTGTGGCTGTCCAACGACCCGGCCTGGGCCGCGGCGTAACGAACTCCCGGCAGGCGTGCCATGCGGGTCGCGCCTGCCGGGCCCCTAACCCGCTACACCCGCGAGGAGAACCACATGACCACCAGCAAGAAGCCCGCCGGCCGCGAAGTCGTCTCCCTCGACTCGATCGCGAAGCAGCGCAGCGATGCGCTGCCCGAGCCCACGACGTTCGAACTGCACGGCGTCGAGTTCACCCTGCCGCCGATGCGCGCGCTGCCCTTCGAGCTGCAGGAGCGCGTCGGCGACCTCAACAACATCACCGGCGTACTCAAGGACGTTCTCGGCGAGGGCAAGGTCCGCGAGATGTACAGGGCCGGGTACACGTTCAGCGACATCGAGCTCATCGGCCAGGAGTGGCAGAAGCACTCCGGTGTCGAGCCGGGGGAATCTCTGGCCTCCGCCGCTTCCTAGCGGAGTACGGGGAGGCCGTCGAGTGGGACATCGCCCGCTACTGGCCGGGCCGGTCGCTGCTGGAGCTGTACCGCGGGGAGATGTCGTGGCGTGAGTTGCGCGTGTTCCTGCGGTTCCTGCCGCCGGACTCGGCTACGTCCAGGGCGGTGCGCGGGTCCACGCCGGAAGAAGAGGCGTGGACGCTGGACAGGCAGCTGCTGGCGAGCGTGGTGGACGCCGTCCGGGAGAACACCTTCGCCACGGTCAAGTTGGGCGGTGACCCGAAGAAGACGGGTCGCCTGAAGCCGCCAGATCCGATCCCGCGGCCGGGCGTGGAGCAGAAGAAGAGCAACGTCATCCGCTTCGGAGGCCGTCACGGCTCCGGGGCGAAGCAGTTGGCGGCCGTGTTCGGGAGGCCCGCCGCGAACCAGTAACGGGGGTGCGCGGTGGCTGCTGGTGGTGTGCTCGTTGGACGCGGATATGTCTCCATCAGGCCCGAGTTCGAGGGGGACTGGTCCCGCTCCGTCAGTGCTCGCGCATCCTCTGCGGGTAAGTCCGGGGCGGGCGCCTTCTCCAAGGCGTTCGGGGCAGGGCTGCGCGGGCTGGGCGCGCTGGCCGGTATCGCGATCGGTGCGAACCTGTCGTCGGCCGCGGCTGGCGCCGCCGCCCTCGCCCCCGCCCTGACGACCGCCGGCGCGGCGGCCGGCGCTCTCAAGCTGGGCCTGTCCGGGGTGGGCGAGGCGTTCAAGGCCGCGTTCGCCGACAGCAGTGCGGACGCCAACGCCGCCGCATCGGCCACGAAGGCGGTCGAGTCGGCGCAGCGGGGTCTCGCGAACGCGCAGCGCGCGCTCGCGCAGGCGCGCGTGGACGCGGCCAAGCGCGTGGCCGACGCGCAGAGGCAGGTCACGGACGCCGAGCGGGACCTCGCCGACGCGCAGCGCGACGCCCGCGAGGTGCAGGGCGAGCTGAACGACGCCCGCCGTGAGGCGGCCCGCGCCCTGCAGGACATGAACCAGCGGCTCGCCGAGTCCCACCTCGACGAGCGCGAGGCCGTGCTCCGCCTGAAGGAAGCCCAGGAGGAACTCAAGGCAGCTCAGGCCAAGCCCGGCGTCACCCCGCAGGAGCTGGAGGAACTCCAGATCCGCTACGAGCGGGCCAAGCTCAACCTGCAGGAGCAGCAGCGGGAGACGAAGCGGCTCGCCGAGGACACCAAGGCCGCGAACAAGGCTGGCGTCGAGGGCTCCGAGCAGGTGCTGGCCGTCAAGGCGCGCATCTCCGAGGCGAACGAGACCGTCGCCGACAAGGAGCGTGCGCTCGCCGAGGCGCAGGCCGGTGTCGACGAGGCGCGCGCGGAGGGCGCCCGCCAGATCGAGGACGCTCAGCGGGCTGTCGCCGACGCTGCCGCCGCGGTAGCCGACGCGCAGGCCGCTGCTGCCGCGCAGACCAGCAAGTTCGACGAGGCCATGAGCAAGCTGGCCCCGAACGCCCAGTCGTTCGTGCGGGCCGTTCAGGGCCTCGCCCCCGCCTGGGACGCGATGCGCCTGTCCGTGCAGAACGAGCTGTTCCGCGGCCTGGATTCCACGGTCGCCACGCTGGGCCGCACCACGATCCCGATCCTGCAGCGGCAGCTCACCGCCACGGCGGGCGTCTGGAACGAGATGGCCAAGTCTGCGGCCGGCGCCATCACGGAGATGGCGCAGTCAGGGATGCTCGACAAGATCCTCGCCGGGGCCACAGACAACCTGCGGGCCTTCGCTGACACCCCGGGGCAGCTCGTCACCGCCTGGGGCCAGCTCGCCGTTGCGGCGCAGCCGGCGTTCAACGCCCTCATGCAGCAGATGGCCGGGGCCATCAAGAGCTTCACGGACGGCATCGCCGCGAGCTTCGAGTCAGGCGGCCTGGAGAAGGCAATCACCTCGGCGTTCGAGATCCTCAGCCAGTTCGGCACCCTCCTGGGCAACGTCCTCGGCGTTGTTCAGGAGATCTTCCGGGCTGCCTCCGATGCGGGCGGGCAGATCGTCGGCACCCTCGGCCAGGTCTTCGGCGAGCTGGAGAAGATCCTCGCCTCGCCGCAGATGCAGGCCCAAATGCGGTCCCTGTTCGCCAGCGTGGCGCAGATCGTCGGCGCGATCGTCCCCGTCATCGGCGCCGTGGTGCAGGCGGTCGTGCCGCTGCTCGCGGCGATCGCCCAGCCCTTCGTTCAGCTCGCCAAAGCCCTCGGACCGGTGCTGCAGCAGCTGGCCACCACGCTCGGTGCCGCCCTGCTGCCCATCATCCAGGCGCTCGCCCCCGCCGTTGTCGTGGTGGGCACGGCCATCGTCCAGCTCGTCCAGGCGGTCATGCCGCTGATCCAGCCCATCGCGGCGCTGATCAGCAGCGTAATCGCGGCGCTCGCGCCTGCCCTGCAACCGATCGTCAGCGTCGCCGCCCAGCTCATCAACTTGCTGATCGGCCCCCTCACGCAGGTCATCCAGGCGCTCACCCCTGCGCTGATGGTCATCGCGGATCTCGTCGCGCGGGTGTTCCAGGCGCTGGAGCCCATGCTGCAGCCCCTCGTCGGGCTGCTCGCGCAGGTCGCCCAGCTCATCGCCAGCGTGTTCGCGGTGGCACTGGACCAGCTGATGCTGGTGCTCACGCCGCTCGTCGACATCGGAATGCAGCTGGTCACCGTCGTCTTCGCGGCGCTGGAGCCGCTGCTGCCGGTCATCGGCGCGGCGTTCAAGGCGATCGGCGACGCACTGCTCACCATGCTGCCGACGCTCACCGGTGTCGCCGACGCCGCCGTGACCCTGCTTGCGGGGCTGGCGCCGCTCATCCCGATCGGGGTGCAGCTCGTCACCACCGTGCTGGAGGCGCTGCTGCCCGTCCTGCCCACCGTGGCGGACGCGTTCGTCGCCATCTCCACCGCGCTGCTCGGCATCGTCGGGCCGCTCGCCGAGATGGCTGCCTCCATCGCCCAGCAGCTCGCCCCGATCCTCGCGGACATCGCCCCCCTACTGGGGGAGTTCGTCGCCATGCTCGCGACCACTCTGGCGCAGGTGCTGCCGCCGCTGACGGATGCCCTGCTGATCCTCGTCGAGGCGTTCACACCGCTGTTCCCGGTGTTCGGCGAACTGGTGGGGATGATCCTGGAGATGGCGGCCGGGGTGCTGGTGCAGCTGCTGCCGTCGATCATGCAGCTGGTGCAGGCGGGCGTGGACCTGACGGTGGCTCTGCTGCCGCTCGTTCCGCCGCTGGCTCAGCTCGTGGGGCTGGTGCTGGAGCTGGCGATCAACGTGCTGTCGTGGCTGCTGCCGCCACTGCTCGATCTCGCCGGGTTCCTGGTGTCGGGGTTCGCGTCGGCGCTGTCCACCGCGATCGGCTGGATCTCCGGCATCGTCACCGCGATCGCTGGGCTCGTCACCTGGGTGACGAAGCATCTGGGCCCGGCGTTCCGCTGGCTCAACGACAAGATCGTGCAGCCGGTGTGGCGGGCCATCCGGGAGGCGGTGAGGTTCGCGTGGGACCAAATCATCCGACCCACCTTCCGCTCCGTCCGGGACGGTATCCGCGGCGTCGGTGATGTGTTCCGCTGGCTGCGCGACCACGTCGTCAAGCCGGTGTGGGACTACATCAGCGGCAAGATCAACACCGTGTGGAAGGACGGCATCAGGCCCGCCTTCGACGCACTCAAGGGCGCCATCGGCAAGGTCGGCGACGCGTTCGAGACCGCCAAGGACGCCATCAAGAAGGCATGGGACAAGATCAAGAAGGCGACGAAGGACCCCATCAACTTCGTACTGAAGACAGTATGGAACGGCGGCGTCGTCAAAGCCTGGCGGAAGATCACCGACTGGATCCCAGGCCTGCCGAAGCTGGAAGAACTGCCGCTGCTCGCACAGGGCGGTACCGTCCCGGCCCGTCCCGGCGTCTTCAACAAGCCGACCGCCATCGTCGGCGAGGGCGACCCTCGGTACCCCGAGTTCGTCATCCCCACCGACCCCCGCTACCGGACCCGCGCCCTCTCCCTCTGGGAAGCCGCGGGCGGCCAGCTGATGGAGGACGGCGGAATCCTCGGCGACATCGTCGGCGGCATCAAGGGCGTCGGCGCCAAGCTGGGCTCCGCATTCTCCACGGCGACCGGCTTCCTGAAGAACCCCGGCAAGGCGCTCAACGACCTCATGGCGCGCCTGCTCAAGCCGCTGCAGGCCATCAAGTACAGCGCCTGGGGCAAGCTGGCCCTCGGCCTGCCGAAGGCGATGCTGAAGGGCCTGAAGGATCTCGTCACCGGAGGTGGCGGCGACGCCATCGCCGGAGTGGGTCCCGGGCCGGGCTCTGGGGTGACCCGGTGGCGCGGCGTGGTCCGGCAGGCGCTCGGCCTCGTCGGGCAGCCGCTCTCCTACGACGGCATCACTCTGCGCCGCATGAACCAGGAGTCCGGCGGTAACCCCACGATCGTCAACAAGTGGGACTCCAACTGGATCGCCGGGCACCCCTCGGTCGGCCTTATGCAGGTCATCGGCCCGACGTTCCGCGCCTACGCCGGGCGGTTCCGCGACAAGGGCCCCTTCCTGTACGGGGTCAGCGTCGATCCGCTGGCCAACGTGTACGCCTCGATGCGGTATGCGCTGAGCCGGTACGGCAGCCTGCCGCGGGCCTACAACCGCCCCGGCGGCTACGACGAGGGCGGCTGGCTCGGTCCGGGACAGATCGGCGTGAACAACCTGCGCCAGCCTGAGGCCGTCCTGACTCCGACGCAGTGGCAGACGATGACGAGCCTCGCCGCCGCTGGCGGAGATGGCCCCGTTGTGGTGGAGATCCACACGCAGGATCGGGCGCTCGCCAACTTCATCGACGTGCGCGTCCACCGCAACAACCAGGAACTGATGGCCGTCATCAACGCGAGCTGAGGAGGTCACTGTGGCGATCCCCGGGAACTTCCTCAGCCCGACGACGGAGTCCATCGACCCGAACACCTCGGGCTGGACGCCGAAGACGAACTGCACGCTCGCCAAGGGCACGGGGGGCCAGAACGGCGACGGCTGCCTGTCCGTCAGGAGCGTTGCGGCGGGGGAGATGCAGGCCCGCACCGTCTCCTCCTACGCCGTGTCGCCGGGCACGGTGTACGAGGCGTTCGCGGACACGGCCGGGCAGGTGCCGGAGCGGATCGGTATCCGCTGGCTGTCGGGCTTCAACGAGCTATCCATCACCTGGTCGCTGACCACGATGGCGGCCTCGTCCGCCTGGCACCGCGTCTCGGTCGCCGCCGTCGCCCCCGCGGGGGCGACCAGCGCCATGGTGGTGGTGTCGTCCACCGAGACCGCCGCGAACGTCCCCCACTTCTGGGAGAACGTCTACCTCGGCCTGCCGATCCGCACGACCGGCAACCTGCTCCCCTTCAACACGGAGTCCGCCGAGCTCGACGCCTCCGGGTGGACGCCGATCGTCAACGCCACGATCAGCCGCCAAGTGCCGGTTGTCGCCTGGGCATCCACCAACTACCTGGCCGGCGGGCACACGCTGGCGATGACCGCGGTCGCCGCCGGCAACGCCTCGATCCTGGCCGTGGACCGGCCCACGGTCACGCCCGGCACCGAATACCTGGCCTATGCCTACCTGCAGCCGCCGGTGCTCACCGCGCAGGCGTGGATCGAGCTCCGCTACTACGACGCCAACGGCAACCAGGTGCAGGCCACGCGAAGCACGCTGGCGCCGCCGGGGACGGGCATGTACCGGCAGCGGGTCGCGGCCACTGCACCCGCCAACGCCGCGACCTGCTCGCTCGCCGCGGGCCTGGACGGGGCGTCGGCCGGGCAGGTGCTGCGCCTGGAGACCGTGGCCATCATGGTCGCCCCCCAGTTCCAGGCCGGGTCGGTCGTGCGCTACGCGGACGCGTCGTTCGAGCAGGGCGTCGCCGGGTGGACAGTTGTCTCGGGCGTGGCGACCCTGGCTCGGTCCACGCCGTGGGGCGCCGCCGCGTTCTCAGGCGCCTACGCGCTGACGGTCACCTCGTCGACAGCTTCCGCGTCCACGATCCGCTCCGCGAAGTTCCCGGTCACCGGGGGCGTGAACTGGCGGGCGCAAATCGTCACCCGCTCGGCCGCCGGTTCCTGGACCGGGGTCACCGTCCGTGTCCGCTGGTACGACGCCGCAGACGCCGACCTCGGCGCCTCCAGCGGCAACGCCTACACCCTGCCGGGCTCGGGCTGGTACGCCATGCCCAGCGACGCCGCAGCCCCCGCCGCGGCAACCCAAGCAGCCATCGAGATCATCCCGACGGCCTCGGCGGCGGACAGCGTCCTCAACGTCGACACGGTCACCCTGTGGCAGGTGCTGCCGCTCACCAGCGTCGAAGCGCACCCGGACGACGGCTACATCACGCTCACCCTGCGGGAGCTGCCGGCCGACCTGCTGCTGTCGGTGTACCGGACGACGCAGGACGGCGGCCGGGCGCCGGTCCGCGGCAGCACGGGGCTCCTCGAAGGGGTGCCCATCACCTCGGACCTGCTCGTCGTCGAGGACCACGAGGCGCCGCTCGGGGTGCCGGTCTACTACCGCATCGAGATGCGTAACAGCTCCGGCACTCTGATCGTCGGCCGCACCTCCGACACGGTCACGCTCACCCTGGCCGACGTCAACGAGGCGTGGCTGAAGGACCCAGGCAACCCGCAGCGCAACGTCAAGGTAATGGTGCAGCGGGCACCGGACTGGCAGCGGCCCATCGAGCAGGCGGCATTCGTCGTTCGCGGGCGCCGCAACAAGGTCATCCTCTCCGGGCGGCGCCAGGGCCTCGAAGGAGACCTCGCCATCTGGACCCGCTCCGCCGAAGAGCGGGCCGCACTGCACCTGCTCCTCGACTCCGGCAACACCCTGCTCTGGCAGGCCGCCCCGGGCCTGGGCGTCGACGACATGTACGTCAACGTCGCAGGCATCACCGAGGCCCGCGTCGGCGCGCTCGCCCAGGAGGAATGGCGGGCCTGGACGCTGCCGCTGACCGAGGCGGACATGCCGGCCACCGTGGGCGTCAACGGGGCCCGCGGCCGGACGTGGCAGGACGTCGTCACCGAGTTCGCGACCTGCGCCGACCTGCTGCCCGTGTACGCCACCAGCGAGGATCTGCTGCTCGACCGCCGGAGGGGGTGAGCGTGTATCCCGTCTCCGACCGGTTCCTGCCGCGGCTCGCCGAGCCCCACACGCCGCTCACGCAGGTGCAGCTGTTCCTGACGAACGGCGAGGTCATCGACCTGGAGCACACCGGCGGCAGCGTCACCGTGGACCGGTCGCAAGCGATCCGCCGCACCTGCACCGTGACCGTGGCCGACCCGTCGCTGATCCCGCGCACCCCGTCGGATCAGCTCGCCACCTACGGTGCCCGGCTGCGGATCTCGCGCGGCGTCGACTACGGCGACGGCAGCCAAGAACTGGTGCCGCTCGGTGTGTTCCGCCTCGACTCCGTCGACGGCGACGTCTCCGAAGGGCCAGTCACGCTCCAGGGCAAGGATCTGTCGGCGATCGTCGCGGACGACAAGTTCACCGCCCCTTACCGGGTCACCGGCACCGTCGTCGGCGCGGTCACCGCCCTGATCCAGCGCAGCATCCCCGGCGCCGACGTCATCAGCCAGATCACGGACGTTCCCATCGGAAGCCGGGCCTTCGATGTGGAGGCCGACCCTTGGGCGGGCGCCCAGGAGGTCGCGGCGGCGGCCGGCGGCGAGGTGTACCCGAACGCGGACGGCGTCTTCGTCATCGCCACCCTGCCCGACCTGCTGACGGCCACGCCCGTGTGGGCGATCGAAGCGACCGAGGGCGGCGTCTACATCTCCGCCAGCCGGGCCATGAGCAGCGAAGGCGTCTACAACGGCGTCCTCGCCCGCGGGGAAAACACCTCCGAGAACGCGCCGCCCGTCTCCTACCTGGCCGTCGACAGCGACCCCAACTCGCCCACCTACTGGAGCGGCCCGTTCGGCAGGCGGCCGATGTTCTACAGCTCATCCACGCTGACCTCGGTCAACGCATGTGCGCAGGCCGCCAACCTGAAGCTCCTCCAGGCCAAAGCGCCGAACGCGTCCGGCGACATCTCCAGCCTGCCCAACCCGGCGCTCGAGTCGGGCGACGTTCTGCGGGTCGTGCACGAGGACGGCAGCCGCGAACTGCATCAGGCCGCGGCGTTCACCGTGCCCCTGGACGTGGGCGGCGAGTTCCCCATCTCCACGATCAGCGCCAAGGAGGACGCGTGAGCAAGCCCGCACCAAGCGTCCACCGCGATCTCGCCTGGGCCCTCAAACAGCAGGCCAAACGGACAGGGGAGCGTGCCCCGTCGGTGCGCGGCTCCGACTGGCGGCTCGCCACGGTCACCGCCGTCAACAACGATGGCACCGTCGACGCGGACGGCATCCCCGCCATCCGCTGCACCGAGTCCTACAGCCAGCCCGCCGTGGGCGACGTCATCGCCATCACCCAGTCCAGCAGCGGCAACTGGCTTGCCTGGGGCCGCACCGCCACCGTCGACCCGGACTGGGTGCCGCTCGACCTCGCCGCTGGCTACACCAACCCGGGCCACGGCTACACCGCCTCCTACCTGCGGGAGGGCCGCCGCGTCTGGATGCGGGGACGCATCGGCCCCACCTCCGGAACGATCGCCGACGGCGACACCCTCGCCACCCTGCCCGCAGCGATCCGGCCCGGCGTGTCCGTGGCCTGGGCCGTAGCCCGGGACGCCTCCGTCGCGCCGGCCGTGTGCCGCCTGGAGATCACCAGCGCTGGTGTCCTGCGCACCTTCCAGTCCTCGAACCTTCCGTCGTGGGTGGCCCTCGACGGCATCAGCTACACCATCTAGGAGGGCCCGTGACCGCGCCGGACAAGTGGGGCCAGAGCATCCAGCTGTGGCAGATGACCGACCCGCCCAGCATCCCCGACGCCATCAAGGCGCTCGCCGACGGCGTCATCCCCCGCAGCGTCCTGCGGTTCGCCTCCGCGTCCACGCGCGGCGCCACCCTCACCGGCGACCAGGCCCCTGTCGAGGGCATGCTGACGTGGCTGAACGACGTCAACCGACTCGACCTGTGGGACGGCACCGCCTGGACAGCCGTCTCCACCGGCCAGTCCACCTGGAAGACGATCACGCCGGAGTCGCCGTGGACGCAGAACGGCAACAGCAACGGCACCTTCCAGTACCGGCTGCTGAACATCTCCGGCGAGGAGTCCCTGCAGTTCCGGGGCGGACTCGGCCGGTCCTCGTACCCGTCGTCCCCGTCCGGCAGCTACGTCATCAACAACACCGCCCTGCCGACCGCCGTCCGCCCGTCCACGCTGCGGACAGTCCTCATCCCCTGCTCGGACACAAGCAGCGACCGCATCGCCCTCAAGATGGACGTCCGCACCGACGGCTACCTCGAAGTCTTCGGGTTCAGCAGCAGCGTCAAGCCGCCGTGGATCGGCTTCAACGGCGTCACCGTCAGCCTCTAGACCACCCGCACCAACCCGCCCGCGCCCCAGCTCCGGGGCCTTTTTCATGCCCAGAAAGGGGCCCGCATGGCACGAACCGGCCCGCAGAAGATCCCCGGCGCGAGCCAGGCCTACTTCTACGGCGACGGCCGCTACTCCGGCTCGGCGATGGAGGTGAACTGCGGCGTCGTCCACACCACCGAGGGCCGCAGCCTCCCCAGCTACAACGGCGGCGCGATGGCCCCCACCGTGACAGGCGTTCCCGACATCAAGGCCCGGCGGATCCGCTGGTACCAGCACTACGACGTCGACGAGTCCGCCCGCGCCCTCGCCAACAAGCTCGGCGGTGTCGAGACCAACACCGCAAACGTCTTCCAGATCGAACTCGTCGGCACCTGCGACGCGAAGAAGTCCACCGTCTGGGACGGCAAACGGGCTGGCGTCGACTACATCTACTGGCCCGGCGCCGAAGACTGGGCCCTCGCCGAAGTGGCATGGCTGGTGCGCTGGCTGCACGACTACCACGACGTACCCCTCACCTGCGTCAAGGACTGGCTGGCCTACGGCAAGGACCCACGCCGGCCCGGCGTCACCCCCGCCTCCTACGGCGCCAGCCCGGCCCGAATGCCGATGAGCGCCTGGCGCTCCTTCACCGGCTGGTGCGGCCACCAGCACGTACCCGAGAACGACCACGGCGACCCGGGCTCCATGAACTTTGCCCGCGTCATCCAGATCGCCAAGGGCGACAGCATCCAGGAGGAAGACGTGCCCCTCACCAACGACGACGTCCGCAAGATCTGGCTGTCCGACGGGTTCGTCGCCAACCCCAACCAGGCCACTGCGAAGGACAACCCGTACATCGCCCCGGCGACCGGGTTGCGCAACATCGAGAGCGTCGTGCGCCGCACCGAGGCCAAGCTCGCCGCTCTGCAGGAGACCAACGACAAGCTCGTTCAGGCCGTCGCCACCCTCGCCGCCAACGTCGGCGACCTCGACCCGGCCGCGATCGTCGCCGAGCTGAAGGCCGCCATCGAGAACGTCACCATCCGTCTCGACGCCGACGGCGCCTCATGACCGCCATCGACTACGACCTGGAGTTCCTGGAGGACGGCCGCCACATCGAGCTGATCTCCATCGGCATGGTTTGCGACGACGGCCGCGAGTACTACGCCGTCAACCGAGACATGCCGGTGCGTAAGATCCGCAAGCACAAGTGGCTGATGGAGAACGTCGTCCCGCACCTGCCGAAGGGGCACGGGGACCGTCGAAACCACGCCCCAAAGTCCTGGCTGTTCGACTACGCCGACCCGGTCGTGAAGCGTCGTGAGTGCATCGCCGATGATGTCATGGACTTCATTCGCGCCGCCGGACCCGACGTCCAACTGTGGGCGAACTATGGCGCCTACGACCACGTCTGCCTCGCCCAACTCTGGGGCCGCATGATCGACCTGCCAGAAGGCGTCCCCATGTTCACCTGCGACATCCAGCAGGAACGCGCCCGCCTCGGACTGCGCTGGGACGAACTCCCACAGCAGGAGTCCGGTGAGCACAACGCGCTCGCGGACGCACGCCACAACCAGACCGTCCGGCGCTGGCTCGCCGAACAGGCGCCGCGATGAGCCGCGTCTTCACCCCGCGCCGGGTCGCGATCCTGCACTACTGCATGGCCGGCGTCTGGGCCCTGCTGCTCATCCCCACGCTGCTCGTGTGGAAGAACTCCGTCCTCTGGGTGGCCTTCATGTCGCTGTACGCGAACGGGGCAGCACATCTCTCCGCGGCCAAAGCGAGCCGCGCCGGAACAGGAAGCAGGGACGTGATCCGCAACCTGACGCCGCACCCGATCCGCCTCTACTGGGCTGAGCGTGAGGATGGCATCGACGACCTCGAACCGCACCTGCGCGAGGTCTTCGAACCCGAGCCGACGCCAGCACGGCTCGCCACGATCGAGTTGGGCGGCGGCATCGCCTTCGAGATGGTCGAGTTCGGGCACGCCCAGAACCTGCCGCCTAATCGCGACGGCGTGCAGTACATCGTCTCGCTCGTCGTCGCCCTCGCGCTCGCCGACCGACGTAGCGACCTGCTTGTGCCCTACCGCGAGGTCCGCAACAGCAGCGGAACCGTCATCGGCTGCCGGTCACTCGCGCAGCCCGTCTGAGAGAAACGAGAACCCCATGCGCATCTTCGGCCGTGAGCCTGCGCTCATCATCGCCGCCGTCTCAGCAGGCCTGTCCCTGCTGGTCACCTTCCAGTTCGGCCTGTCCGCCGAGCAGGCAGGCGCGATCGTCGCTGTCATCTCCGCCGTTTTCGCCGCGGCCACGGCGGCCGTCACCCGGCCCATCGCACCGTCCGCGTTCACCGGCCTGGTCGCCGCGGTCGCCGCACTGCTTGCCGCCTACGGGTTGGAGCTGTCGGCCGAGAAGGTCGGCGCCCTGAACGCCGTCGTCCTCGCCGTCCTCGGCCTGCTCACCCGCAGCCAGGTCTCGCCCACCAGCCCGCCTGCCGGTCCGCGGGGCGTCTGACAGGAGTAGTACGTGCCCGACGAGCTGAGCGTCGGCGAACTCGGGCGCACTGTGGACGCCCTGCGCGAGGAGATCCGAGCTATGGGGCAGGGCATCAATGCCCGCCTCGACAAGGTCGTCTCCACCGAGGTGTACGCCCTCCAATCCGCTTACACCGACCAGCGCATCAACCAGCTGGGCCAGGAGCTCCAGAAAGCCAAGGACGCCAACGAAGCGCTGGAGAACGCGTTCGAGCAGTACCAACGCGATGAGCGAGACCGGCGAGAGCGAGAGCGACAGGCCCGCCTGTACCAGCTCATCGTGCCCGTACTGCTGGGGCTGCTGTCTGCGGCGATCGCGATCTGGGCGGTGGTGGCGAAGTGACCGGCCTCCGCAAGAAGCGCCGCCCGCTCCGGCTGCCGCGCGCCGAATGGCTCATCGGCCTGACCGCCCTCGCGTTCGTCGTCTTCCTCGGCTGGCTCGCCATCCAGGTCGTGCTGCTGTCGCACGACCTGCGCACCGCCAACGAGGCCCGGGACGCCCTGGCCAGCCAGGTGCAGCGCCTCGGGGAGAGCCCCGTTGCCGGGCCGCCCGGCAGCCGCGGCGAACCCGGCGAGTCCGTGCGCGGACCGAAAGGCGAACCCGGCGAGCCGGGTGACCCCGGAGCGCCGGGCGAGCCCGGGTCCCCGGGGCCGTCCGGGTCGCCAGGACGGCCAGGCGAAGCAGGGGAGGACGGCGAGCCCGGCTCACCCGGCCCGTCAGGGCAGCCCGGAACGGACGGAGCCCCGGGCGCGGACGGTACCGTCGGCGAAGCCGGACCCCCCGGACCGCAGGGCGAACCCGGCCCCGCCGGGCCACCAGGACCCGCGGGGGAGCGCGGCGAGAAGGGAGAGCCGGGCGAGCAAGGCCCCGCCGGCCCGCCGCCGTCCGGCTGGACGTTCGAGTACCGGGGCGTCACCTACGAGTGCACACCCGACAGTGACGGCTCCAGCCACTACACCTGCCGCCAGACGGGCGGAGGCGACGAGCCCGACCTGCCCGGCCCGCTCGCCGCGGGCATGGACCCGCACCGCCGCCAATACCCGTAGGAGGAACCGTGCCGGACCCGATCCCCCTCCGGCCGCGCCGCGACGACACGGCGGCCGACGTCAGGTCGCTGGTGCAGCTCGGCCGGGAGGAACCCCCGCCCGTACCTGCGCCTGCCACGAACCCGTTCCTGGAGCCGGACTGGCCGCCGCCCGACGACGAACCCGCGTGAACGACCGCGCCCCGCCCTCTGCTTCGGCAGGGGAGCGGGGCGCTTCGTTGTGTGTGGCTCAGGCAGCCTTGTGCAGCAGCCGCTGCCACAGCGTCGGCCAGGAGAGATCAGGCACCCGCTCCTCCGGCCACGGCCCATCCTCGTCGCCGTACCGGACAACCTCGTCGAAGGGCAGCGGGTCCCGGAAGCCCTCAAGGATCCGCCGGTTGCCCTTGTCCTCACGCCACCGTTCGGTCACCTGAAACGTGCGGCGCTTCGTCACGCACGCCCCTGTACCGCTGGAGATGGCCCAGGCGTTCGTCCCGTCCAGGGGGACGCGCCCAGTCCGTCGGCACCAGTCCACGTAGTCGTCTGCGTCTGCTGCGAGTACCAGCAGGAGGTAGCGGTCCTCGTTCATGCCGCCAGTGTGTCACCGGGCCGTGCAGGTGGGGCGTTCACTGCCGCACGCTCTCGATAACATGCCATATCGCGGGCGTTATTTGGGGTGATTGTCCGACTCCCGGGAGGGCTGCGACTCGCCGTCGAGCGCCCCTCGTTCGCGCCGTCGCCGGTTCACGTATCTGTGTAGGTCGCTCACGATGACGTCGGTCAGTGACCGCCCCTCCTCTTTCGCCTCCGCCATGGCTGCGGCCCACAGCTCGTCGGGCACGCGGACGTTCCGTAGTGGCGTCTTGCCTGTGGCTGGCCTGGCCATCTCTCCCCCTCGGGTGTGTGGGTACAGAAACTAGCATCCATCTGGCGGGATCGCTTGACAAGAGGGTGCACTAAGACGCATTCTGTAGGTACAGAAACTCGCTGCGGCCAGGAGAGAACATGTCGATCCAGTTGGAACTTCCCGTGGTGGGACGCCGACAGGCGGACGTCATTCGCGACCTGTCCGACTACGACATCCCTACTCGCCAGCGGCCGTCTGTGGCGCTACTCAATGATCGCGCCCTGCGCAGGATTGCAGCAGCCCGCCTGAAGGCGGCTGCGGTTCACCGAGAAGAGCGGGCGAAGCTGACGCCCGAGCAGGTCGCCGATCGCAAGACTTCGATGGCGGATGCCCGGATCGCGCTCTGCGTGGCTCAAGGGAACTCGCTCGACGACATCGACCCCGCTAGCGGGTACAGCCTGAGCCGTGAGTCCTACGAGCGCGTGCGTCAGTCGTGGCGTAACCAGGCCAAGCAACCCGGCTGGAACGAGTGCCTGCGCCCAGATCTGGAGAAGGCCGTCGCCTTTTGGTCTACACGCCGACCCGACTTCACCGAAGGCGACGACTGGCTGGCAGGACTCGTGGACCAATGCGAGAGCACGGAAGAGGGCTCATGAGCGAGCCGCGCGGAACCGCGTATGAAGATCTGCTGGCCGCCGTCAGGCATGGCCGCTCGTCCAGCGAAGCGCGGAAGCTGGTCGCCGACTTCGCCCACGAGTTGGCGGAGCGGATACGGGATCACGACTACGACCCAGGAGAGGTCGGACCCATCCACCTGGCCTACCAAGACGCAGCCGACCTGATCGATCCGGAGATCCCGTGACTGACCTCGTCCCGCACCACTCGGACGCCGCCCCAGCTGCCTACGACGCTGCGACGCTCGCCGTCCTCGCCGCCATGGAAGAGGCCGCCGAGAAGCACCTCGACGCCATCCGCCCCCACAACACCAAACGCGGCTACGCCAACGACTGGAAGCTGTGGGAGGAGTTCCACGGCTGGCTCGCCGAACGCACGGGCAGCCGCCTGCCGTCGACCGCCGTCACCAAGGGCACGCTCGTCGGGTTCGTCGTCTGGCTCGACACCATCAAACTCGCCGCGCCCAACAGCATCGACCGACGGATCACCGGCGTCACCGTCACCGCCCGGAACGAACACGGCATCGAAGTACCCAAGGCCGCGACCGTCGCCGCGCGGCAAGCCCTCAAGCCACTGAAGAACGACCCCGAGCGGCAAGCCCGCGGCAGAGGCAAGGCCGCCGCCGTCACCCCCGAGCAACTCCGGCAGATGAACGCCGCCGTCGCCGATGGACTCACCGGCCTCCGCGACCGCGCCCTCTGGCTCACCGCCTTCGCCATCGCCGGACGCTCCGCCGAAGTCGCCGCCCTCCGCGCCGACACCATCGTCCACGTCAGCCAAGGACTCGAAGTCCACGTCCCCGCCGTCAAAGGCCGACCGCCCCGGGACGTCGTCGTCGGCTACGGCAAAAACCCCGACACCTGCCCCGTCCGCGCCTGGCTCACCTGGCGCGCCGCCGCAGGCATCAGCTCGGGGCCCGCCTTCCTGCCCATCACCGTCTGGGGCCGACTCGGCGACCGCGCACTCTCACCCGAAGCCGTCCGCGAAATCATCGCCCGCAACGCCGAACGCGCCGGACTCACCGTCCGCCTCACCGGCCACAGCATGCGGGCCGGATTCATCACCACCTCTCGACGCGCAGGCAAGCGAGAAGAGAAGATCCGCGAACAGTCCGGCCACGCCGAAAACAGCCCCGCCTTCTGGGGCTACATCCGCGAAGCCGACAAATGGACCGACGCGGCATCGGAGGACATCGGCCTGTAGGCGGCCACCCGTGCGACACTGACCCCAGGCCCGCCAGGTCCCCCCGTCCTGGCGGGCGCTGTCGTGTCAGCTGCTGGTACGTTTCCAGCAGGCGATGGCGCCGGCGCCGAGGAGCGCGCTGATGATGAGGTCAAAGGGGTCGAGGCGCCTCGCGAAGGCCATGACGCCGCCGATGGTGAGCGCGGTGAGCAGTAGGGCGGCCAGCAGCCAGACGAGTTTCACGGTCCCCCAGGGTGTGCGGTGAGGGAGCCACCGTAGCGCCATCGACCAAGTAGCGGAGAACGTTCTGTCAGTCTTCCCACACCTCGGGACCCCCGCCCCGCCGCCGCAAGGGCTCGCCGGGGTGTACGTCCTGTCGACTCGCCGCCCCGGCGTTGTCAGTGGGCGCTCGTAAGCTGGTCGCACTATCAGCCCATGCTGGCTGCGTGCGCTGAAGCCGCCCCGTCTGGTCACGCAGGCGGGGCGCGCTGCTGTCAGGCCTCGGGCTCCGCGTGGCGCACGGCCCGCTTCAACGCCATCTCCACCTCGTACCGCGACAGCCCGGCCTCGGCCGCGTAGGCGGTGATGCCGTCCTGCACGGCGACGGCCTGGTCGACAGTGAGCCGCCCAGCCTGCATCGCCTCCCAAGCGTCGCGCTCGGCGGCCAGCAGGTCAGCGGGGAAGTCGAAGTCGGTCACGGCGGGATCCTACGTGGCGTCGTCGGTGCAGCTGCTCAGACCCGGTCGAGCGGTCCTCGGAACTCTTGGAGGCGTAGCCCTTCCTCGGGTGTCTGCCAACTGTTCGCGGCGTACTCGGCAGCCTTCTGCTGATAGGGCAGAGTGCGCGGTCCCCACTTCTTGTTGCCGTCGTGGCAGGACATCACCGAGTTGCAGCGGTCGCAGACGAGTCCTCGAATGTACTGGGCCGGGCGCCCACCGAAGTGGTCGACGACGAGGCGTCGGTTGCACGTCTCTGCTTCTGGGGTGCCGCATATCTCGCAGCAGCCGTTGGCGCGGCTCGGAGTGCGTCGTACTCGTCGCACGTCAGCCGGAAGCGGCTGTAGTGCCAGCAGGTGACGCCGCGTGGGTGGTGGCGATTCTGGTCCTTGACGGCGAACTCCACCCCGTTGATGTCGATCACTCAGAGCTCCCCTTCCTGGGGGATCGGCTGTGTCCGCGGGCGATGCCGCTGACGCGTTCGGGTTTCACGCCGAGGTGCGGCGCCATGTCGGTGTAGCTGATGCCGTCGCGCTCATGGAGCGTGCGGACGACGTGCTGGCGGCGCACGCGGAGCCACTTCTGTAGATCCGGAATGGCGTTGAGTGCGTCGGTGAGCTGCTTGGCCTGATCGATGGTCTCGGGACCAGCGGTCAGGTCTACGAGCTGAGCGAAGGGCTCGGGCGGCTTGTCCATGCGGGGAGCTTAGTGGGTACCCGTTAAGAAATCTAGTGGGTACCCACTTGACTGATTGATGGGTACCCACTAATTTGGGTTATCGCAAGAGACGCCGAGCACGAGGAGACCAGGATGATTCGCGAGACATACAACGGCCGTCAGCTCAAAGCCATCAAGGGCAAGTCCTACGGCAAGACGCGGATCTTCGTGAACGGCACCGACCTCGGCGAATGGCTCGGCACCCAGGCCGAGCAGATCGAGTGGGCCAAGCGCACCATCGACGACGTCGACTCCCGCCCCTTCGAGGGCCGCTGGACCGAGTGCTGGTACGAGCCCGGCACCTACGAGCTCAACGAGCACGGCCACGTCGTCGCCCCCGGCGGCACATGCTCCTGCAGCTACTGCATCAGCCGCCGCGAGCCCACCAAGACCGAGACCCCCAAGAAGGCATTCGCGAAGTGCTGGGTCTGCAACCAGCCCGCCACCCACGTCTTCACTCGCGCAGGCTCCAACACCCTGCACGCCTGCGACAGCTGCACCCGCATCGACCGCGCCGAGGCCGAGTCGCGCGGCTGGATCATCACCAAGAAGGGCACTGAGATGACCAAGAACGAGACCGTGGCCACCTTCAACATCGAGGGTCGCGACTACGAGGTGATTCGCATCGGCCGCGACCCGAAGACCAGGAGCTGGAACGTCTTCGGCGTCTTCCCCAAGTACACCGCCGCCGAGTTGGCCCTCCCGGACCCCAAGCGCCCGTACCTCCACATCGTGTACGCGGCGCCCGCCGAGGACGGAAACGGATGGATGGTCCACGACGAGATGAACCGCGTCGAACTCGGCCCGGCCGCCAACTACGAGGACATGGCGCGCATCTCCGCCAAGGACCCGCACCGCCCCCTCGTCTGACCCGCCCCGGGCCCCGTCATCAGGCGGGGCCTCACCTCTGGAAGGAATCTCCGATGGACGATTGCGAAGACTGCGGACGCGCCCTCTGCCTCAACTGCGGCACGCACTACTGCTGCGAGCCCTGCCCCTGCGGGCGCTCCCACACCTGCGACTGCGCGTGCGCCGAGTACTTGGATGGCCTCGCATCCGCAGCCGGGGCAACTGCCGCAGTGATCAGCCCCTCCGAGGCGGAGGCGGCGGCGACTCTCGCCCGTGAATGCACCGATCTTGCGGGAATCGTCCTCTGGTGCGCCGACCGAGTACGGTCCGTGGACGACAGTGAGTCGGTGCGGGACGCGGCGGACTACCTGCACGATCTTTCCACCCGGGCGCAAGTCGACACGACTTCTGTCACGGACCGGGCCGCCGTCATTCGCTGGTGCGCCCAGCAGATCCACTCCATGGGTGGCGACTACGCCGTGGAGAGGGCCGCTGAGTATCTGGACGACCTCGCAACAGAAGCCGAAGGAAACAAGGGCGAACAGCGGCACTGCGGCTATGCGAAGCGGCACCCCTCGCACACTTTCCTGCGCCTGGAAGTCCTCTTTCAGTGCCCCGGCGAGCACGGAACGGAGGGCACGTGAGGCTCTCGAAGCCCCGCCAGCGTGCGGGGCTTCGTCACGCGGCCGTCGTCATCTCCTCGCGCACGGCCTGCACCCACTCATCCCGCAGCCGCTCGTACCGCTCCCGCGTCGGCCCCCACAACCACGTCCCCGTCTCCTCCATCAGCGCACGGATCTCCGCGTTCACCTGCTCAGCAGACCGCACACGGGACTGCGACGGGGGAGTGGTGGGCATGGCGATCAGTCTAGGAGCCCGGTTTGACAGCGGCTACGGATTCTCCGTGGCTGGGGTGTACGGGTGGCCGCAGGACATGCAGCGCGGTCGCCCGGCGTACCCGGTGATCACCCCCTCAGGGGTCATACATACGGCCCCGTTAGGCGCAGTGTTGTCGCCGTCGAGAACGAACCACGTCTCGCCGCACGTGCAGGTTGCTCCGGCGTAGGCGGGCTGGGCAGCCTCGGACCCACGCTCATCAAGGTTGATCGCGTTCACGCAACCAGAGTCGACTACAGGGAGTGCCACTCCCAAGGGGAAACTGTGAACGCGTTTCCCGGCAACTACGCCTCCGGCGGCTGCCCCACGTAGGTGCCGCGTCCCTGCACCTTCCACACGACCTGCTCCTCAACGAGGACGTCAAGCGCGCGCCGCACTGTCGACCGGGCGATCCCGTACTCCTGCACCAGCCGCGTCTCGGACGCGATCGGTCGACCCTCCGCCCAGTCACCGCGCGCGATCCGCGCCTTCAGGATCTCAGCGAGCTGCCGGTACGGGGTGACGGGACCCTCGTGGTCAATCTCGGCATCAGGATCAACGGCCATGATCCCGACGCTAGGCAGCCCCCTACAGACCAGCATCTCGGGCTACGTATCGATACGTCGCGAGACAGAGCGATACAAGTAGGGCTAGCCTGCAGATGCAGGACCCCCGCGACCGCGGACACGGCCCGGGGGCATGGCCGACGAGCGGAGCGTCGACGTGGACGAGCGTAGAGACAGCCGACCCGACAGCGAAAGCAGGCCGCTCATAGCCGCAGCCGCCAGCGAACTCGCCCCGCCGCAGAAGGCCTGGAGCGCCTACGTGCAGCACGCCACCCGCTGCCACACCTGCCGCAGCCGCGACGGACGATGCAGCGAGTCCGAGCAGCTGTACAAGGCGTGGCAGGCGAAGGCCGACGACGCTTACCGGCAAGTGGCCGACGGCCAGAGCGCGCGGCCCGCGCGCTGATTGTGGTCATAGAGGTCCGTGCGAAGCGCTTTCCCTGGGGGGTGGTCGGCGGTTCACTGCCCAGGGGAGTCGTCGCGCGGAGGAAGGAGGTCTGCCGGATGTACATCCAGGGCTCGGGCGATCAGCAGCAGGTCCGCATACCGCGGGTCCGTGACGGCTCTCTCGTACCGCTGGACGGTGCGCCGCTCCACCCCCATCAGGTCGGCTAACTGGTCCTGTGAGAGGCCCAGGTCGCGGCGGCGGGCTGCGATGCGGGTTCCGAGGGTGACCTGTTCCTGGCGGATCCAGTCGGGGCGGGGGTGTCGGCGGGCTGGCACTCGACAAACCAACGGGCCGAGTCGATCATGTGTCAGTACCTAAACTGTCGCTTCTGGCTCACGTTCCGCTCTCTCAGCCCTGCGGCGAGCTGGCATATGCCGCAGGGCTCGATGTAGTGTCCAGGAATCGAACGTACGTTCACCTGATCGGATGAACAGTGTTTGCGCTGGGTGTTCAGATCAAGCCAGAGGGAATTCGGGCGATGCCCCCCCACGCACCCAGTCGACCGAGACTCAGGAGACCGAACATGAAGCGACAGCAGATCCTCGACCTCTACGAGTGGAGTCCAGGGGTCTGCTTCCGCCATCCCAGCAGGGGTGAGGTGCCCACAGCACACGTCAAGACGATCCGGCCCCCGGCCGGCGGCATCCAGGACGTCAGGGCCTGCACGGAGTGCGTACTGCAAATGGAAGAGGACCGGAAGGCCGCGGCGGAACGTACAGGGGCCAGCTACAAGCCCGGCCGGCTGGGGCTCGAATAACGCCTGCTGGGAGCCGGGGCGGGGCGGGGTTCCCGGGGAGCGTCTGGGGAGTCCGGGGGGTGGGGGAGTCGTCGGGGAGCGTCAGGTTACTCGGTTGCTCCCTCCAATGTTCGACTAAGTCAGCCAATACATTGCTGGTCAGAGGCCTGACGGGGGCGCGGATCCTCGAACGCGCACTTCGAGTGGCCAGCACGTGGCTGAACAACACGATCTGCCTGGACACCGGTGCCGTCTTCGGAGGCAAGCTCACCGCGCTGCGCTGGCCGGAGCGCGAGCTGGTCGACGTACCGGCCGAGCGGGTCTGGTACGAGCCGACGAAGCCGCTGCGCACCGAGGCACCCGGCGGACACGAGGGACGGCCGCTCGACCTCGCGGACGTGCACGGCCGGCGGATCGTCGAGACCCGGCACCAGGGCCGCGTCTCGATCCGTGAGGAGAACGCGGCGGCGGCCCTGGAGGTCATGAGCCGCTTCGCGGTGGACCCGCGTCTGCTGCCGTACCTCCCGCCGACCATGGCACCGACGGCCACCTCGCACCTCGACGGCTACCTGGAACACCCGGCGGAGGCGTTCGCCCAGTACCGGCAGGACGGGGTCGCCCGAGTCGTGTGCGAGGAGAAGCACATGGGCTCGCGGGCCGTGGCCCTGGTGTGCCGGGACGCGGAGGCGGCCAGCAGGCGGTTCGGCGTCGACGGGCCGACCGGGTCCCTCTACACCCGCACCGGCCGTCCGTTCTTCGACGACCCGTCCGTCACCGAGGAGATCCTCGGCCGGGTGCGGGCGGCGACGGACGAGGCCGGACTGTGGGACGACCTCGACACGGACTGGCTGCTGCTCGACGCCGAGCTGATGCCCTGGTCGCTGAAGGCCTCCGGCCTGCTGCGCTCGCAGTACGCCGCCGTGGGCGCCGCCTCCGGCGCGGTCTTCCCGGGCGCGCTGGCCGCCCTGGAGGGCGCGGCGGCGCGGGGCGTCGAGGTCGGGGACCTGCTCGCGCGCCAGCGGGAACGGGCCGCCGACGCCACCGCCTTCACGGCCGCCTACCGCCGCTACTGCTGGACCACGGACGGCCTGGACGGCGTCCGCCTGGCCCCGTTCCAGGTCCTGGCTGTCCAGGGCCGCAGTCTCGCCGCCCTCCCGCACGACGAGCAGCTCGCCCTGCTCGACCGGCTCGTCGAGCACGACGGCAGCGGACTGCTCCAGACCACCCGCCGGCTGTACGTCGACACCGGCGACCCGGACTCGGTGCGGTCGGGCATCGACTGGTGGCTGGAGATGACCGGCCGCGGCGGCGAGGGCATGGTCGTCAAACCGGTCGGCGCGCTGGTGCGCGGCCCCCAGGGACGCCTGGTGCAGCCCGGCATCAAGTGCCGGGGCCGCGAGTACCTGCGCATCATCTACGGTCCGGAGTACACCCGCCCGGAGAACCTGGCCCGGCTGCGCACGCGTTTCCTCAACCACAAGCGCTCCCTGGCGATCCGCGAGTACGCGCTCGGCCTGGAGGCCCTGGACCGCCTCGCCGAGGGCGAACCGCTGTGGCGGGTCCACGAGGCGGTGTTCGGGGTGCTGGCCCTGGAATCGGAGCCGGTGGACCCGCGGCTGTGACCCGCGGGTCTTGAGGGCCAACGGCCATGAGGAGGCCGGTCCGGTGTGAGAGCGCCTGGCGCTGAGGAGGGCGGCCGTCCGCCGACCGCCCTCCTCACCCGCGGCCCCGCCCCGCAGGCCGCCCCGCGCCACCGACCCGCCCAGCCCGGCCCCGCTGGCCCCGCCGGTCCAGCTCCACGCCCCGGCCCGCCCGCCGGCCCTGCCCAGCCCCGCCCCACGCCACCGGCCCCGCCCCGCCCCGGCCCTGTCCGTCCGGCCGCCGGCCCGGCTCGGCGGTGGGCCTGCGGTCCGCCCGGCGGATCCGCTCCGGAGAGGGGTGAACACGCGCGCGGACGGTCAGGATGGAGGCATGACCTACCACGTCGACTCCGAGGCCGGGCGGCTGCGCCGCGTCATCCTGCACCGGCCCGACCTCGAGCTCAAAAGGCTCACCCCCAGCAACAAGGACGCGCTGCTCTTCGACGACGTGCTGTGGGTGCGCCGGGCGCGCGCCGAGCACGACGGGTTCGCCGACGTGCTGCGTGACAGAGGGGTCACCGTCCACCTCTTCGGCGACCTGCTCACCGAGGTGCTCGGCATCCCGGAGGCGAGATCCCTGATCCTGGACCGGGTCTTCCACGAGAAGGCGTACGGTCCGCTGGCCACCGACCACCTGCGGGCCGCCTTCGAGGCGCTGCCCGCCCGGGAACTGGCCGAGGCGCTGGTCGGCGGGATGACCAAGCGGGAGTTCCTGGAGGCGCACCCCGAGCCGATCTCCGTGCGCTTCCACGTCATGGAGCTCGACGACTTCCTCCTGGCCCCGCTGCCGAACCACCTCTTCACCCGGGACACCTCCGCCTGGATCTACGACGGCGTCTCCGTCAACGCCATGCGCTGGCCCGCCCGGCAGCGCGAGACCGTGCACTTCGAGGCGATCTACCGGTACCACCCGCTGTTCCGGGACGAGACGTTCCACGTCTGGTCCGAGGGGCTGGCCGACTATCCGTCCACCATCGAGGGCGGGGACGTCCTCGTCCTCGGCAACGGCGCCGTCCTCATCGGCATGAGCGAGCGCACCACGCCCCAGGCCGTGGAGATGCTCGCGCACAAGCTGTTCGCGGCCGGTTCCGCCGAGTCGATCGTGGCCCTGGACATGCCCAAGGGACGCGCCTTCATGCACCTGGACACGGTCATGACGATGATCGACGGCGACACGTTCACCCAGTACGCGGGCCTGGGCATGCTCCGCTCCTACACCATCGAGCCGGGCGTCGACGGCAAGGAGCTGAAGGTCACCGACCATCCGCCGGAGCACATGCACCGCGCGATCGCCGCCGCGCTCGGGCTGAGTGAGATCCGGGTGCTGACCGCCACCCAGGACGTGCACGCCGCCGAACGGGAGCAGTGGGACGACGGCTGCAACGTGCTCGCCGTCGAGCCGGGCGTCGTCGTCGCCTACGAGCGGAACTCCACCACCAACACGCATCTGCGGAAACAGGGCATCGAGGTGATCGAGATACCGGGCAGCGAGCTGGGGCGGGGCAGGGGCGGGCCGCGGTGCATGAGCTGTCCCGTGGAGCGAGACTCCGTATAGGCATGCGAATTTTCGTATAGAATTCCAGCCAGTCCGTGTCCCGCCGCCCCTGGAGCGCCCCATGGCGACAGTTCCGACCGCCCTCGCAGGCCGCCACTTCCTCAAGGAGGTGGACTTCACCCCGGAGGAGTTCCGCGGTCTGGTCGAGCTGGCCGCCGAGCTGAAGGCCGCGAAGAAGGCCGGGACCGAGACGCCGTACCTGCGTGGGAAGAACATCGCGCTGATCTTCGAGAAGACCTCGACGCGGACCCGCTGCGCGTTCGAGGTCGCCGCCGCCGACCAGGGCGCCGCCACCACGTACCTGGACCCGTCGGGCTCGCAGATGGGCCACAAGGAGTCCGTGAAGGACACCGCGCGGGTGCTGGGCCGGATGTACGACGCCATCGAGTACCGCGGGGACAGCCAGGCCAAGGTGGAGGAGCTCGCGGCGTACGCGGGCGTGCCCGTCTACAACGGCCTCACCGACGACTGGCACCCCACCCAGATGCTCGCCGACGTGCTCACCATGACCGAGCACTGTGCCAAGCCGCTGACCGAGACCGCCTTCGCCTACCTCGGCGACGCCCGCTTCAACATGGGCAACTCCTACCTGGTCACCGCGGCCCTGCTCGGCATGGACGTACGGATCGTCGCGCCGAAGAGCTACTGGCCCGCCCAGGAGGTCGTCGACCGGGCCCGTGAACTCGCCGAGTCGAGCGGGGCCCGGATCGCCCTGGCCGAGTCGCTGGAGGACGGCGTGCGGGGGGTCGACTTCGTCGCCACCGACGTCTGGGTCTCCATGGGCGAGCCGAAGGAGGTCTGGGACGAGCGGATCGCGGCCCTCGCCCCGTACGCCGTGACCATGGACGTGCTGCGCGCCACCGGAAACCCGGACGTGAAGTTCCTGCACTGCCTGCCCGCCTTCCACGACCTAGGTACCAAGGTCGGCCGGGAGATCCACGAGGCGCACGGTCTGGAGTACCTGGAGGTGTCGGACGAGGTCTTCGAGTCGGCGCATTCCGTCGTCTTCGACGAGGCGGAGAACCGCCTGCACACCATCAAGGCCGTCCTGGTGGCGACGCTCGCCTGACGCGGGAGCAGGGGGCCGGCCGGGTCGGGTGTCGCGGGTCCCGGCCGGCGCGGGGTCACCCGGAATGACGCCGCTGACGCGGTACGACAGGCAGCCGGAACCAGACCGCCTTGCCCGACTCGGTGGGCCGGTGCCCGCACGACGAGCTCAGGGCGCGGATCAGCAGCAGTCCCCGCCCGTGCTCCTGCCAGGGGTCGGGCGCGCACAGGCCCGGCCGGGTCAGGTCGCCGGGCGGCTCCGGGTCGGGGTCGTGCACCTCGACCTGGCAGCCGGTCGGCAACAGCTCCACCACCAGCTCTATCGGCGCGCTGCCGGAGGTGTGCTCCACGGCGTTGGCCACCAGTTCCGCCGTGAGCAGCTCCGCGGTGTCGCTGTCGGTGGCGTGCTCCAGGTCGGCGAGCGCCGTGCGCACCAGGGCGCGGGCCACGGGCACGGCCGCGACGGAGTGCGGCAGCGCGATGCGCCACGAGGCGGGAGCTGAGGGGCGTTCGTGCAAGGCGGGTCCGTTCATGGAGCAGGCTGTCCTGCTTTCAACCTCAGGAATGGTACGGGGCCGCCCGACGGAGGCGTCCGACGGGCACCGTCCGGGACCGTCGGCCCCGGCACCGGGCGGCTTACCCCGGCCAACGTTCCGCCTCGCACGACAGCTCCCCTCGTTACGGGTGTGTCGACGAGCCGTGACGGATGTGACGGGCCCGGGTCGGTTCCGTGGGCCTACCCGGGGTTACATCCAGGTCGTACCCGGACGGGCTATAGCGCACTCATGACGACAGTCAAAGAAGGGTGATAACTTCGTGAGGAAGAGCGCCGTGAGGCAGTGCCCGCCTACGAGGAGGCCGCCCGTCATGAGTCCCTTCACCGGCTCCGCCGCCCGCACCGCCCACTGGGAGCATCTGCGCGTCGACCTCACCGACGGCGTCGCCACCGTCACCCTCGCCCGCCCCGACAGGCTCAACGCCCTCACCTTCGGCGCCTACGCCGACCTGCGCGACCTGCTCGCCGAGCTGTCCCGGGAGCGGGCCGTACGGGCCCTGGTGCTGGCGGGGGAGGGGCGCGGTTTCTGCTCCGGCGGCGACGTCGACGAGATCATCGGCGCGACCCTGTCCCTGGACACCGCCGAGCTCCTCGACTTCAACCGGATGACCGGGCAGGTCGTACGGGCCGTACGGGAGTGCCCGTTCCCGGTGATCGCAGCGGTGCACGGCGTGGCGGCGGGCGCCGGAGCGGTCCTCGCGCTGGCGGCGGACTTCCGGGTCGCCGACCCGACCGCCCGCTTCGCCTTCCTGTTCACCAGGGTCGGCCTCTCCGGCGGCGACATGGGCGCCGCCTACCTGCTGCCCCGGGTCGTCGGCCTCGGCCACGCCACCCGCCTGCTGATGCTGGGCGAGCCGGTGCGCGCGCCCGAGGCCGAGCGGATCGGCCTGATCAGCGAGCTGACGGAGGAGGGCCGCGCGGACGAGGCCGCACAGCGGCTGGCCCGCCGCCTCGCCGACGGCCCGGCGCTGGCCCACGCCCAGACGAAGGCGCTCCTGACGGCCGAGCTGGACATGCCCCTGGCGGCCTCGGTAGAGCTGGACGCCGCCACTCAGGCCCTCCTCATGAACAGCGAGGACTACGCCGAGTTCCACGCGGCCTTCACGGAGAAGCGTCCTCCCAAATGGAGCGGACGGTGAGCATGCCGACCCCAGGGGCGCGGGGCCGTGCCCTGCGCGTGGCGATCACCGGCGGTGGCCCCGGCGGCCTCTACGCCGCCGCCCTCCTCAAACGCCTCGACCCCGACCGCGAGATCACCGTCTGGGAACGCAACGCCCCCGACGACACCTTCGGATTCGGCGTCGTCCTCTCCGACGAGACCCTCGGCGGCATCGAGCACGCCGACCCGGCGGTCTACGCGGCCCTCCAGCGCCACTTCGTCCGCTGGGACGACATCGACATCGTCCACCGGGGCACCCGGCACACCTCCGGAGGGCACGGCTTCGCGGCCCTGGGCCGCAAACGGCTGCTGGAGATCCTGCACGAGCGGTGCCGCGAGCTCGGCGTCGACCTGCGCTTCCGCGCCGAAGCACCGCCCCCGGACCGGCTCGCGGAGACGTACGACCTCGTCATCGGCGCCGACGGCGTGCACAGCACCACCCGCGAGACCTACGCCGACGTCTTCCGCCCCCACATCACCAGCCACCGCTGCCGCTACATCTGGCTGGCCGCCGACTTCGCCCTCGACGCCTTCCGCTTCGAGATCGCCGAGACCGAGCACGGCGTGATGCAGCTGCACGGGTATCCGTACGCGGGCGACGCCTCCACCGTCATCGTCGAGATGCGCGAGGAGGTGTGGCGCGCGGCCGGGTTCGACGCACTCGACGTGCAGGAGTCGATCGAACACTGCGCCAAGATCTTCGCCGACGCGCTCGGCGGCCGGCCGCTGAAGTCCAACCGCTCCACCTGGACCACCTTCCGCACGGTCGTCAGCGAACGCTGGTCGCACGGCACCGTCGTCCTGCTCGGCGACGCCGCCCACACCGCCCACTTCTCCATCGGCTCCGGCACCAAGCTCGCCGTCGAGGACGCGCTCGCGCTGGTGGCCTGTCTGGAGGAACACCCCGATGTGCCGACGGCACTGCACGCCTACGAGCAGGAGCGCAAACCCGTCGTCGCCTCCACCCAGCGCGCGGCCCGCGCGAGCCTGGAGTGGTTCGAGAACCTCGCCCTCCACCTCCACCAGCCGCCCCGCCAGTTCGCCTTCAACCTGCTCACCCGCAGCCGCCGTGTCACCCACGACAACCTGCGGCTGCGCGACGCCCGCTTCACCGAGGCCGTGGAACGCGAGTTCGGCTGCCCGCCCGGCACGCCCCCGATGTTCACCCCGTTCCGGCTGCGCGGCCTGACCCTGCGCAACCGGGTCGTCGTCTCACCCATGGACATGTACTCGGCCGTCGACGGCGTCCCCGGCGACTTCCACCTCGTCCACCTCGGAGCGCGGGCGCTGGGCGGTGCCGGGCTGGTGATGACCGAGATGGTGTGCGTCAGCGAGCAGGGCCGCATCACGCCCGGCTGCGCCGGGCTGTACACCGGGAAGCAGGCCGAGGCCTGGCGGCGGATCACCGCGTTCGTGCACCGGCAGGCCCCCGGCACCGCGATCGGCGTACAACTCGGCCACAGCGGGCGCAAGGGCTCGACCAAGCTGATGTGGGAAGGCATGGACGAGCCCCTGGACGAGGGCAACTGGCCGCTCGTCGCCGCCTCCGCCCTCCCCTACAAGCCGTACTCCCAGACCCCGCGCGAGCTGTCCCGCGCCCAGCTCACCGACATCAGGGAGCAGTTCACGGCCGCCGCCTGGCGTGCCGCCCGGGTCGGCTTCGACCTGCTCGAACTGCACTGCGCGCACGGCTACCTGCTCTCCGGGTTCCTCTCCCCGCTGACCAACCGCCGCACCGACAACTACGGCGGCTCACTGGAGAAACGGCTCCGCTTCCCGCTGGAGGTCTTCGACGCCGTACGGGCCGTGTGGCCGGAGGAGCGGCCCATGACGGTGCGGATCTCGGCCACCGACTGGGCCGAGGGCGGCACCACGGCCGACGAGGCCGTGGCGATCGCCCGGGCCTTCGCCGCTCACGGCGCCGACGCCATCGACGTGTCGACCGGGCAGGTCGTCGCCGAGGAGCGGCCGGAGTTCGGACGCTCGTACCAGACGCCGTACGCCGACCGCATCCGGCACGAGGTGGGCGTCCCGGTGATCGCTGTCGGCGCCATCTCCTCCTGGGACGACGTCAACTCGCTCGTCCTGGCGGGCCGCACGGACCTGTGCGCCCTGGCCCGCCCGCACCTCTACGACCCGCACTGGACGCTGCACGCGGCGGCCGAACAGGGCTACGAGGGGCCCGGCGTCGTCTGGCCCGCCCCGTACCGGGCGGGCAGCCGCCGCCCGCAGACAGGACGCACGGACGCGCCCAAGCCCCGCCTGAGCCTGGGCCGGTGACCGCGCCGAGGAGGGCTCACACACCCGCGAAACGCGCCCCCGCGTCCCGCAGCCGCTCGTGCAGACCCCGGAACACCGCCGCCGAGCGGACCCCCGGCCAGTCCTTTGGGAGCAGTCGCGCCGGCAGCCCGGGATCGGCGTAGGGGAGGTGACGCCAGGAGTCCAGCGCGAGGAGGTAGTCGCGGTAGGCGTCCTCCGGCGGGGTGTCCGTGCGCTGCTCCCACTCCCGCAGCACGCGCGCGTGCCGGTCCAGGAACGCCTCGTGCTGCTTGGCGATCGTGGCCAGGTCCCACCAGCGGGCCACCGCCTCGGCGGTCGGCGCGAACCCCAGGTGCTCCCCGCGGAAGAGGTCGACGTACGTGTCGAGCCGCAGCCGCCGCAGGGTGTGCCGGGTCTCCTCGTACAGCCGCGCCGGGGCGATCCACACACCCGGCGCCGCGGTGCCGAAGCCGAGACCGGCCAGACGGGAGCGCAGCACGTGCCGCTTCTGCCGCTCGGACTCCGGCACGGAGAACACGGCCAGCACCCAGCCCTCGTCCCGCGGCGGGTCGGTGGCGTAGATGCGCCGGTCGCCGTCGTCGAGCAACTGGCGGGCGTCCGGCGACAGTTCGTACCCGGCCGCGCCCTGAGCGGTACGGGCCGGCACGAGCAGTCCGCGTCTTTTGAGCCGGGACACCGAGGAGCGCACGGACGGGGCGTCCACGCCGACCGCGGCCAGCAGCCGGATCAGCTCGGCGACGGGCACCGGGCCCGGCATGAAGCGACCGTACGCGCCGTAGAGCGTGACGATGAGAGACCGTGGTGCATGCTGGTCGGACACGTTGATCATCTTAGGTCGTGCGGGTCGCCGCCGTTCCCCATCGGGTCCGGTATTACCGCTGGTCACCTTCGGTGCGCAGCCGGAAGCGCTGGAGTTTGCCGGTCGCCGTGCGCGGCAGCGCGTCCATGAAGACGATCTCGCGCGGGCACTTGTACGGCGCCAGCTCGGACTTGACGAAGCCGCGCAGCGCCTCGGCGTCCCGCCCGACACCCTCCCTGACGACGACGAACCCCACCACGACCTGCCCCCGCGCCTCGTCCGGACGGCCCACGACCGCCGCCTCCACCACATCCGGGTGCCGCAGCAGCGCGTCCTCGACCTCCGGTCCGGCGACGTTGTACCCGGCCGAGATGATCATGTCGTCGGCACGGGCCACGTACCGGAAGTAGCCGTCGGGCTCCCGGACGTAGGTGTCCCCGGTGATGTTCCAGCCGCCGCGCACGTACTCCCCCTGCCGCGGGTCGGCGAGATAGCGGCAGCCGACCGGCCCGCGCACCGCGAGCAGCCCGGGCTCCCCGTCGGGCACGGGGTCGCCGTTCTCGTCCTGCACCCGCGCGTGCCAGCCCGGTACGGGAACGCCCGTCGTCCCGGGCCGGATCCGCTCGTCGGCGGCGGAGATGAAGATGTGCAGCAGCTCGGTGGCGCCGATGCCGTTGATGATGCGCAGGCCGGTGCGTTCGTGCCAGGCCCGCCAGATGGCCGCGGGCAGGTTCTCGCCCGCCGACACGCAGCGGCGCAGCGAGGACACGTCGTGCGCGTCCAGGTCGTCCAGCATCGCGCGGTACGCCGTCGGAGCGGTGAACAGCACGGAGACGCGGTGTTCGGCGACGGCGGGCAGCAGCTGCCTGGGCGTGGCCTGTTCGAGCAGGAGCGCGCTGGCGCCCGCCCGCAGCGGGAAGACCACCAGGCCGCCGAGGCCGAAGGTGAAGCCGAGCGGCGGACTGCCCGCGAAGACGTCGTCCGCGCATGGCCGCAGAACGTGCCGGGAGAACGTGTCGGCGATCGCCAGCACGTCCCGGTGGAAGTGCATGCAGCCCTTGGGGCGGCCGGTGGTGCCCGAGGTGAAGGCGATCAGGGCGACGTCGTCGGCCGCCGTGGCCACGGCCGGGAACGGTGTGCCGGGCGCCGGACGGTTGAGCAGGTCGTCGGGGGCGTCACCGCCGTACGTCGTGATCCGCAGCCCCGGGATCTCGGCCTTGGCGAGGTCGTCCACGGCCCGGATGTCGCACAGGGCGTGCTCGACGCGCGCGATCTCGCACATCGTGCGCAGCTCGTGCGGACGTTGCTGCGCGAGCACGGTGACGGCGACCGCCCCCGCCTTCAGCACCGCCAGCCAGCAGGCCGCCAGCCACGGCGTGGTGGGGCCCCGCAGCAGTACCCGGTTGCCGGGGACGACGCCGAGGTCCCCGGTGAGGAGATGGGCGAGGCGGTCCACGCGGGCGCGCAGGTCGCCGTACGTCCAGGTCCCGCCCGAGGGGGTGCGGAAGGCCGGGCGGTCGCCGGGCGGTCCGTGGAGCAGTTCGGCCGCGCAGTTCAGCCGTTCGGGGTAGCGCAGCTCCGGCAGGTCGAAACGGAGCTCGGGCCACTCGCCGGGCGGCGGGAGATGATCGCGGGCGAAGGTGTCGACGTGGGCCGTGCCCCGGGGATTCATGACGATTCGCCCCCTTGTCGTGGTGGGCTCGCATCTGGAGCGTATCGTGTTGGTGACGACAGTCAACGGTGCGCGATATCGTCGGAGGAATCACTCCGGAGGGAGTTCGGCTGTGTCCGCATTCTCGCTCGAACCGGCACAACTCGCCTGGTGTGCCCAGCTGCGTACCCTGGCCGCCGAGCACTTGCGGCCCCTCGCGGAGAAGGGCGAACCCGGCCGGGTGAACCGCCCGTTGATAGCCGAACTGGGCCGGCAGGGGCTGCTCGGGCGCCTGTTCACCTCGGGCGCGCTGGAGCTGTGCCTGATGCGGGAGTCCCTGGCGTACGCCTGCACGGAGGCGGAGACGGCACTGGCCCTCCAGGGCCTGGGCGCCCACCCGGTGCACGCATACGGCACCGCCGACCAACGCGACCGGTGGCTCCCCCGGGTGAGCGACGGCAGCGCGGTCGCCGCCTTCGCGCTCAGCGAGCCGGGAGCGGGGTCCGACGCGGCGGCGCTGTCGCTGGCCGCCGACCCGGACGGCCCCTCGGCCTGGCGGCTCACCGGCGTGAAGTGCTGGATCTCCAACGCCCCCGAGGCCGACTTCTACACCGTCTTCGCCCGCACCACCCCGGGCGCCGGCGCCCGCGGCGTGACCGCCTTCCTGGTCCCCGCCGACCGCCCCGGCCTGACCGGCACCGGCCTCGACATGCTCTCCCCGCACCCCGTCGGGACACTGGACTTCGACGCCGTACCGGTGACGGCGGACGACGTGCTCGGCGAGACGGACCGCGGCTTCCGGGTCGCCATGGGCACCCTCAACCTGTTCCGGCCCAGCGTCGGCGCCTTCGCGGTCGGCATGGCCCGGGCGGCCCTCGACGCGACCCTCGCCCACACCGCGCGACGCGACGCCTTCGGCGGCAAGCTGAGGGACCTGCAGACCGTGTCGCATCAGGTCGCCGAGATGGCCCTGCGCACGGAGGCGGCCCGCCTGATGGTGTACGCGGCGGCGACGGCGTACGACGAGGGAGCCCCGGACGTCCCGAAACGGTCCGCGATGGCCAAACTGCTCGCCACCGAGACCGCGCAGTACGTCGTCGACACGGCCGTCCAGCTGCACGGCGCCCGTGCGCTGCGCCGCGGCCACCTCCTCGAACACCTCTACCGCGAGGTCCGCGCACCCCGCGTCTACGAGGGCGCCAGCGAGATCCAGCGCGGCATCATCGCCGAGGAGTTGTACGCCGACCAGGAAGCCCGGACCGCCGTGGAGGCCGCCCCGTGACCGCCGAGCGCGTCAACCCGCCGGGCCTCTCCCCGCCGGCCGGCTTCTCGCACGCCGTCGTCGCCACCGGCTCCCGCCTGGTCTTCCTCGCCGGCCAGACCGCGCTCGACACCGACGGCAAGGTGGTCGGCGATACGCTCCCCGCACAGTTCGAACGTGCCCTGACCAACCTCCTGACCGCGCTGCGCGCCGCGGGCGGCACCCCCGCCGACCTGGCCCGCGTCACCGTGTACGCCACCGATGTCGCCGCCTACCGCACCCACGCCCGGGAACTGGGCGCCGTCTGGCGGAAGTTGGCGGGCCGGGACTATCCGGCCATGGCGGTCGTCGAGGTCGTCCGCCTGTGGGACGAACAGGCCCTGGTGGAGCTCGACGGATTCGCCGTCCTGCCCTAGCGCCAGAACCTGCTGGGCCTGCCGGACGTCCGACCGGCCGGAGCGGCTCGCCGCCGTGCCGGGAGAGGCCGTCGCGGGCACGTGAGGCGGCGGTCCGGTCAGGCGGCGACCGTGAGGCGGCGGACGTCCGCCCGGTGCGGTGCGACGACACGGCCGTCGGGCAGCAGCTCACCGGTGTCGTCGAAGACGATCGTGCCGTCGCACAGCAGGTTCCAGCCCTGCTCGGGGTGGGCGGCGGCGACGTGCGGAGCGGGGGAGTCGGTCCGGGAGCACGAAGGCTGGTGGGCACACATGGCGCACCTCCACGTCGGTAGGGCCATCCGGCGGCCGTACGGCTCGTCGCCTACGGCTCGTACATAGACGGTGCTCCCACCGCGCACGCATCGGAACGGCCCGCCGCGAAGTGTGACCGTTCCCGGACGATCCCCGGACGGTTCCACGACGGTCGGCCCGGACCGGCCGGCGCGCGGCCGACGCCCGGATGACCAGGCCGACGGGCGCTTGTCAGTGCCGGGTGCCACGCTGAGGTCACACAGGATCTGCGAAAGGGAATCGCCGTGATCACCACTGACTTCGCTCCCGGCTCCCCCTGTTGGCTCGACCTGGGCGCCCCCGACGTCCCTGCCGCCGCGGACTTCTACGGGGCGGTGCTCGGCTGGGACTACGAGTCCATGGGGGAGGGGGAGGACATGGAAGGCGGGATGTTCCGGAAGGACGGCAAGGTCGTCGCCGGGCTCGGCAGGCTCACCGAGGAGGGTGCGCGCTCCGCCTGGATGATCTACTACAGCGTCACCGACGTGGACGCCACGACCCAGGCGGTGGAACGCGCGGGCGGCACCGTCCGGGTGGCCCCGATGGACCTCGGCGAGTGGGGCCGGATGGCGCAGTTCAGCGACCCGCTGGGGGGCCAGTTCGCCGCCTGGCAGCCGGGGACGAACAAGGGAGCGGAGCTGGTGGACGAGGCGGGCTCGCTGTCCTGGACCGAGCTGTACACCAGCGACGCGGCGGCCGCGAAGGAGTTCTACGGCGAGGTCTTCGGCTGGCAGTTCAGCGACATGGAGCTGCCGGGCGGCGGTGGCACGTACTCCCTGATCACGCCCGCCGAGCTGCCCGAGGAGCGGATGCACGGCGGTGTGATGGAGCTCCGCAAGGAGGACCTCGCCCTGACGAACGGACGGCCGTACTGGCACCCGGTCTTCGCCGTCCCCGACTGCGACGACGCGGTCGCCAAGGTCACCGGGAACGGCGGCAGTGTGCAGATGGGGCCCGAGGACGCGGAGGGGGTCGGCCGGCTGGCCGTCTGCCTCGACCCGTCGAACGCGGACTTCGTGGTCCTCACCCCGGCCGAGCGTTGAGCCGGCCGGCCGCCCCCCGACGGACCCGTCAGCACTTGACCTGTGACCTGCGGGTGAGCGCGGGCCCCGCGCGTCCCGGCGGTGCCGCCGCACCCCTTTCAGCCATCGGCCCGTGTGCGCGTGCGGGCCGGCAGGGGTACGGCGGCTGGTGCTGCGATGGCCGTCGCTCGGACGTCCCGGAACCTCTCGCTCAGATGTCCCGGAACGTCTCGATCTGGGCGCCGATCGAGTTGAGCCGTTCCGCCAGGTCCTCGTAACCGCGGTTGATGACGTACACGTTGCGCAGCACGGACGTGCCCTCGGCCGCCATCATCGCCAGCAGGACGACCACGGCGGGCCGCAGCGCCGGCGGGCACATCATCTCCGCGGCGCGCCAGCGGGTCGGGCCCTCGACCAGCACCCGGTGAGGATCGAGGAGTTGCAGACGGCCACCCAGCCGGTTCAGGTCGGTCAGGTAGATCGCGCGGTTGTCGTAGACCCAGTCGTGGATGAGGGTCTTGCCCTGGGCCACGGCCGCGATCGCCGCGAAGAACGGCACGTTGTCGATGTTCAGGCCGGGGAACGGCATCGGGTGGATCTTGTCGATCGGCGCCTCCAGCTTGGAGGGCCGGACGGTGAGGTCCACCAGACGGGTGCGGCCGTTGTCGGCGAAGTACTCGGGCGAGCGGTCGTGGTCGAGGCCCATCTCCTCGAGCACGGCCAGCTCGATCTCCAGGAACTCGATCGGCACCCGACGCACCGTCAGCTCCGACTCGGTGACGACGGCCGCAGCGACCAGGCTCATCGCCTCGACCGGGTCCTCGGAGGGGGAGTAGTCGACGTCGACGTCGATGGTCGGCACGCCGTGCACGGTGAGCGTGGTGGTGCCGATGCCGTCGACCTTCACGCCCAGGGCCTCCAGGAAGAAGCACAGGTCCTGGACCATGTAGTTGGAGGAGGCGTTGCGGATGACGGTGACGCCGTCGTGCCGGGCGGCGGCCAGCAGCGCGTTCTCGGTCACCGTGTCCCCGCGTTCGGTCAGCACGATCGGGCGGTCGGGGCGCACGGCGGGGTCGACGACCGCGTGGTAATGCCCCTCCGTCGCCGCGATGTCCAGTCCGAACCGCCGCAGCGCGATCATGTGCGGCTCGACGGTGCGGGTGCCGAGGTCGCAGCCGCCGGCGTACGGCAGCTTGAAGCGGCCCATGCGGTGCAGCAGCGGGCCGAGGAACATGATGATGGAGCGGGTGCGGCGGGCCGCGTCGGCGTCGATCGCCGCCATGTCCAGCTCGGCCGGGGGCACGATCTCCAGGTCGACGCCGTCGTTGATCCAACGGGTACGGACACCGATGGAGTTGAGGACCTCCAGGAGGCGGTAGACCTCCTCGATGCGGGCGACCCGGCGCAGCACCGTGCGCCCGCTGTTGAGCAGCGAGGCGCACAGCAGGGCCACGCACGCGTTCTTGCTCGTCTTGACGTCGATGGCGCCGGACAGGCGGCGGCCGCCGACCACCCGCAGATGCATCGGTCCCGCGTAGCCCAGAGAGACGATTTCGCTGTCGAGGGCCTCCCCGATGCGGGCGATCATCTCAAGGCTGATGTTCTGGTTGCCGCGCTCGATGCGGTTGACGGCACTCTGGCTGGTTCCGAGCGCCTCGGCCAACTGCGACTGCGTCCAGCCCCTGTGCTGCCGGGCGTCACGGATGAGCCTGCCGATGCGTACGAGGTAGTCGTCTGCCATGAGGTTGAGGTTATCTCAGATATGAGATGGCGCCCGCCGGGGGGTCCATTCGGGTGACGCGCCGTCAAGGGCGCCTGGTGGTACGGGTGCGCCGCCACCCGAAAGGTCCGGGCAAATCCATCGATGTCGTACGACGTCCGGTGCTGCTGCGGGTGTAGCGCGGCCCGTTCTTGCCGCCGCCGGTGGTGATGGACCAGGAGCGTTTGTTGATGTTCAGGCGCACGCCCGGGAGGATCCGGAAACTCTTGCGGAACGTGAGCGGCATTCCTGCCTCCTTCCGTGGTTCGCCGGGTTGTCCCCGACTCAGTGCGATTACCCCGAGTCGGCGGACTGATGGCGAAACGGCGCCGACTCCGCCGCGGGGGGCGTGGGGTGCGACACGTAACCCGGGCATGACCATTCGGCCGCGGTGTACTAGAGTTATCTCGACATCGAGATATCTGCCGAGGCGCACCGCAGTCGCACGCCGTCGTCGGATCTGACGGTAAGGTTTACCTAACTTAGCCTTACCTTAGCGGATCGGCCGAGATGCCGTGGCGGCAGGATCGTGGTGGTACGCGCACATCAATGAAGGAGACTGTCGTGTCGGCGAACAGCTTCGACGCCCGCAGCACGCTGCAGGTGGGCGACGAGTCGTACGAGATCTTCCGGCTGGACAAGGTGGAGGGCTCGGCCCGCCTGCCGTACAGCCTCAAGGTCCTGCTGGAGAACCTGCTCCGCACCGAGGACGGCGCGAACATCACCGCCGACCACATCCGCGCGCTCGGCACCTGGGACTCGCAGGCCCAGCCGTCGCAGGAGATCCAGTTCACGCCGGCCCGCGTGATCATGCAGGACTTCACCGGTGTTCCCTGTGTCGTGGACCTCGCGACCATGCGTGAGGCCGTGAAGGAGCTGGGCGGCGACCCCGCCAAGATCAACCCGCTGGCGCCGGCCGAGCTGGTCATCGACCACTCCGTCATCGCCGACAAGTTCGGCACGAACGACGCCTTCAAGCAGAACGTCGACCTGGAGTACGGCCGCAACAAGGAGCGCTACCAGTTCCTGCGCTGGGGTCAGACCGCCTTCGACGAGTTCAAGGTCGTCCCGCCCGGCACCGGCATCGTCCACCAGGTGAACATCGAGCACCTGGCCCGCGTCGTCATGGTCCGGGACGGCAAGGCGTACCCCGACACCCTGGTCGGCACCGACTCGCACACCACGATGGTCAACGGTCTCGGCGTCCTCGGCTGGGGCGTCGGCGGCATCGAGGCCGAGGCCGCGATGCTCGGCCAGCCGGTCTCCATGCTCATTCCGCGCGTCGTCGGCTTCAAGCTCACCGGCGAGCTGCCCACCGGCACCACCGCCACCGACCTGGTGCTCACCATCACCGAGATGCTGCGCAAGCACGGTGTCGTCGGCAAGTTCGTCGAGTTCTACGGCGAGGGCGTGGCGGCCACCAGCCTCGCCAACCGCGCCACCATCGGCAACATGTCGCCCGAGTTCGGCTCCACCGCCGCGATCTTCCCGATCGACGACGAGACCATCAACTACATGCGGCTCACCGGCCGCAGCGAGCAGCAGCTCGCGCTGGTCGAGGCCTACGCCAAGGAGCAGGGCCTCTGGCTGGACCCGAAGGCCGAGCCGGACTTCTCCGAGAAGCTGGAGCTCGACCTGTCGACGGTCGTGCCCTCCATCGCCGGCCCGAAGCGCCCGCAGGACCGTATCGTCCTGGCCGAGGCCGCCCAGCAGTTCGCGAAGGACGTCCTCAACTACGTCGAGGCGCCCATGGCGCAGCAGCCGGCCGCCGCGGCCTCCCCGGTCGACGAGGCGAGCGACGAGTCCTTCCCGGCCTCCGACGCCCCCGCCTACGGCAGCCAGGAGAACGGCGCCGGCGCGCCGCAGCACGCCGACGGCACCGGCGCCGCCGTGCCGTCGAACCCGGTCACCGTCACCGCCCCCGACGGCTCGACGTACGAGATCGACCACGGTGCCGTGACGGTCGCCGCCATCACCTCCTGCACCAACACCTCCAACCCGTACGTCATGGTCGCCGCCGCACTGGTGGCCAAGAAGGCGGTCGAGAAGGGTCTGACCCGCAAGCCGTGGGTCAAGACCACCCTCGCCCCGGGTTCGAAGGTCGTCACCGACTACTTCGACAAGGCGGGCCTGACCCCGTACCTCGACAAGGTCGGCTTCAACCTCGTCGGCTACGGCTGCACCACCTGCATCGGCAACTCCGGCCCGCTGCCGGAGGAGGTCTCCAAGGCCGTCAACGACCACGACCTTGCCGTCACCTCGGTCCTCTCCGGCAACCGGAACTTCGAGGGCCGTATCAACCCCGACGTCAAGATGAACTACCTTGCGTCCCCGCCGCTGGTCGTCGCGTACGCCATCGCCGGTTCGATGAAGGTGGACATCACCCGGGACGCCCTGGGCACCGACCAGGACGGCAACCCGGTCTTCCTGAAGGACATCTGGCCGTCCGAGGCCGAGGTCAACGACGTCGTCGCCAACGCCATCGGCGAGGACATGTTCTCCAAGTCGTACTCCGACGTCTTCGCCGGTGACGCCCAGTGGCAGGCGCTGCCGATCCCGACCGGCAACACCTTCGAGTGGGACCCGCAGTCGACCTACGTCCGCAAGCCCCCGTACTTCGAGGGCATGACGATGGAGACCACGCCGGTCTCCGACATCACCGGCGCCCGCGTGCTGGCCAAGCTGGGCGACTCGGTCACCACCGACCACATCTCCCCGGCCGGCGCCATCAAGGCCGACACCCCGGCGGGCAAGTACCTCACGGAGCACGGCGTGGAGCGCCGCGACTTCAACAGCTACGGCTCCCGCCGCGGCAACCACGAGGTGATGATCCGCGGTACGTTCGCCAACATCCGCCTGCGCAACCAGATCGCGCCGGGCACCGAGGGCGGCTACACCCGCGACTTCACGCAGGAGGGCGGCCCGGTCTCCTTCATCTACGACGCCTCGCAGAACTACCAGGCCGCCGGCATCCCGCTGGTCGTCCTGGCCGGCAAGGAGTACGGCTCCGGCTCGTCCCGCGACTGGGCCGCCAAGGGGACCGCGCTCCTCGGCGTCAAGGCCGTCATCGCCGAGTCGTACGAGCGCATCCACCGCTCGAACCTCATCGGCATGGGCGTCCTGCCGCTGCAGTTCCCGGAGGGCCAGTCCGCCGAGTCCCTCGGTCTGACCGGTGAGGAGAGCTTCTCCATCACGGGCGTGACGGAGCTCAACGAGGGCCGCACCCCGCGCACGGTGAAGGTCACTACCGACACCGGCGTCGAGTTCGACGCGGTCGTCCGCATCGACACCCCCGGTGAGGCCGACTACTACCGCAACGGCGGCATCATGCAGTACGTGCTGCGCAGCCTGATCCGCAAGTAGTCACACCGCCGACACGGCCGTCCAGGGCCGCACCCCCGCACGCCGGGGGTGCGGCCCTCGCCGTGCCGCCGCCTCCCCACCGCCTTGCCGTCACGTTCGTCGCCGTCCACGGCGGCGGTGTCGGCGTCACTCCGCCCGGTACTTCGCCGCCGCCGCGTGGGCGATGTCCTGGGACTTCTCCAGAGCCTGGTCCACCGACTGCTGCCCGGCGATGGCCGCGCTGATCTGCTGGGAGACCGCCGTGCCGATCACGGCGAACTCCGGGATGCCGACGAAGCTGATGCCCGTGTAGGGGCGCGGGCCGACCCCCGGGTTCTTCGGATCGGCGGAGTTCGTCACCGCCGTGTGCTCCTGCCGGTACCACGCGGCGGCCGCCTTCTGGTACTCGGGGTTGGCGTAGAGCGACTTACGGCTCCCGGCCGGCGCCGCGGTCCAGCCGAGTTCCCGGCCGGCCGTCTCCTGGTACTCCTTGGAGGAGGCCCAGGAGATGAACTCCCAGGCGGCGTCCTTCTTCTCGCAGGCCTTCTGGATGCCCCACGCCCAGGTCCACAGCCAGCCGGCCTTCTCGGTCCGGTCGTACGGCGCCGGTACGTAGCCGACCTTGCCCTTGACCGCCGAGCCGTCGGCCTCGACCGACGACGCCAGGACGGTGGCGTCGTACCACATGGCGCACTTGCCCGCCACGAAGGTGTCGAGGACCTCAAGGAAGCCCATCCGGTGCGCGTTCGGCTGACCGTGACTGCGCAGCAGATCGACATAGAACCGCACGGCCCTCTTGAACTCGGGCGAGGTGAGCCGGGCGTTCCACTCCGTGTCGTACCAGGCGCCGCCGAAGGTGTTGACGACCGTGTTGAGCGGAGCGAGGTTCTGGCCCCAGCCGGGCAGGCCGCGCAGGCAGATGCCGTGCGCGCCCTCCGTGCCGTCGATCTTGGCCGCCAGCTCGGCGGTCTCCTGCCAGGTGGGGTTGGGCGGCATCGTCAGCCCGGCCTTGCGGAAGAGGTCCTTGCGGTAGGCCAGGAACGAGCCCTCGCCGTAGAAGGGCTCGGCGTACAGCTTGCCGTCGGACCCGGTCAGCGAGGCGGTGAGGTTGGGGAAGATGTCGTGCTGGTGGAAGTCCTCGTCCGCCTTCACATAGGAGTCCAGCGGGGCGAGCCAGCCGTTCTCCGAGTAGATCGGCACCTCGTACGCGCTCACGCTCGCCACGTCGTAGTGCCCTGCCTGGGTCGCGAACTCACGGTTCGTCCTGTCCCGGACCTCGTTCTCCGGGAGCAGCGTGTAGTTGACCTTGATACCGGTCTCCGCGGTGAAGTGCCTCTTGGTGAGCTTCTTCAGGTTCTGCATCGGCGGATTGTTCACGGTGAGCACGTTGATGCTCTGCGACCCGGCGCCGGAGGGCGCCTCGGCGCCGGCGCAGCCGGGGAGCACGAGGCCGGTGACGACCACGGCCGTCACGGCCACCCGGACGAGGCTGCTGCGCTTCATGGCGTTCCGATGGACACGGGGCGAAGTCCCTTCGCCGGACACGGGCGTGTATCCGACTTTACGACTTCTTGCCCATATGGGGTCATATGTCCAGCTCGGGGGCGACCCTGTTCAGGGGCCGCCCCGCACCGCCCCGGAGGGCCGTGACAGCGCGTCGGTCGCCACGGCGACGAGCAGCACCCCACCGGTGATCATGAACTGGACCGAGTCCTGCACTCCCAGCAGGGCCATGCCCGAGGCGATCGACTGGATGACCAGCACACCGAGGAGCGCGGACCAGGGCGTGCCCCGCCCGCCGAACAGACTCGTGCCCCCGATGACAGCCGCGGCGATGGCGTTGATCAGCAGCATGCCCGAGCCGGCGGCGCGGGCCGTCGTGGGGCTCGCGGAGGTGAGCCCCGAGGCCACGAACAGACCGCCGACCGCGGCCAGCGTTCCCGACACCATGAACATCGCGATCCGCACCCGCTCCACCGCGATCCCGGCGCGCCGCGCCGCCTCCACGCCGCCGCCGAGCGCGTACACCCGCCGTCCGTGGCGGGTGCGGCGCAGCACGTAGTCCGAGGTGACGAGGACCACCAGGAAGATCAGCAGCGCGAGCGGCAGTCCCTGGAACCGGTTCAGCGTGTACGCGGCGGCGAACGCCACCACGGCGAGGACACCGGCGCGCACCCAGATGTCCCGCTCCGGCCGGTACGGCATCCCGGCGGCCCTGAGCCGCCGGCTGGTGCGGCGGGCGGCCAGGAGGTAACCGGCCGTGCCGAGCGCGGCCACGGCGTAGGCGATGCCGTCGGCGGGGAAGTAGGTGGCGGTCAGGTCGGCGACCAGGCCCTCCTCCATCAGGTTGATGGTGCCGCTCGCGCCCAGCAGGTAGAGCGTCAGCCCGTTCCAGACCAGCAGCCCCGCCAGCGTCACGACGAACGCGGGAACGCCGATCCAGGCGAAGAAGGCTCCGTGGAAGGCCCCCACGGCCGTTCCCGCGGCCACCCCCACGATCAGGGCGAGCCACTCCGGCACGCCCTGGTTGACGTTCAGCACGGCGAACGCGGCCCCCGCCAGCCCGCTCACCGAGCCGACCGACAGGTCGATCTCCCCGATCAGCAGCACGAACACGATGCCGACGGCGACCAGACCGGTGCCGACGATGTCCACGCTCAGGTTGGACAGGTTGCGCGGCGAGAGGAAGTTGTCGTCGAGCGCCTGGAAGACGACACCGATCACGAGCAGGCCGAGCACGACCGGGAGCGGCCCGCGCTCGGCACCTCGCACACTCTCGCGGACCCCGCCGGTGTATCCCCTCAGGTTCTTGAAACCCTTCAGACCCGCCAGGTTCCGCTGCCAGGCCCGGGTGGCCGGGCCCCCGCCGGGCGCGGAGGGCCCGGCACGGCCGCCCGGCCCGGCGTCACCGGGTGCGCCGCCCCCGCTCACGGCCACCCCTCCCCGTCTCCCGTCGCGCGGTGCGCCACGGCGTTGTCCGCCGCTCCGGTGATGGAGGAGATGATCTGTTCCTGCGACACGGTGCTCACGTCGAACAGGCCGTTGTTGCGGCCGAGGCGCAGCACGGCGACCCGGTCGGCGACCGCCTTGATGTCGCCCATGTTGTGACTGATGAGGAGGATCGCCATGCCGCGGTCACGCACCTCCTCGATGAGGTCGAGAAGGTGGCTGGTCTGCTCGATCCCCAGGGCGGCGGTGGGCTCGTCGAGGAGCAGGGCCTTGGGCGAGCCCATGAGCGAGCGGGAGATCGCCACGGCCTGCCGCTGTCCCGCCGACAGCGCGGAGACGGGCATCCGAACGTCGGGAATCCGGATGGACAGGGTCCGCATCAGGTCACGGGCACGGCGCTCCATCTCCACCTCGTCCAGGACGCCCACCCGGGCGATCTCCCGGCCGAGGAAGAGATTGCCGACGACGTCCAGGTTGTCGCACATCGCGAGGTCCTGGTAGACGGTCGCGATGCCCAGGGCGTGGGCGTCGTGGGGACGTCTGATCTGGACCCGCCGGCCCTGCCACTCGATGACGCCCCGGTCGGCGGGGCTGACCCCCGAGATCACCTTCACGAGCGTGGACTTGCCGGCTCCGTTGTCACCGGCCAGGGCCACCACCTCACCGGCCCGGACCTGCAGGTCGACGTCGAGGAGTGCCTGTACGCCGCCGAACCGCTTGCAGATGCCGCGCAACGCCAGCACGGGCGGGTACGCCACGGGAACCACCTCCCCTCACCGGGTGAGGCCGGCCCGCTCACAGGCAGGCCGGAGCTTCGGGACGCAGATCTGGTCGATCGTGTAGACGCCGTCCTTCACGAGCGTCTGCCCGATGGTGCCGAGCGTCACGGCCACCGGGGAGAGCAGGACCGCCGGGACGTCGTCCGTGGTCGGGCTGTCCACCGTCGTCGTGACGACGGCGCCGACGTCGTTGCCGCGCGCCAGGGCCACCGCCAGGGCGGAGGCCGCGTCGGTCTCCTGCCGGAAGGGCTTGTAGACGGTCATGTACTGCTCGCCCCGGACGATGCGCCGCACGGCGTCGAGATCGGCGTCCTGACCGGTGACGGGCGGCAGCGGCGAGACACCGGCGCTCTTGAGCGCCGAGATGACCCCGGCGGCGATGGCGTCGTTGGCCGCCAGCACACCGTCGATCCGGCGCGGGCCCAGCGCGCTGATCGCCGCGGACATGTTGCTGTGGGCGTTCTCCGTCCGCCACCCCAGGGTGTCGTACGCCTTGACGACCCTCACCTTGCCCCGCAGGACGGACAGCGCTCCCCGCTCGAACCAGTCCGCGTTCGGGCTGGCCGGGTCACCGTTCATCATGACGATCCGGCCGCCGTCCGCCTTGTCACCCATCGCCTTCAGCAGTGCCTCGCCCTGGAGCCTGCCGACCTCGCCGCCGTCGAAGCTGACGAAACCCGAGATCGGGCCCTCGGCGAGCCGGTCGTACGCCACGACCGGGATGCCCGCCGAGTGCGCCGCCCGGACCGAGGAGCGCAGCGCCCTGGGGTCGACGGCGTCCAGGATGATGGCCGCCGCCCCCCTGGTGATCAGGGAGTTCATCTGCTGCCGCTGGCTCGACGCGTCGTTCTCGGCGTTGGCGTACACCACGGTGCACTCCGCGCACAGTTCCTTCACCCGCTTCTCGATCAGCGGCTTGTCGGACTGCTCCCAGCGCGGCAGCGCGCGGCTCGGCAGCAGCAGGCCCACGGTCAGGCCGTCCTCGGCGTCCCCGCCGTCCGCGCCGCAGCCGGCCAGGGACACCGCCATGAGCCCCGACAGCGCGGCCGCCAGCACACGCCACCCGCGGCCCCTCATCGCGCACCGTCCTCGCCCGGCCCGTCCCCGGGCCGCCCGGGACCCGGTTCCGGCCGCGACAGGACGATCTCGCTCCACACCTGCTTGCCCCCGCCGACCGGCACGGAGCCCCAGGACGCCGACATCGCCTCCACCAGGAACAGGCCCCGGCCGCCGGTCGCCTCCCAGTCCACGATCACCGGCTTGGCGGGGGCGCGCGGCGAGGAGTCGGTGACGGTGACCCGCAGCCGGTCCGCGGCGAGGGTGAGGTCGAAACGGACCGGGCCCTGGGTGTGCACCAGCGCGTTGGTGACCAACTCCGACACGACCAGCAGCACCGCGTCGGCGTCCTCCGTGACCCGCCACGAGCGCAGCGTGCGCGCGGCGAACCTGCGGGCGTGCATCACGGCGTCGGGGAGCCGCCACACCACCCAGCCGGCCCGCACCGGGCGGACCTTCATCCCGTCGTAGCGCAGCAGCAGCAACGCCACGTCGTCCTCACGGCGGCCGTCCTCGCCGAGCAGCGCGTCGGCCATCCGTCCGGGATCGGACGGGTCGGCCGCCGAGAGGGCCTCGCCCGTGAGCCGCATGCCCTCGTCCACTTGCAGGTCGGCGGACTCCACCAGGCCGTCGGTCAGCAGCGCGAGAACCGAACCAGGGGCCAGCGCGACCGAGGTCAGCGGAAACTCCGCGTCGGCCAGCACACCCAGCGGCAGCCCGCCCTCCACCTCGACCTCCTCGATGCCGCCGTCGGGACGGCGCACCAGCGGGGAGAGATGACCGGCCCGCACGAACAGCGCGTCGCCCTCTTCCATGTCCAGCTCGACATAGCAGCAGGTGGCGAACAGGTCGGTCTCCATGCCGACGAGCAGACGGTTGGCGTGCGAGACGACCACGTCGGGCGGATGGCCCTCCACCGCGTAGGCACGCACCGCGGTGCGCATCTGGCCCATGATCGTCGCGGCCCCGGCGCTGTGCCCCTGCACATCACCGATGACCAGCGCCACCTTCCGGTCGGAGAGCGCGATCACGTCGTACCAGTCGCCACCCACCTGGAGCCCGCGTCTGGCCGGCAGATAGCGGGCCACGGCGGTTCCCCCGGGCAGCTCGGGCAGACGGCGCGGCAGCAGGCTGCGCTGGAGCATCGTGGCCAGCTCCTGCTCGGCGTCGTAGGCGTGCGCCCGCTTCAGCGCCTGCCCCACCAGCCCCGCCGTAGCGGTCAGCAGGGCCCGCTCCTCGGGGAAGAACTCATGCGGCTCGTCCCAGCCCACCACGCACACCCCGGTGACCCGGCCGCGGGCCGGGAGCGGCAGGACGGCCAGCCCGCCGGGGCCCACGCCCGCGAGCCCGGGCTCCAGAGCGGCGCCCGCGGGCCACAGGCTCATCCGGCCGTCCCGCAGCGCCCCCTGCAGCGTGGGCAGGGCGCCGACCGGCACGTCCGGCCACTCCGAGCGCCACTCGGCACGCCACAGCGCCGGCCAGGCGTCGGGCGCCGGCGGATCGAGCACGGTGACCGCCAGCCGGTCCTCCAACAGCTCGGCCAGCGCCACCCGGTCGGCGCCCAGCGGCTCGCGCAGGGCGGCCACCACCACCCGGCTGACGTCCCGGACCGTCGAGGCGTCGTCGAGCGCGGCGGTCAGCCACTGCAGCCGGGCGACGTCGCTGGCGCTGCGGCGCAGCACGGGCGCGGCGGTCACCACGCCGACCACGCGCCGCGGCCTGTCGTCCGACCCGGTCAGCACCCGGCAGCACAGGTGCAGCCAGCACAGCTCACCGGTCGGCCGGCGGATCCGGAACTCCAGCTCGCGGCAGCCGGAGAGCTGCGCGGACGGCTCCACCATCGACATCAGGGCGGGCGCGTCCTCGGGGACCGCGTAGGAGAGCAGGGTGTCGGTCCTGCCGTCGAAGTCGTCCGCGGACAGGCCGAGCAGCTCCAGCAGGACCGGGTCCGTCTGCACCACGCCGGTGCCCGGCAGCAGGGCGAAGGAGCCGACCCCCATGCTCCGCAGGGCGGCGTCCAGCAGGGGCGCGGGCGCACCCCGGTCGGCCTCGCCGCGGAGCCGGCCGGCGATCGCGTCGGCGTACCGCTCCAGGAAGTCCCGCTGCTCGGGGCCGAAGCGGTCCGTGTCCCCCACGACGACGAGACAGCCGAGCCATCCGCCACCCGCCGACCCGAGGGGCAACGCCCCGAGCGCCACCCCGCGCGACGTCCCGGACCCCTCCTCGGGGCCGGAGCCGAGCGTCGCGTCCCTCAGCCACCGGGGCCGGCCCTCGCGGAACGCCTCGGCCACCGGCGAGTCGTCCGTCACCGGGATCCGCTTCGGCAGCGGGTGGCCGACGGTGTCCACGTCGGCATCGGCCGACTCGACCAGCTCCAGCTCCCCGCCTGGGGCCTCCGGCACGTAGACGGCCGCCGTCGCCGCCCCCGCGAACGCCAGGACCCACTCCCTGGGGGCGGCTTTCGGAGTACGACGAGACGGACCGGAGCCCGCCGCCCCGGCCCCGGCTGCCCGCAGGCCCGGGACCGCGGCTCGGGTCCCGCCGTTGTGGGGCATTCCGCATCGTCCTCCCGTCCGTGCCGCCCGTCGGCACGTGCCGGCGCCGGACCGCGCCGCCCGTGAGCGGCAGGGCACCCACACTCAGAATCGCATACCAGGCCAATAGTGGTACTTCGTCGCATATCGGGCGTCGTCTTCGACCGTGGTGCTCGATGCCGTGGGGTGTGCGAGGTGCGGTGCCGGATGCCGTGCGGCCGTCGGGGGTGCCCGAGTGGCGTGGTGCTCGATGCTGTCCGGTCGTCGGGGGTGCGCGAGTGGCGTGGTGCTCGAAGTCGTCCGGTCGCGGGGTGTGCGAGTGGCGTGATGCTCGATGTCGCCTGGCGCCAGGGGGTGTGCGCGGGCGTGGCCACCGGGGCCGGTGCGGTGGCCGCATGGCCGCGCCCGTTCATCCCCACTCCCTGCCCGCTCCCTGCGTCGGGCGTTTACAAGGGCGCCGTGCGGCGCTACCTTCCGCTCCAGGCGGGATGGGAGCGCTCCCATAGCGGTGGACCGGAACCTGCCGCCGGGGTCGCCGCTCCCATCCCGCTCATCCGCACACGCATCGCACGGTTCGTACCCCACGAACGGACAGGCATGTCATGATCATGACAACTTACGACGCGGCGCGTCGCTCAGTGCACCCCACCCGCGCCAGAGCCGTGTTCCTCGTCCTGGTCTCCCTCCTCGCCGCGATCCCGGCCCTCGCGCTGGTCATGACGGCGGGCGGCGACGCGGAGGCGCACGGCACCCCGATGAAGCCCGGCAGCCGCACCTTCCTGTGCTGGCAGGACGGGCTCACCGACACCGGTGAGATCAAGCCGGTCAATCCGGCCTGCAAGGCGGCACAGCAGGTCAGCGGCACGACGCCGTTCTACAACTGGTTCTCCGTGCTCCGCTCGGACGGCGCCGGCCGCACCCGCGGCTTCGTGCCGGACGGCGAGCTGTGCAGCGGCGGCAACACCAACTTCACCGGGTTCAACACGCCCAGCAAGGACTGGCCGCTCACCCACCTCACCGCGGGTGCGACGGTCGACTTCTCGTACAACGCCTGGGCCGCGCACCCCGGCTGGTTCTACGTCTACATCACCAAGGACGGCTTCGACCCGACGAAGACGCTCACCTGGAACGACATGGAGGAGCGGCCGTTCCTCACCGTCGACCACCCGCCGCTCAACGGCTCCCCGGGCACGGTCGAGGCCAACTACTCCTGGACCGGCAAGCTCCCCGAGGGCAAGTCGGGCCGCCACATCATCTACATGGTCTGGCAGCGTTCGGACAGCCAGGAGACCTTCTACTCCTGCTCCGACGTCGTCTTCGACGGCGGCAATGGCGAGGTGACCGGCATCAAGCAGCCGGGCAACCCGTCCGAGCCGGTGCCCGGCACGTGCACGGCCACCCGGAAGACGACCGGCAGCTGGAACGGCGGCTACCAGTCCGAGGTGACCGTCACCAACACCGGCGACGTCCCGATGCTCGGCTGGATGGTCGACTGGAGGCTGCCGGCAGGCCAGAAGGTCGAGAGCCTGTGGAGCGGCAACGCGACGTACAACGGCCAAGCGGTGATGGTCCACAACGCCGGGTGGAACGGGTCCCTCAGTCCGGGCCAGAGCACGACGTTCGGCTACGTCGTCTCCGGCTCCGGCGGTGACAGTACGACGAGCCTGCCCTGCCGGGTGGGCTGACCCTACGCTCGGGCGGACCCGGTGGCCGGGAAAGGCACCGGTCACCGGGTTCCGTGTCCGGGCGGCCCTCCGGCGTACGGACGCAGACGATGATCTGCCGGGACAGCCGTCGTTCCGGCAGCTCGCTGCCCGGTCCCCGGTCGCCGCGTGTCTCTACCGTGGTGCCGGTGACGACTCAGGTGATCGTGTTGAACGGCGGTTCCAGCGCGGGCAAGTCCGGGATCGTCCGGTGTCTGCAGGCGGTCCTGAAGGATCCGTGGCTCGCGGTGGGGGTCGACTCGCTGCTCGAAGCCATGCCCGTGTCCATGCGGACGTCGGACGCGGGGATCGAGTTCGCCGCGGACGGCCGGGTGAACGTCGGGCCGGCGTTCCGGGAACGTCAACTGGCGTGGATGGAGGGCGTCGCCGCTATGGCCCGTGCGGGCGCCCGGGTCGTCGTCGATGACGTCTTCCTCGGCGGGGTCGCGTCCCAGCAGGAGTGGCAGAGGGTCTTCGGCCCGCTGGAGGCGCTCTGGGGGGAGGTCCGGTGCGACCCCGTGGTGGCCGCGGGCCGCGAGCTCGCCCGCGGTGACCGGGTGCGGGGCATGGCCGTGTCGCAGGCGGAGGCGGTCCACCAGGGCGTGCGCTACGACCTGGAGGTGGACACCACGCATACCGAGCCCCTGGCGTGTGCCCGCACCGTCGCCGCGCGTGTCCAGTGACCGCCGGCTTGGTGACGAGGGCGGACCCGGCCGGCAGTGAGCCGCTGCGCGGCCGGGTCCGCGGGCCGAACGGCCTCTCGGGGGGGAGGAGGTCGTCCGGAGTGAGGGGGGCTGGTGCGACCTCGCACGAGTGGGACAACGTTGTCGATTGGTCTGTACAAGAGTCTAGCCGCTCAAGGGACAAGCCCGTCAAGCCAGTTGACGATCAGTCGGACAGCAGGCATGTGTGCGTTCACACCGGCACCACCTCCCGTGCCCACCGCAGCTGGCGCCGCACGTGCACCGCGTCGCCGCCCTCGTGCCCGTTGAAGGGGTAGGGGTGGATCTCCTTGCGGGAAGCGGAGCCGGTCAGCTCCCCGTACCGGTTGAACGCGCCGTACGCGCCGCTCGGCGGGCACACCGTGTCCCGCAGACCCACCCCGAAGTGGGCGGGAGCCTGCGCGCGCCGGGCGAAGGAGGTGCCCTCCACGTATCCCAGCGTGCGGTACGCGGCCTCGTCGGCTCCCCGGTGCACGGACAGATACGCGGCGATCTCGCCGTACGGGCCCGCGTCGGTGAGGTCCAGGGCACGGCGGATGCCGCACAGCAGCGGGGCGGTGACCAGGACCGCCGCCAGGTCCGGGACGAGTCCCGCGACGGCCAGGGCGAGGCCCCCGCCCTGGCTGTTGCCGACGGCCGCGACGCGGTCGCCGTCCACGCCGGGCAGTCGCCGGACGGCGGCGACCGCGCGGACCGCGTCCGTGATCAGGCGGCGGTAGTGGTAGTCGCGCGGTGCGCGCAGCCCGCGCACGGCGGGGCCGGGGCCGCCGGGTGCCGTCGCGTGCGGATCGGGGGTGTCGCCGCCGCAGCCGTACTGGTCGCCCTGGCCCCGGTTGTCCGCCAACAGATGGGCGTACCCGGCGTTCACCCAGGTCAGCCGCTCGTGGGGGAGGCCCCGGCCGCGGCCGTAACCGGCGTACTCGACGACGGCCGGCAGTTGCTCCCGCGCCCCGGCGGGCCTGCTGAACCAGGCGCGTACCGGGTCGCCCGAGAAGCCCCGGAAGGTCACGTCCCAGGTCTCGGTCAGCCGCAGGCCGCTCTGCACCGGCCGCGCCGACACCAGCACCTCCGCCTCCCCGGCCTCCTTGAGCGTGCTCCGCCAGAAGGCGTCGAAGTCGGCGGGCTCCTCGACATCCGGACGGTAGCGCTCCAGCTCCGGCAGCGGCAGGTCGAACGCGGGCACGGGCACCTCGCAGGAATCGTCGGCAGGGCGGGTGGTCCGATCGTTGCGGACGTGCGACGGAAAGTTCCGGAGCTGGCATCGTCCCTTCCATCTCTTCCACCCGTGCCGCGCCCTGAACCCAGGAGTGTGCCCCCGTCTCAAGTCCCCAGTCCGCAGCACCCATTGACAGCGCTTTCCGCTCCCCCTAAGTTGCGCGAAGTTACCGGTAAGAGCTCGAAAGTTTCGGTTCCGCGTCCCATGTCACGGGAGGCCCGAGCAATGAGCACCTCCACCACGTCGGTTCCGCCGCCCGGCACGCAGGGCCGGCCACCGACGAAGGCCCCGCGGCGCGGCGGACGGCGGCCCGCGCGCACCGGCCGGCGCCGGGCACTGCGCCGGGACTGGCAGCTGTACTCGCTGGCCCTGCTGCCGCTGCTGTTCTTCCTGGTCTTCCGCTATCTGCCGATGATCGGCAACGTGATCGCCTTCCGCCGCTTCGAGCCCGGCGGGTCGATCCTGGGCGAGCAGTGGGTGGGACTGCGCTATGTGGAGATGTTCCTCAGCGACCCCACGTTCTGGCAGGTGTTCCGCAACACCCTGTGGCTGGGCGGGCTCACGCTCGTGTTCTGCTTCCCGATCCCGATCGTGCTCGCGCTGCTGCTCAACGAGGTGCGCCGACACGCCCTGAAGCGGTTCGTGCAGTCGGTGTCGTACCTGCCGCACTTCCTGTCGATCGTGATCGTCGCGGGCATCACCATGCAGATGCCCGCCACCGACGGCCCCGTCAACCATGTGCTCGGCTGGTTCGGGCACGAGCCGGTCCGGTTCATCCAGGAACCCGAGTGGTTCCGCACCATCTACGTCGGTTCGGAGATCTGGCAGACCGCCGGCTGGGGCACCATCCTCTACCTCGCCGCGCTCACCACCATCGACGAGGACCTGTACGAGGCCGCCCGCATCGACGGCGCCAACCGCTGGCAGCAGATCCGGCACGTCACCCTGCCCGGCATCCGCCCCACCATGATCACCTTGCTGATCCTCAACATCGGCACCTTCATGGCGGTCGGCTTCGAGAAGGTCCTGCTGCTGTACAACCCGCTGACGTACCCGACGGCCGACGTGATCTCCACGTACCTCTACCGCACCGGCGTCGAGTCCAACAGCTTCAGCTACGCCGCGGCGATCGGCCTGTTCGAGGCGATCATCGGCCTGGTCCTGATCACCTCCGCGAACCAGCTGTCGCGCCGCACGGTGGGGACGAGCCTATGGTGAAGCCGAGCCGTTCCTACCGCGTCTTCCAGAGCGTCAACGGGGTGATCCTCACCCTCGTCGTGGTCGTGACCCTGTACCCGTTCGTCAACATCATCGCCCGCTCCTTCAGCGGGGAGCGGCAGATCAGGGCCGGTGAGGTCACGTTGTGGCCCCAGGGCTTCAACCTCACCACGTACGAGATCGTCTTCCACGACTCGATGTTCTGGCGGAACTACGGCAACACCGTCCTCTACACGGTCCTCTCCACGGCCGTCGCCATGGTGCTGACGACGTGCTACGCCTACGTTCTGTCGAAGCGGCACCTCAAGGGGCGCGGCCTCCTGGTCGGCATCGCCGTGTTCACCATGTTCTTCACCGGCGGCCTGATCCCCCACTACGTCCTGATCACCAGCCTCGGCCTGAAGAACAGCGTCTGGGCCATCGCGCTGCCGAACGCCATCAGCGTGTTCAACCTGCTGGTGATGAAGGCCTTCTTCGAGAGCCTGCCGGACGAGTTGGAGGAGGCCGCGCAGATCGACGGGCTCAGCACGTACGGCATCCTGCTGCGGATCGTGCTGCCGCTGTCGAAGGCCGTCGTCGCCACGATGGTGCTGTTCTACTCGGTGTCCTTCTGGAACTCCTGGTTCTCCGCGTTCCTGTACATGGACAAGTCCGAGCTGATGCCGGTCACGGTCTACCTGCGCAACCTCATCGCGGGCGCCACCACCGGCGGCAACGCCGGCGCGGGCACCGAGCAGCTCAGCCAGGCCGCGGCGAACATCCAGGCGGTCACGATCGTGCTGACCTCGCTGCCGATCATCTGTGTGTATCCGTTCGTCCAGCGCTACTTCGTCTCGGGCGTGATGCTCGGCGCGGTCAAGGGCTGACCCTCCTCAACCTGCTTACGACCAAGGGAGTTTCCCGTGCCGTGCAGAACGCAGGACAGCTCTCGCGGCGGCAGATCCTCGCCGCCGCCGGGTTCATCGGCCTCGCCACCCTCACCGGCTGCGGCAGCGGCGACGACGGCGCGGACGCCAAGGACCTGTCGAAGAAGCGGAACGGCGCCATGCGGGAGTACCGCGCCGGCCAGCAGTTCAAGGCGGCGAAGCCGCTGTCCTTCTCGGTCCTGCACAACGTCAACCCCGTCTACCCGATGAAGGACAGCTGGCTGTTCTGGAAGGAGCTCACCAAGCGCACCGGCATCACGCTGAAGCCGGTGGGCGTTCCCCTGGTCGACTACGAGAAGAAGCGCAGCGTCCTCATCGGCTCGGGCGACGCCCCGCTCCTGATCCCCAAGACGTACCACCCGTCGGAGGTCACCTTCGTGTCGTCCGGCGCGATCCTCCCGGTCAGCGACTACGTGCACCTGATGCCCAACTTCCGGGAGAAGGTGAGGATGTGGAGGCTGGAGCCCGAGCTCGACTCCATCCGCCAGTCCGACGGCAAGTACTACCTGCTGCCCGGCCTGCACGAGAAGGTCAGATCCGGCTACTCCCTCGCCCTGCGCACGGACGTCCTCGACAAGCTCGGCCTGAGCCTGCCGACCACCTGGGACGAGGTGTACGAGGTCTTCAGGGCGATCAAGGAGGAGTACCCGGACACGTACCCCTTCTCCGACCGCTGGAGCCAGAACACGCCCTACCCGGCCGCCGCCCTCTTCAGCTACCTCGGCCAGGCGTACGGGGTGCGGGCCGGCTGGACGTACGACAACATCAGCTGGGACGCGGACGCGCGGAAGTTCGTCTTCACCGGTGCGACGGACGCCTTCCGCCAGATGATCGAGTACGTGCGCAAACTGGTCGCCGAGAAGCTGGTGGACCCCGAGAGCTTCACCCAGACCGACGACGAGGCGATCCAGAAGCTGCTGGGCGAGAAGTCGTTCGCGATCAGCGCCAACCCGCAGGAGCTGGTGCAGAACTACCGGTACAACCTGCCAAAGCAGGTCGAGGGCGCGAAGATCGAGATGATCCCCGTGCCGATCGGGCCCGCCGGCCCCGTGGTCTTGGGCGGCGCCCGGCTGGAGAACGGCGTCATGATCTCCAGCAAGGCGCTCACGAGCGACAGCTTCGTCGCGATGGTGCAGTTCGTGGACTGGCTCTGGTACTCGGACGAGGGCCAGAGGTTCGCCCGGTGGGGCGTCGAGGGCGTCACCTACACCCGCTCCGGCGGCCAGTACCGGCTGAAGCCCGGCATCAGCCTCATGGGCTCCGACCCGGACGCCCCGAAGGACCTGCAGAAGGACTACGGCTTCTACAACGGCGTCTTCGCCTACGGCGGCAGTTGGGAGCTGGTCTCCTCCATGTTCGGACCGGACGAGAAGAAGTTCCAGGACGCCATGACCCGGCGTGAGCAGCTGCCCATCGCGCCGGCCCACCCGCTGCGGTCCGCCGAGCAGGAGCAGGCGTCGCTGTGGGAGACGCCGTTGAGGGACACCGTCACCCAGAACACGCTCAGGTTCGCCCTCGGCAAGCGCCCGCTGTCCGAGTGGGACGCGTACGTGGCCGAGCTGAAGGCGAAGAACATGGAGCAGTTCGTCGACCTGCACAACAAGGCCTACGAACGCTTCACCCAGGACAACGGGTGATCCGCGTCCCCGCCGAGCCGGCCGGCCGCCCGTCCGTCCCGGTGGCCGGCGGCGAGGTGTTCGTCCGCCGTTCCCGCGTGGACGAGGAACACGGCAACGCGTACACCGCCTGGCGGCACATGGGCAGTCCACGCTCACCGCGACCCGGGCAACTCGACGTCCTGCACGAGGCCGCCGAGCCCGCCCGCGCCCACTCCCGGCTGCCGGTGCGGAACGGGCGGACGGACCTGCCCCTGACCCTGGGCCGCCACGAGATCACCCTCGTCGAACTCACCCCGCTCCAGGACGAGACCCCACCGTGGTGGGACGAACGACGACTGCTGGGAAGGGAGCCGCGGTGAACGCGTCGGGGACGGCATCCGCCCTCGGGGGGCCGTCGCGGAGGGGACCGCAGGGCAGGACGGAAGGCTCTGATGGGCGGTGTCCGAACCCGTCGCAGGGCAGGAGCGCGAGGGCCGACGACGACCCCACCGCACGTGCCACCGCCCCGCACCCGCTGGGAAAGGAGCCGCGGTGAGGGCCCCACGGACGGCACCGGGCTCGGCGCCCGGCCCGGGAACACGGCAGTCGAGCACGCCGCACGGCAGGACCGGCGGCGGAGGGCGCGGGGCCCCGGGGGTGCCGTCCCGCTCCCTCCCGGCCTCGGCATACCGGAGGGCCGATCCGCCCCGCCCGGCCCCCCGTTCCGGGGCCTTCGGCGACGGGCCCCTCTCCCGTGCCGCCGCCCTGATCCACACCCTCGTCACCGTGGAGGCGCTGCTGCTGGCCGCCGCCTCGCCGGGACTGGCCGGGCTGCTGCTGCTCGGTCCCGAGCCCTCCAACCTGCCCCTGGCCGCCGGATGCCTGCTGCCGCTCGGGCCGGCCCTGTCCGCCGCGCTCTACGCCCTGCACCGCCGCAGCCGGGACCTCACCGACCTGCACCCGGCCCGTGCCTTCTGGCGCGGCTGGCGGCTCAACGCCCGGCCGGCGCTGGCGCTGTGGACGCCGCTGCTCGCCTGGCTCACCGTCATCGCCTTCACCCTCACCCACTTCTCCGCGACCGGCCTGCCCGGCTGGTGGGCGCTGCTGCTCGCGGCGACCGGCACAGGCGCCCTGCTGTGGGGCGCGCACGCGCTGGTCCTGACCTCCCTGTTCTCCTTCCGCAGCCGTGACACCGCCCGCCTCGCCGCCTACTTCCTGTTCCGGCACGGCCGCGCCACCCTCGGCGCCGCCTCGCTGCTCGTCCTGGTCGCCGCGTCGACCGCCCTGCTGACCGAGGCCCTGCCCGCCCTGCTGGCCGCCGTGCTGCTGCTGTCCCTGCTGCACAGCAGCCGCCCGGTGATCGCCGAGACCCAGGAGGAATTCACCGCATGACCGCGCCCCGGACGCCGAAGATCCCGTACGGCGGTGACTACAACCCCGAACAGTGGCCCGCAGGCACCTGGGACGACGACCACCGCCTGTTCACCCGGGCCCGCGTCGACACCCTCACCGTCGGCGTCTTCTCCTGGTCCCTCACCCAGCCCGCCCCGGACACCTACGACTTCACGGTCCTGGACCGCGTCCTCGACCGGGCCGCCGCCGAGCACCGCCAGGTCTGCCTCGCCACCGGCACCGCCGCCCTCCCGCCCTGGCTGGCGAAGCGGCACCCCGAGGTCAACCGCACCGACTTCGAGGGCCGCCGCCACCGCTACGGCCAGCGCCACAACTTCTGCCCCAGCTCACCGGCGTACCGCGCCCACGCCACCGCGATGGCCTCCCGCCTCGCCGAACGCTACGCCGGCCACCCCGCCCTGCTCGCCTGGCACGTCAACAACGAGTACGGCGGCGCCTGCTACTGCGACCTGTGCGCCGAGGCCTTCCGTGCCTGGCTCCGCGACCGGCACGGCACCCTCGACGCCCTCAACGACGCCTGGTGGACCACCTTCTGGTCGCACCGCTACACCGACTGGGACCAGATCGAGCCCCCGAACGCCCTCACCGAACACTGGCGCGGCCCCGACCACACCGCCTTCCAGGGCATCACCCTCGACTACCACCGCTTCACCACCGACGCCCTGCTCGGCTGCTTCCGCGCCGAGAAGGAGGCCCTCCGCGCCCACGACCCGGACACCCCGGTCACCACCAACTTCATGGGCATGTTCCGCCCGCTGGACTACCACCGCTGGGCGCCCCACCTCGACTTCGCGTCCTGGGACAGCTACCCGCCCCTGGACGCCCCGCCCACCTGGCCCGCCCTCGCCCACGACCTGGTGCGCGGCCTGAAGGACGGCGCACCCTTCTGGCTGATGGAGCAGACCCCGTCGACCACCGCCTGCCGGGACGTCAACCCGCTCAGGCGCCCCGGCGAGCTGCGCCTCGCCACCTTCCAGGCCATCGCCCACGGCGCGGACGCCGCCCTCTACGTCCAGATGCGCGCCTCACGGGGCGCCTGCGAGACGTACCACGGAGCGGTGATCGGCCACGCGGGCCGGGACGACACCCGCGTCTTCCGCGAAGTCGCCGAACCGGGAGCGGAGTTGGAAGCGCTGGGCGACGCGGCCCTCGGCGCCCGCACCCCCGCCCGCACCGCCCTGCTCTTCGACTGGGACAGCTGGTGGGCCCTGGAGATCTCCGACGGCCCCTCCCGGCTGGTCCGCTACCGGGACGTCGTGCACGCCTACTACCGGGCCGCCCGCGAGGTGGGCGCCGACGTGGACGTCGTCCCGCAGACCGCCGACCTCACCCCCTACGAGGTGGTCCTCGCGCCCGTGCTCTACATGATCAAGGGCGACCTCGCCACCCGTCTCGAAGCCGTCGCCGCGCGCGGCGGCACGGTCCTGACGACGTTCCTCTCCGGCCGCGTCGACGCACACGACCGCGCCTTCCTCACCGACGTCCCCGGTCCGCTGGCCGGCCTCATGGGCGTGCGCGTCGACGAGTGGGACGCGCGGCCACCCGAGGTCACCCAGACCGTCACCCTCGGCGGACTGCGGACGCACGCGCGGCTCGTCTTCGAGATCGTGCTGCCCCGCGGCGCCGAGCCCGTCGGCACCTACGGCGCCGAGCCCGTCGGCACCTACGGCGCCGAGCCCGTCGGCACCTACGGCGCCGAGCCCGTCGGCACCTACGGCGCCGAGCCCGTCGGCACCTACGGCGCCGACTTCTACGCCGGCACCCCGGCCGTGACCCGCCACCGCCACCGGGACGGCGAGGCCTGGTACGTCGCCACCGCCCTGGACCAACCGGGCGTCGACTGGGTCGTACGCCGCATCCTCACCCGCCACGACCTGCTCGGCCCGTACGCCGGCCACCCGGCGGTGGAGACCGCGAACCGCGTCACCCCCGACGGCCGACGCCTGCTCTTCCTCCTCAACCACGCGGCCGAGCCCGCCGGCCTGACCGCGCACACCACCGCCACCGACCTGCTCACGGGAGAACGGATCGAACGGCACGACCCGCTCACACTCGACCCGCTCGGCGTGGCCGTCCTGCGGATTCAGTAGATCCGGCGGCCCCGGCCGTCCGGCACCCCGGACTTGCGGAAGAAGTAGGCGTTCACCTGGTCGCGCCACTCACGGGCGCTGTGCAGCTGCTCCTCGTACCGCTCCGCGACCCGCGCGTGGCGCGCCGGGTCGACCAGCCCGGTCAGCCCCGCCCACACCCGCCGGGCCTCCTCGGCCTCCGCCACACCCTCGAAGTGCGTGTCGTAGATGTGCTGGATCACCGTGCTGCCGCCGTGCAGGACATGCCCGTACGGTACGTGGTGGAAGAACAGCAGCAGCTCGTCCGGGCAGGTCCGGGGCGACTCGTACACCTCCGCCCACGGCTGGGCGTACTGCGCGGCGTACCCGGTGCCGGTGGCGCGGCTGCGGTCGACGCCCACGCCGTCCCGGTCGGCGAAGTGGTAGGTCCCCCAGGGGCTGTACTCGTATCCGTCGACGCCGGGCCCGTAGTGGTGCCCCGGCTGCACCATGAAGCCGACGCCGAGCGGCGCGGTGTACTTCTCGTACGTCCGCCACGATCCGTCGAGCACGGCGTGCAACCCGTCGACCAGCCGCTTCGGGGCGTCCGGGAAGGTGAGCCCGATCCACTCGCCGAGCACGTCGCGCGGCTCCGCGTCCGGCTGCCAGGCCAGCCGCCCGCAGGTGTAGAGGTTCGCCTGGGCCAGCGGATGACCGGTCCAGAACGGGTCGTCGCCCACGTTCGACACGGCCACCAGGCCCCCGCGCGCCAGCTCGCCGACGGCCGCCCCCGCCTCGCCCTCGGGCCGGAACCGCAGCACCTGGCTCCACATCGGCCCCAGCCAGCAGACGTGCCGCTGCTGCCCGGTGTACTCCTGGGTGGCCTGCAGCTCCACCCCGAGCCGGGTGCGCGGCATCGCGCCGATCAGCGGCGAGACCGGCTCGCGCACCTGGAAGTCCATCGGCCCGTGCTTCACCTGGAGCACCGCGTTCGGCGCGAACTCCCCGTCCAGCGGCACGAAGTGGTCGTACGCGGCCCGCGCCCGGTCCGTCGTACGGTCCCGCCAGTCCTGGCGGTGGTCGTAGACGAACGCCCGCCAGTGCACCGTGCCGCCGTACGGTGCGAGGGCGGCGGCCAGCATGTTCGCCCCGTCGGCGTGACTGCGTCCGTACGCGAACGGGCCCGGCCGGCCCTCAGAGTCGGCCTTCACGACGAACCCGCCGAAGTCCGGGATCACCTCGTACACGTCCCGGACGGCCCCGGCCCACCACGCGCGGACGGCCGCGTCCAGCGGATCGGCGCTGGGCAGACCGCCGAGCACCGTCGGAGCGGCGAAGGTGACCGACAGGTGGACGCGGATGCCGTACCGCCGGAACTCCGCGGCCAGCAGCGCCACTTCACCGACCCGGTCGGTCAGCAGGTGCGCCTCGGTGTCGTGCACGTTGACGTTGTTGACGGCGACGGCGTTGATCCCGCACGCCGCGAGCAGCCTCGCGTAGGCCCGCACCCTGCCGTACTCCGGGCGGGCCCGGCCGTCCTTCCAGAACAGCGACCCGCCGGCGTAGCCGCGCTCCACCTGGCCCATGACCGGGTGCACGGCCACGTTGTCCCAGTGGTCCAGCATCCGCAGCGCCAGCGCCGGCCGGTGCGTCTCACGGGCCCGCGCGCCGCCGAACGCCGCCTCACCCAGCCGGACGACGTGGAACAGCCCGTACAGCAGCCCACGCCCGCCGGAGGCGGTGACCATCGTCGTGCGGCCGTCGCGGCTGAGCGTGAAGTCCTCGTCCCCGAGACCGGATGCGGACAGGTCGAGCACCAGATCGCAGGAGCCGTCGCGCGGGCCCCGTGCCAGCGAGCCCCCGAACCGCTGGCAGGCCGTGGCCACTTCACCGTGCACGGTGTCCACGAGCTCTCCCACCCCCCGGACGAGGGTGCGCCGGCTGCCGACCGCCCGGAAGAGGGCGGGCGGCAGCCAGGCCGGGTCGACGTCCATGCCGCGCTTCCTCCCCCTGGCGTGGCCGGGCCGCCCGGTGTGCACCGGGCGGCCCGGCCATTGTGGGGCACGGGGTGCTCGCGTGGTACCTGACGTGCGGTGGTGGTGACGGGATCAGGCCAGCAACTCCACCTCCGCGAGCGTGGCCTCCCCGTCGAGCACCAGCCGGTACCTCTCGTACGCGCCGGGCGCACCCACCGTGAACGCGCGGGTCTGCCGGTCCCACCGGAACGACTCCCCGGATCGCCGGTCCAGGGTCTGCCAGGCGGCGCCGTCGGCCGAGCCCTCCAGCCGCCAGCCGGACGGCGCCCTCGTACGGTCCGAGGACGACGTCAGCGTGTACTGGACGGCCTTCGCACGCCCGGTAACCGGCAGGTCCACGGTCGTCACCGCCGCGTCCGTCGCCGAGGTGTCGTCGAACAGGGCGCCCTCGCCCCGGAGCATGTCGGCACGGGGCGTCGGCACCTTGTCGTCCTCGGTGAGGGAGACAGGCGCCGCGTTCTTCCCCGTGCCCCACGCCGACGGACGCGGGCCCATGTCGAACTCCAGGACACCGCCGCGCGCCACCACCGTGTGCGGCAGCGCGGTCGACGTCCAGGTGCGGCCGTTGACCTTCAGACCCTGCACGTACACGTTCCGCGCGCTGTTCCTCGGCGCCTTCACCACCAGGTCCCGGCCGTTGTCCAGGTGCACGGTCGCCTTGCGGAACAGCGGGGAGCCGATGGCGTACTCGCCGCTGCCCATCACCAGCGGGTAGAAGCCGAGCGCGGAGAAGAGGTACCAGGCCGACTGCTCGCCGTTGTCCTCGTCGCCGTGGTAGCCCTGCCCGATCTCGCTGCCGACGTACAGCCGGGCCAGCACCTCGCGGACCTTCTCCTGCGCCTTCCACGGCTGCCCGGCCGCGTCGTACATGTACAGGGCGTGGTGGGCGACCTGGTTGGAGTGCCCGTACATGCCCATCCGCACGTCGCGCGCCTCCGTCATCTCGTGGATGACCCCGCCGTACGAGCCGGCGAACTCGGGGGAGGCCGTCTCGGGCGTGGAGAGGTACGCGTCGAGCTTGTCGGCGAGGCCCGCGCGGCCGCCGTAGAGGTTGGCCAGACCCCGGCTGTCCTGCGGGGCGGTGAAGGCGTAGCCCCAGCCGTTGGTCTCGGTGTAGTCGTAGCCCCACACACGCGGGTCGTACCTGGACGACTCCACCCGCCAGTTCCCCTTCGCGTCCCGCCCCTGGAAGAAGCCGGCCTTCGGGTCGAAGAGGTTCACATAGTCCCGGGCGCGGTCCAGGAAGTACTCCGACTCCTCCCGGTAGCGCTCCTCGCCCGTCTTCTCGTACAGCGCCCGGCCCATCCGCCCGATGCCGTAGTCGTTGAGGTAACCCTCCAGCGCCCACGACAGGCCCTCGTGGGTGTCGGTGCTGGTGTAGCCGAGGAAGGGCGAGGTCGCCATGCCCTTGCGGCCGACGCCCGGTGACGGGGGCACCACCGTCGCGTTCTTCACGGCCGCGTCGTAGGCCGCCCTCGCGTCGAAGTCGACGCCCTTGACGTACGCGTCGGCGAACGCCACGTCCGACGACGTGCCGGTCATCAGGTCCGCGTACCCGGGGGAGGACCAGCGCGAGGTCCAGCCGCCGTCCTTGTACTGCTGCACGAACCCGTCGACGAGCTCGCCCGCCCGGTCCGGGGTCAGCAGGGAGTACGCCGGCCATGTGGTGCGGTAGGTGTCCCAGAATCCGTTGTTGACGTACACCTTGCCGTCGACGATCTTCGCGCCGGTGTGGGTCGGGGTGTCCGGGCCCGGCATGGGGGAGAAGGGCGAGGCGTACCGGTGCTTCCCGCCGACCTTCTCGAAGCCGGAGTTCGGGTACAGGTACAGCCGGTACAGGCTGGAGTAGAGGGTCGTCAGCTGGTCCGGTGTCGCCCCCTCGACCTCGACCTTGCCGAGCAGCCGGTCCCACTGCCGCTGGGCGCGGTCCCGGACCGTGTCGAAGGAGGTGCCGTCGGGGATCTCCTGGCGGAGGTTGTCCCTGGCCTGGTCGATGCTGATGAGGGAGGTCGCGAGGCGCAGGGTGACCGTGCGGTCGGCGCCGGCGTCGAAGCGCAGATGGCCCTTGACGCCGCTGGAGGCTCCCTCGGTCACCGGCTTGTCGAACACTCCGTACACGAACAGCCGCGTCGCCCCCGTCGACAGCCCGGACTTCACGTCCGAGTAGCCGGTGACGACGCCGTTCTCCTTGTCGAGGGTGAGGCCCGCCTGGTCCGTGACGTTGTCGAAGAGCACGCTCGCGTCGTCGCCGGGGTAGGTGAAGCGGAGCACCGCCGCGTGGTCCGTGGGCGCCATCTCGGCCTTGAGCCCGTTCTCGAACCGGACGCCGTAGTAGTGCGGCCGGGCGGTCTCGTTGTCGTGCCGGAACGGCAGCGCGCGGGCGGTCCGGCCGGTGTCCGGTGTCCCGGCGGCCGCCGACGGCATCACCTGGAAGGTCTGCCGGTCCCCCATCCAGGGGCTCGGCTCGTGGCTCGCGCTGAACGCCTGGATCGTCGGCAGGTTGTCCGCGTTGTTCGCCCGCGCGTAGTCGTACAGCCAGCTCAGCGAGCCCGCGTTGGTCACGGGAGTCCAGAAGTTGAAGCCGTGCGGCACAGCGGTCGCGGGGAAGGTGTTGCCGCGGGAGAAGCCGCCGCTGGAGTTCGTGCCGCGGGTGGTGACCGCGTAGTCGGACAGATGGGCCCTCGGCCGCTCGGGCGCCACGGAGCGGATCGTCACGTCGTCCAGCCAGCCGCGGAACCTCGCCGGGCCCTCGGGGGAGTCGTACGCGACGAGGATCCGGTCGACCGTCTTGCCCGCCGCGACCGACCCGATCCGTGAGACGACATCGTTCCACTGGTTGACGTAGAGGATCTTGGCCGCGCCCTGGCCCCGCGGGGTGAGTGCGAAGCCGTGCTGGTCGGTCGCCCCGAGCTCGCTCAGCAGGGTGCCGTCGGTGAAGACCAGGTCCACCGAGACGTTCGTGGCGTCGTAGTCGCGATCGCCGTCCGCCATCGACGGGAAGACCCGGTACGACAGCCGCGTGTTCCGCCCGACCGCCACGTTCACGTCGAAGACCTTGTTGGACGAGTAGGCCCGTCCGTCGGCCGTGTGCCGCCCGGCGTACCTGAGGGCCCGCTTGCCGGTGAACCCGGCGCCCGCCTTGGCGGTGGGCGAGCCGCTCGGGCCGCGGTCGACGAGGGAGAGCATGTCCTGGGGGACGGGGCCGTCGCCGCCGCCGGTGGAGAGCTGCACGTCGGCGAGTTGCAGGATGCCCCCGCCGTTGTTGCCGGTGACCTCCAGGCGGACATGCCGGAGTTCGGCGGGTTCCGCGAGGTCGTACGTCTTCGTCTGGAACCGTTCGGTGAAGGACTGCTCGGAGCGGGTGTCGAGGGTCTTCCAGTCCTTGCCGTCGGCGGAGCCCTTCAGGGTCCACTCCCGCGGGTCGCGTTCGGCGTGGTCATTGGCCGAGGTCAGTGCGTATCGCACTATTTTGACTGGTTTGTCCAGGTCGAACTCGACCCAGCCGGTGGGCTCGAAGACCAGCCACTTGGTGCTCGGCTCGCCGTCGGTGAGGTTCTCCTTCACCTCGCCGGCGCCGCTGTTCTCGCCGCTGGCCCGGACATCGGTGACGTGGTCCGTCACATTGCCCGGAATGCCGCTGCTGTAGCCGCCGTCGACGCCCGAGGCCCGCTTGCTGCCGTCCGGGGCGGTGTCGACGGTGTTCACCCAGTCCGGAACCGGGTCGTCCGCCTCGAAGGAGGACGCGAAGCCCCGGTCGGCGGCCGCGGGCGCCTCCGGCACGGCGACCGCCGCGCTCGGCGAACCCACGACCAAAGCGAAGGCGGTCGCCGACACGACCGCCGAACCCCATCTGTGCCGAGCTTTGCGCTCCATCAACAGGTACCCTCCCTGCGCACGGGACAACGTTGTCAACTTCGATGCGCAAGGACCAGTAGTTGCCCAAGTGCTCAGTGATGTCAAGGGTGTTGGCTGTGGCATTCGGGGGCCGCGACGGGGATTTTTCCGCCGGGGAGGCCGTGGGCCGCCCGTCTTTCCGCGAGGTCTCAACTCGGATAAGACCCACGGCCAACCTTGTGCTCGATCTTGCTCCGTTGGCGGGAAGTGGACTATACCTGTCGGCACTTCACACGATCCGCACTTCCTGCACGACCCAGCTTGACCCGACCGCGGTGCCGGGAAGGATCCGGTTCACCGCCTGAGTCCTGGAGAAGGCGAGGACTTGAGCATGGGATCCACGTCCGCAGAGAACGACGGCACCGGACGCGACGGCTCCGCAGGGGTCGGCCGCCGCGATCTGATCAGGCGCTCCGCCGCACTCGGCCTCATTTCCGTTCCCACCATGAGCTTCCTGTCCGCCTGCGCCAGCGGCGGCGGAGGTGGCAACGGCAACAAGGCCAAGGCGGGCAAGAAGACCGCGAAGAACCCGCTCGGTGTCAATGACACAGCGGGGATGGAATTCGTCCTGTTCGACGGCGGTTTCGGCAAGGAGTACGCCGAGGACGCCGTCAAGATCTACGAGAAGAACTTCCCCAAGGTGAAGGTGAAGTTCTCCGCCACCCAGAAAATCCAGTCCACCCTTCAGCCGCGTTTCAACCAGGGCAATCCGCCCGACCTCATCGACAACTCCGGCGCCGAGCAGATGGACATGGGCGTCCTGGTCGGCAAGAACCAGCTCTCCGACCTCACCCCGCTGCTGGACGCGCCGTCCTACGATGACCCGGGCAAGAAGGTCCGCGACACCCTGCGCCCCGGCATCGTGGAGATGGGCCAGTTCGACGGCGAGAAGGTCTGGATCCTGTACTACGCCTACACGGTGTACGGCGTCTGGTACTCGCACAAGGCCCTGGACTCGCTCGACGAGCAGTACCCCGAGACCTGGGACCAGATGCTCAAGGTCTGCGAGAAGGCCAAGAAGAAGGGCATGGCGGGCTGGACGTACGCGGGCAAGTACCCGTACTACCTCCCCTTCTCGCTCTACCCCATGATCGGCAAGGTCGGCGGCCGCGAGGTGCTCGACGCCATCGACAACCTGGAGCCGAACGCCTGGAAGCACCCGGCGGTCAAGGCCTGTTTCGACGCCTACTACGAGCTATACAAGAAGGGCTACGTCCTCAGGGGCACCCCCGGCCTGGACCACATCCAGTCGCAGACCGCGTGGGCCCAGGGCAAGGCCCTGTTCATCCCGAACGGTTCCTGGGTGGAGAACGAGTCGGCCAACGTCATCCCGAAGGACTTCGGCCTCGCGGTCTCCGCGCCGACCGGCCTGGACTCCTCCGACAAGATGCCGTTCGGCACGATCTGGGCCTCCGGCGGCGAGCCGTTCATCGTCCCGGCCAAGGCGAAGAACGCCGAGGGCGGCATGGAGCAGCTGCGCATCATGCTCAGCGAGGCGTCCTCGAAGAACTTCACCAGCAAGGTGAAGTCCCTGACCGCGTACGACGGCGGCACCGACGGCATCACGCTCACGCCGGGGCTGAAATCCGGTGTCGCGGCGTTGGAAAAGGCCGGCGAGAACGTGGTGAACCCGCGGCTGCAGGACTGGTACGTGCAGCTGCAGAAGGAGAAGATCGGTGTCGCCGGTCTCGGCGAGATGATGGCCGGCCGCCTCACCCCGGCCGAGGCCATCAAGAAGATCCAGGGCTTCGCCGACGAGACCGCGAAGGATTCGTCCATCAAGCACTACAAGCACCAGTAACGGCGGCGGAGTAGCGATGCAGCACGGCAAGTACCGGTTCGTCGTGGGGTTCCTGGCGTTGCCGCTGGGACTGTACGCGCTCTTCGTGATCTGGCCGTTCGTCCAGTCCATCTACTACTCGTTCACGGACTGGACCGGTCTGAGTCCCGAATTCACGATGGTCGGGTTCGACAATTACAGCCGGATGCTCGACGACGAGATCTTCTGGAAGTCGTTGCAGCACAGCCTGCTGTTCGCGATCGTGCTGCCGGTGGTGACGATCAGCCTGGCGCTGTTCTTCGCCTTCATGATCAATGTGGGCGGACGCAGAAGGAGGGGCGGCCCGGTCGTCTCCGGTGTCCGGGGGTCCTCCTTCTACAAGATCGTGTACTTCTTCCCGCAGGTGCTGTCCATCGCCATCGTCGCGCTGCTGTTCGCCTTCGCGTACAACCCGGACAGCGGCGCGATCAACTCGATTCTGCGGGCGATCGGGCTCGACGGCATCCAGCCGCTGTGGCTGGGCGACCCGGGCCTGGCCCTGTGGGCCGTGATGGCGGTCCTCGTCTGGTCCACGGTCGGCTTCTTCGTCGTCCTCTTCTCCGCCGGGATGGCCTCCATCCCGGCGGAGCTGTACGAGGCCGCGCTGCTGGACGGGGCGGGCCGGGCCACCACGTTCTTCCGGGTCACCCTGCCGCTGCTGTGGGACACCGTGCAGTCGGGCTGGGTGTACATGGGCATCCTGGCCCTGGGCGCCGAGTCGTTCGCGGTCGTGCAGATCATGACGACCGGGCCGGGCGGTCCCGACTACTCGACCACCGTCATGGTCCTGTACGTGTACCAGAAGGCGTTCCGTGACGGGCAGGCCGCCTACGCGACCACCATCGGCGTCGCCCTGCTCATCGTGACGCTGGTCTTCGCCGCGGTCGTGATGCGGCTGGGGCGGCGCGAGCGGCTGGAGTACTGATCAGATGAAGACGACCGAGACCCCCGCCCCCGTCCCGGCCGAGTCCGGCGCGCCCGTCACCAAGACCGACGTCCCGGCCGGCCCGCCCCCGAGGGAGAAGAAGGAGGGCACCGTCCTCAACGTTTTCTCCCACGGCATCCTGGTCATCTGGGCCTTCATGGTGGTCATGCCGCTGCTGTGGGCGGTGATGACGTCCTTCAAGGACGACCGGTCCATCTTCTCCTCGCCCTGGTCGCTGCCGGACAGGCTGCACTTCGACAACTGGTCGCGGGCCTGGACCGAGGCCAACATGAGCGACTACTTCCTCAACACCGTCCTGGTGGTGGGAGGCTCGCTCGTCGGCACGCTGGTGCTGGGCTCCATGGCGGCCTACGTACTGGCCCGGTTCGACTTCCCGGGCAACCGCTTCATCTACTACCTGTTCATCGGCGGCATGAGCTTCCCGATCATGCTGGCGCTGGTCCCGCTGTTCTACGTCGTCAACAACATGGGACTGCTGAACACCATCCACGGCCTGATCCTGGTCTACATCGCCTATTCGCTGCCGTTCACTGTGTTCTTCCTGACCGCCTTCTTCCGGACCCTGCCCAGCTCGGTGGCCGAGGCGGCCTTCGTCGACGGTGCCTCGCACTCCCGGACGTTCTTCCAGATCATGCTGCCGATGGCCAAGCCGGGCCTGGTCAGCGTGGGCATCTTCAACTTCCTCGGCCAGTGGAACCAGTACATGCTGCCCACGGTGCTCAACACCGACCCGGACAAGCGCGTGCTGACCCAGGGGCTGGTGCAGCTCGCGGTCAGCCAGGGCTACAAGGGCGACTGGTCCGGCCTCTTCGCCGGCCTGGTGATGGCGATGCTGCCGGTGCTCGCCGCGTACATCGTCTTCCAGCGGCAGGTCGTGCAGGGCCTGACGGCGGGCGCCCTGAAATAGCGGCCGGGCGGTCGGCGCGTGGCGCTCCGCGACCGCCCGGGCACACGCCGCTCCCGGCGCCGGGGGCGGCGTACGCACGCGTGTGCAAGGTCGCGGAAACAGTTCAACCTCTTGACGGGAGGCAACCCGAACGGCTCAGCTTAGAGTTCACTAGTTGGACATATGCGGGGCCTCATCGAGGCGGCCCCGTGCGCAGGAGGTCGTCGTGGAGACTCCGGGGTCGCAGTCGTCGCTGCACCGAGCCAACCTGGAGCGGGTCGTACGTGCCGTCCGCCTGGCGGGTTCCCTCACCCAGGCCGAGATCGCGAGGACGACGGGCCTGTCCGCGGCCACGGTCTCCAACATCGTCCGAGAGCTCAAGGAAGGCGGAACGGTCGAGGTCACGCCCACGTCGGCGGGCGGCCGAAGGGCCCGGGCGGTCTCGCTGAGCGGGGACGCCGGCATCGTCATCGGCGTGGATTTCGGCCACACCCATTTGCGGGTCGCGATCGGGAACCTCGCCCACCAGGTGCTGGCCGAGGAGTCCGAGCCGCTGGACGTGGACGCCTCCTCGACCCAGGGCTTCGACCGGGCGGAAGAGCTGGTCAGCCGGTTGGTCGAGGCGACCGGCGTGGAGCGCGCCAAGATCGCCGGGGTGGGGCTCGGCGTGCCCGGCCCGATCGACGTGGAGTCCGGGACGCTGGGCTCGACGGCCATCCTGCCCGGCTGGACCGGCACCAAGCCCGCCGAGGAGCTGCGGGGGCGGCTCGGCGTGCCGGTGCACGTGGACAACGACGCCAACCTCGGCGCCCTCGGCGAGATGGTGTGGGGCAGCGGCCGGGGCGTGCGCGACCTGGCGTACATCAAGGTCGCCAGCGGTGTCGGCGCGGGCTTGGTGATCAATGGCAAGATCTACCGCGGCCCCGGCGGCACAGCAGGTGAAATCGGGCATATTACACTTGACGAGTCCGGCCCCGTCTGCCGCTGCGGCAACCGTGGCTGTCTGGAGACCTTCGCGGCCGCCCGCTATGTGCTTCCGCTCCTCCAGTCCAGCCATGGCACCGACCTGACCATGGAAGGCGTCGTACGGCTGGCGCGGGACGGCGACCCGGGCTGTCGTCGGGTGATCGCCGACGTCGGCCGCCACATCGGCAGTGGAGTGGCCAATCTGTGCAACCTGCTGAACCCGAGCCGTGTGGTCCTCGGCGGTGATCTCGCCGAGGCCGGTGAGCTGGTGCTCGGGCCGATCCGGGAGTCCGTCGGCCGCTACGCCATCCCCAGCGCGGCACGCCAACTGTCCGTTCTCCCCGGGGCACTTGGGGGTCGCGCGGAAGTGCTCGGAGCACTCGCTCTCGCCCTCAGCGAGATGGGTGATTCAACCCTTTTGGATGGCACGCTGCATGCGGCTACCCCTGCCTTCACTTAGAGAACGGATGGCACCGTTGCCAACCCGTTAAGGATTTACTTCTTGACGTCGTACGTGTGGCCGAGTTGACTTCCAGCCACCTCGGCCGCAACGACGCGGCCTCGTCAGGGAGGTTTCTGAAGTGAATACGCGTATGCGTCGTGCTGCCGTTGCCGTTGCCTCTGGCACGCTGGCCGTCGCGCTGGCCGCCTGCGGCAGCGCGAAGGAGTCGGGCGAGAAGAGCGAGGGCACCGGCACCGCCGCCAAGGGTGACAACATCAAGGTCGGTCTGCTCCTTCCGGAGAACCAGACCGCTCGTTACGAGAAGTTCGACAAGCCCTTGATCGAGAAGAAGGTCAAGGAGCTCACGAACAACAAGGGCGAGGTCGTCTACGCCAACGCCAAGCAGGACGCCAGCCTGCAGAACCAGCAGGTCGACACGATGGTGACCAACAAGGTCGACGTGCTGATCGTGGACGCGGTGGACTCCAAGGCCATCGCCGGCTCGGTGAAGAAGGCCAAGGACGCCGGCATCCCCGTCGTCGCCTACGACCGTCTGGCCGAGGGCCCGATCGACGCCTACACCTCGTTCGACAACGAGACCGTCGGCAAGACCCAGGGCGAGGCTCTGCTGAAGGCCCTGGGCGACAAGGCCAAGGACGGCCAGATCGTCATGATGAACGGGTCGTCCACCGACCCGAACGCCGCCCAGTTCAAGAAGGGCGCGCACTCCGTCCTCGACGGCAAGGTCAAGATCGGCCGCGAGTACGACACCAAGGAGTGGAAGCCGGAGAACGCCAACGCCAACATGGAGGGCGCCATCTCCGCCCTCGGCAAGAACAAGATCGTCGGCGTCTACTCCGCCAACGACGGCATGGCGGGCGGCATCATCACCGCCCTGAAGGCCGCCGGCATCGACAACATCCCGGTCACCGGCCAGGACGCCGAACTCGCGGGTGTGCAGCGCATCGTCACCGGTGAGCAGTACATGAGCGTCTACAAGCCGTACCCGCAGGAGGCCGACGTCGCCGCCGAGATGGCCGTCGCGCTCGCCCAGGGCAAGTCGCTCGACTCCATCGCCAAGGACAAGGTCGACAGCCCCACCAACAAGGGCATCCCGTCCGTCCTGGTCCCGGTCGTCTCCCTGACCAAGGACAACATCAAGGACACCGTCGTCAAGGACGGCATCTACACGGTGAACGAGATCTGCACGGCCAAGTACAAGTCGGCCTGCGACAAGATCGGCCTCAAGTAAGCAGTTCCCAGGTCCCGTGACCCAGCGGGAGTCCGCGACCGGACTCCCGTACGGGACCGACTGCCCGAGCTCCTCCGGCGCCCCGCACACAACAGCCCCGCAAGCTCCGCGGGGCGCCGGACGGAACACTCCCCCCAACCTTTCTGCACAACCTTCCGCCGGGTCAGGCGGCGAAGGAGATGGTTCACGTGTCCGCTACGCCCGTGCTGGCGTTGCGCGGGGTCTCCAAGCGGTTCGGTGCCGTACAGGCGCTCACCGACGTAGAGCTTGAGGTCCACGCCGGTGAAGTGGTCGCCCTGGTGGGCGACAACGGCGCCGGAAAGTCCACGCTGGTCAAGACGATCGCCGGCGTGCACCCCATCGATGAGGGCGTCATCGAATGGGACGGCAAGCCCGTCCAGATCAACAAGCCGCACGACGCCCAGCACCTGGGCATCGCGACGGTGTACCAGGACCTCGCGCTGTGCGACAACATCGATGTCGTCGGCAACCTCTACCTGGGCCGGGAGATCCGCAAGCGCGGCGTCCTGGACGAGGTGGAGATGGAGCGCCGCTCCCGTGAGCTGCTCGAGACCCTGTCGATCCGCATCCCCAGCGTCCGTATCCCGATCGCCTCGCTCTCCGGCGGCCAGCGGCAGACCGTGGCCATCGCCCGGTCCATGCTCGGCGAGCCCAAGCTGGTGATCCTCGACGAGCCCACCGCCGCCCTCGGCGTCGAGCAGACCGCGCAGGTCCTCGACCTGGTCGAGCGGCTGCGCGAGCGCGGCCACGCCGTGATCCTCATCAGCCACAACATGGCCGACGTCAAGGCCGTGGCGGACAAGGTCGCCGTCCTGCGCCTCGGGCGCAACAACGGCGTCTTCGAGGTCAAGTCGACCTCGCAGGAAGAGATCATCTCCGCCATCACGGGCGCCACGGACAACGCCGTGACCCGTCGTGCGGCGCGCACCAATGGGGAGATCAAGAAGTGAGTACCGACAAGACCACTGCGACGACGGCGACGGCCGAGGACCACGTCGTCGAGAACCCCGAGGCGCCCGCCGGCGCCGTCACGGTCGTCGACCCCCGTCTGCTGGTGCGCGAGCAGGGCCTCGCGGGCTACGTCACCGAGTTCAAGCGGAAGATGAAGTCCGGCGACCTGGGCTCCATCCCGGTCGTCATCGGCCTCGCGGTCATCTGGGCCATCTTCACCAGCCTGAACTCCAACTTCCTCACCGCCGGCAACCTGTCCGACATGTCCGTCGCCATGGTCGGCACGGGCATGATCGCCGTCGGTATCGTCTTCGTCCTGCTGCTCGGCGAGATCGACCTGTCGGTCGGCTCGGTCAGCGGTGTCGCGGGTGCCAGCTTCGCGGTGCTGAATGTCACCAACGGCATGAACGAGTGGCTCGCCTTCGTGCTGGCCATCCTCACCGGCACGGCCGCCGGCGCGCTGCACGGCTTCTTCTTCGCGAAGATCGGCGTCCCGGCGTTCGCCGTCACCCTGGCCGGCCTGCTGTTCTGGAACGGCTTCATGCTCCAGATCCTGGGCGACAACGGCACGATCAACCTCGACGCCGACGGTGTCGTGGCCAAGCTGACCAGCTACTACTTCAGCGATGTGGCCGCCGCCTACGGGCTGGCGATCGCGGTGACGGTGATCTACTTCCTCAGCGCCTTCTTCGGCAACCGCCGCCGGGAGGCCGCGGGGGTGCCGTCCCAGCCGCTGAGCGACACCCTCCTGCGGACCGCGCTGCTGGCCGTCGTGGCCTTCGCCGTGGCGATCGTCTTCAACCAGTACAAGGGCCTGCCGCTGGCCGTGGTGATCTTCATCGGCGTGCTGCTGGTCACGGACTTCGTGCTGCGCCGCACCGCGTACGGCCGCAAGGTCTTCGCGCTCGGCGGCAGCGTCGAGGCGTCCCGCCGTGCCGGTATCAACGTCGCGATGGTCCGGATCTCGGTCTTCGCGATCTCCGGAACGTTCGCCGCGGTGGGCGGTCTGTTCATCGCGTCGAAGATCGCGTCCGCCAACCAGGGCGCCGGTGGTGGTGACCTGCTGATGAACGCGATCGCCGCGGCCGTCATCGGCGGTACCTCGCTGTTCGGTGGGCGCGGGCGTACGTGGAACGCGCTGCTCGGTGTGCTGGTGATCGTGTCGATCCAGTACGGGCTGGCGCTGGAAGGCATCGCCTCCCCGGTGCAGTACATGATCACCGGTGGTGTGCTGCTGGCGACGGTGGTCATCGACGCGGTGACCCGTAAGACGCAGAAGACCGCGGGACGCGCCTAGTTCCCCGCCCCGTAGGGGACGTCCCTGTGCCCGGCACCCGACAGGTGCCGGGCACAGTCGTGTCATAGGTGGGACCGTTGGTGGGTACGGCCGAACGCGTGACGTACGACGCACCGCCCGGACACGTTCCGGCAGGGCGGAACATTAGACTCGACAAGCCCGGCAACAGCTCGAACAGCTCTACTGCAAGGAGGCACGGGTGCCGCTGCTGACCCGCATCAGGGGACCGCGCGATCTGGACCGGCTCAGCCTGGAGGAGCTGGCCCAGCTGGCAGAGGAGATCCGGACCTTCCTCGTCGACGCGGTCTCCAAGACCGGCGGCCACCTCGGCCCCAACCTCGGCGTGGTGGAGCTCACCATCGCCCTGCACCGGGTCTTCGACTCGCCCAAGGACAAGGTGCTCTGGGACACCGGCCACCAGTCCTACGTGCACAAGCTGCTCACGGGCCGGCAGGACTTCTCGCGGCTGAAGATGAAGGGCGGCCTGTCCGGCTACCCCTCGCAGGCCGAGTCCGAGCACGACGTCATCGAGAACTCCCACGCCTCCACGGTCCTCGGCTGGGCCGACGGCCTCGCCAAGGCCAACCAGCTGCTCGAACGCGACAGCCACGTCGTCGCCGTCATCGGTGACGGAGCGCTGACCGGCGGTATGGCCTGGGAGGCGCTGAACAACATCGCCGAGGCCAAGGACCGCCCGCTCGTCATCGTCGTCAACGACAACGAGCGCTCCTACGCGCCCACCATCGGCGGCCTCGCCAACCACCTGGCGACCCTGCGCACGACCGACGGCTACGAGCGCTTCCTGGCCCGCACGAAGGAGATCCTCGACCGCACGCCCGTCGTCGGCAAGCCGCTCTACGACACCCTGCACGGCGCCAAGAAGGGCCTGAAGGACTTCATCGCGCCGCAGGGCCTCTTCGAGGACCTGGGCCTGAAGTACGTCGGCCCCATCGACGGGCACGACATCGAGGCCCTGGAGTCCGCCCTCGCGCGGGCCAAGCGCTTCGGCGGGCCCGTCATCGTCCACTGCCTCACCGAGAAGGGCCGGGGTTACCAGCCCGCGCTCCAGGACGAGGCCGACCGCTTCCACGCCGTCGGCAAGATCCACCCCGACACGGGCCTGCCCATCGCCAGCAGCGGCGCCGACTGGACGTCCGTGTTCGGCGAGGAGATGGTCAAGCTCGGCGAGGAGCGCGAGGACATCGTCGCCATCACGGCCGCCATGCTCCAGCCCGTGGGGCTCGACAGGTTCGCCAAGCGCTTCCCGGAGCGGGTCTACGACGTCGGCATCGCCGAGCAGCACGGCGCGGTGTCGGCGGCGGGACTCGCCACGGGCGGACTGCATCCGGTGTTCGCCGTGTACGCCACCTTCCTCAACCGCGCCTTCGACCAGGTGCTGATGGACGTGGCCCTGCACAGGTGCGGGGTGACGTTCGTCCTGGACCGGGCCGGGATCACCGGCACCGACGGAGCCTCCCACAACGGCATGTGGGACATGTCGATCCTTCAGGTCGTGCCGGGGCTGCGCCTCGCCGCCCCGCGCGACGCCGACCAGGTCCGCGCCCAGCTGCGGGAGGCCGTCGAGGTGAAGGACGCCCCTACGGTCGTCCGCTTCTCCAAGGGCGCCGTCGGTCCCGCCGTCCCCGCGGTGGGCCGCGTCGGCGGCATGGACGTGCTCCGCGAGCCCGGCACCGACGGCCGTCCGGACGTGCTGCTGGTCTCCGTGGGCGCCCTCGCGCCGATGTGCCTGGAGGTCGCCGACCTGCTTGACAAGCAGGGCATCTCCACCACCGTCGTCGACCCACGCTGGGTCAAGCCCGTCGACGAGGCGCTGGCCCCGCTCGCCGAGCGGCACCGCGTCGTCGTCACCGTCGAGGACAACTCCCGTGTCGGCGGCGTCGGCTCCGCCGTCGCCCAGGCCCTGCGGGACGCGGGCGTGGACGTGCCGCTGCGCGACTTCGGCATCCCGCCGCGCTTCCTCGACCACGCCTCCCGCGCCGAGGTCCTGGCCGAGATCGGGCTGACCGCGCCCGACATCGCCCGCCAGGTCACCGGCCTGGTCGCCAAGCTGGACGGCCGGTATGAGCGGGCCACCGCCGACTCGGTGGAGCCGGCGCGCGACTGACGGACCCGTACGGGAGGCCGTACGGGGAGACCGTACCGAGCCCATGCGGGGGCCCTACGCCTTTCGGGCCGCGTGCACCCCTGTGAAGGGTGGTGCGCGCGGCCCATCCGCGTGAATGCGCCCGTGCCGGGGCATACGACCTACGCCCCCTCTCGATCATGTCGGGGACGACAAGCGTGGGAGGTACCCCGTGAGCAGCACCCTCTTCCGGACGAAGAAGGTCGAGCAGTCCATCCTCGATACCGAGGAACCAGAGCACGCGCTCAAGAAATCCTTGTCCGCGCTGGATCTGACCGTCTTCGGCGTCGGCGTCATCATCGGCACCGGCATCTTCGTCCTCACCGGTACGGTCGCCAAGAACAACGCCGGGCCCGCGGTGGCGCTGGCGTTCGTGGCGGCCGGTGTCGTCTGCGCGCTCGCCGCGCTCTGTTACGCCGAGTTCGCCTCCACGGTGCCGGTCGCCGGGTCCGCGTACACCTTCTCGTACGCCTCCCTCGGCGAACTGCCCGCCTGGATCATCGGCTGGGACCTCGTCCTGGAGTTCGCGCTCGGGACGGCGGTGGTGGCCGTCGGATGGTCCGGCTACGTCCGGTCGCTGTTGGAGAACGCGGGCTGGCAGATGCCCGAGGTGCTGTCCGGGCCCACCGCGGCCGAAGGCTTCAGCTTCGACATCCTCGCCGCCGCGCTGGTGCTGGTGCTCACCGGCATCCTCGTCCTCGGCATGAAGCTGTCCGCGCGGATCACCTCGCTGGTCGTCGCCATCAAGGTGACCGTCGTGCTCGTCGTGATCATCGCGGGCGCGTTCTTCATCAAGGGCGACAACTACGACCCGTTCATCCCGAAGGCGCAGCCCGTGGAGGCGGGCCAGAGTCTCGACTCCCCGCTGATCCAGGTCATGTTCGGCTGGGCTCCCTCGAACTTCGGCGTCATGGGCATCTTCACCGCCGCCTCCGTCGTCTTCTTCGCCTTCATCGGCTTCGACATCGTCGCGACGGCGGCGGAGGAGACCAGGAACCCGCAGCGGGACATGCCGCGCGGCATCCTCGGTTCGCTGTTCATCTGCACGGCGCTGTACGTCGCGGTGTCGATCGTCGTCACCGGCATGCAGCACTACAGCCGGCTGTCCGTGGACGCCCCGCTCGCCGACGCCTTCAAGGCGACGGGACACCCCTGGTACGCGGGCTTCATCAGCTTCGGTGCGGCGGTCGGTCTGACGACGGTCTGCATGATCCTGCTGCTGGGGCAGACCCGGGTGTTCTTCGCGATGAGCCGCGACGGGCTGCTGCCGCGCTTCTTCTCCCGCGTGCACCCCCGGTACAAGACCCCGCACCGGCCGACCATCCTGCTCGGTGTGATCATCGCCGTCCTGGCGGGCTTCACCAGCCTGAGCGAGCTCGCGGAACTGGTGAACATCGGCACGCTGTTCGCCTTCGTGGTCGTCGCGATCAGCGTCATCATCCTGCGCAGGACCCGTCCGGACCTGCACCGGGCGTTCCGCACGCCGTGGGTCCCGGTCATCCCGATCCTTTCGGTGGGCGCCTCGCTGTGGCTGATGCTGAACCTGCCGGCCGAGACGTGGGTCCGGTTCGCCGTGTGGATGGCGATCGGTTTCGTCCTGTACTTCCTGTACGGCCGGACGCACAGCCGTCTGGCGCGGGGTCAGGAGACGAAGCCGGAAGAGGTCTTCAAGCCGGGAGACGGAGACACGGCGTAGCCGGTCGGTGCCAGGGCGGTTGCCTCAGGCCGTGGGGGAGAGGCAGGCAAGGGACGCCTGCGGCCGCGCCCGGGGGTATCCGTCCTCGGCCCGCCGTGAGCGGCTGGCCGCTCGCCAGGCGGGCGGCACGGGCGGGCGGCGGCATCCCGTCGCGCCGGGTTGCGCAACGCCTTGGCCCGGGCAGCGAACGCCGGGTGTCCGAGAACGAACAGTTCGGCGGCCCGGCCGCATCCGCCCCGGCACCCACGCCCGGTGTCCACGAACGCGCCGCTCGTGGCCCGGCCACCGCTACGGACGCACCGTCCGCGGCCCGGCCACATCGGCCCGGCACCGAACGCGCAGCTCTGGCCCGGCCACCGCTACGGACGCACCGTCCGCGGCCCGGCCACATCCGCCCCCAGTTCCGTCACCCGCCGCCGCAGCTCCCGGTCCGCCGTGACCACCAGCACGGCACGCTCACCGGCTGCCGCCACCAGCTCGACCATGTGATCGTCCCCGCTGCCGGGTGCCGACTCCACCCGTACGCCCGGGACGGAGTCCACCCCACGGGCCGCGCCCTCCACCACCAGCACGATCTCGACCGGGCCGGACCGCCCGGCCACCCCGTCCCGCGCCAGCCGGTCCCGCAGGCGTTCCGCGGCGCCTCTGCGGTCCCGCCACCACCCGTCGGGCACCGATCCGACGACGTTCGCGGCGTCCACGACGACGAGCAGGGGAGGGGTGTCGTTCATGCGGTCAGGGTGCCACGGCCACCCGGTCGGCCGTGAGCGGACAGGGGCCGGGCCGCGTCCGGAGTACGGGCCCGCATAAAGTGAACCGGTGAACGGCGACTGGCTCCTTCGCGGCCGAGACGGCCGCCTCACTGTCTACCTGCCGTCGGGCGACGCCGTCCTGTGCCGTGCCGAGCGCGTCCCCAAAGGCCCCTGGGACGCGCCCCGCAAGGTCGGCGGCGAGCAGAAGCTGCACCTGGGACTGGCGGTCGGTCAGGGCCCCGACGGCTACGCCCATCTGGTCGCCTGGCGGCCCACCGTGCCCGGCCAGTCGGGCCTCGTGCACTCCACGCACTTCCGGCCGCTGCTCGCGCCCCTGGACTGGAACCCGGTCGGCCACCCCGACAAGAAGGGTGACCGGACCGGGATGCCCGCCGTGGCCGTCGACGCGCAGGGTCGCGCGCATGTCTTCGTGCGCAACGAGGGCGGCGGCGTGAGCGTGCTCGCCCAGAAGGAGAAGGGCGGCTGGGAGCCGTGGCGGAACCTGGAGGGCAGTGAGGTCCAGGGCGAACTCGCCGCGGTGACGGGGGAGTGCGGGCGGGTCGAGGTGTACGCGGCCGCGCCCGGCGGGATCCTGCACTGGCGGCAGGAGGAGGCGGGCAAGCCGCCGGTACCGCAGGAACGCGCCGACGTGCCGGTCCGCCCCGGCACGCTGCGTGCCCTCGCCACCTCCGCCGAGCACACCACCGTCTTCTTCACCGACGACTCCGGCGACCTGTGCGCCTGGCGGAGCGGGGGGAAACCGGTGCCCCTGCTGGCGTCCGCCGGTCCGGGTCCCGTCTCCGCCGTCCGCTGCGTCATCGAGGGCCACGACTGCACGGTGCTCGCGCAGCGGTCGGCCGGGGGCCGGGTCGCCTTCGCCGCCTACCCCACCGAGCAGGAGTCGGCAGGCGCCTGGTGGACCGAGTCGGGGCCCGACCTGCCGGCGGATGCCGAGGTGTCGCTGGCACTGGACCAGGACGGCGAGGTGGTCGCGGGCAGCCTGTCCCCGTCCACCGGGACGCTGCTCCTCGCGCGCCGCAAGGACGAACCGGGTCTCGCGCTCCGGGCGTGGCAAGAGATGTGACGTTTCGTCAGGAGGAGCCGCGGGCCGGTGACGTCCTCGCCGAGTCCGGGATGTCCGAGTCGTTGCGGATCGCCTCCCACAGCCGAGGCGCCTGCGGTTCGGCGGGGACGACGCGGTTGGGGTCGGCCTTGTCGTACGCGACCGGGAGCATGATCGTGTCCATCGACGCCGGGTCGATGCCCTGCAGGCTCCGCCCGAAGTCCGCCAGCGCGGTCAGCGACGCCAGTTCGGAGTCGGTGGTCAGGGACGCGGTCAGCTCGTCGGCGATCCGGTACAGCTTCGCCGGGCTGGTGAGGAGGTCCTGGTTCTTCATCTCCGTCAGCAGCGCGCCGAGGAACTTCTGCTGGAGTTCGATCCGTCCGAGGTCGCTGCCGTCGCCGTAGCCGTGCCGGGTCCGTACGAACTTCAGGGACTGCTCGCCGTCCAGACGGTGCGTACCTTCGGACAGCACCAGACCCGAGGTGATCGGCTTGTCGAGGGTGACGGTCACCCCGCCGACGGCGTCGACGATCCCCTTGAAGCCGGCGAAGTCCACCTCCACGAGGTGGTCGACGCGGACATCGCTCATCGCCTCGACCGTCTTCACGGTGCAGGCCGAACCGGCCTGCGCGTAGACCGAGTTGAACATCACCCGCCGCGCGGCGGGCACCGTCGTGCCGTCGCTCGTCGTGCACTCCGGGCGGTCGACCAGGGTGTCGCGCGGGATGCTGACCGCCACCGCCTCGGTCCGTCCCCGGGCGACGTGCACCAGCAGCGCGGTGTCGGAACGCGCCCCGCCCAGCCCCTCTCGGGCGTCCGAGCCGAGCAGCAGCAGGTTCAGCGCGTCCCCGGCCACCGCCTCGCGCCGGGGCCGGTCCTGCTCGTCGCCCAGCGCCTTGCCGAGGTCGACCGCGCCGTCCGCGAGGTTGCCGTCCAGCCCCCGGTACAGCCACCAGGCCGCGCCGCCGGCGGCGAGCAGCACGGCCAGCAGGGCCGGCAGGACCAGGCGGCGGACACTCCGGCCGCGACCGCGGGGACGGGCACGCCGGCGACTGCCGGATCGCCTCTCAGACGTGGTGATACGGGTGTGGCTCATGCCGCTCAGACACACAACCAACACCAAGGGTTGCAGCGATGTGTACGTGATGAGAGGCACCTTGAGCGGCGTGGTCAATCCGTGAAGGTTTTGTTAGCCTCCTGGAACTTGTTCGATTATCGCTCGGGGGGCCGGTTGCTGCCTGCGTCTGGCCGGGGCAACGGGGTTGGGAATGATGTCGTGAGCAGATCCTCCACGGCGGATCTTGTCGTTGTCGGGCTCGGTTACGTCGGGCTGCCCCTGGCCCGCTCGGCCGCGGCCGCCGGACTGAAGGTGGTCGGCCTCGACCGCAGCCGCACGGTCGTCGAGGGCCTGAACAGCGGCCGCTCCCACGTCGACGACATCACCGACGCCGAGGTCGCCGTGATGCTCGGCCAGGGCTTCCGGGCGGTCGACCGGCCCGAGGTGATCGCCGAGGCGGCGGCCGTCGTCATCTGCGTACCCACCCCGCTCACCGAGTACGGCTCGCCGGACCTCGGCGCGGTGCACGCGGCCGTCGAGGACATCGCCGCCCACCTGGCGCCCGGCACCCTCGTGGTGCTGGAGTCGACGACGTACCCCGGCACCACCGACGAGGTCGTACGGCCCCGTCTGGAGGCCGGCGGGCTGACCGTCGGCAAGGACTTCCACCTGGCGTTCTCGCCCGAGCGCATCGACCCGGGCAACGCCTCCTTCGGGCTGGAGAACACGCCCAAGGTCGTCGGCGGCGTCACCGCCGACTGCACCAAGGCCGCCCGCGCCCTCTACGAGCGGTTCGTGGCGCGCGTGGTGGAGGCCAAGGGCACCCGCGAGGCCGAGATGGCCAAGCTGCTGGAGAACACCTACCGGCACGTCAACATCGCCCTCGTCAACGAGATGTCGATGTTCTGCCGCGAGATCGGCGTCGACCTGTGGGACGCGATTCGGTGCGCGTCCACGAAGCCGTTCGGGTTCGCGCCGTTCTACCCGGGCCCCGGCGTCGGCGGGCACTGCATCCCGATCGACCCCAACTACCTGTCGTACAAGGTGCGTTCGCTCGGCATCCCGTTCCGGTTCGTGGAGCTGGCGCAGGAGATCAACCAGCGGATGCCCGTGCACGTCGTCAACCGCGCGGCCGATCTGCTCAACGACGAGGGCAAGGCCGTGCGCGGCTCCCGCGTGCTGCTGCTCGGCGTCACCTACAAGCCCGACATCTCCGACCAGCGCGAGAGCCCGGCCCTGGCCGTCGCCGAGAACCTGCGCGCCCGGGGCGCCGAACTGCTCTACTTCGACCCGCGGGTGGAGGACTGGGCGGTCGGCGGCACGCCCGTCGAGCGCGCCGAGGACTACCTCGCGGCCGCCGCCGACGCGGACCTGACGATCCTGCTCCAGCCGCACCGGGAGATCGACCTGGGCGTCCTGGCCGACCGCGCCCGGAAGCTGTTCGACACCCGGGGCAAGTCCGCCGATCACCCTCGGGTGGTCAAGCTGTGACAACCGAAGATACGTACATACCGGGAGCCGTCGACAGCGACGGGCGCCGCGGGCACCGCAAGCGCCGGCACCTGAAGGTCTCGTACTTCTTCTTCATAGCGATCGCCGCGGTCATCGCCACCCGGCTCGACTCCGACTCGCTGCACCTGTACTCGCTGGGCGCGATGGGCCTGCTGGCCCTGAAAATGTTCGGCGCCCTGTTCTACCGGCCCGCCAAGGCCGGCCGGGAAGAGCTGGAGTACCTGGAGAACACCTGGGTCACCGCGGTCATCCCGATCTACAACGAGGACCCGGTGATGTTCGAGCAGGGCATGCGCAGCCTGCTCGCGCAGAGCCGGCTCCCCAACGAGATCCACATCATCGACGACGCCAGCGCCGACGACTCCGGCATCCGCGCGGCGAAGAAGCTGCGCCGCGAGTTCGAGGCCAAGGGCGTCAAGTACACGGTCAGTGTGCAGCCCGAGAACAAGGGCAAGCGCGAGGCGCTGGCCCTCGGCTTCGAGGCGGCGCCGTACTCGGACATCTTCCTGTGCGTCGACTCGGACACCATCCTGTCCCGGGACACCGTCCGTGAGCTGCTGCTGCCGCTGGCCGACGAGAAGATCATGGCCTCCACGGGCATGGTGCTGGCGCTCAACCACGACAGCAACGTCTTCACGCGCCTGCAGGACCTGCGCTACGGCAACTCCTTCCTCTTCGAGCGGGCCGCCTACTCGCGGCTGAAGTCCGTGCTGTGCTGCTGCGGCGCCCTGTCGGCGTACCGCGGCACCCTGGTGCGCAAGTACCTGCCGGACTTCCTCAACCAGCAGTTCCTGGGCAAGCCGGCCGTCTTCGGCGACGACCGCCGCATGACCAACTACTGCCTGATGGAAGGCCAGGTGGTCTTCCAGGAGACCGCCGTCGGCTACACCGCCGTCCCCGAGAAGCTGCCGCACTTCCTGCGCCAGCAGGTCCGCTGGAACAAGTCCTTCTTCCGCGAGTCCCTGTGGGCCTTCACGCACCAGAAGAAGTACCGGCCGGCCTTCTGGCTGACCTGCATGGAACTCGCGCTGTGGCTGGTCTTCGGCTCGGCGATGTTCTACTCGATGGTCATCCTGCCGATCACGCACCCGCAGCAGTTCCTGCGGCACATCGGCGACTACGTCGTCTTCATGATCCTCATGGGGTATCTGCGCAACGTCCGCTACCTCGACTTCCCGCGCCGGGGCATGGGCTTCGTCAAGCGGTTCGGCATGTTCCTGCTGGCCCCGCTGTACGGCCTGATCCAGCTGTTCCTGCTGACGCCGCTGCGCTTCTACGCCCTGCTCACCCTGCACAAGGGCAGCTGGGGCACCCGCCAGGGCGGCGTCGAGGTGTCCGTGGCCGGTGACCACGAGGCCGATGTGACGGAGATCTTCGAGGAGGAGGACCCCTACTCCGACAAGAAGGTCACCGAGACCCTCCAACTGATGCGCCTCGAAGGCGTGGCCCTGCGCACCCGGCCCCGCCCGGCCGGCGGCATTCCGGCCCAGCCGCAGCCGATCCCCGGCTACGACGAGCAGCAGCACGCGGGCGTCCCGCAGCAGCGCGTCAGCTGGGGGACACCGGACCAGGCCGGGCAGCCCCAGCCGCAGTGGCAGGGCGGGTACGCCGATCCGTACCAGCAGCAGCCGCCCCCGTACTACGACCCCCACGCCCAGCAGGGCGGCTACCCGGACCCGTCGTGGCAGCACGGGCAGGGGCAGGGCGGCTGGTGAGCCGAGAGAAGGGGGCGGCCCGTCGGGCCGCCCCCTTCTTCGTGTGCGGGCCTCAGGTGTAGGAGGCCATCGCCTCCTCGACCGTCAGCACCGGGATGCCCCGGTCGTCGATCGCCTTCATCAGCGTCTGGAGCCCGGCCTTGCCGATCTCCGTGCTGGTCGCCGGAGCGCCCTCGACGACCTTGTGCAGACAGAGGATGAGCCAGTCGCCGTTGTTGACGCACCGGTCGAGCCGGCCGCCCGCGCCGGTGAGCTTGCTCAGCGCCGTACCGCCGATGCCCGTACCGTCGTTGATGCCGGTCAGCGCCTTCAGGCGGTACGGCATCGCCGGGGCGAACGACTCGATCGTCTCCGAGATGATCGACCGGGCGGTGGTGAAGTGCCGGCTGGCGATCAGGTCCACCGGAACGCCGTCCGTGGTCTTCTGGAAGGCCCCGTGCGGATAGGCGAAGTGCTCGCTGGTGAAGCCGTTGGACACCAGCCACTCCCGCAGCTTGCGGAAGTCGGTGTCGGCCTCCTCAGCGGTGAGCTTGGGATAGCTGGCGGTGTGCACGGCGTTGGCGTACGAGTGCCCCGCCATCTCCCAGCCGGAGAAGTCCTGCATCGAGCGCATCTGGCCGATCGTCAGGAAGCTGCCGGTGCCGATGGCGTCCGCGATGTTGTAGACCGTGCCGGGGAAGCCGAAGGAGTCCATCACCGGGCGGGCCAGGTCGTGCACCGACTTGTGGGAGTCGTCGAAGGTGAGGGAGACGACGCCCTTGGGGAACACGGAGACCGTGTCCGGTATCAGCTCCACGGCCTGGAGCCGGTACGTCACCGGGCCGCCCGCGTTGTCGTACACGGCGAACGACATGTCGGTGAAGCCGGTCTTCGTGGACGGCTTGCCGTCGGCGGAGAGGGAGTACGTGCCGGCCGCGGCGGTGACGTCGGCCCACTGGAGATGGACCGTCACCCACTCCCCGGACTGGACGTAGTTGGCCGCCGTCTTGGAGTGTGCGTGGAACGTCCAGGAGAAGTGGTTCGCGAGGGAGCCGCTGCCCAGGTAGAAGACGAGCTTGGCGAGGTTCGTCACGTCGTCGACCCGGAAGACGAGCCGGATCATCTTGCCGGTCAGGCTCATCGCCGTCATCCCGGTCTTCCGGACGTGACTCTGCTTGCCCGTGCCGTTGGTGGTCACCCGCACGGACTGGGTGCCGCGTACGAACACCGACGTGTCGTTCGCCTCGGCCGACGCGGTGCCGGCGCCTCCGGGGGTCCAGCCGTGGGAGGCCTGGAACTGCTGGGACCAGCTGGCCCGGCGGTACTTGGGGCGGCGGCCCGACGGGGCGTAGGACGGCGGGGTGGTCAGTCCGCCGATGGCGGCCTCGACCGCCGGGGCGGCGGCGGGCTGCGCCGCCACACTCCCCAGCCAGGCGCCACCGCCCGCGAGGGCCACCCCTCCCGTTCCGCCCAGGAGCAGCGCGTTGCGCCGGCTCACCACTGGTTTGTTCTTCCTCACCCGGACCCCCGGACCGTGTCGAAGTAGTTCATGCCGTCGTTCGTGTAGCCCTCGACAGCGGACTGCACTTCCTTCGCCGACAGCGTTTCGTTCGCGTTGTAGTAGAGCCAGTCGACTTTCATGTCCCAGGCGCGTTCCCCCTTGAACGGCAAATCGATGAACCAGTGGTTGAAGTTCACGGACATGTTGGCGCGCGGGGCGTACTTCCCGCTGCTGACGAAGAGCTTCTTGCCGTCGAGCCAGTAGGCGACGACGCCGTCCTTCACCCTGATCAGCATGGTGTGCCACTCGGCGAGGCTCTTGTTCGTGGTGGTGTAGACGCGGTCGTTCGTCTTGTGGTCGAACCAGGTCACGGTGTCGAGCTTGGGGCCGGGGCGGCCCCAGCCGCCGTTGGGCATGTACTCGTTGTCCAGCTCGCTGTACTTCGCGCCCTTGCCGCCGATGGTGTAGAAGGTCTGGTTGACGTGGTCGCCGGCCTCACCGGTGGTCGGCTCGTCGCTGAAGTGGATGCGGGCCGCGTAGGTGCCGTCGCGGAACTTGCTCGCGGCCGTACCGAGGCTGGCCTGCTTCGTCCCTGAGCGAGTGCCGTCGGTGCTGGCGCGGAGCTGGAGCGCCTGCCCGTCGCCGAGCGAGTCCTTCTCGGCGGGGAAGGTGACGTTCCCGGCGGACCAGGTGTTCTCGATGCCGGGGCCGCCCTTGCTGGTGCGGACCAGCCAGCCGTGCTTGAACAGGGCGGGGTCCTTGGCGCCCTGGTAGGTGAAATTGTCGAACAGCACCCCGGCCGGGAGCGCCGGCAGCGGGGCGGGCGCGGAGGCCTTCCGGACCGCCTTCTCGTCCCCGCTCGGCTTGGTGCCGTCGGGCTCCTCACCCCACACGAGCACACCGCGCCTGTACGCGGTGACCCTCTTCGACTCCCTGTAGCTCGTCATCTCCGTGTCGAAGGAGCGGTCGTCGGCCTGGTCCAGCTTCTTGTGGTCCGTGCGGAAGAGCTGTACGTCGATGCCCTTGCTGTTGGCGCCGGGCTGCAGGCTGCCCGCGTCCTTGGTGAACCGTATCTCCAGGTAGTGGTCGGCGGTGTCGGTCGGCTTGTCCAGCGCGACGACGCGCCCGGCGACGTGCGAACAGCCGAAGGCCGCGTTCACGCAGTTGAAGGCGTACGACGAGGCACCCGTCGATCCGTCGGCGGTGAAGTAGTACCGGAGCGTGACATCGCTGAGCGGCAGCGGCTTCTTCGTCTCGTTGAAGATCTCCAGCGACGGCTCGGCCGCCGCGGCCGTGTCCGGTGTGTCGGTCCGGTAGCGCACCTTCAGCTCGGGCGGGTCCGGGTTCGCCGCCTTCCACACGGGGTAGAGGGCCGTGGCGCCGGCCGCGAGCACGGCCACCAGGAGCAGCAGCCTGATCTTGGGCCATACCCGGCCTCGGGGTGGGCGGCGGCGGGCGGAGGCCACGGGAACTCCTCAACAGGACAACGGCACGCTCCCACAGCCGGACGCGGGGTCGAGAACGGGAGAGCTGTGTAAACAAGTGGTCGGATCGTGTGGAGATCCTATCGGTGCGCGTGTGACGAAAGGGGGTGGGTCCACGGATCGTTACCGTGCGACCCACCCCCTCGCGGGAGGATCTTCAGCGAGAACCGGTTACGCCGGGACGCTCGCCACGCCAGGCGCCAGGAACTTCCTGCCGTTGACGCGCTCGGAGACGCCCTCGCGGTCCAGGTACGGCGTAATGCCGCCCAGGTGGAAGGGCCAGCCGGCGCCCGTGATCAGGCACAGGTCGACGTCCTGGGCCTCGGCGACGACGCCCTCGTCGAGCATGAGCCCGATCTCCTGCGCCACCGCGTCCAGGACCCGCTCGCGCACCTGCTCCTCGGTCAGGACGCTGTCGCCCTGCTTGAGCAGCGCGGCGACCTCCGGGTCCAGCTCCGGCTTGCCGCTGTCGTAGACGTAGAAGCCGCGCTTGCCCGCCTCGACGACCGCCTTGAGGTTCGGGGAGACCTTGAAGCGGTCCGGGAACGCCTTGTTGAGCGTCTCGGAGACGTGCAGACCGATCGCCGGGCCCACCAGCTCCAGCAGGACGAGAGGAGACATCGGCAGGCCCAGGGGCTCCACGGCCTTCTCCGCCACCTCGACCGGGGTGCCCTCGTCGATGACGTTCTGGATCTCGCCCATGAACCGGGTCAGGATGCGGTTCACGACGAACGCCGGGGCGTCCTTCACCAGGACCGCCGTCTTCTTCAGCTTCTTGGCGACGCCGAACGCCGTGGCCAGGGAGGCGTCGTCGGTCTTCTCACCGCGGACGATCTCCAGCAACGGCAGTACGGCGACCGGGTTGAAGAAGTGGAAGCCGACGACCCGCTCGGGGTGCTTCAGCTTCGACGCCATCTCCGACACCGACAGCGAGGAGGTGTTGGTGGCGAGGATCGCGTGCGCCGGGGCGACCGCCTCGACCTCCGCGAACACCTTCTGCTTGACGCTCATCTCCTCGAACACGGCCTCGATGACGAAGTCCGCGTCCGCGAAACCCTCGGCCTTGTCCAGGACACCGGTCACCAGCGCCTTGAGGCGGTTGGCCTTGTCCTGGTTGATACGGCCCTTGCCGAGCAGCTTGTCGATCTCGGCGTGGACGTAGCCCACACCCTTGTCGACGCGCTCCTGGTCGATGTCGGTCAGCACGACCGGCACCTCCAGGCGGCGCAGGAACAGCAGCGCGAGCTGGCTGGCCATCAGACCGGCGCCCACGACGCCCACCTTGGTGACCGGGCGCGCCAGGTTCTTGTCCGGGGCGCCCGCGGGACGCTTGCCGCGCTTCTGCACCAGGTTGAACGCGTAGATGCCGGCCCGGAGTTCACCGCCCATGATGAGGTCGGCGAGCGCCTTGTCCTCGGCGTCGTAGCCCTGCTGGAGATCGCCGTTCTTGGCGGCGGCGATGATGTCCAGCGCGCGGTAGGCGGCCGGGGCCGCGCCGTGCACCTTGGAGTCCGCGATGAAGCGGCCCTTGGCGACGGCCTGGTCCCAGCCCTCGCCGCGGTCGATCACCGGACGCTCGATCTCGATCTCGCCCTTGAGGACGGACGCGGTCCAGATCAGCGACTGCTCCAGGAAGTCCGCGCCCTCGAAGATCGCGTCGGCGATCCCGAGCTCGTAGACCTGCCTGCCCTTGAGCTGCTTGTTCTGGTTGAGGCTGTTCTCGATGATCACCGAGACGGCCCTGTCGGCGCCGATCAGGTTCGGCAGCAGCGTGCAGCCGCCCCAGCCCGGGACGAGACCCAGGAACACCTCGGGCAGGGAGAACGCCGGGACGGCCGCGGAGACGGTCCGGTACGTGCAGTGCAGACCGACCTCGACGCCGCCGCCCATCGCGGCGCCGTTGTAGTACGCGAAGGTCGGCACGGCCAGCTTGGACAGCCGCTTGAAGACCTCGTGGCCGCCCTTGCCGATGGCCAGCGCGTGGTCGTACTCCTTGAGGATCTCCACGCCCTTGAGGTCGGCGCCGACCGCGAAGATGAACGGCTTGCCGGTGATGCCGACGCCGACGATCTCGCCGTCCGCGGCCTCCTTCTCGACCTGGTCGATCGCGGCGTTCAGGTTCGCCAGCGAGGCCGGGCCGAAGGTGGTCGGCTTGGTGTGGTCGTGACCGTTGTCGAGGGTGATCAGCGCGAAGCGCCCGGCACCCAGCGGGAGGTCGAAGTGGCGTACGTGCGCACTCGTGACGACCTCGTCCGGGAACAGCTCGGAGGCCTGCTTCAACAGCTCGGCGGTGGTGCTCACTTGTCCCCCTCGAAGTGCGGGTTCTCCCAGATGACCGTCGCGCCCATGCCGAAGCCGACGCACATGGTGGTCAGGCCGTAGCGGACGTGCGGCTGCTCCTCGAACTGGCGGGCCAGCTGCGTCATCAGGCGGACGCCGGAGGAGGCCAGCGGGTGGCCGAAGGCGATGGCGCCGCCGTACTGGTTGACGCGCGCGTCGTCGTCGGCGATGCCGTAGTGGTCGAGGAAGGCCAGGACCTGGACGGCGAAGGCCTCGTTGATCTCGAACAGGCCGATGTCGGAGATGGACAGGCCCGCCTTGGCGAGGGCCTTCTCCGTGGCCGGGATCGGGCCGTAGCCCATGACCTCGGGCTCCACGCCCGCGAAGGCGTAGGAGACCAGGCGCATCTTGACCGGCAGGTCGTGCTCGCGGGCGAACTCCTCGGAGGCGATGACCGAGGCGGTGGCGCCGTCGTTCAGACCGGCCGCGTTACCGGCGGTGACCCGGCCGTGCACGCGGAACGGCGTCTTCAGGTTCGCCAGGCTCTCCAGGGTGGTGCCCGGGCGCATCGGCTCGTCCTGCGTGACCAGGCCCCAGCCGGTCTCGCCGCCCTCGGGGTTGGTGCGGCGCACCGAGATCGGCACCAGGTCGGCCTGGATCTTGCCGTTGGCGTACGCCTTGGCGGCCTTCTCCTGGGAGCGCACGGCGTACTCGTCGGCGCGCAGCTTGGTGATCTGCGGGTAACGGTCGTGCAGGTTCTCGGCGGTCATGCCCATGAAGAGGGCGGACTCGTCGACCAGCTTCTCGCTCACGAACCGCGGGTTGGGGTCGACGCCCTCGCCCATCGGGTGGCGGCCCATGTGCTCGACACCGCCCGCGATGGCGACGTCGTACGCGCCGAAGGCGACGGAGCCGGCCACGGTGGTGACGGCGGTCAGGGCGCCCGCGCACATGCGGTCGATCGAGTAGCCCGGCACGGACTGGGGGAGACCGGCGAGGATGCCCGCCGTGCGGCCGATGGTCAGGCCCTGGTCACCGATCTGCGTGGTCGCGGCGATGGCGACCTCGTCGATCTTCTGCGGGTCCAGACCCGGGTTGCGGCGCAGCAGCTCCCGGATCGCCTTCACGACGAGGTCGTCGGCGCGGGTCTCGTGGTAGATGCCCTTCGGGCCCGCCTTGCCGAACGGGGTGCGGACGCCGTCGACGAAGACGACGTCCCTGACGGTACGAGGCACGATGGCTCTCCTCCAGGATGCGGGACGGCACTGCTGCGATGCGCTGAGCGCGCGCTTATCACCATGCTACTTATGAGTAACGTAGCTGCCCAGTCCTGGCGGGTCGAGCGGTGAAGGTCACACCTGCGGGCGTGTCCCGACCAGTGCCCGGCGTTCGCGGGCCGTGCCCACCCGTTCCGCCCCAGCGGAACGACTGCCCACGGCGGCGGGCCGTGACTCCTCAAGGGCGATGGGCCATGACTCCTCCGATTCCCCCTGCGGTGGCGGGTCGGTTGTGCACGGCGGTCGCCATGACTGCCCGTGGCGGTCGGCCCCGTTTCCCCACGGCGGCCGACCACTCCCGGTGCCGGACCCGTAGCCCCCGGGCGGTCACCCTCTCGGGGGTCCCGGTGGTGCCGTGGAGCCCCTCGGTGTCAGTTGCGGCGTCGGGACCGGATGTGAGCCCGGACCGTCCCCTGTGATCACGCCGAACAGCGTTCGCGCCACGTCCGCGCCGAAGCCGTGCACGTCATGGCTCATCGCGGACAGCGTCGGATGGGTCAGCCGGCACAGCTGGGAGTCGTCCCAGGCCAGCAGGGACACGTCGTCGGGGACGCGCAGGCCCATCTCGGCGGCCACCGACAGCCCGGCCACCGCCATGATGTCGTTGTCGTACACGAGGGCCGTCGGCCGGTCCGGCGGCGCCGCGGTCAGCAGTGAGCGCGTGGCCCGCGCGCCCGCGTCGCCGGAGAAGTCCGTGGCGACCTGCCACGCCCCGGCCAAGTCCAGCTCCCGCGCCGCCTCGTCGAACGCGGCCGTGCGGATCGCGGTGTGCCCGAGCGCCGCCGCCCCGCCGACCCGGGCGATCCGCCGGTGCCCCAGCGCGGCCAGATACCGCACCGCCTCGGTCACGGCGGTGGCGTCGTCCGTCCACACGGAGGTCAGTTCCCCGGTCAGTGAGGGGTGCCCGACGGCCACCGCCGGCATCCCGAGCCGCTCCACCGACGCAACCCGGGGATCGTCAGCCCGGAAGTCGACCAGGATGGACCCGCCGATCTGCCGCCCCCGCCACCACGACTGAAGCAGCCCGACCTCCTCGTCCACACTCCGTACGAGCCGCAGCAGCAGCGAGCAGGACCGCTCGGCCAGGACGCTTTCCACGCCCGAGACGAACTCCATGTAGAACGGCTCCAGGCCGAGCAGCCGGGCGGGCCGGCAGATCGCCAGCCCCACCACGTCCACGCGCGACCCGGCCAGCGACCGGGCGGTCAGGCTCGGTTCCCAGCCCAGCTCCCGCGCCGCCCGGAAGATCCGGTCCCGGGTCGCCTCCGACAGACCGGGCCGGTGGTTGAAGGCGAGCGACACGGCACCCTTGGACACGCCGGCGCGCGCGGCGACGTCCTTGATGGTGACGCGAGAGGTCGTCATCGGGTGGGCTCCAGGCAGTACAGGGCGGATCGGGCGAGGGCCGCGTCCGGAGTCTTCCAGCCGCGCACACCGATGGTCACCCGTTCGCCGGGCAGCAGCGTGACCAGCCCCCGGTCGGCCCGCGCGTCGGGGTCCAGCCGGTCGGCCTGGAGCAGCAGGTCCCGTACGAGGGTGTGGGCCGTCACCGTGATCCCGCCGGGTGCCAGGGCCACGTCGAACTCCGGCCGCGGGTACGGGATCTCGCGGTCCGGCGCCGGGAAGAACAGCGCACGCTGGTCTCCCGCACTCCCGGCCTCGCTCCGGCGGGGGGACCCCCACGCGTCGGCGACCAGGAACTCGTCCGGCCCGGTGGGGCACAGCCGGTGGGGCACGGGCACGACGGCGACCGCCCGCCGGTCCACCGTGAACTTCTCGCCCGACCCACTGATCACCCTGCCGTCCACCGACACGCGGCGCAGTTCCAGCTCGCCGGTCCAGGCCTGCCCGGACTGGTTGACGAGGGCCAGTTCCAGTTTGTCGCCCTGTCGGCGCAGGGCCGCCAGACGGTCGGCGTACAGCCGTTTCAGCTCGTGGTACAGCGGCTTCTCCCGCCCGTCCCCGTCGATCGCCGCCCATGAGGTCACCGGCCAGCAGTCGTTGAGCTGCCAGACCACCGTTCCGGCGCACACCGGCCAGTGCGACCGCCAGTGCTCGATCCCGGCGGCGATCGCCCGGGCCTGGTTGACCTGCGTCAGGTAGTGCCAGCGGTCGAAGTCCCGTTCCGGCACGGCGAAGTGCCGGGCGAGCCCGCGCTCCAGTTTGCCGTTGCCGTCGTCGGCCTTCTGGTGGTGCAGCATGCCAGGGGAGTCCGGCGCGAGCTCCTGCGCGGGCAGCGCGCGCCGCAGCGTGGCGTACGCGGGCGGCGCCTGCCAGCCGAACTCGGCCACGAACCGCGGCACGCTGCGCCGGTAGTCCGCGTAGTCCTCCCGGTTCCACACCTCCCACGAGTGGTGCGTGCCGTGCGCCGGGTCGTTCGGGTGGTGCCGCCAGGAACCGGACCAGGGACTGCCCGCCGTGTACGGCCGCGTCGGGTCCGACTCGGCCACCACCCGCGGCAGTACGCCGAGGTAGTAGCCCTCGCCCCAGGAGTCCCCGGCCAGCTGGGGCTCCCACCCCCAGTCCCGGAACCCCCACAGGTTCTCGTTGTTGCCGTTCCACAGCACCAGCGACGGGTGCGGCATCAGCCGGACGACGTTCTCCCGAGCCTCGGCCTCCACCTCGCCCCGCAGCGGCTGCTCCTCCGGGTAGGCCGCGCACGCGAACGGGAAGTCCTGCCAGACCAGCAGGCCCAGCTCGTCGCAGACGTCGTAGAAGTCCTCGCTCTCGTAGATCCCGCCGCCCCAGACCCGGACGAGGTCCACCCCGGCGTCGGCCGCCTGCGTGAGCCGCTCCCGGTAGCGCGCGCGGGTGATCCGGGACGGGAAGACGTCGTCCGGGATCCAGTTGACACCCCGCGCGAACAGGCGCTCGCCGTTGACGACGAGGGTGAACCCGGTGCCCCGGGAGTCGCGCGAGGTGTCCAGCTCGACGCTCCGGAATCCGGTGCGTCGCCGCCACACGTCCAGCACCTCGCCGTCCCCGCCCCGCAGCGCCAACTCGACGTCGTACAACGGCTGTTCACCGTAGCCCCGCGGCCACCACAGCCGCGCGTCCGGCACCTGGAGCCGTACGCGCCCCCGCGTCCCGTCGATCTCGGCGCGGGCCCGTACGCCGCCGACGGCCGCCTCGACGGTGAGCGGCGCCTCGACCCGGGTGCGCTCCACGTCGACGGCCAACTCCACGCGTCCGCCGCCCTCTTCCACCGTGACCAGCGGCCGCACCCGGGCGATCCGGGCCGTCGACCAGTGCTCCAGGCGCACCGGCCGCCAGATCCCGGCCGTCACCAGGGTCGGTCCCCAGTCCCACCCGAACGAGCAGGCCATCTTGCGCACGTACTGGTACGGCTCGGCGTAGGCGGCGGGCCGCTCGCCCAGCCGCCCCCGCACGGCCTCGGCCTCGGCGTAGGCGGAGAGGAACCGCACCGCGAGCCGCCCCGGCAGCCCCGTCACATCGAACCGGTAGGAGCGGTGCATGTTCCGCACCCGGCCCAGCAGCCGCCCGTCGAGCCGGATCTCGGCGACGGTGTCGAGCCCGTCGAAGACGAGGTCGGTCTGCTCGTGCGCGGACGCGGCGTCGAGGTCCCTCTCGTACGTCCAGTCCCTGCGCCCGACCCACGCCACCTCACTCTCGTTGCGGCCCAGGAACGGGTCCGGGATGACTCCCGCCGCCATCAGGTCCGTGTGCACACAGCCCGGCACCACGGCCGGGAGCGCCTCCCCCTCGTGCCGCAGGGTCCAGCCGTCGGTGAGCGGTGTGGCCTCCAGCATGCGCACTCCCTAAACCGGTCCAGCCCATAACTGGGCGCAGATTCAGCATCGTTGGCGGGTTTGGGACTTTACCGGTTGAGGAAAGCGCTGCCAGAGTGCCGAACCAGCCAACCCGCACGTGCTCGTCCGTCCCGAGAACGGAGCTGATGCACATGAACCGCCGTACATTCCTGGCACTCGCCGTGGGAGCGGCACTGCTGGCCGCCGGCTGCACCGGTACCGGCGCCGCGTCGAAGGGAGCGGACGCCGAGGCGCCCGACGACCCGTCGAAGGTGAGCGGCACCATCACGGTCCTCACCCAGCGCACCGACCTGGTGCAGAACGGCACGATGAAGAAGTACGCCGCCGAGTTCAACAAGACCTATCCCCGGGTGAAGGTCGAGTTCCAGGCCCTCACCAACTACGAGGCCGAAGTCAAGATCCGGATGAACACGGAGAACTACGGCGACGTCCTCCTCATCCCCGCGGTGATCGAGAAGAACGACTACCCGAAGTTCTTCGCCTCGCTGGGCACCCGGGCCGAACGCAGCGAGAAGTACCGCTTCACCGACTACGCCACGGTCGACGGCAAGGTCTACGGCCAGAGCCCGATCGGTGTGATGCCCGGCTTCCTCTACAACAAGAAGGTCTGGAGACAGGCCGGGATCACCGCATGGCCCGCCACCCCGGCCGAGTTCCTCGCCGGCCTGAAGGCCATCAAGGCGAAGACCGACGCCGTCCCCTACTACACCAACTTCGCCGCCGGCTGGCCGCTCACCCAGTGGACGGACGTCCGCGGCGCGGTGCACTGCGACACCCAGGCCACCACGAAGCTCGCCGAGGGCGACCCGTGGGGCGAGGACGGCGAACTGCGCGTCGGCGACACGCTGCTGTACGACATCGTCCGGCAGGGGCTCACCGAGAAGGACCCGACGACCACCAACTGGGAGGAGTCCAAGCCCCGGCTGGCCCGGGGTGAACTCGCCACCCAGTGGCTCGGCACCTGGGCGATCATCCAGTTCCAGGACGCCGCGAGGAAGGCCGGCGCCAGCCCGGACGACATCGGGTTCATGCCCTTCCCGTCCCGGACGAACGGGCAGTTCTGCGCGGTCGTCGTGCCGGACTACCTGCAGGCCGTCAACATCCACTCCGAGAACAAGCCGGCGGCCCGCGCCTGGATCGACTGGTTCACCGACAAGTCCGGCTACGCCGAGGACAACCTGGCGATCTCCCCGCTGAAGGACGCGCCCCTGCCGAAGGCCCTGAAGCCGTACGAGGACGCGGGCGTGAAGATCATCGAGCTCGACGACGCGGCGGGCGCGAGGCTCAAGCAGATCGACAACGAGTCCGAGGTCGGCATCTACAAGCCCGACTACCGCCAGGACCTGGTGGACCTCGCACGCGGCGCCAGGAAGGGCAGCCTGGAGGACTTCTTCAGCGACCTCGCCGAGAAGTGGGCCAAGACGCAGAAGACCGTGGGGTCCTGATGACGGACACCACCGACAGGGCGGCGCCCGCAGCGGCGGGAGCGGCGACGGCGGTCGCCGCTCCCGCCCCGCGCCGGGCGCGCGTATGGCGGACCGTGACGCCCTGGCTGTTCCTGCTCGCCCCGCTCGCCCTGCTGATCACCTTCACGTTCGCGCCGATCGTCAACATGGTCGCGTACAGCTTCACCGACTGGGACGGCGTGAGCCCCGAACTGCGCTACACCGGCACCGAGAACTACGCCGAGATCTTCACCCGCGACGACCTCTTCGAGGTGTTCTTCGTCAGCGGCTACTACCTCGCCGCGTCCGTCGTCCAGATCGCCGCCGCGCTCTACTTCGCGACGATCCTGAGCTTCAACGTCCGTTTCCGGAACTTCTTCAAGGGCGTGCTGTTCTTCCCGTACCTGATCAACGGGGTCGCGATCGGCCTGGTCTTCCTCTACTTCTTCCAGGACGGCGGCACCCTCGACTCGGTGCTGGGCCTGTTCGGCGTCCACACCGACCACGCCTGGCTCGGCACACCGTTCTCCGCGAACACCTCGCTCGCCGGGGTGTCGGTCTGGCGCTACCTCGGGCTGAACTTCGTCCTCTTCCTCGGCGCCATCCAGTCCATCCCCGGGGAGCTGTACGAGGCCGCGGAACTGGACGGCGCCAACCGCTGGCACCAGTTCCGCCACATCATCGCCCCGGGCATCAAACCGGTCCTGACGCTGACCGTGATCCTCTCCGTCTCCGGCTCGCTGTCGGTCTTCGAGATCCCGTACATCATGACCGGCGGGGCGACCGGCACCGAGACCTTCGTGATCCAGACCGTGAAGCTGGCCTTCCAGTTCAACAAGACGGGGCTCGCCTCGGCGGCGGCCGTCGTGCTGCTGCTGATCATCCTGGTGGTGACCTGGGTGCAGCGGCGTCTCGTCCCCGACGACAGGGTGGACCTCGTATGACCCGCCGAGCCGTTGCCCGCACCCTCGTGTACCTGTCGCTGGCCGCCGCGACGGTCGTGGTCCTGCTGCCGCTCGCCGCGGTGTTTCTGACCTCCCTCAAGACCGAGGAGGAGATGGCCACGGGCGGCGGAGCGCTCACGCTGCCCCGCGATCCGCTCCACTTCGGCAACTACGCCACGGCGTTCCAGGACGGCCGGATGCTCACGGCGTTCGGCAACACGGCGGTCATCCTGGTCGTCGCCATCGGCGGCACGGTCCTCATCGGCTCGATGACGGCGTACGCGATCGACCGCTTCGCCTTCCGCTTCCGGAAGCTGGTCGTCGCCCTCTTCCTGGTCGCCGCCCTCGTCCCCGGCGTGACGACCCAGGTGGCGACCTTCCAGATCGTCAACAGCCTCGGCATGTTCGACACCCTCTGGGCGCCGATCGCGCTCTACATGGGCACGGACATCGTCTCGATCTACATCTTCCTGCAGTTCGTGCGGTCGATCCCGACGTCCCTGGACGAGGCGGCCCGCCTGGACGGCGCCAACGCCTTGACGATCTACCGCAGGATCATCTTCCCCCTGCTGAAACCGGCGGTTGCCACCGTCGTCATCGTGAAGGGGATCACCGTCTACAACGACTTCTACATCCCCTTCCTCTACATGCCGTCCCAGGATCTTGGCGTGATCTCGACGTCCCTGTTCCGCTTCAAGGGCCCGTTCGGCGCGCACTGGGAAACGATCTCGGCCGGGGCGGTGCTGGTGATCCTCCCGACCCTGATCGTCTTCCTGTGCCTGCAGCGCTACATCTACAACGGCTTCATGAAGGGCGCCACGAGGTGACCCGGCTCCCTCGGGGGTGGGCCGCGCCGCGGGGGCTAGGCGCCCTTGGCGGCCAGGGCCTCCACCAGCACGGGCGTGACCAGCTCGACCTGCCACGGCCGGGCGCCATGACCGGCCAGCGCGGTGCTCACGGACTCGGCGTCGACAGACGTCGGCGGCTCCCAGCAGACCCGCCGCACGGTGTCCGGCGCGATCAGGTTCTCCTGCGGCATGTTCAGCTGTTCGGCCAGCGTCGAGACCCCGGCCCGCGCCGCTGAGAGGCGGGCCGCGGCGGCGGGATCCTTGTCCGCCCACGCCCGAGGCGGCGGAGGCCCGGTCACCGGCTGCCCGGGCTGCGGCAGCTGGGAGTCCGGCAGCGCCTTCGCCCGGTCCACCGCCGCCTGCCACTGCTCCAGCTGCCGCCGCCCCATCCGGTGCCCGAACCCGTTCAACGCGGCGAGGGCGTGCACATCGGCGGGCAGGGAGAGAGCGGCCTCCACGATGGCCGCGTCCGACAGCACCTTGCCCGGCGAGACGTCCCGCCGCTGCGCGATCCGGTCCCGTGTCTGCCACAGCTCCCGTACGACGGCCAGCTGGCGGCGACGGCGCACCTTGTGCATGCCGGACGTACGCCGCCACGGGTCCTTGCGGGGCTCCGGCGGCGGAGCCGAGGCGATCGCGTCGAACTCCTGGTGGGCCCATTCCAGCTTGCCCTGCCGGTCCAGCTCCTTCTCCAGCGCGTCACGCAGGTCGACGAGGAGCTCGACGTCGAGGGCCGCGTACCGCAGCCAGGGCTCGGGCAGCGGGCGGGTCGACCAGTCGACGGCCGAGTGGCCCTTCTCCAGCAGGAAGCCGAGGACGCCCTCGACCATCGCGCCGAGGCCGACCCGGGGGAACCCGGCGAGCCGCCCGGCCAGCTCCGTGTCGAACAGCCGCGCCGGCACCATGCCTATCTCGCGCAGACAGGGCAGGTCCTGCGTCGCCGCGTGCAGCACCCACTCGACGCCGGACAGGGCGTCGCCGAGGGCGGTCAGGTCGGGGCAGGCCACGGGGTCGATCAGCGCGGTCCCGGCGCCGTCACGGCGCAGCTGGACGAGGTAGGCGCGCTGGCCGTAGCGGTAGCCGGAGGCGCGTTCGGCGTCGACGGCGACGGGCCCCGAGCCCGCAGCGAAGGCGGCGATCACCTTGGCGAGGGCGGCCTCGTCGGCGATCACGGGCGGAATGCCGTCACGCGGCTCGAGCAAAGGGATCGGCGCCTCCGTAGCAGAAGATCCGTCGTCCGGAGGGGCGCCTCCGGTGGTTCGCAGTGAACTGTCTGCTGCGGTCTCGTGGGCGTCGGTCACCTGTCAAGGGTATCCGTGGATGGACAGCGCCCGTCGACGGAACGTTCCGTCGACGGGCGCCCAGGGGTCGTAAACCGGTCAGGCCGGTGTGGCGTGGAATTCACGAGCCGTACGGGGAGACGAGCCGCGACCGGCGGCCGGTCCCCTTCACGTCAGCGAAGAGGGGAACGGGAGGGAATCTGGGGATCGGGGAGAGCAGGCGATCAGCGGATCAGGGGAATCAGGGTTCAGGGGATCAGAAGGTTGAGGGGGCAGAGGGTTCAGGGGATCAGAGGGTTCAGGGCAGGGGCTCAGGGCGGAGTCAGTGGATGATGCCGGTCCGCAGGGCGACCGCGACCATCCCGGCACGGTCGCCCGTGCCGAGCTTGCGGGCGATGCGGGCGAGGTGGCTCTTGACGGTCAGTGCGGACAGGCCCATCGAGACGCCGATCGCCTTGTTCGACTGCCCCTCGGCGACCAGCCGCAGCACCTCCACCTCGCGGCCGGACAGCTCGCGGTAGCCGCCCGGGTGGCTCGGAGCACCCGGGGGGCGGCGGTGCAGGCGCGCGGCGGCGGCGCCGATGGGGGCGGCACCGGGCCGGGTGGGGAGCCCGACGTTGGTGCGGGTGCCGGTGACGACGTAGCCCTTCACACCGCCCGCGAGGGCGTTGCGCACGGCGCCGATGTCGTCGGCGGCGGAGAGGGCGAGCCCGTTGGGCCAGCCCGCGGCGCGGGTCTCGGACAGCAGGGTGAGGCCGGAGCCATCCGGCAGGTGGACGTCGGCGACGCAGATGTCGCGGGGGTTGCCGATGCGGGGACGAGCCTCCGCGATGGACGAGGCCTCGATGACATCGCGCACACCGAGCGCCCACAGGTGGCGGGTGACGGTGGAGCGGACGCGCGGGTCGGCCACGACCACCATGGCGGTCGGCTTGTTCGGGCGGTAGGCGACCAGGCTTGCGGGCTGCTCGAGGAGAACGGACACCAGGCCTCCTGGGGTGCGGGACGGGGCCGGCTCGTGGGGGGTGAAGCCGGGACGAACCGTGCTTTCAAGGTCACAGTCGTCTTCGGCACCGAACCCGGTGTCCTTTAGGGAATGATCACGATCTGGTGAGTAACAATCCGAGCAATTCGGACACACTGTCGATCATTCGAAGATCGAACGGTTTCGGTCCGTGTCGATACGCGGTCGAAAGTGGCCGTATCGACAAAGTGACGGTTTCGATCGCGGCCGTGAGGGACCCCAGGGGACCGCTCAACGCGACTGCGGTCCCCTGCGCTGCGGCAGCGTCACCACCGAGGCGTCCCCCGGCCCGGCCGGCGGCAGCCCCGCGACCTGGGCGAGCAGATCGCACCAGGACGCCAGGTGCGCGGCCGTGTCCGGGACCCCGCCTAGGCCCTCGCGGGGCGTCCAGGAGGCCCGGATCTCGATCTGCGAGGCGGCCGGACGCGCGGACAGCCCGCCGAAGTAGTGCGAGCTGGCGCGCGTGACGGTCCCGCTCGGCTCGCCGTAGGTCAGTCCGCGCGCCTGGAGCGCGCCCGTCAGCCAGGACCAGCACACCTCGGGCAGCAGCGGGTCCGCGGCCATCTCCGGCTCCAGCTCGGCACGCACCAGCGTCACCAGCCGGAACGTCCCCCGCCAGGCCTCGTGCCCGGCCGGGTCGTACAGCAGCACCAGCCGGCCGTCGGCCAGGTCCTGCTCGCCGTCGACGACCGCGGCCTCCAGCGCGTACGCGTGCGGGGCGAGCCGCTGCGGCGGGCGCGTCGGCTCCACCTCGATCTGGGGCCGCAGCCGCGCCGCCCTGAGCGCGTCGACGGCCGCCCGGAAGGGCAGCGGGGTGGTATCCCCCTGCCGGAGGTCGTCCTCGGTGTCCTTGGGTTCGTCCATTCCGCCAGCGCCGTCCGACAGTCGTCCCTGAGCCGCAGCCATGCGGGGAAGATTAAGGGGAACGGGGGTCTCGCGCAGGGCAAGACACCCGGTGCGACCCGGTGCGGCACCCCGTACCCGGGCCGAGCCGTCCGGTCCGCCGTGCGAGACTTGCCGTCGTGAGTGCCAACGGAAGCCCCACGGGCCAGCAGCCGACCGCGACGTACGACAGTGCCTTCCTGAAGGCGTGCAGGCGCGAGCCCGTGCCGCACACGCCGGTCTGGTTCATGCGGCAGGCCGGGCGCTCACTGCCGGAGTACCGCAAGGTACGCGAGGGCATTCCGATGCTGGAGTCCTGCATGCGGCCCGAGCTGGTCTGCGAGATCACGCTCCAGCCGGTGCGCCGCCACAACGTGGACGCGGCGATCTACTTCAGCGACATCGTCGTCCCGCTCAAGGCGATCGGCATCGACCTCGACATCAAGCCCGGCGTCGGCCCGGTCGTCGAGCGCCCCGTCCGTACCCGCGCCGACCTCGCGCGGCTGCGCGACCTGACCCCCGAGGACGTCTCGTACGTCACGGAGGCCATCGGCCTGCTCACCCGCGAACTCGGCCCCACCCCGCTCATCGGCTTCGCCGGCGCGCCGTTCACCCTCGCGAGCTACCTCGTCGAGGGCGGTCCGTCCCGCACGTACGAGAACGCCAAGGCGATGATGTACGGCGACCCGGAGCTGTGGGCCGACCTGCTGGACCGCCTCGCCGACATCACGGCCGCCTTCCTGAAGGTCCAGATCGAGGCGGGCGCCTCAGCGGTCCAGCTGTTCGACTCCTGGGTCGGCGCGCTCGCCCCGGCCGACTACCGCCGCTCGGTGATGCCCGCGTCGGCGAAGGTCTTCCAGGCGGTCGCCGGATACGGCGTGCCCCGCATCCACTTCGGCGTCGGCACCGGCGAGCTGCTCAAGCTCATGGGCGAGGCCGGGGCGGACGTCGTAGGCGTCGACTGGCGCGTCCCGCTGGACGAGGCCGCCCGCCGCGTCGGCCCCGGCAGGGCGCTTCAGGGCAACCTCGACCCGACCGTCCTGTTCTCCACCCGGGAGGCCGTCGAGGCGAGGACCCAGGAGGTGCTGGACGCGGCGGCGGGCCTGGAGGGCCACGTCTTCAACCTCGGCCACGGCGTCCTGCCGGCCACCGCCCCGGACGCGCTGACGCGGCTCGTGGACTACGTCCACACGCAAACCGCCCGCTAGGGCCTCGGGCCCCAGCGGCTCACCAGGTCTGGCGGGGCCGCGCCTGCCTGCCGAACAGCAGGCCGCGCGGCTCCGGCGGCGGCGGTGTGCCGGGCCGCAGCGGCCAGGCGATCAGCATCCCGGCGAGGAAACCGACGATGTGCGCCGCGTACGCCACGGTCCCGGCGTCGGAGACGCCCTCGCCGGAGGAGTACACCGCCTGGAGGCCGAACCAGAACCCCAGCACGATCCAGGCCGGCAGCCGCAGCGGCAGGAAGATCAGGAACGGTACGAGGACCCAGACCCGGGCCTTCGGATACAGCACCAGATAGGCGCCCAGCACACCGGCGATCGCCCCGGAGGCGCCGATCAGCGGGTCGCCCGAGGTGGCGTTCAGAAGAGCGAAGCCGTACGACGCCGCGTAGCCGCAGGCGGCGTAGAACAGGGCGAAGCGCAGGTGGCCCATGCGGTCCTCGATGTTGTTGCCGAAGATCCACAGGAAGAGCATGTTGCCCAGCAGGTGCAGCCAGCTGCCGTGCAGGAACATCGCCGTCAGGACGCTCAGCTCGGGGGACTTGTCGTAGCCCGGGGGGCCGACCACACAGCCCGGCCCCTGCGGGCCAACCGCTATGTCGCCCGTGGGGACCAGCCGCGGCATCTGATGGTGGATCAACTCGCGGGGCACCACCGCGTACTGGTCCAGGAACGCCTGCAGGTGGCACAACTGCGTCAGACTGCCCTCGCCCGCCACGGAACCGGCGATGCCGGGCGTGTACAGGAACACGACGACGTTCGCGGCGATCAGGGCGTACGTCACCCAGGGGGTGCTGCGCACCGGGTTCACGTCATGAACGGGGATGACCACATCAGACAGGTGCCCGGGATGCGATCGGCGAATCGGTGAACGCGGCCGTCCGGGCGTCCGTATGTCTCGGCAACCGTCCGCGGCACGGGGAAGGCGGGTCGCGGGGACGACGTGAGGAACCAGGCGATGAACGACCGAATCACCCCTCCCATGCACGCCACGCCCGACGGGGAGGCCGAACTCACCCTGGTGGTGCGTCTGCCCTGGGAGGACGTCGCCCGGCTCGGCCAGGAGGCCGGGCGGCTGGCCGCCCAGATGCAGCGGCCGGTGACGCTGGACGAGGCGGTGAGCCATCGGCTGCGGTCCCCCAGGGCCACCGCCGCGCACGCGAAACCGGCGGGGGAGCAGCCGGCCGCGATGCCCGCCAGCGCCTCCGTGTCGTCCCTGCCGTCGCGGCCTCCGGCCGAGCAGGCGCGGCAGGCGATCGAGCGGATCAACGGGACGGCGTAGTCGGCCGTACCCTCACCGGGCGCCCTCGCGGACCTTGGCGACCGCCTTGCGGGCCGCCACCAGCACCGGGTCCCACACCGGCGAGAACGGCGGGGCGTAGCCCAGGTCCAGGGCCGTCATCTGCTCCACCGTCATGCCGGCCGTGAGGGCGACCGCCGCGATGTCGACGCGCTTGCCCGCGCCCTCCCTGCCGACGATCTGCACGCCGAGCAGCCGGCCCGTGCGGTGCTCGGCGAGCATCTTCACCGTCATGGGGGAGGCGTCCGGGTAGTAGCCCGCACGGCTGGTCGACTCGACGGTGGCCGTCACGAAGCGCAGGCCGACGCGCCGCGCGTCCTTCTCGCGCAGGCCGGTACGGGCGATCTCCAGGTCGCAGACCTTGCTGACCGCCGTGCCCACCACGCCCGGGAAGGTGGCGTAGCCGCCGCCGACGTTGGTGCCGATGACCTGGCCGTGCTTGTTGGCGTGCGTGCCGAGCGCGATGTGCCGCTCCTGGCCGGAGACCAGGTCGAGGACCTCGACGCAGTCGCCGCCGGCCCAGATGTCCTCGTGCCCGCGCACCCGCATCGACCGGTCCGTCAGCAGCCCGCCGTGGACGCCCAGGGGCAGGCCCGCCGCCCTGGCGAGGGCCGTCTCGGGGCGGACGCCGATGCCGAGCACGACGACGTCCGCCGGGAACTCGGCGTCCTCGGTGGCCACCGCCCGCACCCGGCCGTCGTCACCGGTCGGCAGCTTGGTCACCTCGGCGTCGTTGACCATGGTGATGCCCAGGCCCTCCATGGCCTCGTGCACCAGGCGGCCCATGTCCGGATCCAGGGTCGCCATGGGCTCCTTGCCGCGGTTGACGACCGTCACCTCGTAGCCGCGGTTGATGAGCGCCTCGGCCATCTCCACGCCGATGTAACCGGCCCCGACGACCACCGCCCGGCGGCCACGCGTGCGTGCCAGCGTGTCGAGCAGCGCCTGGCCGTCGTCGAGCGTCTGCACGCCGTGCACGCCGGGCGCGTCGACACCCGGCAGGTCGGGCCGGACCGGCCGCGCACCCGTCGCGATCACGAGCTTGTCGTACGACGTCCAGGACTGCGCGCCGGAATCGACGTCACGCGCGCGTACCCGCTGCCCGGCCGGGTCGATCTCCGTGACCTCGGTGCGCAGCCGCACGTCGATGTCGCGCGCCCGGTGCTCCTCGGGCGTACGGGCGATCAGCAGGTCCCGGTCGGGCACGTCGCCGCCCACCCAGTACGGGATGCCGCACGCCGAGTAGGAGGTGAAGTGGCCGCGTTCGAACGCCACGATCTCCAGCTCGTCGGGCCCCTTCAGACGGCGGGCCTGCGACGCCGCGGACATCCCCGCGGCGTCGCCGCCGATCACGACCAGTCGTTCTCTCGCACCCCGCGTACGGCTCATGTCCATGCGAACACGCTACGGGCGCCGGGCATTTCAGTCCCGCTCGCCGGGCTGCCGGGCGCCCGGCGACTGCGGTGCGGGGCGGGCCGTCGGCAGCGGGCCGACCGTGGCCGTCGCGGGCGCCGGCTCGGCGCGGCGGGGCAGCCGGGGGCGTACGACCCGCAGCCACAGCAACACCAGCAGCGCGGCCACCGCGGCGAACGGCAGGACCGCGCCGAACGCCACCGCGAGCCAGCGCAGCATCGTCACGAAGGCGTCCCAGCCACCCGCCAGCGCGTCCACGAACCCCGGCTCGTCGTCCTGGGCGGCCTTCTCCACCGGTGTCTCGGACAGCGAGAGGGTGATCGTGGCGAGGTTCGTGCGGTCCTTCAGAGTCGCCTGCTGGGCCAGCAGCGCCTCCAGGTCCGCCTGACGGGAGCTGAGTTCGCCCTCCAGCGTCACCACGTCGCTGAGCTTGGTCGCCTCGTCCATCAGCGCGCGGATCCGGGCCACGCTGGCGCGCTGGGACTTGATGCGGCTCTCCACGTCGACGACCTGGTCGGTGACGTCCTGCGCCTTCGCGGTGCGCTCCAGGAGTTGGCCGGAGCCCTGGAGGTCCGTGAGGACGTCGGCGTACTTCTCGACGGGTACGCGCAGCACGACCCGGGTGCGTTCGTGGCCCTCCTCGTCCCGGGTGGTGGTCTCGTCGCCGACGAAGCCTCCCGCGTTCTCGGCGGTCGTGCGGGCGTCGTCCAGGGCCTTGGGGACGTCCCCGACCTGGACGGTGAGCGAGGCGGTGCGGATGATGTGGCTCGCGGCGACCTTGGGTGACCCGGTCGCCTTCGCGCCCCTGCCCTCGTCGCCGTAGGCGCCCTCCTGGGCGTCGGCCCGCGAGGCGGCCTTGGCGTTGGATCCGGCGGCGGAGTCGGCGCTTCCGGCGCTGCAGCCGGTGAGCGCGAGAGCGGCGGCCAGCAGGATGCCGGCCACCGCCCGGGCGGGGCGTACGGATCGTCGTGTGCGCATGCGGGCTTCTCCCCCGGGGTGGTGACGACTGACGCTTCTTCGACGCCCCAGGGGCGCCGGACGTTGGCGCGGAACGGTCCCGAAGAGGTCACGGTCGGGACTCGGTGGCGCCACCCGGCCCTCACGTGACTGTCGGTGGCGTCTGAGAAGGTGGAGCCATGAGCGGATCACGTACGGGCGCCGGGCACGTCGTCGTCATCGGCGCGGGCATCGCGGGGCTGGCCGCCGCCCACCGGCTGCTGGAGCGGGGGGCGCGGGTGACCGTGATGGAGGCCTCGGACCGGGTCGGCGGCAAGCTGCTGCCCGGCGAGATCGCGGGCGCCCGCGTCGATCTCGGTGCCGAGTCGCTGCTGGCCCGCCGCCCCGAGGCGGTGGCCCTGGCCCGTGAGGCGGGCCTCGCCGACCGCCTCCAGCCCCCGGCCACCGCGACGGCCTCCCTCTGGACGCGCGGCGCCCTGCGCCCGATGCCCAAGGGACACGTCATGGGAGTGCCCGGCACCGCGTCCGCCCTGGCCGGTGTCCTGTCCGACGAGGGCCTGGCCCGCATCGAGCGCGACGCCGACCTGCCCCGCACGGAGGTCGGCGACGACGTCGCCGTCGGGGAGTACGTGGCCGCGCGGCTCGGCCACGAGGTCGTGGACCGGCTGGTGGAGCCGCTGCTGGGCGGGGTGTACGCGGGTGACGCGTACCGCCTCTCGATGCGCTCCGCCGTCCCGCAGCTCTTCCAGGCGGCCCGGACCCACACGTCCCTGACGGAGGCGGTCCGCGAGATCCAGTCCAGGGCGGCCACCGCCCAGCAGACCGGACCGGTGTTCATGGGCATCCAGGGCGGCGTCGGTACCCTTCCCCTCGCCGTCGCGGAGTCGGTACGGGCACGCGGCGGCGAGATCCTCACGGGGACGCCGGTGACGGACCTGCGCAGGGCGGCGCCGCCGGGGCGGCAGGGCAGCGACGGGCCGGCGGCGGGCGGTACGGGGGCGGCGAGCGGGGAGCCGGGGCACGCCGCGTCGCAGCCCGCGGCCGGGCCGACGCACGCGCTCTGGCGGGTCGTCGCCGGGGGCCGGCTGCTGGCCGCCGACGCCGTGATCGTCTCCGTCCCCGCGCCCGCGGCCGCGGCGCTGCTGCGCGCCGAGGCGCCCGCCGCCGCGGCCGAGCTGGCGGCCGTCGAGTACGCCTCCATGGCCCTGGTCACCCTCGCCTACCGGCGTGCCGAGACCCGGCTGCCCGCCGGCAGTGGCTTCCTGGTTCCGCCCGTGGACGGGCGCACCATCAAGGCGTCCACCTTCGCCTCCCAGAAGTGGGGGTGGATCGGCGACGAGAACCCCGGCCTGGTCGTCGTGCGCACCTCGGTCGGGCGGTACGGCGAGACGGAGATCCTGGGGCGCGACGACGCCGAGCTCGTCGAGGTCTCCCGCCAGGACCTGAAGGCGGCCACGGGCCTGGACGCCACACCCGTCGAGGCCCGCGTCACCCGCTGGGACGGCGGCCTGCCCCAGTACCCCGTCGGTCACCACGCGCGCGTGGCCCGTGTCCGCGAGCACGTCGCCGAGCTGCCGGGGCTGGCCGTGTGCGGCGCGGTGTACGACGGCGTCGGCGTCCCCGCGTGCATCGCGAGCGCGTACGCCGCCGTCGACCAGATCCACGGTGACCTGCGGGCCGTGCGGCAGCTCACCGCCCACCCGGTGCAGAGTCTGCACGGCGGAGCGGGAGAATGAGGACCATGAGTGACGACGCCCCCACCACCGCCCCCGACCGGATCCCCAACAAGGGCAAGCTGGCCAAGGACCTCAACGAGGTCATCCGCTACACGCTCTGGTCCGTCTTCCGGCTGAAGGACGTGCTGCCCGAGGACCGCGCGGGGTACGCCGAGGAGGTCCAGGAGCTGTTCGACCAGCTCGCCGCCAAGGACGTGACCGTGCGCGGCACCTACGACGTGTCCGGCCTGCGTGCCGACGCCGACCTCATGATCTGGTGGCACGCCGAGACCAGCGACCAGCTCCAGGAGGCGTACAACCTCTTCCGCCGCACCAGGCTGGGCCGTGCGCTCACGCCCGTGTGGTCGAACATGGCGCTGCACCGCCCCGCCGAGTTCAACCGCTCGCACATCCCGGCGTTCCTCGCCGACGAGACGCCGCGCAACTACGTCAGCGTCTACCCCTTCGTGCGCTCCTACGACTGGTACCTGCTGCCGGACGAGGACCGCCGCCGCATGCTCGCCGACCACGGCAAGATGGCCCGCGGATTCCCGGACGTGCGCGCCAACACGGTCGCCTCCTTCTCCCTCGGCGACTACGAGTGGATCCTCGCCTTCGAGGCCGACGAGCTGTACCGCATCGTCGACCTCATGCGTCACCTGCGCGGCTCGGAGGCCCGCCGGCACGTCCGCGAGGAGGTGCCGTTCTTCACGGGGCGCCGCAAGGACATCGCCGAGCTGGTCGCCGGGCTCGCCTGATCAGCGGGTGAACCGGTCCGCGCGACTCAGTCGTGCGCCTCGCCGAAGGTGTCGCGGAACGTCTCGCGGTGGGCGAAGGCCGCCCGCAGGTCCGGTTCGCCGACCGCCTGGACGCCGCGTACGGCGACGGTCGTGAGGTACGTACGGTCGTCGCCGCCGTCGGCGTGCCGGGCGAGCCCGCCCAGCAGCCGCTGACCGGCGGGGGAGGCCCAGCGCGAGTACGGGTGGACCTCCATCCGGGCGATGGCGAGACAGCTCAGCGTCAGGGCGAGCGGCAGCGCGAACCACAGGGCGACCAGGTGGCGCGGCACGTCCGGCGGTTCGGGCAGCAGCAGCGCGATCGCCCCCAGTCCGACCACCGCGACCGCCGCGAGCCGCACCTGGCGGACCGTGGCCGCGACCGTCGTACGGGCCCCGTCGGGCACGGCGAGCCCCGCCCGGACCAGCCGGTCGGCGATGCCCCGCACCGCGTCCGCCGCCGCCGCGGCGGCCCGCACCGGCGCGATACGGGACTGTCCCTCCGGTCCGATCGCCCCTATCACCGACCGCTCCATCTCGTCCCGCCCGCGCGGATCGACGACCGTGGCCCAGCCGGTGTGGGCCAGCAGCAGCCGGCGCTGGCGTGCCATGGCGACGAGCGTGACGTCGGCGACCCGCCGGGGGCCGCCGGACAGGAAAGCGGCCTCGTACAACGTCAGTTCGTGTCCCCGGCCCGTGGTCGCGTCTTCGGAGTCGGCGGTCGCCGCGCGCACGGCGGCCAGGCACAGCCGCGTGCACGCCGTGCCGGCGACGGCCCAGGCCAGCAGCAGAAGAAGGACCCAGAACATGAGTTGTTTGTATGTGACACGGTCGTGAGAACACCATGCCTTGTTCACCATCCGGACGCAGTGTTGTCGGTATGTGACGTTCCGTTTTGGTCCGGTGGTCAGGAGTCCTCGGTCTGCCGGGGCGGCGGACTCGACGCGGGGGGCGGGAGCGGGTAGCTCGGCGACGGCGAGGGGGTGACCGGCACGGCCGGAGCGGGGTCGGCGACCGGGCCCGGCGGGGCGGGTGAGGGGGTGGCCGGAGGAGTGTTCGCGGCGGCCATCTCCCGGGCCAGCGCCTCGTAGTCCACGTATCCGGTGGCCTCCAGCACCTTGATGTGGTCGAGCACGGTGGTGTTGGCGTCGTCGGCGAGGGCGCGCACCAGCGAGTTGCGGGTGCTCGCGCGGACCTGGGCGACGACCGAGAAGACCCTGCCGTGCGCCAGCCGCAGGAGATTGGCGAACTGCCGGTCGTAGTCCACGCCCTGCGACGTGTTCAGGATCCCGAGCCACTCCTTCTGCTGGTCGCTGGGCTCGTTGGGCAGTTCGAGCCCGAGCCGCGCGGCGACCCCGCGCACCCGCTCGTCCAGGAACGTGTGCCCGTCGACGAGGTGCTGTCCCGCCGTCCGTACGGCCGGGGTCGTGCCCTTCAGCTGCGCCTGCTGCCCGGCCGGCAGTTCCCACAGCCCGGCCAGCCGGACCTTGGTGACGAAGTCCCGGTCCAGCGCGGACAGCGGTCCGTAACGCGTCGAGACGGCCTGGGCGTTCAGGAGGTCCGGGCCCGTCACCGAGCGGTCGGCGTACGACCAGATCGGAAAGACCAGCGCGGCGAGTGTCGCCGCCAGGCAGGTGATGATGAGCCCGGTGCCACTGAATATGCCTCGGCCTTTGACGGGTGGTCGCGGTCGCATGGTGCCTCCTGTTGCGGCACCGCACGCTAGTGCGCTTCGGGTGCGGGATTGGCATATTACTGCGCGGTCTAAGTGAACTGCCGCAGGATCTCGCAGGGTTGAAACCGGGTCAGTGCGGGCGAAGAGGGGGAGGCATGTCGGGTGACATACGGCGACATGGACCCCTGAACCGGACACCGCGCTGTCCATGCGCGGTTGAGGTGTCAATCCCCGCACACTCGGGGGTGGACGGGATGAGAGTGGGCGGTCAGTGGGGGAGCGGGGTGCGGGGTGCCCACCGGGCCCCGCCGTTCCCATGCCCGTGCCTGTTCCCGCTGCGGTCGGCCCGCTGGGCACACCGGGCCCGGCAGGTTTTTCCCGTGTTCGTGCCCGCCTCCGCCGAGGGCGGTCCGCTCTCGCGCACTGTGCCGTGCGCGCTGTCTCCCGTGTCCGTGCTCGCCCTCGCTGTGGTCGGCCCGCTGGGCAGGCCGCCCCGGGCGCGCTGTTTCCTGTCCGCCAGCGCCCGCGAGCGGCTCCGCCGGTCGGCTCACCCGCGACGCAGCAATACCTTCCGCGTGGCGCGGGCCAACCGCACCGCCGGTCGCCGGGATCGCGGCACCGGGCCGGACCGCTCCAGCCACCACTCCCGCAGGTCCCGCCGTACCCGCGCGTCGTCCAGGCGTCCCTCCCGCAGTGACCACTCGGCGAAGTCCAGCGCGTCCCGCCGGTACCCGCCCGTCATCGGATGCCGCTGCGCGTACGCGAGGAAGGTCTCGCGGTAGGACGCCCCGAGCATCACCGGCAGTTCGGGCGCGACCTTCGCCACGACGTCCGCCCGCTTCGCGGCCAGCGCCCGCGCCTGTACCCCCACCCGCACCCGGTCGAAGCCCTCCGGCACCGGCGTCCCGGCGACCAGCGCGGACAGCAGGGCGGCCTGCGCGAGTGCGATCCGCTGCCGGGCCGCCTCGGCCGGCCGGTTTCGCGGCATGCGGGCAGCGCCCTCGGTCATGGGCGCGGGGTCCGAGGGCGTCGGTCCCCCGGCCGCCGCCTCCCGCCCCACCGCCCCCTTCTCCAACGCTCCCCGGATCGCCCCCAACTCCCCTACCAGTTCGTTCGGCTCCGGGAAGTTCTCGTCCCGCTCCAGCAGTACACCCGCCGGGGAGACCCTGGAGGCGAGGTCGGTCAGGATGTCGAGGACCGGCTCGGGGACGGGGTGGGCGTGGCTGTCGTGCCAGACGCCGTCGCGTGCGAAGCCGCCCGCGACATGGACGTAGGCGATGGCCTCCAGGGGCAGTTCGGCCAGCGCCTTGGCCGGGTCCTCGCCGCGGTTGACGTGGTTGGTGTGCAGGTTCGCCACGTCGATGAGCAGCCGCACCCCGGTCCGGTCGGCCAGCTCGTACAGGAACTGTCCCTCCGTCATCTCCTCGCCCGGCCACGCGATGAGCGCGGCGATGTTCTCCACGGCGAGCGGTACGGGCAGCGCCTCCTGCGCGATGCGCACGTTCTCGCACAGCACGTCCAGGGCGTCCCGGGTACGCGGCACCGGCAGCAGGTGCCCCGCCTCCAGCCGGGGGGAGGCGGTCACCGGCCCGCCCGCGCGGACGAACGCGATGTGCTCCGTCACCAGCGGCGACCCCAGCGCCTGCGCCCGCTCGGCCAGCGCGGTCAGCCGGCCCTCGTCGGGCCGGTCCGCGCCGCCGAGCCCGAGCGCGACGCCGTGCGGCACCACGGTCATCCCGCGCTCGCGCAGCCGCAGCAGCGAGTCGGGAAGATGCCCCGGGCAGACGTTCTCGGCCACGACCTCGACCCAGTCGATGCCCGGCATGCGCTCCACGGCGTCCGCGATCTCCGGCCGCCATCCGATGCCCGTCCCCAGTCGCTCCATGGTCCCCCTCCTCCACCTCGTCGTCCGCCGCGTCGTGCGTCGTGCGTCGTGGGCGGTGCGCCGTGCGCAGGTCGGCGCGGCGTGCAGGAGTCATCGCCCCGGGAGGGGCGGCCGAACCATGCGGGAGGGACGTTCAGAGCAACATTTGAGCTTCGGCCGGCCGGGCCCCACCCCTTACGGCCGCGCCGGGCGAGCGCCTCGCAGCGCCGGGTGGTCCGCGACCACCGTGCACGAGCCGGGCGCGATCTCCGTGAAACCCGCGTCGCGCACCAACGGCAGCCCGCTGACGGTCAGCCGGGACCAGCGGCCGGGGTCGGCGGTGCGCACGCTGAGCGGAAAGCCCGCGTCGCACCACGCGGCGCGCTCCTCGTCGTTCAGCTCCCACCAGGCGAGCTGGGCGGCGTGACCGGCCTGGGCCATCGCCTTGCCGGCCGACATGCCGAGGTCCGGGTTCATCCAGAGCACGGGCGCCGACAGGTCCGCGTCCACCGGCTGCTCGGGGTCGTCCAGCTCGGTGCCGGAGACCTGGAGCCGGGCCAGCTCCTTGGGCCAGCCGTCCAGCGGGACGGGCGGGAAGACCCGCACTTCCGCGGCCTTGCCGGTGACCGTGACACCGGGCAGACCCTCGGCCCGCCGCCACTCGGCGCCGCGCGCCCGTCGCACCACCTTGCGGATCCGGGCGTCCTGCCAGGCCCGCACCGCCTGCGCCCACTCCCCGTCGCCGACCGACCGCTCGTCGCTCAGCATCACCAGCACGGCGCGCGCCGCGGTCTCCAGCGCGTCCGTACGGGCGGGCGGCGCGGCCTTCTCGATCCGGACGACCAGCGGCAGCACGAACTGCGGTACCGCGTCGCGCGCGATCGGCTCGGACCGGAAGGGGCTGTCGTGCACGGGGGCGCTGTCGTGCATGGAGGTGGTCTCCTGCACGGAGGTGCCGGCGTGCGGGGGCGTCTCGTCGTGGGTCACGACGTCCAGTGTGCCAACCCTGGGGCGCGGGGCTGTGCCTGCTGCCCGCTCACCTCGCGCCGGTCACCCCGAGCAGGCCGTGCGCTGGGCCTCCTGCCACTCGCAGGCGGGGCACAGGGTGATGCCCTTGTACGACTCCGGGTACTCCGTCGGCTCCCGGCACAGCACGCACTCCGCGTAGGGCGGCCCGTCCGCCTTGGGCGGCCTGGTCGCGTCGATCAGGCAGTAGTCGTTCTCGCTCATACGTCCAGCGTAGGACGGCCGGCTCGGACGGATCAGCGCCGCGCGCCCGCCGCCCCGATCAGCTCCGAGACCTTCACGAACCGGAAGCCCTTCCGGCGCAGCTCGGGCACGATCGTCCGTACGGCCCGCTCCGTGACCGGGGCGGCGCTGCGCGTGCAGTGCAGCACCACCACCGAGCCCGGTCGCACCCCGTCCAGCACCTGCCGGGCGACCGCGTCGGCGTCCGTCGCGAACGCGTCCCCGCTCACCACGTCCCACTGCACGGCGGTGACACCGGTGGCGGTCAGCGCCCGCAGCGCCCGCCGGTCGTAGCAGCCGCCGGGGAAGCGGAAGTACGGCATCGCAGCGGGCACACCGGCCTCGCGGAACGCGGCGTAGGCCCGCTCCACGTCCGCCCTCATCCGTTCCTCGGGGACGGTCGGCAGGCCGTAGCAGTCACCGGTGAACGCGTAGTGGCTGTACGAGTGGTTGGCCACCTCGAAGAGCGGGTCCCGCCCGAGGGAACGGGCCTGGTCCGGGTACTCCTCGGCCCACCGGCCCGTCATGAACACGGTGGACGGCACCTTCAGCGCGCGCAGCGTCGCGATCAGCCGCGGATGGTCGAACCGCTCGCCCGCCGCCGCTCGCGGCCCCTGGTCGGCCGTCATGTCGGCGTCGAAGGTGAGCGCGACGGTGCGGCCCTGGTCGCGGGGGCCGTGGTGGAAGACGGGGGTCAGGCCCGCCGGACCGGGGGCGAGCGTGGGCGGCCGGGACGGCGGCGGGGTGGACGGCGGCCGCGCGGACGGCGCCGCGCCGGGCGTCTCCCGCGGGGCCGGGGCGGGGCCGCAGGAGGCGAGGGTGGCGCCGAGGGCGCAGACGGACAGGACGGCGAGGACGCGGGGGACCCGAGTGATCACCGTAGGACCATATGAGGAATGGTCCTCCTGTCCGTGCCGGTGAGGAGTGACGCGACCGGGGAGTCACCCGGTCAGATGTCCCGCCGCTCCAGCGGGCGCGTGGCCGGGCCCTGGATGACCTTGCCGTCGGTGTCGAAGCGGGAGCCGTGGCAGGGGCACTCCCAGGCCTTCTCGGCCCCGTTGAAGGAGACCAGGCAGCCCAGGTGGGTGCAGCGGGCGGACACGGCGTGCAGGGCGCCGGCGTCGTCCCGGTAGACCGCGAGACGGTGGCCGTCGACCCGGACGACGGCGCCCTCCCCGGGCGGCAGGGACTCCACCGGCGGCGAGGGGCGCAGCCGGTCGCCGACGAAGTGGCCGGCGACCTTCGCCTGGGTCTTCAGGAACGACGGGGCCTCGCGCACCTGGGGCCGCAGCCGGCGCGGGTCGTACAGCTCGCTCCACGCGCACGCCCGGCCCGTGATCTGCGCGGTGAGCAGCAGGCTCGCCATCACGCCGCCGCTCATGCCCCAGCCGGCGAAGCCGGTGGCGACGTAGGTGTTCCGGGCGCCCGGGTGCAGCGGGCCGACCATCGGCACGGTGTCGGTGGGGTCGTTGTCCTGTGTGGCCCAGCGGTGGGTGACCCGCAGGTCGGGGAAGTGGTCGGTGGCCCAGGCGGTGAGGCGGTCGAAACGGGCACGCGTGTCGCCCGTGCCGGGCGTGAAGTGCTCCCCGGTGACGATCAGCAGACGCCGGTCCCCGTCCAGGGGCGCCGTCCGCACCGAGCGCGTGCCCTCGTCGGGCGTGATGTACATGCCGTGCGGGTCCCGGTCGGCGGGGACGGGGCCGGCGACGACCAGCTCCCGGCGCGGGGAGAGCCGGGTGAACAGCAGCGCCCGGTCGAAGATCGGGTAGTGCGTGGCGACCACGACGTCCTGGGCCGTCACCGTCGCCCCGGTCGCCGTCGACAGCCGGCACGGCTCGCCCTCGTCCAGGCCGAGGACCGTGGTGTCCTCGAAGATCCGCCCGCCGCGCGCGACCAGGTCGGCGGCGAGGGCCAGCAAGTACTTGCGCGGGTGGAACTGCGCCTGCCCGGTGACCTCGACCGCTCCCGCCACCGGGAAGGGCAGCCCGGTCTCCGTCACGAACGAGGCCGGCAGCCCCGCCTCCCGGGCCGCCCGCGCCTCGGCCCGCAGCTCGTCCACCCGGCCCGCGTCGCAGACGTAGGTGTACGCGCTCCTCGGCTCCCACTCGCAGTCGATGCCGAGCTCCTCGACGACCGCCGCCGCGTGCTCGATCGCCTCGGACTGCGAACGGGCGTACAGTCGCGCGCCCTCCTCGCCCCGGGTGCGCCGCAGCTTGTCGTAGATCAGCGAATGCAGCGCGGTGACCTTGGCGGTGGTGTGCCCGGTGACACCGGCCGCGACCCGCCCGGCCTCCAGCACCGCCACGCTCCGCCCGGCCCGCGCCAGCTCCCACGCCGTGCACAGCCCGGCGATGCCGGCGCCGATCACGGCCACGTCGACGTGCACGTCCTCCGTCAGGGCGGGGTGCTGCCCGTCGGGTGCCGTGTCCAGCCAGTAGGAGCCTTTGACCTGCTGCTTGTCGCTCATGGCTCGCCGAGTACCCCGGCGGGCGGCGTTCAGTGTCCCAGGCGCCGCCCCCGCACCTGCCGACCGCCCGGTCGGTGACGCGCCGGGGCGCCGGGGTGCTTCAACCCGGTGACGCGCCGGCGCGCCGGGTGCACGGACCCGGCGCCCCGGCGCGCCCGGCGGCTCCGGCTAGCGGCGCCAGGGGCCCGTCACCGCGAACGTCGTCCCGGGCGCGTAGCAGTTGACGTACATCGTCTCGCCGTCGGGCGAGAAGGTGACGCCGGCGAACTCGCCCCACTCCGGCGCGTCGGGCGTGCCGATGTTCTGCCGGTTGCGGGCCATCGCGTACACCTCGCCGCGCCTGGTCACGCCGTAGACGTGCTGGGCGCCGTCACCGTCCTCGCAGACCATCAGGCCGCCGCTCGGGGCCAGGCAGATGTTGTCCGGTGACTCGCCCGGCAGCTGCACGTCCGTGTCCGGGCCGAAGACGATCACCAGGGTCAGCCGGCGCCGGTCCGGGTCGTACCGCCAGATCTGCCCGTAGTGGTCGGCCGCGGAGCCCTCCGCGCTGCGCGCGAAGGACGACACGAAGTACACGCTGCGCCCGCCCCAGTAGCAGCCCTCCAGCTTCTGCGCGTGCGTGATGCCCTTCGGGCCGAAGTCCTGCAGTCGGATGGGGGTTCGGGCCGCCTGCGGGTCCGGCACGTCCACCCACTCGACGCCGTCGAAGCAGGCGCCCGTCTCCTGGATCGTGGACAGGTCGGGCACGCCCGGCACCCGCATCGCCTGCAGTCGGCCGCCCGCGCGCAGCGAACCGAGCCCGCCCAGCGGCTTGTTCGGCAGGAACCGGTAGAAGAGGCCGAACGGCTTCTGGAAGGCGTCCTCGGTCTCGTAGACCACGCCCCGCTGGGGGTCGACGGCGATCGCCTCGTGCTGGAAGCGGCCCATCGCGGTCAGCGGCACGGCTCCGGAGCGGCGCGGGTCGGCCGGGTCGACCTCGAAGATGAAGCCGTGGTCCTTGGCGTAGCCGGCCGTGCCCGCCTTGTCCTCGGTCTCCTCGCAGGTCAGCCAGGTGCCCCAAGGAGTAGGCCCACCCGCGCAGTTGACGGCCGTACCGGCGATGGCGACCCGTTCCGACAGGACGTTGTCGCGGGAGTCCAGCGTCAGGGCCGTGCAGCCGCCCTTGGCCGCCGGGTCGTAGGTGAGGCCCTCGACCACCGGGACCGGGATCCTGCCGTTGGCGCGGTTCTCGTGGTTGCGGACCAGGTGGACTCGGCCGCCTCTGCCCGCGAAGGCGGCCATGCCGTCGTGGTTGGAGGGGACCCGGCCCTCGCCGGAGCGGAGTGGGTCGCCCTCACGGGACAGCACCCGGTAGCGGAAACCTTTCGGCAGATCGAGGAGCCCGTCGGGGTCCGGTACGAGCGGGCCGTACCCGGTGTGGCCCAGGTTGCGGGCGGCGGCGGTGCCCGCGAAGAGTTCGGACAGGGATCCGGCGAACGCGATGCCGATGCCCAAGGCGCCGGAACGGGCGAGCACCTGACGTCGCGTCGCGGAGCGACCGGTTTCGGACATGGAGCGACCTTCCTGCTGGCGGACAGGGACGGTGACCCCGCTGTGTCTATCACCTGGTGCGAGCCGCGGGAACCACGCGCGTAGCACGTGTCACTGCTCGACGGCGCGCGGCACCTTCTCGTCGGCGTCCTCGACCGCCTCGGCGGAGCGCTCCGCCGGCGGCTGCCCGCCCTTCTCCAGGAAGCGCAGCAGCTCCACCGGGATGGGCAGCACGAGCGTGGAGTTCTTCTCCGCCGCCACCGCCATCACCGTCTGCAGCAGCCGCAGCTGGAGCGCGGACGGCGTGTCCGCCATCTGGTGGGCGGCCTGGGCCAGCTTCTTCGAGGCCTGGTACTCGGCGTCGGCGTTGATCAGCCGGGCTCGCCGCTCGCGGTCGGCCTCGGCCTGGCGGGCCATGGAGCGCTTCATGGTGTCCGGCAGGGACACGTCCTTGATCTCCACGCGGTCGATGGTCACGCCCCACTCCACGGCCGGGCTGTCGATCATCAGCTCCAGGCCCTGGTTGAGCTTCTCCCGGTTGGACAGCAGGTCGTCCAGCTCGCTCTTGCCGATGATCGAGCGCAGCGAGGTCTGCGCCATCTGCGAGACGGCGAAGCGGTAGTCCTCGACGTTGACGATCGCGGCCGCCGGGTCCACGACCTTGAAGTACACCACCGCGTCGACCCGCACGGTCACGTTGTCGCGCGTGATGCCCTCCTGGGCGGGCACCGGCATGGTCACGATCTGCATGTTCACCTTGCGCAGCCGGTCCACGCCGGGGACGACGAGGTTGAATCCGGGCCGGCGCACGTCGCCGTGCAGACGGCCGAGCCGGAAGACCACCCCGCGCTCGTACTGCTTGACGATCCGCGCCGCCGAGGCCACGTACAGCAGGCCCGCGGAACCGGTCGCCGCGGCCGCCGCCAGCAGCTCCTGGAGCATGACGACCTCCCCGTCCAGAGGTCCGATGGGTGTGCTCCCTGTAACGATATGCCCGGCATCCGGTCCGGGGCCATGCCAGGAGCCGGGGCCCCGGGCCCGGACGTGCGTGAGGCCCGGGGCGGTGTACGCCCCGGGCCTCACGGCACGGACGGGTCGCGGGTGCCTAGGCCGCCGTGACCTTCTCGGCCGTTCGGGCCGTCACCGGTTCGGTGACCCGCACGGGCTCCGTCCCGACCGCGCTGTGCCGTTCGGCCCAGCTCTCCAGCGCCGTACGGCAGGCGTGGTCCAGGTGGTGCAGGCCGGACAGGTCCAGCTCCACCGGACGGTCCTGCGGCAGCGCCTCCAGGCTGTCGAGGATCTTCGGCAGCCTGAGGAAGGTCGCGTTGCCCGACAGGTACGCCTGGATCGGACCGGCGCCCTTGTCTATGACCTCCAGCTTGACGTGCGAGGCCTCCCAGGCGGTCTTGACGACAGCCAGGGCCAGACCGATCAGGACACCCTCGAACATGTTCACCGCGACGATCGACACGGCCGTGACGACGAGGATGAACGCCTCGCCCTTGTGACTGCGCCACAGCGCCGCGAGCTGGCGGAACGGGATCAGCTTCCAGCCCGCGTGCACCAGGATGCCGGCGAGCGCGGGAATCGGGATCAGCGCCAGGGCCCACGGCATCGCGGCGGCGAACAGCAGCAGCCACACACCGTGCAGCACGCGCGAGGCCTTCGTCTTCGCGCCCGCGTTGACGTTCGCGGAGCTGCGCACGATCACCGCGGTCATCGGCAGCGCGCCGAGCAGACCGCACACGGTGTTGCCCGCGCCCTGGGCGATCATCTCCTTGTTGTACTCGGTGCGCGGACCGTCGTGCAGTCGGTCCACGGCCGCCGCGCTGAACAGGCTCTCCGCCGAGGCGATCAGCGCGAACGCGACGATCGTGCCCCAGATGGCCGGCCCGGCCAGCTCGCCGAGGGCCTCGGACCCGGGCGGCTGGACGACGCCGAGCAGACCCTCCACCTGGACGGTGGCGACCGGCAGGCTGAAGGCGAGGGAGGCACCCGTGGCCAGGACCACCGCCGCGAGGGCGCCCGGCACGGACCGGACCGCCTTCGGCATCCTCGTCCACAGCACGACGACGGCGACGGTGCCCGCGCCGACCGCGAGGGAGGCCAGGGCCTCGGTGCTGCCGAGCGCGTCCGCGAACGCCCCGGGCAGTCCCACGATCTTGCCGATCCCGGTGTCCGGTGCCTTCAGGCCGGCCGCCGCGTAGATCTGCCCGGCGATGATCACCAGGCCGATACCGCAGAGCATGCCCTCGACGACGGAGACGGAGATCGCCCGGAACCAGCGGCCGATCTTCAAGAAGCCCATGGCGAGCTGGAGCAGACCGGCCATCAGCACGATCACGCCGAGCGTGGCCACGCCGAACTCGCTGACGGCTTCGAAGACCAGCACCGTCAGACCGGCGGCCGGCCCCGACACCTGAAGGCTGCTGCCGGGCATGAGCCCGGTGACGATGCCGCCCACGATGCCGGTGATCAGGCCGAGTTCGGCCGGGACACCGGAAGCGACCGCCACGCCGACGCACAGCGGCACGGCGACCAGGAAGACGACGATCGAGGCGAGGAAGTCCTGCCTCAGGTAAGGGAACTTCGACAACATGGTCTCCAGTCCCCTCAGAGCGTCTCGAAGGTGTCGGACTCCGCGCGGTGTTCCCGCACGATGCCCGTGTGGACCTCGTAGTACCAGCCGTGCAGCCGCAGTTCACCCGACTCCAGGCGCTTTTCGACGCACGGGTAGGAACGCAGCCGCAGCAACTGCGCGAGGACGTGGTTCTGGACGGCCTCGGCGACCGTCGGGTCGGCCGTGTCGGAGCACTTGGGCTCGTCGGCGGCGTTCGTCAGCCAGTCGCGCACGGCCGGCACGGCGGTGAGGTCGTCACCGCGCACCAGTGCGCCGATGGCACCGCAGTGGGAGTGGCCGCAGACCACGATGTCCTTCACCCCGAGCACCTCCACCGCGTACTCGATGGTGGCCGCCTCGCTGGTGGGGTGTCCGGAGGCGTACGGGGGGACGATGTTGCCCGCGGTGCGCAGCTCGAAGAGCTCGCCGGGGCGGGCGCCCGTGATCAGCGCCGGAACGACCCGGGAGTCGGCGCAGGTGATGAACAGGACGTCGGGGGACTGACCCTCGGCGAGGTGAGCGAACTCCTCAGGGCGCTGTCCGAACGTGCGGGCGTTGTCGATGAGGGGTTGCATGATGTGGTGACTCCTCCTGGCGCGCTGTGGGGGCGCGTCGGGCTTGCATGACAGAGGTGGGGGGGTACTGCTCTGTTCCTCAGCAGCGGAAGACCTGGAGTGCGGCCGGAGTGTGGGCTGCCGACCATCTCGAGGTGCGGTGGTGCGCCACGCCGGACGTGATGGGTTCCGGGACGGCCGGGCTCTGCTTCAGCGCGGGGCGTTCGGACGCTCCGGTGGCGTGGTCGGCGGTGTGGAACCGGTCGCGCGTGCGCAGGGGACCGGTCGGGTCCCCGTGGCGTCCGGCGGTCCGGCAGGTGACCATCTCATCGCGCAGCGCTTTCCCGGAGGGCTTGGTTCCGGGTTGAGCCTTGGCCTCTATATGACGGACCGTATGCGCGGATGCGAACGAAGCTGTCGGTGCGAAGAACTGGAGGGCGAGCAGGACGCCGGCGAGGAGCGACGTCACGGTCCGGGTCGTCGTACCTCGGAACATGGGCCCCCCTTCAGGCGGTTGTCGCCTCTGCTTCGCGCCAACGGTTGGTCAACGGCTGGTCAAGAAACACGTTAACCCTGCAAGGCCGTTCGCAGGGTTAACTTAACGTTTCAAGCTGAAGAGAGCCTGAAAACGGCAGGGTGGTTGGCGCGAAGTGGCCCTTGTATCGCGGTTGTTGATCGACTAGTGGGGGCGGGCCACTCGGGGCGGCGGTTTACTCGGTGCCGGCGAGCCGCCCCGCGTCGCGGGCGAGCGCGGTCAGGCGGGAGATCGCGCGGAAGTACTTCTTGCGGTAGCCGCCCTTCAGCATCTCCTCGCTGAACAACCGGTCGAAGGGCAGGCCCGAGGCGAGGACGGGCACCTCCCGGTCGTAGAGCCGGTCGGCGAGGACGACGAGCCTGAGGGCCGTCGACTGGTCGGGAACCGGCCGCACACCGGTGAGGCAGACCGCCCTGATCCCGTCCGTCAGGGCGCCGTACCGGCTCGGGTGCACCCGGGCCAGGTGCTCCAGCAGGTGCGCGAAGTCGTCGAGGGAGGCGCCCTCGGTGGCGTGCGCGGCCTTCGTGACCTGCGCGTCGGAGAACGGCGGCGGCGCCTCGGGCAGGCCCCGGTGGCGGTAGTCCTCGCCGTCGATGCGCAGCGTGCGGAAGTGGGCCGACAGGCCCTGGATCTCGCGGAGGAAGTCGGCCGCGGCGAACCGGCCCTCACCGAGCTTGCCCGGCAGGGTGTTGGAGGTGGCGGCGAGCGCGACGCCCGCGTCCACGAGCTTGCCGAGCAGGGTGGAGACGAGGACGGTGTCGCCGGGATCGTCGAGTTCGAACTCGTCGATGCAGAGCAGACGGTGGCCGGAGAGGGTCTGGACGGTCTGCTGGAAGCCGAGGGCGCCGACGAGGTTCGTCAGCTCGACGAAGGTGCCGAACGCCTTCCGCTCGGGCTCGGCCGGGGTGGCGTGCCAGAGGGAGGCCAGCAGGTGGGTCTTGCCGACGCCGTAGCCGCCGTCGAGGTAGACGCCGCGGGGGCCGGCGGGGGCCTTCTTCGCCGCCTTGCCGAAACCGAACAGCCTGCGCCTGCCGGCGTCCGGGGCGCCGCCCAGCCCCGCCGCGAAGCCCTCCAGGACTCGGACGGCCTCGCTCTGGCTCGGCTGGTTCGGGTCCGGTATGTACGTGCTGAAGCGCACCGAGTCGAACCGCGGCGGCGGCACCATTTCGGCCACCAGCCGGTCCGCGGGGACGTGCGGCTCACGGGCGCACAGGGACAGCGGGGCCGCGTCGGTCACGGGGCCGGTTCCGGAAGCGGCTGTGGAAGAGGACACGGTTCCCCATGCTACGGCGCGTGGAACACTGCACGGCATGCGACGCCTGTTCCCTGTGACCGACGAAACAGCAGCTCCCGCCCCGGGCGGGACGCCGGGAGCCGAGCGGCCCGGTGGGGTCCCGGACGCCGGGACGCCCGCAGTGGCGGACCGCGCCGCGCGGGAGTGGAGTCTGGCCGAGCTGGCCGCCGCGTACGCCTATCCGCAGGCCGCGGCCGGCGGCCGGGAGCCCTGGCTGCGCGCGAACATGGTCGCGACGCTGGACGGGGCCGCCCAGCACGAGGGGCGGTCGCAGCCCATCTCCAGCGCGGCCGACATGCGGATCTTCGGCACGCTGCGGGCGCTGGCGGACGTCGTGGTCGTCGGCGCGGAAACGGTGCGGCAGGAGGGCTACCGCCCGGCACGTGCGCGCGCCGAGTTCACGCCGATGCGTGAGGCCGCCGGACAGGGCCCGGCGCCGGCGATCGCCGTCGTCACCGCCAGCCTGGACCTCGACTTCTCGCTCCCGCTGTTCACCTCGCCCCTGGTGCCCACGCTGGTCCTCACGGGCGCCGCGGCCGCCCCGGACCGCGCCGCGGCCGCCGAGGCCGCGGGCGCCCGTGTGGTGATCGCCGGCGACGGCGTCGGTGTGGACCCGGTCCGTGCCGTACGGGCCCTCGCCGAGCTCGGTCACACCCGGCTGCTGACGGAGGGCGGCCCGCGGCTGCTGGGCCAGATGGTCGCGTCCGGTGTGCTGGACGAGCTGTGCCTCACCGTCTCCCCGATGCTCACGGCGGGCGACGCGCAGCGCATCGCCGGGGGGCCCGCGGTCACGGTGCCGCAGCGTTTCGCGCTGGTGTCGATGCTGGAGGAGGACGGCTTCCTGTTCACCCGGTACCGGCGGGCCTGACATCGGTGGGGGACCGTCGAGATCCGGCCAGGACCTCCGTGGGCCGGGCTGCCGTCCGGGGTTCCGGCCGGAGAGGGCTCGGTGGCCCGCAGGTCCGGTAATCGGCGGAATGTGCCGTTCCGTTTACCGTCCGGCCGGGCACACTGAATGCGGTCTACCCGTGCGATCACGGGGCAGGATGGTTTCCGCAGGGCCTGGTCCGGTACGGCCCACGCAGGACAGGACGAGGGGGCCGACGGCCCCCGTAGGGAGAAGGGGCGCCTGGTGTTCACAAGCGTACTGATGATCGAGAAGGCCCTCACGTCCGCCGACGTGGAGTTCGTCACCACCTTGCACGGGGACGAGCCGGTCTCCTTCCACGTGCTGCTCCAGCCACGCGGCGAGCAGGCGGACCGTCTGCTGCGGGCCATCGACGACGTGGCCCTCGGCGAGCTCGACGAGGCCGTCCGCGAAGGCGAGACACCGGAGGGCGAGGAGGCGCTGAGCGTCGGCCAGCGGGCTCTGGAGGTGTCGCTCGCCGCCCTGCGCGCCTCCGGCAGCCAGGCCGGGGGCCGCCTCATCGAGGACCATCCGCTGGACGCGCTGAAGTCCCTGGTGGAGGAGGTCGACGCCGACGAGGTGATCGTCCTGACCGACCCCCACTACGTGGAGGAGTTCTTCCACCGCGACTGGGCCTCGCGGGCCCGGCACAAGGTGGGGGTGCCGGTGCTGAAACTGTTCTCCCACAGCAAGGCATAGGCTTGGGCGGCGCCCTCGGCAGAGGCCGCCCACCGTCGTACGCCTGAGTCGAATCTGGGAGAAACGCGCATGGCACCCGGCCTTCCTACCGCCATGGACCGACCGCACTTCATCGGCATCGGCGGCGCCGGGATGTCGGGCATCGCGAAGATCCTCGCCCAGCGCGGGGCGAAGGTGGCGGGCAGCGACGCCAAGGAGTCGGCGACCGCCGAGGCGCTGCGCGCGCTCGGCGCCACCGTGCACATCGGGCACGCGGCGGACCACCTCGCCGACGACGCCTCCTGCGTCGTGGTGTCCTCGGCGATCCGCCAGGACAACCCGGAGCTGGCCCGCGCGGCCGAGCTGGGCATCCCGGTGGTGCACCGCTCCGACGCGCTCGCCGCGCTGATGGCGGGCCTGCGCCCGATCGCGGTGGCGGGCACGCACGGCAAGACGACCACGACGTCGATGCTGGCGGTGTCGCTGAGCGCGCTCGGCCTGAACCCGTCGTACGCGATCGGCGGCGACCTGGACGCGCCCGGCTCCAACGCCCACCACGGCGAGGGCGAGATCTTCGTCGCCGAGGCCGACGAGTCGGACCGCAGCTTCCACAAGTACGCGCCCGAGGTGGCGATCGTCCTCAACGTCGAGCTGGATCACCACGCCAACTACGCCTCGATGGACGAGATCTACGAGTCCTTCGAGACCTTCGCCGGCAGGATCGTGCCCGGTGGCACGCTGGTGATCGCCGCCGACCACGAGGGCGCGCGGGAGCTGACCCGGCGACTGGCCGGCTCGGTGCGCACCGTGACGTACGGCGAGGCACCGGACGCCGACGTGCGTATCCTGTCCGTCGTCCCGCAGGGCCTGAAGAGCCAGGTCACCGTGGTCCTGGACGGGCAGGAGCTCACCTTCGCCGTCTCCGTCCCCGGCCGCCACTACGCGCACAACGCGGTCGCCGCCCTCGCGGCCGGTGTCGCCCTCGGCGTCCCGGCGGCGGAGCTGGCCCCGGCCCTGGCCGCGTACACCGGTGTGAAGCGGCGCCTGCAGCTCAAGGGCGAGGCGGCCGGTGTGCAGGTCATCGACTCCTACGCGCACCACCCGACCGAGATGACGGCCGACCTGGAGGCGATGCGCGCGGCCGCCGGCGACTCCCGGATCCTGGTCGTCTTCCAGCCGCATCTGTTCTCCCGCACCCAGGAGCTGGGCAAGGAGATGGGTCTGTCCCTGGCGCTGGCGGACGCCTCGGTGGTGCTGGACATCTACCCGGCCCGCGAGGACCCGATCCCCGGAGTGACCAGTGACATGATCATCGAGGCGGCCCGGGCGGCCGGCGCGGACGTGACACCGGTGCACGACAAGGCCGAGGTCCCCGAGGTCGTCGCGGGAATGGCGAGGGCGGGCGATCTCGTTCTCACGATGGGCGCGGGCGATGTCACCGACCTCGGCCCGCGCATTCTGGACCGCCTGTCGAAGTGAGGGACGTGAGGCTCATGCCGTACGACGTCGAGAAGCCGGACGAGCAGTGGCGCGCGGAGCTGAGCCCGGCCGAGTACGCCGTGCTGCGCCAGGCCGCCACGGAACCCGCCTTCACCGGTGAGTACACGAACACCAAGACCACGGGCGTGTACTCCTGCCGTGCCTGCGGCGCCGAACTCTTCAGGTCCGACACCAAGTTCGAGTCGCACTGCGGCTGGCCGTCCTTCTACGACCCCAAGGACTCCGACGCCGTGGAGCTCCTGGAGGACCGCTCCCACGGCATGGTGCGCACCGAGGTGCGCTGCGCACGGTGCGGCTCGCATCTCGGGCACGTCTTCGAGGGCGAGGGGTACCCCACGCCCACGGACCAGCGCTACTGCATCAACAGCATCGCGCTGCGGCTGACGCCCGACGAGGGCTGAGGCGGGCGCACCGCCGAGGCCGGCTCACCGCCTGGGCAGGGCTTACAACACCTTCCGCCGCACCAGCGCCGACAGCACCAGCGCCCCGGGCAGCAGGGGGAGCCACACCGTCAGCACGCGGTAGCCGATGAGGGTCGCCGTGGCCAGGTGCAGCGGCGCGCCGTACGCGGCCAGGGCGAGGACCATCGCCGCGTCCACCGGACCGATGCCGCCGGGGGCCGGCACGGCGCCGGCCGCGGTGCCGGCGGCCAGGAAGGCGAAGGCCACCTGCGGCCAGGTCAGCGGCAGACCGACCGCGGCGCCGACCGCGTGGATGACGCACGCCTGGAGGACCGGGGCGGCGGCGCACCCGCCCCACAGGGCGAGCACACGGCTGGGGCGGCTGTGCAGGAGCCGTACGTCCGTCAGGGCGGTGCGGGACAGGTCCGACAGCGGGCGGCGCAGCGGACGGACGAGTGTCACCAGCAGCGCGGCTGCGACCAGGGCCAGCGCGACGCCCCCGGCGACCGTCAGCAGCGTCCGCCGGTCGGGCAGGAGGTCGCCGAACCGCAGGACGTCCGGGAACGCCGCGAGGAAGAACAGCAGCAACGGCACCTTGGCGAGCGGCTTGACCAGGGAGTACAGGGCCAGGGACGCCGTGGCCCGGGCCAGCGGGATGCCGCGGCCCTGCAGGAAGCGCAGAGTCACCGCGTGGGCGCCGATGCTCGCCGGCAGCACATGGTTCGCGGCCCCGGCGGCGAACTGCGAGGCCAGCAGCAGCCCGGGCGGAAGCCGTTCCGGCAGGGCCCCCTGGCGGGCGCAGGCGGCGGCCACCCAGCCCAGGCAGGTGTAGAACAGCCCCGCGAGCAGCCACCAGGGGTCGGCGGAGGCCAGCCGGGCGGTGCCGTCCCGGACGGTGCGCCAGTCGGCCGCGGCCCACGCCCCGACCAGCAGCAGCGGAAGCAGCGCGAGCGCCCGGCGGGCGAGGCGGGCGGCGCCGGGGGAGCGGACGGAGGCGGGGAGCGAGCGGGCGCGGGGGGCGAGCGGGACCAGGGACACGGCGTACGTCGTCCTTCCGCGTCACGCCCCCGGGGACGGGGCGGACGGATACCGGCGGCGAGGGGACGCGGGAAAGGTGCCCGTCCGGTATGACGGCGCGGTGTCCAGGAGCCTAAGAGGCGTCGCCCGGCAAGGGACGACGATCCTTCGAGGCGCCTCCGGCGACACATTCCGTCCCTGCCGACGCATCAGTCCGTCCGGCGCGGAAACCCGGTGGGGCGAAGGAGGGGGAACCGTTCAGGCGGGGAACCGCCCACCGTGTGAGAGAGAAGAGGTCTGCCATGGCTGACGATCTCATCACCCTGGTCACCACCGACCACCGTGAGCTCAAGCGCCTGTTCGACATGATGCAGGAGGACAGGAGCTCCCGGCCGCTGGCGCTCCCCCTGGCCGTGGCGATGCTGGAGGCGCACAGCGAGGCCGAGGAGGACCGGGTGTACCCGGCCGTGGCCAAGGAGGCCGGCGAGAAGGCGGAGGCCGAGCACGCCGCCGAAGAGCACCACCAGGCCGAGGACCTCGGGAAGCATCTGCTGGAGATGAACTGGGAGAGCGAGGAGTTCGACCGCGCGCTGAACGAGTGGGTCGACGCCGTGCTGCACCACGTCGAGGAGGAGGAGAACGAGATCCTGCCCGCGCTCAGCGAGGCCGTCGACTCCGACCGGCTGCGGGAACTGGGGCTGCAGTTCGCGACCCGGCGGGCCCGGGCACTGGCGGGGCGGCCGCTCGCGGCCGTCGACGGCGGTACGACCGCCAAGCGCCGGCAGCGGAGCGCGGGCGCGGCCAGGACCGGCGGCGGCCGGGGCACCAAGGCCGGCGGTACCCGCGCGGAGACCCCGGCCGGCGGTACCCGGGCGGAGCTGTACGAGAAGGCCCGGGAGCTCGGCATCGAGGGCAGGTCCTCGATGACCAAGGAGGAACTGGCCCGGCAGGTGAACAAGGCCCAGGGCGCCAAGGGCCGCAGGAAGCGCTGAACCCCCGCGACCGCCCGGCCGGGTGAGACCGGCCTCCCCACCCGGCCGGGCCTGCGGGTACCTCTCAGCGGCACGGTGGCGCGACTTCGCCGGCTGTGCCGCCGACGCCTCCCCTGTTGCGGATGCGCGACCGGGCGGATCCGTCTCACCGAGATCGCGTGATCCCGCACTCCTTCCGCGTGAGCGGTGTCGTGTCACCGGCGGAGCGGCTGCACACCACACGGGTCTCGGAATCGCCGTCAGCCGTGCGGCGGACCTCCTTGAGGGCGATGCTGTGGCCGGTGCGGTCGCCGTACAGCGGGGCCCTGGTGAAGTCGATGGTGCCGGTGGCCATGCCCTCGATCTTGACGCTGCGCAGGTTCACCCAGGTCGCGGCGCGGCTCTGGGGCCGGTCGTCGCGGCTGGCCGCCCAGTACAGGGCGCGGGTCGCGTCGTGTGCCAGGGCGGTCTGGCCGCTGGCCAGGGCGGAACTGTCGTACCGCAGGCGCTGTCCCTTCAGGCCCGGCAGGTGTCTGGCGGCATCCACGTAGAAGGCCGTCTTCTTGGCGGCGCTCTCCAGCTCGGCGAGGACCGCGTGGTACAGGGTGACCTTCGGCGCGACGGCGTCGCCGCCGCCTGTGAAGTCCGCCTTGGACAGGTCGTCGCCGGTGAGGATGGCCAACGGCCGGCCCGCACAGCCCGGTTCGGTGCCCAGCTGGGTCATCAGGGGATCGACGTCCTCGACCCGGCCGGCGAAGTAGATCACCGAGGGCACCCGGCCGCCCCGGCAGATCTCGTGGGCGTGCGAGCGCAGCTCGGGTCTGCCGCCGGTCAGCCTGTAGCGGCGCCGCTCCAGCACGGTGAACCCCTGCCGCTCCAGCATCCGCCGGCCGTAGTGCGCCTGTTCGTCGGTGTACCGGTCGTCGGTGTTCGCGGTGTCGCGGGCGAGGACGAGGGCGTACTGCGGCGTGCCCGGGGTGCGCAGCTGGGCCGCTATCAGCCCCAGTTGCTCGGTCTGCCACTCGTCGGTGGCGGCCAGGCTGAACCAGTTGGGGTACTCGCGGGGCAGGTAGGTGGCGGAGTTGGTGCCGGAGACGACGGGCAGTTCCGCCCTCATCAGGATGCGGGTCGTCACCCGGCTCGTCTTCAGGTCGCGGCCGGTGCCGACGACGCCGACCACGGTCGGGTCGTCGGCGGCGTACGCGGCGATCTCCTCGGCCATCTGCTTCTGGTGGCCCAGGTCCACGCCGCCGTTGGCGAGCAGGACGCGCAGCTTCACGCTGGAGTTCTCGTTGATGACGGCCTGCGCCAGGTACACGCCCGCCAGCTCCTCGGCGCCCTTGACCAGGGAGGAACCCGCATCCGGGTCGGCGCTGAGCGGGCCGGCGTAGACGACGGTGACGTACCGCCCGGTGTGGTGGGCGAGGACGTCCTCGTTCTGCCGGGCGATCCGGTCCTCCAACTCGGCCACGGTCCACGGCTTCTCGTCGGCGGCGAGCGTCATGGCGTCGGCGCCGGCGTCGGCCTCGGGCAGCCAGTCGGCGAAGCGGACGTCGCCCGTCGCTATGCCGATGCACTCCGTGTGGCCGTCGGGTGTCGTCTCGCGCCGGGTGTCCCGGTTGGCGGTCAGCACGGACGCCGAGCAGTACCGGTCGTGCAGCCGGTCGGCCTGCAGGACGGCGCCCGCGGTCAGCAGGGCGGCCACCAGGACCAGGCTGTGCAGGGCCCACACCAGGCGGGCCAGGGTCGGCCGGGTGGAGGCCCGCAGATGCCGGTGCCGGGCCTCGACCGTCCCGAGCTGGTCGTGCGGCAGCGGGATCTTCATCACCCAGGGCAGGACGGCCCGCTCCCGGCTGGGTGACTGCTCGGCGCGCAGGTTGCGGGCCCATTCCCGGTACCAGACGCGCAGCCGGTCGCTGAACCGGCTGCGCAGCGCGGGGTCCGGCTCGGGGTCCGCCCGGACCACGCTGCGCTCCAGGCGCTGCACGTCGTCCGCGCGCACCGCGGCCACGACGAGCAGCGGGTCGAGTTCGCTGCGCCGGCTGCGGACGTCGCTGACGGCCCGGATGAGTTCGATGCCGCCGTTGCGCTCGTCGGCGTGGGGCAGGAACAGCATCGGCGGGCGCGGCCGTTTGAAGCCGCGCAGGTCCCAGCTCCAGCGGCGGTGGTTGTCCCGCAGGTCCTCCCGCAGGGCCAGCACGCACAACTGCAGGTGGAAGTCGCCGCCCGCCTTGAGCGCCTCGGCCACGTCGTACGCCCGGGCCGCGATCGCCTTCCAGGACCGCACGGGGCGCAGCAGCGAGACCTCGGTCGAGTCCTCCTGGTCCGCGGCCCGCAGGAAGGTGGTGGTCATGAACCAGCGGCTCTCCCGGCGCAGCCACAGGAAGATCGGCGCCCGCCCTGGCAGGACGTAGTTGAGGACCGTCAGCAGCAGCAGGAAGGCGAGGCCGGCGGCCACCGCCACGTACCAGTCGCTGCGGGCGAGGAGCGCGGCGAGCACGGTCACGAGACTCGCCGGCAGGATGTGCGCCATGTCGAACAGCGGCAGACCCGAGCGCCAGCGACCGGTGCCCTTCGGGCGCCAGCGCTGGCGGGCCAGCTGGTCGAGGAGCCGCTGCCGCTGGTCCTGTCCGGCTTCGGGGCGGCCGGGGACGGCCGCCGGCCAGGTCTCGCCGAGTTCCGTGACGGCGTCGTCGATGGCGTGCACCAGCCGCAGCCGCGGGAACGCGTACCGCCGGTAGACCGCGTGCGGGCCGCCCCACCTCTTGGGGTCACTCAGAGCACGCACCATCGCCGCGGCCCTGCGGACCTCCGTGTCGCCCTCGTACTCCTCCTGCGTCACCGCGCACCGCGTGCCGTGCGCCTCCTGGCCCGCGTGCAGCTGCCGGACCAGCGCGGCCACGGCGTCGTCGTCCGCGTCGTCCTGCGCGTGCACGACGAACACCGGCATCGGCGGCTCGCTCGTGTGCCGGAAGTCCTGGATGAGGATCTCCAGCTGATCCTGGAGATGGACCGCGGCGCCGGTCTCCGGCATCCCGTCATGGCCCCCGGGACAGTCCGGTGGCGTGCGATCAGTGTTCACCATGGGCCAACCCCCGTTCACCGTCGGTGACTTACGAGGCTAACGGGTGCCGGTGAGGTGGGAGAGGATGACGGAGGAACTTCGTCGAACGTTTCGTCGCACCCGCTTCCGAAAGCCCGTCGCCGGTCCGCGGGGCGGGTGCGGACGGCTGGCGGGGCGGGCCGGGTCAGCGCATGGTGGGGGTATGGACCGATCTCCCCCCGTGATCGTGTTCCCGCCGGAGTCGGGTGGCGGACGGCGGGTGACGATCCGCGGCGAGGCCGTGGGCACCGCGCACGGTCTCTTCGACGTGCTGGAACTGCTGCACAGCGCCGGCCTGCCCGCCGTGGACACGGCCGTCGACGACCCGGAGCTGATCGAGTGGCGCGGCGGCGGACCGTACGACTGGAACGACGGCGAGGCCGACGAACGCTGAGGCCGGGCCACCTGCCCTGGGTGATGTTGTGATGCACGTCACACAGGGGCTAGGGTGAAATCGCCCGGAGGCCTCCCCGGAGGGCGAGCCGGACGGCGGCGCGCGACGGGTCCGCCTGCGGGCGAGGGAAGTGATCCCGGTGACCGTCGCCTGGGACGACATCGGCGGCCTCGTCGATGCCCACGAACGATTCCTGGCCGGTGCGCGCGTCGACGCGGACGTACGGGCCGCGGTGCTCGACTCCTGGAAGCGGTGCCGGTCCGTGGGGCTCGAACCACACCAGGTACTGCTCCCCTACACCCCCGGCCTGGCACTGGACGACCGGTTCCTGCGGGCGGCCGACCCCGTGCTCAGGGGCCTGACCGGCTCGCTCGCCGGCGCGGGCATGACGATCGCGCTGTGCGACGGTCAGGGCCGCATGGTCCAGCGGCTCGGCGGGGACCGGCAGCTCAACCAGCGCCTCGACGCGGTGCGGTTCGCCCCGGGCTTCGACGCCTCCGAACCGGTCGCCGGCACCAACGGCGTCGGCACCGCGCTGGCCGAACGCGGACCCGTCCTCGTCGTCGGCCGGGAGCACTTCGCCGACGCCCTCCAGCCCTTCGCCTGCGCGGGCGCGCCCGTACGCGACCCTCTCAGCGGCCGGATCGAGGCGATCCTCGACCTGACCTGTCTGCGCGGGGACGGCGATCCGGCCATGGTCCGGCTGGTCCGCGAAGCCGCCCGGACCATCGAGGCGCGGCTGCTGGAACAGGCCACGGAACGCGAGCGGGCGCTCCTCGCCGCCTACCGGCGGGCCGGCGGCGACTCGCGCGGCTGGCCGCGGCAGCCCGTGCCCCTGGCGGCCGACGAAGGCGGCACCCCCCTCAGCCGGATCGACCTGGCCGTGCTGCGGGAGAAGGCCGAGGAACTCATCGCCTCGCCGCACCTCACCCTGGACGAGGTCGCCCTGCCCGGCGGCCGGGCCGCAACCCTGTTGCGCCGCCAGGTCAGGGGACCGGGCGGCGAGCTGGGCGTGGCCGTCGAGGTGCGCATCCTCGGCGGGCCGCGCCTGCGGCACGTGGCGGCGGTCCCGCCGGACAGCGCCGGCTCGCAGACCGGGACGGCCGCACCGTCCTCGGCCGGCACGCCGTCCTCGTTGAACGTGGCGGCTTCGGCGAATGTGCCGGGTTCGGCAGGCGGGCCGTCCCCGGCGGATGCCCCGAGCCCGGCCGGCGGGCCGTCCTCCGACGCGCCGCCCTCGGCCAACACGCCGACGCGGCCCCGCCCGGCCCTGCACGCGGTGACCGAGCCTCCGGCCGTCACCGCGCCGGCCGAGCCCGCGCCGCCCCTGGCCATCCCCCTCGCGCCGTCGCCGCCCCCGGCGGTCCCGATGCCGGGCGGAGCGCCGCCCGCCGCCCTCCGCACCCTCGTACCGACGCCCGGCACGGCCGAGCCGGAGCCGGCCCCGCACCCCGCCACCGACGGGGTCACCGAAGGGGACGACGGTGACGGCGGTGTCGAGAGCCGACTGCTGCTCGTGGGCGAGCCGGGCGTCGGGCGGCTGGCCGTCCTGGCCCGCAAGCGCCTGGAGCTGCTGCACGACGCCGGCGTCCGGATCGGCACCACCCTCGACGTCACCCGCACCGCCGAGGAACTGGCCGACGTCACCGTCCCCCGGTTCGCCGACTTCACCGCCGTCGACCTGCCCGACGCGGTGCTGCGCGGCGAGGAGCCCGGGACGCTCGGCGCCGGGACCCCGCTGCGCCGCGTCGCCCTGGGCGCCGTCCACGACGGGTCCCAGCTGTACGAGGTCGGGGCGACGGTCGAGTACGTGCCGTCCACCCCGCAGGCCCGCAGCCTGGAGAGCAGGGAGTCGGTGCTGGAACCCGTGCTGTCCCGGGCCCGCGGCTGGATCGCCCAGGACCCGGCGCGGCTGGAGCGGGTGCTGGCGACGGGGATCCACTCCTTGATCACGGTGCCGATGCGGGCCCGCGGTACGACCCTCGGCGTGGTCAGCTTCTACCGCTCGGCGAAGCCCACCCCGTTCGAGGACGACGACCTCTCGCTCGCGCAAGAGCTGGTCGGCCGCGCGGCGATCTGCATCGACAACGCCCGCCGCTACACCCGCGAGCACAACACCGCCCTCGCCCTCCAGCGCAGCCTGCTGCCGCGCGGCCTGCCCGAGCAGAGCGCCGTCGAGGTCGCCTACCGGTACCTGCCCGCGCAGGCCGGCGTGGGCGGCGACTGGTTCGACGTCATCCCGCTGTCCGGCTGCCGGGTGGCGCTGGTCGTGGGCGACGTCGTCGGCCACGGTCTGCACGCCGCCGCCACCATGGGCCGGCTGCGCACCGCCGTGCACAACTTCTGCTCCCTGGACCTGCCCCCGGACGACCTGCTCACCCACCTGGACGACCTGGTCGGCCGGCTCGACCGGGGCGAGGGCTGGGCGGTGGAGAACACCCCCGACTCCGGCATCGTCGGAGCGACGTGTCTGTACGCCGTCTACGATCCGGTGTCCCGGCGCTGCACCCTCACCCGCGCCGGGCACCCCCTGCCCGCGGTCGTCTCACCCGACTGCACCGTGCGGTTCGTCGACCTGCCCTCCGCGCCGCCGCTGGGGCTCGGCGGCATGCCGTTCGAGACGGTCGAGCTGGAACTGCCGGAGGGCAGCCGGCTCGTGCTGTACACCGACGGCCTGGTCGAGGACCGGATACGGGACATCGACAGCGGCATGGAAGAGCTGCGCTCCGTCCTGGAGTGCGCCGACGGGGCGCCGGAGGAGACCTGCGAGGCCGTCCTCGACGCGCTGCTGCCGGCCCACCCGGGCGACGACGTGGCCCTGCTCGTCGCCCGTACCCGCACGCTCGGGCCGGACCAGGTGGCGCAGTGGGACCTGCCCAGCGACCCGGCGGTCGTCTCCCGCTCCCGCGCGGCCGTCACCGAGCAGCTGGCCGCCTGGGGCCTGGAGGAACTCGCCTTCACCACCGAACTCGTCGCCAGCGAGCTGGTCACCAACGCCATCCGCCACGCTACCGGCCCGGTCCAGCTGCGGCTGCTGCGCGACCGCACGCTGATCTGCGAGGTCTCCGACGGCAGCGGCACCTCGCCCCGGCTGCGCCGCGCCCGCACCGAGGACGAGGGCGGCCGCGGCCTGTTCCTCGTCGCCCAGCTCACCGACCGCTGGGGGACCCGCCACACCCCCGACGGCAAGGTCATCTGGACGGAGCAGCCACTGCCGTGAAGCCGACCCGAGCGGACCGCGAGGCGGCCGGGGCGGCGTACGACGAGTTCAGCACTCCGGGTGGGCCCGCTCACCGTCGCCGGCGCGGCCGGGCTGCCGCTTCCGCCGGAGCGCGCGTCCTGCACCGGGTGGACGGCCCGCGCCCCCGGGGCGCCGAGACGCCGGCGGCGTACGAGTTCCGGGACGCACCGCCGTCCTCGTGACGGAGTTCCGCGCGCCCGTTCGCTGGGCATCGTGAGAAGGGCGGACGCCGGACCCCCGGGGGGGGCGACGGCGTCCGCCGGGGTCGGTCGGACAGGGGAGGGGAAGCCCATGGCGTCGCCGGTGCCGTCGGACGAGTCGCTGCCGCAGCCCGTGCTGGGTCAGCCGTCGTCCATCGCGATGTTCCTGGTCGCCACGATCGAACCGGGCGGGGAGCCCGCCGTACGGGAGGTGCTCGGCTCCCTCGCGGGGCTGGTGCGGGCCGTCGGATTCCCCAGCCCCGACGGCGGGCTGTGCTGCGTCGCCGGGGTGGGGTCCGGGGCGTGGGACCGGCTGTTCGGCCATCCGCGCCCCGCCCGGCTGCGTCCCTTCCGGGAACTGGCCGGGCCCCGGCACCTCGCCCCGGCCACCCCGGGCGACCTGTTCTTCCACATCAAGGCCGCCCGGCCCGATCTGTGCTTCGCGCTGGCCGCCGAACTCGTGCGGCGGCTGGACGCCAGGGTGACCGTGCGGGACGAGGTGCAGGCGTTCTCCTACTTCGACTCGCGCAACCTCCTCGGCTTCGTCGACGGCACCGAGAACCCCGTCGGACCGGCCGCCGCCGAGGCCGCGCTGGTCGGCCCGGAGGATCCCGGCTTTTGGGGCGGCAGCTACGCGCTGGTGCAGAAGTACCTGCACGACGTGGAGGCGTGGGAGGCGCTCGCCGTGGAGGCGCAGGAGAAGGTGATCGGCCGCACGAAGCTGACCAACCTCGAACTCGACGTGCCGGGCTCCCACAAGGACGTCAACACCGTCACCGGCCCGGACGGCACCGAGCAGGAGATCCTGCGCTCCGCGATGCCGTTCGGCCGGCCCGGGCACGGGGAGTTCGGCACCTACTTCGTCGCCTACGCCCGCACGCCCGAGGTGCCCGAGACGATGCTGCGCCGGATGTTCCTCGGCGGGCCGGACGGCGGCCCCGACCCGCTGCTGGACTACTCGCGGGCCGTGACCGGGAACCTGTTCTTCGTCCCGTCGGCGGGTTTCCTGGAGTCCTGGGCGAGGTGACCGGGCGGACGGGCGCGAGCGGGCCGATCGAACGGTGCCTCGGCGGCGGGGGACGACGCCCGGCCGGTGTGCTCACCGACCCGCATGCTCACGGGCCGGCCTGCTCACCCGCCGGTCGGCAGCAGGCGGCAGCAGGTGGGCGTAGAGGACTTCCGCTCCTTACGAAACGAGGACGTCGCAGCCCGGCGGCGGCGGGGGCGGGCACGGAGTGCGAGGCTGGCGGCATGGAGCAGCAGTCGCAGCCGCAGGCCGGGGCCCGGGTCCTCGTCGTCGACGACGACCCCACCGTCGCCGAAGTCGTCTCCGGGTACCTCGACCGGGCCGGATACGTCGTGGACCGGGCCGGCGACGGCCCCGACGCCCTCGCCCGGGCCGCCGCGCACTGGCCGGACCTGGTCGTCCTCGACCTGATGCTGCCCGGCATGGACGGGCTGGAGGTCTGCCGGCGGATGCGCGGCCACGGGCCCGTACCGGTCATCATGCTCACCGCGCGCGGCGACGAGGACGACCGGATCCTCGGTCTGGAGGTCGGCGCCGACGACTACGTCACCAAGCCGTTCAGCCCCCGCGAACTCGTCCTGCGCGTCGAGTCCGTGCTGCGCCGCACCCTCCCCGCCCCGCCCCCGGGGACGCTCCACGCCGCCGGGCTCGCACTGGACCCGGCGGCCCGCCGCGCCCTCAAGCGCGGTAGTGAACTCGCCCTCACCATCCGCGAGTTCGACCTCCTCGCCTTCTTCCTGCGCAACCCGGGCCGCGCCTTCAGCCGGGAGGAGCTGATGCACGCGGTGTGGGGCTGGGACTTCGGCGACCTGTCGACCGTCACCGTCCACGTCCGCCGTCTGCGCGGCAAGGTCGAGGACGACCCGGCCCGCCCCCGCCTCATCCAGACGGTGTGGGGCGTCGGCTACCGTTTCGACCCCGCCTCCGGCGAGGAGTGAGGGCCATGCGTGACACCCTTCTCATCGCCCTGTTCGCCTTCCTCGGCGCCGCCGCGGCCGGACTGCTCGGCGCGCTCGTGCTGCTGCTGATCCGCCGCCGCTCCCTCGTCGCGTCCCTGACGGTGGTGGCCGCGGTGGCCGTCACCGCCATGCTCGCGGGCACCCTCGCCGTCGCCCAGGCCATGTTCCTGTCCGCGCACGACCTGACGGTGGTGACGACCGTCGTGGCGATGGCCGCCGTGGTGTCCCTGGCCACCGCGCTGCTGCTGGGCCGCTGGGTCGTCGCCCGCAGCCGCGCCCTGACCCTCGCCGCCCGCTCCTTCGGCGACGGCGGCGACTTCTCCGCTCCCGACGGCCCGTCCACCGCCGAACTCGCCGCGCTGAGCCGCGAATTGGAAGCCACCAGCGTCAAACTGGCCGAATCGCGCGACCGGGAACGCGCGTTGGAGTCCTCCCGGCGTGAACTCGTCGCCTGGATCTCCCACGACCTGCGCACCCCGCTCGCCGGACTGCGCGCGATGGCCGAGGCCCTGGAGGACGGTGTCGCCGCCGACCCCGACCGCTACCTCCGGCAGATCCGCACCGAGGTCGAACGCCTCAACGGCATGGTCGGCGATCTCTTCGAGCTCTCCCGCATCCACGCGGGCGCCCTCACCCTGTCCCTCTCCCGGATGTCCCTGTACGACCTGGTCGGCGACGCCCTGTCCGGCGCGGACCCGCTCGCCCGCGAGCACGGCGTCAGGCTCGCCGCCGAACGCGTCGAACCGGTGCCCGTCGAGGTCGACGGCCGGGAGATGAGCCGCGTGCTGGGCAACCTGCTGGTGAACGCCATCCGCCGCACGCCCGCCGACGGCACGGTCGCCGTGACCGCCGAACGCTCACCCGAGGGCGTGGTCCTGTCCGTGACGGACGGCTGCGGCGGCATCCCCGAGGAGGACCTGCCGCGGGTCTTCGACACCGGCTGGCGCGGCACCCACGCCCGTACCCCGCCCGCCGGCGCGGGCCTCGGCCTCGCCATCGTCCGCGGCATCGTCGAGGCCCACCGCGGCCGGGCCACGGTACGCAACATTCCGGGTGGCTGCCGCTTCGAGGTGGTGCTGCCGGCGGCCGAGGGCTGACCGGCAGAGGCCACACGTCGGGTCGCCGCCCTGCGGGCGATCTCAGGGGCCCCCGTCTAGGTCGCCGCCCTTGGGGACCTCTCAGCGGTCGGCTCCCCCGTCTGGTCGCCGCCTTGGGAGGTCATCTGGGCGACGCCCACGTCGGATCGCCGCTTCGGGGTCAACTCAGCGGGGCCCCGGTTGGTCGTGGCTCTGGGCGTCATGTCGGCGGGGCCCTGTCGATCGTGCCCCTTGCGCGTCACGTCAGCGCGGCCCCTGTCGGTCGTCGCCCCTGCGCGTCATCTCAGCGCGCCCCCGCCGGTCGCCGTCGCTGGGCCTCACCCTACCCGCGGCCCCCTACGCCGCCACTGCCACCGGAAACCCGCCCGTGCGCAGCACGCGCCGCCGCGCCGCGCGGCGGCCCACTCGACGCCCTCGGCGCCCATGGCGAACGCCGCCGTGGCGACCGTGTCCGCCTCGGTCAGGGTGGGGGCCGTGACCGTGATGCTCAGCAGGCCGGTCGCCGGGCGGCCCGTGCGGCCGTCGAGGATGTGGTCCCCGCGCTCGTACCGCGCGGAGGTCGCGACCGCGCCGTCCGTCAGCCGGAGCACCGTACACAGCCGGTCGGCGTGCTCGGGATGCCGTACGCCCACCCGCCAGGGCCCGCCGGAGGCGACCACGTCGCCCCCGGCGTTCAGGCAGAACCGCCGGACCCCGGCCGCGGTCAGCAGCCCGGCCGCCCGCTGCACCGACCAGCCCTTGACCACCGCGCAGAAATCCAGGCCCCGGCCGGGCAGCCGGACGTCGAAGGCACCGCCGGTGGCCAGCCGGTACTCCTCGCAGATCCGCAGGACCTCCCGCAGGTCGGCACCGACCTCGCTCAGCTGCCCGCGGTCCAGCCGGGACACCTCGCTGTCACGCCTGAAGGGGCTGAACCGCGTGTCGGCCTCCCGCAGCCAGGCGAACACCGCGTCCGCCGTCGCCTCGGGCACATGCTCGTCGTCCACCCGCAGCGACACCGGGAACCCCATGACGTGCTCGACGCGCCGCACGTCAGGAGCCCTTCGCGTCGAGGGCGGCCTGCAGCGACTCCTTGTAGCCCTCGCTGGTGACCGTGGCGCCGGACACCGTGTCGATGTCGGCGCTCTGCGCCTGGAGCGTCTCCTCGATCAGCCGCGGCACGGCGGCCTCGGTCTGCGGGTGGTCCGGCTGCCGCAGCATCCGTACGGAGCTGATCGTGTCGCCCTCGAAGGCGACCTCGACCTGCACCGGGCCCTTCTCGGTCTCGACGGTGGGACCCGCGACCAGCCGGGCGGAGCCGCCCGCCGCGGTGGAGGGCGTCGGGGCGGGGGCGGCGACCTCGGTGGTGCCCGCCGTGCCGTGCGACGGCTCGTAGCGCCACACCGGGATCAGACCCGCGACGCTCAGGACCAGGACGGGTATCGCTCGTTTCACGGTGTCTTCCTCGTCTCCGTCAGCCCGCCAGGCTGAAGCGTTCGAAGTGGATCTGCCGCTTGGGCACGCCCAGCGCGCGCAGGGTGCCGAGCACCGCGGTCATCATCGGGTGCGGCCCGCACAGGAAGACGTCCCGGTCGGCGAGGTCCGGCACGAGGCGGGCCAGCTCGGCCGGAGCGAGCCGGTCGGGGACGGGCGGCCCGGTCACCAGGTGCAGCTCGGCGCCCTTGGCGTGGGCCAGGTCGCGCAGCTCGTCGTAGAGGACGGCGTCGCGGTCGGTGGCCACCCGGTAGACGACCACCGAGTGCCCGTCGAGCTCCTCCAGCAGCGCTCGGATCGGGGTGACGCCCACGCCGCCGGCGATGAGCAGGGCCTCCGGCCGGGTCCGGTGCATCGCGGTGAAGGCGCCGTACGGTCCCTCGGCGAACACCCGCGTGCCGACCTTCAGGTGCCGCAGCGCCGCCGTGCCGTCGCCCGCCGCCTTCGCGGTGAGCCGGAGCGTACGGCCGTCGGGAGCGGCGGACAGGGAGAAGGGGTTGGCCTGCCACCAGCGGTCCCTCGTCAGGAACCGCCACAGGAAGAACTGCCCGGCCCGGGCGGGCAGCCGGTCCAGATCACGGCCGGTGACGTAGATCGAGACCACCTGGTCGTTCTCGGGGACGACCGCGGTGACCCGTAGCCGGTGGCGCCAGTTCCGCCACAGCGGTAGCACCAGCCGGCCGACGGCCAGCGCGGTCAGCGACCCGCCCCACAGCGTGTACCAGTACGCCGTGGCGGCGGACGACGCGGTGAACGTCGTACCGACCGCGACCTGGTGCGTGAAGGCCAGGACCACGGCGACGTACGTGTACAGGTGAACGAAGTGCCACGTCTCGTACGCCATGCGGCGCCGGGCCCGGCGCGCCGACACCGCGCCGACCACGACGAGCAGCGCCAGGGCGACGAGCGCGCGGAGCACGCCCTCGGTGGTCCCGGCGAGGTCCACGAGCTGGTTCACCGGATCCATCGACGCCATCTGCGCGTAGCCGAGCGTGAGGAACACGGCGTGGCCCAGCAGCGTCCACAGCAGACCGAAGCCGACCCAGCGGTGCCAGGAGGTGAGCCGGTCCATGCCGATGCGGCGGTCGAGCCAGGGCAGCCGGGCCACCAGCAGCAGCTGGAAAGCCATCAGCAGGGCACCGTACAGGCCGGTGAGCCGGCCCAGCAGGACCAGGGCGTTGGAGCCGAAGCCGGCCTGCACGAAGAAGACGCCCACGACGACGGCGTTCGCGGCCAGCACGGCGTACAGGCCGGTGCGGGCCACCACGCTCGGGCGGCGCACCGCCGTGCGGGCCGCGGGGTGCGATGGGACAGCTGCCACAGCCGGCTACTCCCTCGATCGGGTCCTGGGAGTCCGAGCTTGGCCGCCGGCAGCTGTCGATCACCTGTCGGTCGACTCTCAAGTTTTTATCGATGCGGCAAGGGGGCGGCGGACGCCTCTGGCGCCGCGGCCCGCGTGCCGCACTATGGGCGGGTGGAAAAAGTACGACTCCTCGTCGTGGACGACGACCCGCCCATCGCCGACCTCGTGGCGACGGTCGCCCGCTACGAGGGCTGGGAAGCCGTCACCGCGAACTCCGGTGAGGAGGCGCTGCGCCGCGCCGCCGAGTTCCGCCCGGACATCGTGGTGCTGGACCTGATGCTGCCCGATTTCGACGGTTTCGGTGTGCTGGACCGGCTGCGGCGCTCCGGGACGATGGTCCCGGTGGTGTTCCTCACCGCCCGCGACGGCGTCGCCGACCGGGTGGCCGGGCTGACCCGGGGCGGGGACGACTACCTGGTCAAGCCGTTCGCGGTGGAGGAGCTGATGGCCCGGCTGCGGACCGTGCTGCGGCGCAGCGCCGGGCCCGGGTTCCAGCGCTCGGTGCTGCGGGTGGCGGACCTGTCGATGGACGAGGACACCCGCGAGGTGCGCCGCGGCGCCACGCTGCTCACCCTCACCCCGACCGAGTACGAGGTGCTGCGCTACCTGATGCGCAAGTCGCCGACCGTGCTGACCAAGGCGCAGATCCTCGACCACGTCTGGGAGTACGGCTTCGGGGGCCGCTCCAACGTCGTCGAGCTGGTCGTCAGCCGCCTGCGCCGCAAGCTCGACGAGGCCGCCGTCGAGGGCGCTGAGGGCGGGGCACCGCTGATCCACACCGTGCGCGGCTTCGGGTACGTGATCCGTCAGGCCGCCGAGTGATCCGCCGGCTGCGCTCGACGTACCGGCGCCTCAGGCTCGGCACCCGGCTGGCCCTCGGCCTCGGGGCGCTGTCACTGGTGGTGTTCGCGGTCGTCGGCACGGCCCTGACCACGTACATGCGGGACTACCTCTCCGCCCAGCTCAACGACCAGCTCAAGCTCGCCCAGCTCGCCCAGTCCAAGAGCATCGCCCAGCACGGCTCGCTCCAGGGCAAGCGGTACTACCGCTGGTACTACGCGGTGTACGACGTGTCGGGCGGCACCCCCGTGCTCCGCAGGCCCGAGAACGCCGGCGACCTGCCGGAGGACGTCGACGACTTCACCGCACTGGCCCGGGCCCAGACCGTCTCGCACACCGAACTCGTCCGCACCGAGCACCTCAGGGGCGAGGGCACCTACCGGCTGCGCGCCTGCGAGGTCGAACCAGGGGTGGTGCTGGTGAGCGCCGCGCCCATGGAGGACATCGACGACACCGTCCGGCAGCTGATCACCATCCAGGCCGTCACCTTCGGGCTCGCGCTGCTGGCGCTGGTGGTGTTCGGCCGGAAGATGCTGCGGCGCGGCCTGAAACCCCTCAACGACATGGCGCACACCGCGCACGGCATCGCCTCGCACGACCTGACCGAGTCGGCGGCCCGGCTCCCGCTGCGCGCCGACGGCCCGGGCGGCGGCCCGGAGGTCGAGGAGCTCCGTACGGCGTTCAACACGATGCTGGAGCACATCGACGACTCCCTCGCCGTGCGCGCGGAGGCCGAGCAGCGGCTGCGCCGCTTCGTCGCGGACGCCTCGCACGAGCTGCGCACACCGCTGATGTCGGTCCGGGGGTATGCGGACCTGTTCCAGTACGCGGCGGCCAACGCCCCCGAGGAGCGGGACAAGCACCTGGCCCGGCTGCGGGCGGAGGCCGCCCGGATGGGCGTCCTCCTGGACGACCTGCTGCTGCTCGCCCGGCTGGACGCGGCGGAGGTGGAGGCGCCGCTGCGGCCGGCGGACGTGGACCTCGCGGACCTGGTCCAGCAGGCCGCCGACGCCTTCCGCGCGACCCACCCGGACCGCCCGCTGACCGTGCGCGCCGGAGGCAGGCCGCTCCAACTCCGCCTCGACCCGCAGCGCGTCCGGCAGGTCCTGGACAACCTCCTCACCAACGCCGCCGTGCACACCCCGCCCGGCACGGAGGTCTGCGTCGAGGTCGCCGTCTCCTCCCGTACGGCCCTGGTCCGGGTGACGGACGCGGGCCCCGGCATTCCGCCCGAGGACCGGGAGCGGGTCTTCGACCGCTTCTACCGCGTCGACAAGGCCCGCAGCCGCGACCGCGGCGGCAGCGGACTGGGCCTGGCGGTCGCCCGCTCCCTGGTCCGGGCGCACGGCGGCACGATCGACCTGATGAGCGAACCGGGCAGGACCGTCTTCACGATGACCCTCCCCCTCACCGGCGCGCCCGAGCCGTCTCGCACGGACCGGTGACATTCGGGGCGGGGGACGCGGATGCCCTGCGACAGGCGGGAGTTCGGCGGCGGGGCTGCCGGAGGCGTGAGGGGCCCCGTCTAGACTCGATCGCCGACAGCCCGTACGACCCTGGCACGAGCCCCGCCCACGTCCAGAGTTCCGCCCACGAAGGGTTACCGGCGTTTTGATACGGATGGATTCAGTCACCAAACGCTATCCGGACGGCACCGTGGCGGTCGACCGGCTCTCCCTGGAGATACCCGACCGCGCGATCACCGTTCTCGTCGGACCGTCGGGGTGCGGCAAGACGACCACCCTGCGGATGATCAACAGGATGGTCGAGCCGAGCGCGGGAACGATCCTCCTGGACGGTGAGGACATCCAGCGGCAGCCCGTCACCACGCTGCGCCGCTCCATGGGATACGTCATCCAGAACGCCGGGCTCTTCCAGCACCGCACGATCGTCGACAACATCGCCACCGTGCCCCGCATGCTCGGCTGGGGCAGACAGCGCGCCCGGGCGCGGGCGGTGGAGCTGATGGAGCGCGTGGGCCTCGACGCCGGGCTCGCCAAGCGGTATCCGTACCAGCTCTCCGGCGGGCAACAGCAGCGCGTCGGCGTGGCGCGGGCGCTGGCCGCGGACCCGCCGGTGCTGCTGATGGACGAGCCGTTCTCGGCCGTCGACCCCGTGGTCCGCAAGGGACTCCAGGACGAACTGCTGCGCCTGCAGGACGAGTTGGGCAAGACCATCGTCTTCGTCACGCACGACATCGACGAGGCCGTCAAGATCGGCACCAAGGTCGCCGTGCTGCGGGCCGGCGGCCGGCTCGCCCAGTTCGCACCGCCCGCCGAACTGCTCTCCGACCCGGCGGACGCCTTCGTCGAGGACTTCCTCGGCGCGGACCGCGGTATCCGGCGGCTGTCGCTCTTCTCCTCCCGGAGCCTGGAGCTGACCACCGATCCGGTGATCCCGCTCGACGCCACCGCCGAGCAGATCGGCGCCCCGGACACGCCCCATCTCCTGGTGACCGACGCGGAGGGCAGACCGCTGGGCTGGAGCGAGCGCCGGGAGCTGACCGCCGGAGACATCAGGCCCGGTCGACTCCTGCCGTACGGGCGGCCGTTCGTGCCCGGTACGGACTCGCTGCGCGCGGCCCTGGACTGCGCCGTCCTCTCGCCCACCGGCTGGGCCGTCGCCGTGGACGCCGACGGAAGGGTGACCGGCGTCGTGTCGCAGCAGGCCATCGGCGCCGCGATCCGCGCCGCGCACGCCGAGCGCCGCGCCGAGGCCGAGGTCGAGGTCGCCCCGTGAACGGCTTCTTCGACATCCCGAGCGACCTCCAGCACAGCTACCTGGGCCTGATCGGACTGCACCTGCGGGAGGCCCTGCTGCCGGTGGCGGCCGGGCTGCTGCTGGCGCTGCCGATCGCCCAGCTGTGCGTGCGCTTCCGCTGGCTGTACCCGCCCGTGCTGGGCGTCACGACCGTGCTGTACGCCATCCCCTCGCTGGCCTTCTTCGTCGTCCTCATCGACTACACCGGCCAGACCGAGCTGACCGTCATGATCCCGCTGGCCGTCTACAGCCTGGTGGTGCTCGTGCCCGCGATCGTTGACGGCGTACGGTCGGTGCCGCAGGAGACCCTGGCCGCCGCCACCGCCATGGGCTTCGGGCCCGTACGGCGTTACCTCCAGGTGCAGTTGCCGATCGCGGTGCCCGCCGTCATCGCGGGGCTGCGCGTGGCCACGGTGTCGAGCATCTCCCTGGTCAGCATCGGCACGCTGATCGGCAACCAGGGCGCGCTCGGCAACCTGCTGCACGACGCCACCATCTACAACCGGCCCGAGCTCGCGTGGAACTCCGTGATCACCACGGCCGTCCTGGCGATCCTCGCCGACGCCCTGCTGGTCCTCCTGCGCGTCGTGCTGACCCCCTGGATGCCGAGCGGCGCGCGGCAGCGGCCGAGGACCGCGGGCCGGCCCGAACCGGAGGACGCGGCCCGGTGAACGTACTCACCTTCGTCCACTCCTTCTTCGGCGACGGCGCCCACTGGCAGGGCTACGACGGCATCCCCGCCCGCCTGGGGGAACACGTCCGCTACTCGTTGCTGGCGCTCGCCCTCGCCGCCGCGATCGGGCTGCCGGTCGGCCTGGTCACCGGGCACCACGGGCGTGGCGGGACCGTGCTGTCCCTGGCCGCCACCGCGGGCCGCGCGCTGCCCAGTTTCGGCCTGCTGGTGCTCATGACGATGCTGCTGGGCTTCGGCATGGTGCCCGTCATGATCCCGCTGGTCGTGCTCGCCGTGCCGCCGATCCTCGTCACCACGTACGAGGCCGTGCGCGCCGTCGACCCCGCGCCGGTGGACGCCGCCCGCGGCATGGGCATGCACGAGCGGCGGATCCTCTTCCAGGTCGAACTGCCCGTCGCCCTGCCGCTGATCCTCAGCGGGCTGCGCTCGGCGGCCATCCAGATCGTGTCCACGGCCACCATCGCCGCGTACGTCAGCCTCGGCGGCCTCGGCCGGTACATCGTCGACGGCCTGTACCAGCGGGACTACGAGAAGGTCGTCGGCGGGGCCGCCCTGGTCGCCGTCCTGGCGCTGGCCACGCTCGCGGTGTTCTGGGCGGTGGGACGGATCGCGGTGTCGCCCGGTGTGCGGCAGAGGTGACGCGCTCACCCGAGGGCGGGCGGCAGCTGACGGCCACGACGGCGTGACAGCACGTCAGCCGGACAACCGAAGGCGCTGACACGCCAATTGGTGACCAGGCTGCTCTTGACTGATCGAGAAGCGGCTGGCTTGGATCGGTGGGTGACTACTTCAGCCAAGAGCAGCAGCAGGTCCAGGACGAGGCACCCCGGCGTGGCCACCGTCGCGCTCGCCACCGCGGCGGCGCTGCTCGCGGGCTGTTCCTCCGGCGACACCACCGACCCGCTCAAGGAGGGCAAGGGCGACGGCGACACCGTCGTCGTCGGCTCCAACAACTTCGCCGAGAGCATCCTGCTCGCCGACATCTACGGCGAGGCCCTCAAGGCCAAGGGCATCAAGGTCACCTACAAGCCCAACATCGGCAGCCGGGAGACCACCTACGGCCTGATCAAGAACGGGTCCGTCACCGTGCTGCCGGAGTACAACGGCTCCCTGCTGGCCTACCTCGACCCCAAGGCCAAGCCGGCCACGGTCGAGGAGACCACCGCCGCGATCAACGCCGAACTCGACGCCGAGCTGGAGCTGTTGAAGCCGGCGTCCGCGCAGAACAAGGACTCCGTGACCGTCAACGCGGCCACCGCCCGCACGTACGGCCTCGACGCGGAGTCCGGCATCGGGGACCTCAAGGGCATCGCCAAGGACCTGGTCTTCGGCGGCTCACCGGAGTTCCAGACCCGGCACCAGGGCCTGGTGGGACTGAAGTCCGTGTACGGCGTCGAGTTCAAGTCCTTCAAGGCGCTCGACGCCGGCGGCCCGCTCACCCAGACGGCGCTGAAGAAGAACACCGTGCAGGTCGCGGACATCTTCACCACGGACCCGACCATCGCCAAGGAGAGGTTCGTCGTCCTGAAGGACCCGAAGAACCTCTTCGGCTTCCAGAACGTGCAGCCGCTGGTCCGCAAGGGCGAGCTGCCGAAGGAGGGCGCCGCCGCCCTCGACGCGGTCTCCGCCAAGCTCGACACGGCCACACTGATGGACCTGGACGCCCAGGTGCAGCTGGAGAAGAAGGACCCGCTGGACGTGGCGAGGAACTGGCTGAAGTCGGCCGGCCTGGACTGAACCGCCCCCCGGCACCTCACCGCGGCGGCCACGGCGCTGTGGCCGGGGGGCGACCGCCGGTCGCCCCTCAGGCCGCCGCAGCGATCAACTGGTCGATGAGGGCGATCAGTACGTCCCGGCACGACTCGCGCTCCCGCGCGTCGCACAGCAGCACCGGCACGCCCTCCGGCAGCGCCAGGGCCTCCCGTATGTCGTCGGGCGGGTACGGGTGCTCCCCGTGGAAGCCGTTGACGCCGACGACGAAGGGTATGCCCCGGCGTTCGAAGAAGTCGATCGCGGCGAAGCTGGACTCCGGGCGGCGCACGTCGACCAGGACGACGGCGCCCAGCGCGCCGACGGCCAGGTCGTTCCACATGAACCAGAACCGCTGCTGCCCCGGCGTGCCGAACAGGTACAGCACGAGTTCGTCGCTGATGGTGATCCGGCCGAAGTCCAGGGCCACGGTCGTGGCCCGCTTCTGCTCGATGCCGTCCAGGTCGTCGACGCCCAGGCTCGCCATGGTCAGCGGTTCCTCGGTGCGCAGCGGCGCGATCTCGCTGACCGAACCGACCATGGTGGTCTTGCCGACGCCGAAACCGCCGGCGATGAGGATCTTGACCGTGTCGGGTGCCGTGGGCGCTTCGGCGGCGGTGTCAGAGCCGGCCAAGGCCGTCCCTCACTTTCTGCAGCAGGTCCAGGTCCGGGGTGGTACGGGAGACGGGGCGCGGTGGGCGCGCGGTGATCCGGCCCGCCTCCAGCAGGTCGCAGAGCAGGATGACGACCACGCTCACCGGCAGGTCGAGGCGGGCGGCGAGCTCCGCCACGGCCATCGGCCGGGTGCACAGCCGCAGGATCCGGTGGTGCTCGGGCTGCGGCCGGGCGGCCGAGACGGGCGGCGGATCCACCGTGCTCACGGTCGTGATGAGCGTGAAGTCGGCCCGGCTGGGCCGGGTCCGGCCACCGGTCAGGGTGAAAGGTCGTACGAGCCGTCCCGGCGTGTCGCCTCCGCTCACCTCACGCGCCGGGGCCGGCGGTGCCGCGCGGCGCCGCGCTGAGGTGCTCACCGATCTTCTTCACCAGCATGTTCATCTGGTACGCGACCACACCGACGTCCGCGCCCGGGCCGGTCAGCACCACGAGATGGGCGCCCGGTCCCGCCGAGGTGAGGATCAGATAGCTGTTGGCCATCTCGATGAGCGCCTGGCGCACCGGGCCGCCCCGGAAGTCCATGCTCACGCCCTTGCTCAGGCTCATCAGGCCGGAGGCGGTCGCCGCGAGCCGCTCCGCGTCGTCGCGCAGGAACCCGGTGGACTTGCTGACGACCAGTCCGTCCTCGGAGAGCACCACGGCGTGGTTCACGTCGGCGACCCGCTCCACGAGTCCGGTCAGCAGCTGGTCCAGCTGGGTGTGGGTGGCGGGGATGGGGCGTGTCATGGCGGTGTTCCTTCGTCAGCGGTCGGCGGGGGGAGTCGAGGGGACGACGGGGGAGGCGGCCTGCTCCGCCCCGGCCGCCTCCCCGGGGTCGTACGGCGGCTCGGCGTCGCCGTCGCGCGCCTGGAGCGTGCCGCGCTGGAAGCCGGCGAGGGAGGAGGCGGCGCGCTCCGCGGTGAAGTCGTCGAGGCCGCCGTCCTCCGGAGCGGGCGGGGCCTCCTCGCGCAGCTCGGCGACGAGGCTGGTCTGCGGTACGCGGCGGGGCAGCGGGGCCAGGCCGTCACGCCGGGCGACGGGCGCGGCGGCCGTACGGACGGCGGTGCGGGTCCGGGACTCCCGCGCGGGCCCGGCCGTCCTGGGCACCTCGGCGGCCTCGGCGTGCTCCGGCTCCGGCGCGGTCCTCGTGCCCTGCGGGTCCGGCACGCCGCTCGCCTCCGGTGCGTCGGGCGCGTCGGCGTCGCCCGGGACCTCCCGCACCACGATGTCGTGCGGGATCAGCACGATCGCCGTGGTGCCGCCGTACGGCGAGGGGCGCAGGGTGACGGCGATGCCGTGCCGGTGGGCGAGCTGGGAGATGACGAACATGCCGAGCCGCAGGTCGTCGGCGAGCGCGACCACGTCGAACTTCTGAGGCGTCGCCAACTGCGCGTTGAGGGAAGCGTAGTCCTCCTCCGACATGCCGAGGCCCCGGTCCTCGACCTCGACGGCCAGGCCCTTGGCGACGAGGGCGGCCCGCACCCCGACGGGGCTCGGCGCGGGCGAGTACGCGGTCGCGTTGTCGATGAGCTCGGCCAGCAGGTGGATGACGTCGGCCACCGCCGGCGGGGCGAGGTACACCTCCTCCTCGGTGTGCACCTCCACCCGCTGGTACTCGGCGACCTCGCCGACGGCGCTGCGCAGGATGTCGATCAGCGCGACCGGCCGGCTCCAGCTGCGGCCGGGCCGCTCGCCGCTGACGATGACGAGGTTCTCCTCGTACCGCCGCAACTGGCTGGCCGTGGAGTCCAGTTCGTACAGGCTCTGCAGGACGTCGGGGTCGGTGTGCCGGCGCTCCAGCGCGTCGAGCTTGCTGAGCTGGAGGTTGACCAAGTTCTGGCTCTGCCGGGCGATGCCCAGGATGATCTTCTGGAAACCGCGCCGGGTGTCGGCGAGTTCCACCGCGGTGAGCACGGCCGTGCGCTGCGCGGTGTTGAACGCCTGGGCGACCTGGCCGAGTTCGTCGTGGCCGTAGTCCAGGGGCGTGGTCGCCGACTCCGCGTCGACCTTCTCGCCCCGCTCCAGCCGGGCCACCACGTCGGGCAGCCGCTCCTCGGCCAGGCTGAGCGTGGCCATGCGCAGACCGCGCAGCCGCCGCGACAGCGAGCGGGTGATCCGCCAGGACATGCCGACGCACAGCAGCAGGGCGACCAGTCCGCCGGCACTGAGGGAGGCGGCAGTGACCAGCAGGCTGCGGGCCTTGTCGGCGCTGCGGTCGAGCAGGCCCGAGGTCTGCCCCAGGATCAGCTCGGTGTACTGGTCGGAGACCTTGTCCAGGGCGGCGTTCCACCGCTTCTGCGCGTCCGGCAGGATGATCCGCCCGCCCCGCTCCGTGGCCCGCGCCGCCAGCACCTGGTCCTCGATCTTCTGCAGGGTCTGCCACTCCGGGCTCTGCAGGATCCGCTCGGTCTGCGTCTTCACACTGCCGTTCAGGGAGGGCAGCACCTGGTCCTGCACCAGCCAGCGGCGGGTGTTGACCAGTTCCGTGAACTCGGTCCAGGCCTTCTCGTCGACGTGCCCGGACGGCCAGGCCAGGGTCAGCCGCGCGTCCTCCTGCGAGACCAGCTCCGCCGCGTGCTCGAGCGCGACCAGCGGGCCGGCCTGCGAGGTGAGGTCGCCGTCGTCGACCTGCGACAGCTCCTGGAAGGCATGGATCTGGTCGTCGATGATCGAGGTGTACTGGTCGAGCGCCTGCTCGGGCGTGATGTCGGTGGGCTTGTCCACCTGGTCCCGGTAGTACTCCAGGCTGCCCACCGAGCCGAGGACCGAGTACAGCCGGTCCGAGACGCGGGACGGGGCCTCCTCGATGGCGTCCGCCTGCCCGACCAGTTTCGCGACCGCCGCGTCCGTCCTCGCACGCTGCTCGTCGAGGGCGGCCCGGGAGCCGTGCGGCGAGGCCAGCCACGCCGCCGACAGGCTGCGCTCCCGCTGCAGGGCGAGGGTCGCGTCGGTGCCCATGGCGCCCGTCGACCGGCTCAGCTCCGTCTGGGCACGCAGCCGCAGGCCCTCCGAGAATATCTGGATCGTGGTCACGCTCCACATCGCGGCGAGGGTGACGCTGGGAACCAGGGCCAGGAGGACCAGCGAGAGGCGTATGGAGCCGAGACGGCGCCGGGCACGTGTCCGTGGAGACATCGTCGTCCTAGGGCGATCAGCGGAGCGGAGGATACGGGTACAGGGGGTCGGCGGACAGGGGGATCGGGGACAGGGGAGATACGGGGGCGAGGGTACGAGGGGGGACGGTCGGGGAACGGACGGATGCGGGGTGGCCGCGTGTCCGGAACGGCACAAGGGATGCGCAGGATGCTATCCGTACCTAGTGAACGTATGGGCCGTACGTGACCGAATCTTTGGCGACACCCTCACGGAATGTGTCCGGTCAGCGGGTTCCGGAGGCGGCGAACCGGGCGACGGCGGCGACGTTCCCCTTGGTGACGAACGCCGGTCCGGTGAGCACCGGGGCGACCCCGCCGCCGCTGATGTTGCCGTTGGTCCGGTACAGCCACAGCGCGTCCACCGCGAGATAGCCCTGGAGATAGGGCTGCTGGTCCACCGCGAACTGCACGTCGCCGCCGCGCACGGCCTTCACCAGGTCCTTGTTGAGGTCGAAGGTGGCCACCTGCGCCTTGCTGCCCGCCTCGTGCACGGACTCGACCGCGGCGAGGGCGAACTGGGCGCCCAGGGTGACGACTTCGTCGATGGTCGGGTCCTGCCGCAGCCGGGCGGTGATGGCGCCGGTCACCGCCTTCATGTCCGTGCCCTCGACGTAAAGGTTGTCGGTCGTGCCGTCGAAGGTCTTCTTCACGCCGGCGCAGCGGGCCTCCAAGGCCACGTTGCCCCGCTCGTGGACGACGCACAGGGCGTGCTTGGCCTTGAGCGCGTCGAGCTTGTCGCCGACGGCCTGCCCGGCGACGCTCTCGTCCTGGCCGAAGTACTCCAGCAGCCCGGCCGGCTGCCACGCGTCGATGCCCGAGTTGAGGCCGACCACGGGGATGCCGGCCCGCCGCGCCTCGGCGACCGGGCCCTTCATCGCCTGCGGCTTGGCCAGCGTCACCGCGATGCCGTCGACCTTGTCGCGCACCGCGTCCCGCACCAACTCGGCCTGCGCCGCTGCATCGGAGTCGCTCGCGAACGTCAGGTCGATGTCGTCCTTGGCGGCGGCCGCCTCGGCACCCTTCCTCACCAGGTCCCAGAAGGCGTCGCCCTTGCCGCCGTGCGCGACCAGGGCGACCCTGAGACGCCCGCCGTCGGCCCGGGCGGCCGGTTCCGCGCCGGACCCCTTGCCGTCCGCGCCGAAGGAGGAGCAGCCGGACAGCAGCAGGCAGAGCACGGCGGCCAGAACCGCCGTGCGGGGGAGTCTCGGGGAGTGGGGAGGCGGGGGAGGGGTCTTCATGAGGATGCGGCACCTCGCTGTGCGGCCGAGCAAGAGCATGGGGAGAGCACAGGCGGAGCCGCTTGACGTGCAGCGACCGGGTGACTCTCGCTGGCCGGAGCCAACCGTGTGAGGACACCGGTCGTCAAGTGAGCCGCCACCGCACGTGAGGTGATGCTGCCGCATTGTGATGATCTGTACGACCGGTCGAACGCCGGTGGGCCGGCCGCTCCGGTCGCGGCACGCGCCACCACTCCGCGTGCCGCATGTCCCGGGCGCTGACCAGCACGAATACGGACCGACCGCGCGGTCTGCACTGCCTGTGCGGGCTTTGTGGAGGCCCTGTACCCAGTGGCTGCCCGGTGGCGCGGCGGCCGTGCGGAGGTCAGTTCAGACCCACCGGCAGGGACCGGTGGCCGTGGGAGACGAAGGACTCCACCGGCTCCAATTCACCCGATGGCGCGGCCAGTTCGAGCGCCGGGAACCGATCGAACAGGGCCCGGGGAGCGCCACGCGTGCCTTCAGCCTGCCCAGCGGCGCGCCCAGGCGGTGGTGGATGCCGCGGCCTGAGGGCGGGTGGCCCTTGTCGCGGCGGGTGACGTCGAAGGCGTCGGCGTCCGGGCCGAGGTGGCCGGGGTCGCGTCCGGCGGCGGTGTACGCGGCGAGGCCGGGTTCCACGAGCCGCATGCGGCCGGTTGTCCCCGTGCGGGCACCTTGTTCCAGGGCCCCGCGCGGCCCGCTCCTCCCGTGTTCGTCGCGCGCCCGGTGCCCCGCTGTTCAGTCGCTCGGTGAGGCCGCCCCCGCGGCCCGGGCCTCCTTCGCGCGCTGTCGGCGGCTGCGGCGCGGCGCCTGGTCCGGGAGCCAGCCGAAGGCCAGGCAACTGCCGGCACAGCCCAGCAGGAGGCCGACGAAGAAGCCGCCGAGGTTCGAGGTGAGCCAGGTGCCCAGCGAGAGCAGGACGCCGGTGAGCGAGTAGAACAGGCGCTGGGCGGGGTTGAAGAGGATGAGCAGACCGAGCAGCAGCATCAGGCCGGGCAGGAGGTAACCCGCCAGCCCCTGCATGCCGACGTGCAGGATCACCTTCAGGGACGCCTTCTGCGTGAGCAGGATCTCCGCCCCGCCCAGGGTGAGCAGCAGCCCGCCCCAGAACGGACGCCGGGCCCGCCAGTCACGGAAGGCCCGGCGCGCACCGGCCGGCATCAGCACCCCGAGTCGCTGAAGCGGAGCTTCAGGCCCGGCAGCTTGAACACCCCTGCGGTGGTGGCGTAGTTGGTCTGCCGCAGATTGGCGATGTGCACGGTGTCGGACTGCTGGCTGAACACGCCCTTGGGGCCGCGGCCCAGCGGCCCGGCCTTGTTCAGCGTGCTGGCGTCGTTGCCGATCTCGATGTTGGTGAAGGCCGCGTTGCCGGACAACTCGGTGGAGTCGGTGGTCAGATCGCTCGCGGTCACCTTGTCCGCCCCACCGCCCGCGGTGATGACGAGGTTCGTACCCCCGAGGTCCACGCTCTGACACAGCTTGGTGAGCGTCGCGTTCTTGATCACGGACGTGACGACCAGGACCTGACCGCCGGTGTCGCCCTCGTTGGGGCTGCCCTCCGCCATCTGGTCGAGACCGCCGAACTGCGCGAATCCGGTGCCTTTCAGCTCCGTCGCGGTCACCGTGAACGGCATGCCGGAGATCGCGAACTGCACGCCCAGCGCGCCCTGGGCGGTGAGGATCGCCAACCCCGCGGCGACCGCGGCGGCCGGCACCGCCATGACCGCGGTCCGGCGCAGCCGGACCCGGCCGCGTCTGTCCGGGCCTGCCGGGGCGTCGGACGGGGAATCGCTTTCCGGGTTCTCGGGGGTGGGGTCGGCGGACGACGAGAGGTCCGAGGACGAGGCCATGTCTGCTCCCAGCGCATAGTCAATGCGGATCGGGCTCCAGTGGCACGTGTCCTGGCGCGGACGACGGCGGCACGCGGACGGCTCCTCGCAACTCCCGGTTTCTGCAAGGGCTTTCTCGTGACGCCGTGGTGGCCGACGAGGAAGTTACCGGTGGTTACACCCAGGGGTCAAGGGAAGTGTGAACGAAGGGTGGCGATTGTGTGCCGCCTTGAGTGGTGGCCGTGGCGCACGGCGGCGAAGTTCGTCACTGCATGCCAACTCGCTGAAGCAGCCTTGACGTTGACGACCGCACGGGTCTACAACTCTCCCAGTTTCAACGGATCCGTGGCGCCGGATCCTCCCGCGGCACCGGCCGCGTTCTCCCGGACCCGCCCGTTGCGCACGGGCACCTCGCTGTCCGCGTCCCCCTCCACGGCTCCGGCACGGTCGCTCCCCCTGGGGACACCTGCCCCAGCCACCCCCCACCCGGCCGGAGACGCCGTACCGCCTCCGGCCGGACACCGGCCTGCCGTTGCCGATCCGTCACGTACGGAGAAGGTGTCACGGGCCGGCGACGGCGGACGCCGACGCGCGCCCCCGTTCCCCCGGCCCCGTTCCCTGGAAACCCGCACTTCCCTTCGCCGGACCCCGCACCCCCAGTTCCGGAGAAACCACCCCGGAGAAAGCACTCCAGAGAAACCCCGCACCCCCCACTCCCGAGAAGAGGTACACCCGCATGCGTACACGCACCCTCCTCACCCTCACCGCCGCCGTCGCCGCCCTCACCCTCCCGGCGGCCGTGCCCGCCTCCGCCGCCGCCACCCCGGTCCTCACCACCGGTGGCGCCGGCGGTACGCCCGTCGCGGCCGGGGAGGCCCTCACCGCGTCGCTGGCGAGCGGCACCAGTGCCACCTTCTACTCGAGCGCCACCGGCACCAGCGGCATCTCCTGCACCTCGTCGCAGTTCAGCGCCACCGTCACCGACAACCCCGCCGCGCCCGGCACCGCCACCGAGTCGCTGAACGCGCACACCTTCGACGCCGCCGGCTGCACCACCAACGTCACCGGCGTGCTCGGCGTCAGCAGCATCACGGTCGACAACCTGCCGTACACCGCCGCCGTGTCCTCCGAGGGCACCATCACCGTCGCCCCGGCCGAGGGCTCCACCATCCAGTCCACGGTCAAGCTGCGCACCCTGCTGGGCACCATCACCTGCGTCTACCGGGCGACCGGTCTGACCGGAACGACCGACAACACCGACAGCGGCATCTCCTTCACCAACCAGCAGTTCACGAAGGCGTCCGGCTCGTCGCTCTGCTTCGCCAACGCCTACTTCACCGCCAAGTACGCGCCGGTGACGGACGCCTCGGGCGCGCCCGTCTTCATCAACTGACGTACTGCCGGGTTGAGTTCAGCGCCGCCGCAGACGTAGGGCCAGGGCGGCGCCGCCGGTGAGCACCAGCACGGCGGCGCCGCCCGCCAGCAGCGGCGTGGGCTCCGTGCCCCTGTCCCTGTCCCTCTCCCTGTCCCTCTCCCTCTCCCTCTCCCTCTTCTCTCCCTTCCCCTTCCTCTGCGCCTGCCCCTGATCCTGCGCCCGCCGCTGCTCCCCCTCCTCGTTCTGTCGCTCCGGGAACACCACGTCCGAGCACGAGTAGTACGTGTCCGGTGTGCTGCTGTTCTGCCAGACCGTGAACAGCACATGCCGTCCGGCGCGGTCCTCCGGCAACGTCGCGCTGACGCGGTACGCGCCGTGGGTCAGGGCCGGGTCACGGACCTCGGCGAAGGGTTTGTCCGGCAGGTCGGACCAGGTCAGCGGTTCGGCCGGGTCGTAGCCGGGTTTCGTCAGGTACAGCCGGAACGTGCCGGTGTGCGGGATCGTCGAGACGTACCTCATCGTCAGGGTGCCGCCGGGCGTCAGACGGGTCGACGGCCAGTCGGTGCGGGCCAGATCGAGGCCCCGGTAGTCCGGCAGGCCGCCACTGCACAGCTTCCCGTCGGGGATCACCTGCCGGTCCCTGCCGCCGACGCCCGCGACCCGCAGGTTGTCCCACGCCGTGAACGGGGCGCCGTTCGCGGCGACGGCCGCGCGGCACGCCGAACCGGCGCGGTCGCCGCCCTCCGGCGAGCAGGCCACCACCCTGCTCACCGGATCCGTCGGCGCGCCGTGCGCCCGTGCCGGTCCCGCCGCCCACAGCGGCAGCAGGAACGGGGTGACCAGGGAGGCCGCCAGGGCGGTGCGGTGGGCTCTCCTGCCGTGCATCCGTCAGCGTCTCCTCGGCCGGTGCGGAACGGTCTGCCTGCCGTACTGGTACGGGCCACCCGTCCGGCGCGTTCACTGCGCGACGAGCCGGGCAAAGCGGCCCGTTCCCGGCCAACTCCCTTGTACCGAGGGTGGGTTTCCAGCCGGATCGAGGGTTTCCCCTGTACCCCTATGACCTTCGCTTTGCCTATCGTTCGAGCACTGCTGACCCACAGGTAACCCCGAACGGGTCGCTTCCCCGCCTGGCCGGCCATCGCTGTCGCTTTTCGGTTCCACCCCCCTCCGCTTCGAGGACGAAGCGCACCGACCGCCACTCCGCGCTGCCCGGAGTACGGCACGAAAGGCAAGCCCTTGCGTACCTCCCCCTCCCCGAGACGGAAGCTGATATCCGTCGCCGCGGTCTCCGCCGCCCTCCTGACCGCCGCCACCGCACAGGTCGCCGTGGCCCAGGAGCCCGCCACCCAGGAAGCCGCCGTCCCCACCGCCCGGACCGAGGCCGCCCCCGGTACCCCCGCCGAGCGGCTCATCGTCGGCTACAAGTCCGGTGCCGCCGAGGCCAAGTCGAACAAGGCCGCCGCCGCCGACGCCGAGACGAAGGCCAAGGAGACCGGCGAGGACGTCGACTTCCAGCGCCGCCTCGGCACCGGTGCCGCCCTCGTCGACCTCGGCGAGAACCCCACCACGGCGGACGTCGCGGACGTCGTCGCCGAGTACCAGGCCGACCCGCAGGTCGCCTATGTGGTGCCGGACCGCCTCAACAGGCCGATGGCCACCCCGAACGACACCGAGTACGGCAAGCAGTGGGACCTGTTCGAGTCCACCGCGGGCATGAACGTGCCGGGCGCCTGGGACGTCACCACCGGCAGCGGTGTCACCGTCGCCGTCATCGACACCGGCTACGTCACCCACTCCGATCTCGCCGCGAACGTCGTGGCCGGTTACGACTTCATCTCCGACACCGCGGTCTCCGTCGACGGCGACGGCCGCGACAGCAACCCGGCCGACCCGGGCGACTGGTCGCTCGCCGGCGAGTGCTACTCGGGCAGCCCGGCCGGCAACTCCTCCTGGCACGGCACCCACGTGGCCGGCACCATCGCCGCCACCACCAACAACGGCAAGGGCGTCGCCGGCATCGCGTACGGCGCGAAGATCTCCCCGCTGCGCGTCCTCGGCAAGTGCGGCGGCTACGACTCCGACATCATCGACGCCATCACCTGGGCGTCCGGCGGCACGGTCTCCGGCGTCCCCGCCAACGCCAACGTCGCCAAGGTCATCAACATGAGCCTCGGCGGAGGCGGCGCCTGCTCCACCGCGACGCAAAGCGCCATCAACGCCGCCGTCAACCGCGGCACCACGGTCGTCGTCGCGGCCGGCAACGAGAACCAGAACGCCGCCAACTCCTCCCCGGCGAACTGCAACAACGTCATCACCGTCGCCGCCACCAACCGTGCGGGCAGCCGCGCCTACTACTCCAACTACGGCACGATCGTCGACATCTCCGCGCCCGGCGGCGAGACCCGGACCACCACCGCCAACGGCATCCTGTCCACGCTGAACTCCGGCACCCGGACCCCGTCCAGCGAGAGCTACGCCTACTACCAGGGCACCAGCATGGCCACCCCGCACATCGCGGGCCTGGCCGCGCTGATGAAGTCGGCGAACTCGGCCCTGACCCCGGCGCAGATCGAGTCGGCCATCAAGTCCAACGCCCGTGCCCTGCCGGGCACCTGCTCCGGCGGCTGCGGCGCGGGCCTGGCGGACGCCGCCAAGACCGTCCAGGCCGTCAAGGGCGGTACGTCCACGGGGACCACGTTCTCCAACACCACCGCCGTCTCCATCCCGGACAACGGCTCGGCGATCGAGTCCCCGATCACCGTCAGCGGGCGCAGCGGCAACGCCCCTTCCACCCTCCAGGTCGGGGTGGACATCACCCACACCTACCGCGGTGACCTGGTCATCGACCTGATCGCACCCGACGGTACGGCGTACCGCCTGAAGTCCGCCAACTCCTCGGACTCCGCGGACAACGTGATCGCCACGTACACGGTGAACGCCTCCAGCGAGGTGGCCAACGGCACCTGGAAGCTGCGGGTGCAGGACACGGCGGCGGCGGACACCGGCAGGCTCAACAGCTGGAAGCTGACGTTCTGATCGGAGCCTGAACGGGGGCTGCCACAAGCGGGCGGGCCGGCCGGTGCGGATGGGGCACCGGCCGGCCCGTCGTGTTTTTGCCCACACAACCCCCACAGTTGCATACCGAACGTGCCGTTTTCTTTCGACGGTTCCGCTTGTTTCGCCGGAGGCGCACCTGCACTTCCGGCACACTGGTGTGATGAACGCCGTCGTACGGTGAGTTATCGTGTACGCGGGGTAAAAACAAACGGCATGACCCGTTCCTTTCCGTTACAGGATAGTCCAGTCGATGGCGAGGCAGTTACGCGCCGAACAGACCCGCGCGACGATCATCACGGCCGCAGCTGACCTGTTCGACCGTCACGGCTACGAATCGACCAGTCTCAGCGACATCGTCGAGCACGCCCATGTCACCAAGGGTGCCCTGTACTTCCACTTCGCGGCGAAGGAAGACCTGGCCCAGGCCATCCTGGAGATTCAGTCCGAGACGTGCCGCCGGCTGGCCCGGGAGACCGACAGCCGCGGCCACTCGTCCCTGGAAGCGCTGATGCGCCTGACGTTCGGCGTCACGCGGCTGTCCGTCGAGGACCCGGTCCTGCGGGCCGGTCTTCGGCTCGCGACGGGCGGGATCCGGGCACGTCCGCCGATGCAGCACCCCTTCGCGGAGTTGATGGACATCGTCACGGCCCGACTCGTGGGCGCGGTCAAGGAGTCCGACCTCCACCCGGACATCGACGTCGACTCCGTCGCCCACTCCCTCGTCTGCTTCTTCGTCGGCACCCGTGTCGTGGGCCGCTCGCGCGAACCCGTCGCACGCCAGCCCCGCAGAACCGCCGAGATGTGGCAGATACTGATCCGCGGGCTGGTACCGGTCACCCGCCGGGCGCGTTACCTGAGCCTCGCGGCGCGTCTGGAGCGGGAGATAGCGCCGGTCTGAGGAATGACGCGCGACGAGACGTCAGAGTCGGTCGGCCGGGACACGTCTGACGGGCAGGGCGGTGCGGCCGGGCGGTGACGGCAGGCCGTGCGGGGAGGCGACCCCGACCGGGCCGTCCGCCGCCGCGCGCTACCGTGAGCCGCATGCCCGACACCCCCACCGCTCCCGTGCTCCTCGGCCATGAGCCGGGCTCGTTCCCCCACGGCGTCCTGGCCGAACGGCACCCCGCGATCATCCGCCAGGTGCGCGAGGCCTTCCCCTACGGACCCGAGCAGCACCGCGCGCTCGACGCGCTGCTGGAGAGCTGCGCCAAGGGCGCCATCGAACCGCTCCCCGCCGACGCGCACGACCGGGACCGCTGGGACACATGGGGGATGCGCGAGTACGCCGGCCGGTCCTGGTTCGACGTGCCCTGGCTGTGGTCCGAGAGCTACTTCTACCGTCGGCTCCTCGACGCTGTCGGCTACTTCACGCCCGGCCCCTGGCAGGGCATCGACCCGTTCCGGCCCTTCAAAACGGCCGAACTCGACGCTACCGAGACCCAAGAGGAACTCGCCGCGCTCGACGACCTCGCCGACCGCCCCGCCGACGCCCAGGCACGGGCCCTGCTGCACGGCTCCCTGTGGGGCAACCGCGCCGACCTCGGCTTCCGGCTGTCCGCCGAAGGCGCCGGAACCGCTGCCGCCGCCCCCGGACTGGTCGCCGACGACAGCGACACCCTGTGGTCGCTGCTCGACACCGCCGGCACGGGCACGCTGTACCTCGTCGCCGACAACGCGGGCCGGGAACTCGTCCCCGACCTGCTGCTCGTCGCGCACCTCCTGACCCACGGGCACATCGGCCGGGCCGTCCTGCACGTCAAGCCGTACCCGTACTACGTCTCCGATGCCACCACCGCCGACGTGGTCGACGCGCTGCGGCGGCTGACCGGCGCCGGGGGAGCCGCCGCCGGGCACGGGCACCTGCTGTGGTCCGCCCTGGCCGACGGCCGCCTCACCGTCCGTGCTCACCCCTTCTCCTGCGCCCCGCTGCCGTACGAGGACATGCCCGGCGACCTGCGCGCGGAGTTCGCCTCGGCCACCGTCACCGTCCTCAAGGGCGACCTCAACTACCGTCGCCTGGTGGGCGACCGGCTCTGGCCACCGACCACGCCGTTCGCGGACGTCACCGCCCACTTCCCCGGCCCGGTCGCCGCCCTGCGCACCCTGAAGTCCGACGTCGTCACCGGCCTCGACTCGGCCACCGAGGCCGCACTGGTGGCGCGGGAGGAACGCAGATGGCGTACGAGCGGCACACACGCGCTGATCCAGGTCCGGGTGTGAGCCCTTGCCGGAGACCGCGGTCGGGAGTGGTGCGGACTCCGCGAGGGACGCGCCGGTGCGTCTACGGGAAGCGACACCTGGGGGACGGATCCGCCTCCGTGCGCTGCGTGCAACTCCCGTGACTGCCTGCGCGGTTCGTCGGCTGTCGCCAGAATGACGGCATGGCCATCCGCGAACTCAGCTACGTGCTCCGCCGCGATCCTGCCACGGGCACCGACGAACTGACACTCCTCGCCGCGGTGCCCGAGGGCGTGCCGGACGACCTGATGGAGCGGATCATCACCGCCACGCACCGCGCCGCGCCCGCGTCGGGAGCCGCGCTCAGCTACACCCGGCTGCCCGGCCGGCACGGCGGCGGACTGCTGTGCAGCGCGCGCCCCGACGAGGAGTGGGCAGGACTGCGCGTCGACGCCCGGTACGCGGTGGGCGATCCGGACGGGACCTGGCCGGGCCGGCCCATCGACGCCTGGCGCCCCAGAGCCCTGGTCCGGCCCGGGCACGACCCGTTCGCGGACCCCGACCGGCGCTGGGACGGCGCGCTGCTGGGCAAGTTCGCCCGGGACGCCGGCCGGCGCCTGGCGCCCTTCCTGGCCGATGTGCGCAGGCTGTTCGCGGATCCCGCCGGCCGTCAGATCGTCGTGGCCGAGCACGACCAGGAGACCGTGGCGCGGTGGATCGCCCTGGCCTGCGCCTCCCTGCCGCTCAGTTACGCACGGGCGCTGACCTTCACCACCCACACCCCCGACCCCGGGACCGCTCCGCAGCAGATCCTCGGGATCGGCCCGGACACCGACCCGGCCGTCTTCGACCGGTGCGACGAGGTGACCCGAACCCACCTCTTCCGCGTCCACGACGGGCTCGGCGGCCCGGGCAGCCCGCGCCTGACCGACACCTGGGCCGAGGTGACCGCCTGGCTGTGGTGCGAGGGCGCGCCCCCGCGCACCGACGACGACACGGCCCACGTTCCCGCCCCCGACGACGCCTTCACCCTGCTCCCGCTCGTCCGCCGCGCCCTGGACCGCGAGCGGTGGGAGCATCTCGACCTCCTGGGGGACGAGACCCTGCGCGACCTGGTGGCCGCCGTCCGCGACGCGGCGGAACGTGACAAGCCGGACGGCGACGCCGTGGCGGACCTCGCCAGGTTCTGCGTACGGCTCGGGGAACACCGCCCGTCCCTGGTCCAGCCGCTCGCGCTCGCCCTGGCCCGGCGGCGGGTGGACGCGGCGAGCCCGCGGGACGCCATGACGGTGCTGGAGTCCTGCACCGACCTCCACCTCGACGAGACGTCCTGGCGCACGCTGCGCGCCGAGTACGGGCCGCCGCCCGAGGACGAGCTGCGCAAGATGCTGCGCTACTCCTGCGACACCTGGGAGAAGCCGCTGCACGCCCTGCTCTCCTCCGGGGCCGGCACCAGCCCCGTCGTGGAGGAGGCCGCGGAGCGGATCTCCCGCGTCCTCGGCAGTTCCGACGCCCGCCGGGCCGGTGAGGACGCGATCGTGCTGCTCGCGGCGCTGGACGACCACGGGTTCACCCGCCGCGTCCTGGAGCGGCTGGCCGGGAACCTGACGGAGCACCGCGTGCGGAACCTGCGCGACCTGGCCGCCTCCTCGCACGGCGACTGGCTGCGCACCCAGCTCGACGGGGCGCCCCTCGCCGTGCGGCTCGCCGTGTCGGCGGGTGTCCTGGGCCGTGCACCGCACCACCTCAGGGGGGCCGACCTGCTGATCCGGCTGGCCGAACAGCACCTCGACGGGCAGGTGCCCGACGCCCCCACCCTGCGGCTGCTGTGGGCCCTCGTCTGGCCGGCGAGCGGCCAGCTGCCCCGCGAGGACCTGAGCAGGATCACCCAGGTCTGCTCCGCCTCGCTGATCGTCGAGGCGAAGCTGGAGATTCGGTTCACCCCCTGGCTCCGGCACCCGAACAGGGTCGGCTCCGCGCTCGTCGATTTCGCCCGCGCGGCCGTCCACTCCAGCCGGCTGACCACCTCCGAGAGGGCCACCGCCCGGCTCCTCACCCTGGCCGACGACTTCGAGCGCGGCCACGAGCCGCTGGGCCGCGTCATGGAAACCCTGCCCGTCCTGGAGGACCGCGCGGGAGAGCTCGACCCCACCCTGCGTGACGCGATCGACTACCGGATCGCCCGCGGCATCGCCCGGACCGACCCCGTGGACCTGTTCGGCTCCAAGGCGCTGCGGTACGTCGCCGGCAGCATGCGGCTGCTCGGCCACTACCGGGAGGCCGTGGCGGACGCCCGGCGCGAGGGCGGTGTGCTGGCCCCCGACTCGCTGCGCGACCCGCGCCGCCTGGCGGCCCTGTTCGCGGCATGGAGAACAGGGCACCGGGGCGCCACCGGCGCCTGGCGCGACGCCACCGACGAACTGCTCGTCCAGGTCGTCGGCGAGGCGCTGCGACAGCTGGACAGCCGCGACGTCGACGAAGTGGTGCGGTTCCTGGCCCGCCGCTGCGGCGAGGACTACGCGCGGGCCTGGCACGCCTGGTGCCGGCGGTGATCGTGGGGCGCGTACGCGAGAGGAGGGGCGCACAAGGGGCGCACGATCTCAGGAAGGTGGTACCGGTGCCCCCGTAATCCTCACAGGCACCAGATCTGCGGGGGCATTCTCAACTAGGCTTGCTCGCAAGGAAGTCCACACGAACATCCGCGGCGTTCGCCTGCGAGGCGAGCCCGCGGCACGGACGACGCGCTACTCGGAAGACGCGGGGCCGGTACGGCCCCGGCCTCGGGGGAGAGGACCAGCGTGAGCGAGACCTTCGACCTGCCCGGCGGCAGTATGGCGAGCCGCCCCGTCCATTTCATCTGGTTGCTGGACTGCTCCGGCTCGATGAGTGTGAACGGAAAGATCGCCGAGCTGAACTTCGCCATCCGCGAGGCCATACCGGAGATGCAGCAGGCCGCCCGCTCCAATCCGGGAGCCACCCTGCTCGTGCGGGCCGTCTCCTTCGCCAGCGGCGCCAGCTGGCACATCAACGAGCCCACCCCGGTCGACCAGTTCGTCTGGGAGGACCTGCACACCTACGGCGGCACCGACATGGGCGCCGCGTTCCGGCTGGCGGCCGGCGCGCTCCAGACGCCGCCCATGCCGCAGCGCGCCCTGCCGCCGGTGCTGGCCCTCGTCTCCGACGGCCAGCCCACCGACGACTGGCGCTCCGGACTGCGCGCCATCGACGACACGCCCTGGGGCAAGCGCGCCGTGCGGGTCGCCCTCGCCATCGGCGACGACGCGGACAAGAGCATGCTCAAGGAGTTCCTCGCCAACCCGGAGCTGGAGCCCCTGCACGCCAAGAACCCCCGCCAGCTCGCCGCCGCCATCCGCTGGATGTCCACGGCCGTGAAGGCCGCCTCCACGCCCAGGGTCGACGGCGGCACCGCCGTGCAGGCCCCGCCGCCGGTGGCGCTGGGCAAGGACGAGGACGAAGACCCCATCTGGTGAACGGCGTCGTGGCACCGGCCGAGCGGTGGGAACTGCTCGAAGGCGCGGTGAAGGGCGCGGGCAAGAAGTACAGCCAGGACCGCTGCGCCGCCCGGCACGCGGCCGACGGGCGGGCCGTCGTCCTCGCCGTGGCCGACGGCCACGGCTCCGCGCCCCACTTCCGCAGCGACCTGGGCGCCGGCTGGGCCGTCGAGGAGTTCGTCGCGTGCGCGGGGGAGTTCGCGCGCACCGCCGTGGCCCACGACGACGAGGCGGAGCTGCGGGGCGACGAGGGCCTGTGGTGGAACGCGCTCTCCACCCTGCGCGCCGAGGCCCGACGGCTGCCCCAGCAGGTCACGCACCGCTGGTACGAGCGCGCCACCCTGCACGAGAGCAACTCCCCGGCACACGGCGGACCGTCCCGGCCGGCCGGTGAGCAGCCGGCACAGCGGACCAAGGGTCCCGACCTCACCGCCTACGGCACCACCCTCCTCGGCGCCGTCCTCACCCGGCGCCTGCTGGTGTGCTGGCAGCTCGGCGACGGGGACGTCGTCGTCCTCGACGCGGCTGGCACCCCGTACGCCCCCCTGTACACGGGCCCCGACCTCGGTGACGAGACGGACTCCCTGTGCGCGCCCGAGGCCTGGCACCGGGCCCGCTGCCACTGGCAGCCGCTGACCCGCGAAGGCCCCTCGGGCCTCCTGCTCTCGACCGACGGGCTGTCCAAGAGCTTCACCGACCACCAGGGCTTCCTCGACTTCGCAGCCGGAGTGCACGGCCGCGCCGTCGAGCACGGGATGCCCGCCGTACGCAACCGGCTGCCGGAGTGGCTGGGACACGCAGCCCAGTACTCCGGCGACGACACGACACTCGTGGGCGCGTTCGAGGCCGCCGGTCCGGCCGCGCCCCGGCAGCACGACGCGCCACCCACGTGAGCCACGAGAGGAACCCCATGGTGAACGGCATGCTCGCCCCCGGGCAGACCCTGGTGACCGAGGAGGGGGAGAAGGTCAAGGTCGCCGAGATGTTCGGTTCCGGCGGGCAGGGCGAGGTCTACCGGGTACGGACCCGGAAGGGCGACCGTGCCCTGAAGTGGTACTACCCGCAACTCGCCGACGGGCGACAGCGGCAGATCCTCGAAGGGCTCATCGGCTGCGGCTGGCGCGACGACCGCTTCCTGTGGCCGCAGACCATCGTCGTCGACGTGGACGGCAGACTGCCCGGCTTCGGTTACCTCATGGACGTACGGCCCGCCCGTTTCCACGACCTGCCCGCGCTGTTCCGGCGCGACCCCGCGCTGGCCGCTACGACCCCCCGCACCCTGGTCATGGCGGCCCTGCACACCGTCGAGGCCTACCGCGCCATGCACGCCAAGGGCATCGCGTACCGGGACATCAACTGGGGCAACATCTTCTTCGACCCCCGCAGCGGGGACGTCCTGGTGTGCGACAACGACAACGCGGTCTTCGAGGGCGAGACCGCCGGTGTCGCCGGAACGATGGAGTTCATGGCGCCGGAACTGGTACGCGCCGACCGGGGCGCCCAGCCCGGCATCCAGAGCGACCTGCACTCGCTCGCCGTCCTGCTCTTCCTGCTGCTGATGAACCACCATCCGCTCGAAGGCGCGCTGGCGCTGCAGATCCGGTGCATGGACGAAAGGGCCCGCAAGAAGCTGTACGGCACCGACCCGGTCTTCGTCTACGACCCGAACGACGTGCGCAACCGGCCCGTCCCCGCCGAGCAGCCGACCGTCGTCGCCACCTGGAACGCGCTCCCGCCGATGCTGCAGGAGCTGTTCGTCCAGACGTTCACCCACGGCCTGAAGAACCCCAACCGGCGCGTGCGCGAGAGCCAGTGGCGCGACGCGCTCAGCGAGGCCCTGGACACCATCTGCCTCTGCGGGGCGTGCGGCCGGCAGAACCTCACCGAGCCGGACGGCCCCGCCCCCGACTGCTGGAGCTGCGGCACCAGACTCGCCCTGCCCCCGCGTCTGAAACTGACCACCGGCACGGCGACCGTCCGCAGCAGGCCCCGGTCCGTCCGGCTCGGCCCGCAGTCGCGGATGTACGCCCACCACCTGTCCGTCGACGCAGAGCGGCACGACTTCGGTGCCGTGGTGGCTGAGGTGACCGAACACCCCAAGCAGCGCGGCCGGTTCGGCATCACCAACCGCTCGCAGAACCGCTGGATGGCCCGTCAGGCGGACGGCTCCGTGCACGACGTCGAGCCCGGTAGGACCGTCGCCCTGCGCCCCGGCCTGCAACTGGAGTTCGGCGGCGGGGCCGAGGCGGTCGTCCAGGACTAGGGCGGGACTGAAGCGCGCCGGACGGCGCGTGAAGCGCGGCCGGGCGGGATCACGCGGCCGGGCGGGCGAGCCGGCCCGGTCCTCACGTCAGATTCCCGGCATCCGTTCCCCGCATCCGGTTCCTCATGTCCCGAACGGCCACCACCGGCGCCAGCGCTGCCACCAGCCGTGGAGCGAAGAGGCATCGAGCAGCGGCGGCAGCAGCCGCGGCGGGGGCGGCACCGCCGGGAGGTCGGCGACCGCCGCGTCGGTGGGGACGGTGAGCGCGTCGGGGCGGGGCTGTGCGGCGACCGTGACCCGGTACGTCTCCGTGCCGACCGGGATCTCCACGTACCCGTCGGCGAGATACGCGCTGCGGGCCACCCGCCGCTCCGCCCGCCGACCGCCGCCCTCCCAGACGACCAGCACCAGCACGGCGGGCTCCGGCCAGGCGAACCGCACGGCCGCGCGGTCGTCGGACAGCCGACGCACCGTCAGGTCCCGTACGCTTCCGGGCCGCTCGACGACCACGTCGGGGCCGCTCACCTTCCGCTCGCCCAGCACGCTGACCGCCGTCATGCGCAGCCTCGACCCCTCCGGCACGGTGACCTCCACGGACGGCTCCGGCCCGGCCGGGAACTCCGGATCGGTCAGATGCGCGCGCCGTGACACGTCCGTGCCCGCGACCACCGGGCCGTTCGGCCACGGCACCACCGTGCTGCGGCCCCGGTCCGGCGGACGCCAGGTGAGCGCGACCCGGTCGCCGTCACCCAGGAGCCGCGCCGTGAGGTCCTCCACCTGGCCGGGCCACTCCTCGGCGCGGACGCTGACCAGGACCCCCGGCGACCAGACCCGCTCGTCGTCCGGACCCGGATAGGCACAGCGGATCTCATACCGGTGCGTGCCCGCGGGCAGCGGTACGTCCAGCAGCCCGTCGCGCCCGCACGGCACCAGCACGGTGTCTGCGAACGCGTCCCCCTCCGACGTGCGTTCCACCGCCACCGCGACACAGGCCGGATCGGCACTCCAGCGCAGCCGCACCCCGTCGGGCACGAGTGCAGTGGTGACCCCGGCCACGTCCGGTGCGATCACCAGCGGCGCCGACACCAGCGGCACGCCGGCGACCAGCCCGCCGCGCAGCGGGACGACCGCATAGCGCAGGGGGCGGCCGATCGGGGCGTCGGGGTCGGTGTGGTGCGGCGGGCCGGAGGGCGTGTCGCTGTCGGCGGGCGGCAAGGCCGGTTCGCCGCTGCCTGCTTCGCCCGCTGTGCCGACGGCTGCCGGAGGCTGTTCCTGGGAGGTGAGGCTTGCGGTGTCGGCAGTTGCCGTGGGCTGTTCTTCGGAGGTGTCGCTCGTGGTGTCGGCGGCTGCCGTCGGCCGGTCCTCGGAGGGGGCCTCCGCCGTGTCCTCGGGCGCCGGCGGCCGTTCCGCCGTGTCGCCACCTTCGGGGCCCTGACCCGTCGTCGGCCCCGGTGGCCATGTGCCCAGCTCGGTGGCCGCATCGGGGGAGCCGTCCGGGAAACGGAGCAGGCGGAAGGTGACCGGGGCCGCCCCGGCCCGGGCCGGCGGCCAGGTGAGCCGGACCGTGCGCTCGTGCAGGGCCGCATCCAGGCGGGGACCGGCCCCCGCCGGCGCCGCGTCCGCCGCGCGTGCCGCCGCGCCGAGCAGGCCCGCCTGGAGCCACGGCTCGTCCACGGCCCGGCGGACGGCACCGAACCAGGCGGCCGCCGCGCCCCGCGCGTCCCCTCGTACCGCCCGCCGGTCGGCCTCCTCCGTCCACTGGTCGAGCTCGGCGCGTCGCGCGCTCAACTCGGCGAACAGCCGGGTCAGAGCGGGGTCCCGGCCGGTGTCGTGCACCTGCCCGGCGAGCCGCCGGGCCTCGCGCAGCCGCCGCCCCGGCCAGACGTCGCCCAGCCGCTCCGCGGCCTCCCGGGCTTCCCCCGCGGCGGGGAAGCCGGCCGCCACCGCCGCCGCCAGGTGCGCGGCCTCCTCACGGTGCACCCCGAGGGCGGCGGCCGCCTCCTCGGTGGGACCGGCGGAGCCGTCCCGCAGCAGGCAGGCCAGTTGCCACAGCAGGACCCGGCGCAGCCCCATCGGGTCGTGACGGACGTACGCCTCCAGCACGTCCACGACGCCCACCGCCGCGGCGGCCCGCGGGTCGCCGGAGGACAGCCACGCGGCGCGGGCCCGACGGACGTACTCCTCGTCGACCCGCTCCCACAGGGTGCCGCGGCCCCGGAACCACAGCCCGTCCAGCACGCGGAAACCGTCGTCGGAGCCGGTGGCGGATCCGAACGCGGCGGCGCGGGGCGGCGCGGGCGGGCGCAGGGCGTCCGCCAGATGCCGGAAGCCCAGCCCGTCGAGTGCCGCGCGCAGCCGGGTGTAGTCGCGCATCGCGGGGAAGCAGGGCAGGTCGGGCGGCGGAGGCGGGGACGTCCCCGCGTCAGCCGACACCCGCTCGCCGGGCCGCCACTGTGCCACGCCGCCTGGTTCCTTCCGTCCGTCGTGGGTCGTTGCGTGGGTCCGTCGTGCGTGGGTGCGTTCGGGCCTCACTCGCCGGGCTGCGTGTAGTAGTACACGCGGACCAGCGCGGTGTTCGGTGTCTCGCTCAGGTCGTGGAAGTCGTCCGTCGCCATGCGGGCACCGAACATCTCCGGACGGGCCTTCGGCAGCAGCTCGTTGACACGGCCCGCGTACTGCGTGCCGCCGCGGCCGCCGCCGAAGGTCAGCACCAGGGCCGCCGTGCGCCCCTTCCATTTGGCGGTGCCGGAGCGGATCTGCCGCAGCAGGCCGTCCCGGTCCGTGCCGCGCACCCGGAACTCCCGGTACGTGCGCGACACGCCCTGCGGCCCGGTCGGCGAGGGGCTCGGCGACGCGCTGGGCGTCGGGGAGGCGCCGGCGGACTTCCTGGGGCGGGCGGCCAGCGGGTCCGGGCGGTCGGCCATCGTCACCAGCGCCAGGACCAGGAGCAGGTCGGCGAAGAGCCAGCCGGCCAGCACGACGGTGCTCAGGGCGCGCCGACGGGACCGGGGGCGCGGGGTCACACGTCACCGCCGTCGGACCGCTCCTCCGGGCTGCCGGCCGGCGCGGGCACCGTGCCGCGCGGGCCGTGCACGCCGTTGACCTGCCCGGGCCGCAACTGCCCGGACAGGGCGCTGATCTGCCGGTCGAGGTGGGCGGCCGCGTCCTGCCAGTGCGCGGCCGCCGCGTCCCAGCGCTCGGTGGCCTCCCGCATCCCGTCGACGACGTCGTTCGTCCGCCCGGCACCCGCCGCGACCGCCTGGGCCGCCAGCTCGGCCGCCTGGGCCGCCGCCGCGGACTTCACCGCGAGCGCCTTCTGCTCGGCGACCAACGAGGCGAACGCGGACCGCACCTCGTCGCCGGCGGTCTGCAGACGGTCCGAGATGATCTGGGCCGTGTCCCGGCTGTCCCGGCGCACCTGCTCAGAGACGGCCGTACCGGCCTGCACCGCGGCCTCCACCCGGTCGGCCGCCCGGGCGAGACCGGGCACCTCGGCCGACAGGGCACCGGCCGCCTTCTGCAACGCGTCCGTGGCGTCACCGACGGCACTGGCGCTGTCCACCAGGCTCTTGTGACTGCGCTCGGCCCGCTTGAGCAGACCCTGCAACTGCTGGGCGGCCCGCGTCAGTTCCTGCGAGAACTGGTCCGGGGAGGCGGCCCGGTGCGGGGCGAGGCACAACTGCACCCGGGTCAGCAGCGAGGCGAGCCTGCCCAGCAGCCGTTCGTCCTCGGCGTGCCGGACCTCCTCCTCCCGCTCGGCCCGGGTCCGCGTACGGGCGTGCCACACCGACAGCAGCACCAGCAGGGTGATCAGCAGGACGGCCATCAGGGCCACGTTCTCGAAGCGGCCCAGCGCCGACAGATGGCCGTCGAACCCGGTCTGCCACAGCTGCAGGAAGGGACGGGTCGCCTCCTCGGGCCGTTCCCGGCTCAACTCGCCGTAGGCGCGCACCGCTTCGCGCAGTCCGTACCAGGTGATCAGCAGCGGGACGAACACCAGCACGCCGAGCACGGCCTCCAGCACCCCGTCGCGCGGGCCGCGCCGCCACCAGGGCCGCCCGGGGTCGGGGCCGACCGGCTCGGCGGTGAGGCTCTCCGGGCGGACGAAGCTCTGGACGAGGTCGAGTTCGGCCCAGGTCCCGAGCCGGTTGCCCTGCGTCAGGTCGTCGGCGAGGGCGCTCAGTTCGTCCCTGCGCACGGCCAGTCGGTTCTCGTGCCGTTCGAGGAGTTCCGTCAGCTCTTTGCCCAGGACCTTCTGGTCCAGGAACGTCGATCCGGGGGGCGTGGATGCGGTGGTCAAGCGTGCTCTCCTGACTCAGCACCGGGGGCGGCCGGTGCTCCTGCGATCTGCCGGGCACTCCTCAGCGGGGGACGCCGCCGCGGTCCCGGTGGTTCCTGCCGCGACGGCCCAGTCGCTCCAACAGGGCCTGTGCGGCGCCGTGTTCGGGGTTCCAGCCCAGACAGCGGTGCAGCGCCTCGACGGCCTCGTCGTGCCGTCCGCGGCCGTCGAGCCGCTCCGCGTGGCGGTAGGTGCGCTCGGCGAGCAGTCCACGCACGCGCGCGTTGGTGGGGTCGTGGCTGTAGGCGCACCGCAGCCAGCGTTCGGCGTCGGGGAAGTGCTCGGGCGAGAAGTCGGCCATGGCCGCCGCGCAGTGCACGCCGATCATCGCGTCGAGCACGTCGGGCCCGGACGTGCCCTCCCCGGCGGCCTGCCAGGCCGCGTGCGAGGCGCCCACCGCCTCCGCGTACCGGCCCTCCGTCAGCAGGTCGCGGGCGGTGGCCAGACGGCGCGCGGCCTTGCGGTCCGCCCAGTGCTCGGGGTCGGACGGCGCCGAGGACTCCGGCGGCTGCGGGGCCTCCACAGGCGGAGCAGGCTCCGGAGGCCGTGGGGACGGGTCCGTGCCGAGGGAACCGAGCAGCGCCCGCGCCTCGGTCACGATCGTCTCCAGCAGCGCCCGCGCCTGACCGACCTGCCCGCGCGCCACCAGCTCCCGCGCCCGCGCGACGTCCAGGGGCCCGTCCGGGGCGTCCACGGCACCGGGCCCGGGGGAGGCGGCCGGCGCCGCGGACACGGGCGGCGGGAGGCGCGCCAGGGACGGCTCCGGCGGGGGAGGCGGGGGAGACACCAGCGTGACCGTCAGCCGCGGGGCGTCCGACAGCGTGTCCTCGGACGGGTCGGCGGGCTCCAGCGCCGCCAGTCCGTCCGCCCCCGCCGGCGGCACCCCCGCCAGCCGCGCCGCGTGCATCAGGGCACCGGTGGCGAGCAGGTGGTCGGGCGCCCGTACGGTGTCCCGCCCGAGCCCGCGCACCCCCGACCGGATCGTCTCCAGCCGGGTACCGCCGCCCACCAGCAGCAGAGTGTCGACGTCCCGGGCATCCATCCCGGACTGGTCGAGCAGCGTGCGCGCACGGTCGCGGGTACGGCGCACATGGCGCTCCAGATACGCCTCAAGCTCCGCCCGTTCGATCCTCAGCCGGGTCGGGCCGCCGCCGAGGTCGAAGTCCAGCAGCGCCGCGCCGTGACCGCCGGGGGCGCCGAGCTCCTCCCGGATCCGCTCCACCCGGGCGCGCATCCGCAGCCAGCCGGCCTCGACGAGGCCGGCCGGCTGGGCCCGGCCGCGCACGGCCCGCAGCGCGCCGGACAGCGCGGCGTCGTCGAACGCCCGGCCTCCGGTGCTGGCCGCGGTCTCGTGCCCGAGCGCCCGGTAGCGCTCCCGCGCGGCGCGCACCAGCCCGAGTTCGAACCCGCCGTACCCCAGGCCGTACACCAGGCACGTGGCGCTGCCGCGCCCCTCCGTGTGGCCGATGACCGCGGCCATCGCGTCGCCGATCAGGCGCACCTCGTCGAGCCCGGCGGCGCGGGCCGCGTCGAGCAGGGCCGTCCGCTGCGCCGAGCGGTAGCTCACCGGCACGCTGATCACGGTCAGCGCGATCCGCGCGCCGGCCACCGCCTCCACCTGCTCGCGCACCTCGCGCAGCAGCCCCGTCACCACCTCGTCCACCGCCGTCGGCACCCCGCCGACCAGGGCCGGACGCCCGCTGCCCAGCCGGCTCTTCAGACTGGGGAACGTGACCGGCAGCGGGCCGGCCACCGTCGGCTCGCACAGCAGCCACGGCCACCGCCGCCCGGACAGCGCGAGCCGCCGCACCGGTCCGCCCGGCAGCCCGAACGCCGCCCGCACCCCCGTGCTGCCGAAGTCAAGGCCGAGCCCGAGGCCCGGCGCGGGCCCCTCCGTACCCCCCGGCGCGGTCACGCGTCCGCCGCGTCGTCCGGGACCCGCAGGATCCCGCCGAAGCGCTCGGTGTCGCGCAACGCCGAGACCCGGCGCGCGTCGTACGCCTGCGCCACCAGGTTGGCGAGATTGCGGGCCTGCTGGGCGGCCAGCAGGCGGTTGCCCTCGGAGTGGGCCTGCTTCACATAGCCCACCGCCTCGTTGATCAGGCTCGCCGTCTCCGGCGGCGCCCCGTCCGTGGCCTCCTCCGCGTGCAGGAACTGACTGGCGTAGCCGCAGTTGTGGTACATGTCGTCGATCAGCAGCTCGGTGAGCCGCTTGTACTCGCCGCTCTCGCCCTGCCGGAGCACCTGCTCGGCCTGCTGCAGGTCCCGGCGGACCTTCATCTCCTGGAGGTCCTCCACATAACCGCCGTACCGCTGCAGGAACTTCTCCGCGTCCCGTTTGGCCCACTCCAGCCGCTGCCGCAGCGTGGCGCTGTCCGGCTCCAGCACCGGGGCGGGCGGCGGGGTGCGCGGCTTCTCCCGCTTGGGACGGGACTCCAGCCGCATGTCCGTGCCGGGCACCGTGATGGTCACCGTGATGGTCCGGTTCGCGTCGTAGTTGAACGACACCTCGACGCGCTGGTTGAGGTCGATCTCCTGCGGCAGTTCGAACTCCACGACGCCCTGCTCGTCGTTCTTGCTCGCCACCGGGCTGTTGCCCTCGTACACCGGCACCCGGATCAGGCGGCTGTCCGTCGCCTGGAACACCTTCGTGCACGGCTCGGGCAGCGGGTAGGCGGTGCCGCTCTCGATGATCGGGACGAAGACGTCGCGCTGCGAGCCGCGCACCGCGCCGATGCCCATCGCGACGCCGGTCACCTCGTACAGACCCGTCGTGCCGACCGCACGGGCGCCCGCCAGGCTCGTCCGGCACGTCGCACACACCGTCGCGCTCTCGTCGTTGACGGTGTCGCAGTCCCGGGCGGGGCACTCCACCCCGTTCAGGGTGCCCGCCAGGATGCCCGCGCCCAGCGCCACGCACTCCATGGGGTTGATGTTGCGGCGGACCTTCTCCCGGCCGAAGAACGCCTCCACCGCCTCGTACACCGAACGGGTCAGCGTGCCGCCGCCGACCAACAGGACGTCCGTGATCTGCGAGGTGGTCAGGCCGTCCTGTTCCAGGGTCTCGCGGACCAGGTCCATGGTGCGCCGCACCAGAGGGTCCGTCAGCTCCCGGAACTCGGCCTGGCTCAGCGGCATGTAGACGTCGACGACGACGCCGTCACCGGTGTAGCCGGCCGGGATGTTGACGATGGTCTCGGGCAGGTCGTTCAGCACCCGCTTGGCCTGCTCGGCCTCCCGCTTGGCGAGGAACCGGAACCGCTCGTCCTGCGAGGGGTCGACGCCGTACTCCTGCCGCACCCACTGGGCGATCCGGTCGACGACGGCCAGGTCGAAGTCGTCGCCGCCCAGCCAGTCGTCGCCGGTGAACTTCCGCACGGCGAACTGGGCGTTGCCGTCGTGGCCCTTGGTGGAGTCCAGCACCGAGATGTCGAACGTGCCGCCGCCCAGGTCGTAGACGAGGATGCGGCTGCGCTCCCCGCCCCGCTTGTCCAGGCCGAAGGCGATCGCGGCCGCCGTCGGCTCGTCGATGATCTTCTTCACGGTGATCCCGGTGAGCTCGGCCGCCTCCCGGGTCGCGGCCCGCTGGGCGTCGCCGAAGTGCGCCGGGACCGTGATCACGGCCTGGTTCACCTCCTCGCCGAGGTTGCGCGAGGCGTCCTTCACGAGCTTGCCGAGGATCGCGCTGGAGACCTCGGCCGGTGTGGTGGTCCGCCCGCCGAAGACCACGTGCGCGCGAGGATCGTCGTCCGGGCCCGGAACGATCTTGTAGCTGAGCCGGTCCCGGGCCCGCGCCACCTTGGCGTCGGTGAAGTCCCGGCCCATCAGCCGTTTCACCGACACCACCGTGTCCTGCGGGTTCTTCTCCGCCCAGTTGAGCGCGTACCGCCCGACGAGCAGCGACTCCGATCCCTCCCGGCGCATCATGCCGACCACCGAGGGCGTCAGGTTCTCGGCCTCGCCGTTGCGGACCACCCTGGCCTCCTGGCGGTCCGGGTCGTAGTGGGCGACCACGCTGTTGGTGGTGCCGAGGTCGATACCGATCGCCGTCATTCCCGCTCCCCCTCCTGCCGCATCCCCTGCTCGTTCCCGCCGCCGTGCCCGTCGCCGGGTACGGCGACCACCACGCGGGCGCCGCGCAGCACCCGGCCCGCGTAGCCGTACCCGCGCTGCACGACCTCCAGCACCTCGTCCTCGGCGGCCGGCGCCGACGGCCGTACCCCGACCACGTGATGCGTGGCCGGGTCCGCCCGCTCACCCGGGACACCGATCGGTTCCAGGCCCTCACCGCGCAGCGCCGTCTCGAACCGCTCGGCGATCCGCGCCAGGCTGCCCCGATACGCCTCGGCGTCCCGCGCCGGGCCACCGGCCAGCAGCCGGTCGAAGTCGTCTAGGGTGTCCGCGCACAGCAGCAACAACCGCTCCACGTGCGCCCGGTGGGCGGCGTCGCGCGCGGCCAGCTCCCGGGCATGGGCGTAGCCGAGCCGCGCGGCCGACATGTCCGACTCAGTCATCACCACTCCTCGCGGTCACCGGTCGAACCGGATCAGGTCGTCCAGCAGCCGGGCCGCCCACGGCGGAGGCGGCCCCACGGGGCGCGCCGGCCCTCCCGCCTCCTCGGACGCGCCGCACGACCGCGCGGATCCACCCTCCGGCCCCGACCGCTGCCCGCAGCCGTCGTCGCCCGCGCCGTCGTCCGGCCCGCCGGCGTCGCCGAGGTCGTACACGAACAGGTCGAGCAGCAGCCGGCGGCGCAGCGTGCGCAGGTCGTTCCACGCCTGCTGGGTCCGCCGCGTCATCAGGCCACGGGCCTGCAGTTCGAAGGACACGTCCTGCATCTCGGCGTGTGTCGTCAGGGGCGTGACGCCCACCGGGGCCAGCGCCGCGTACGGCGAGGTTCGGCCCGGGTCCTCACCCGGATCCTCGATCATCACGTCGCGTTCTCCTCCTCGGCTTCGCTCACGGGGCCCGCAGCACATCGCGCCAGCGGCGGACGGTCTCCAGCAGGAACGTGCGGATCCGGGCCGACGACACGTCCGTACGGGCCGCCCGGATCAGCAGGTGCACGGCCAGCGCCACGTCGCCGTCCTCCTCCAGAGCGCGCCGCGCCCGCTCCGCCAACTGCCGTGCCAGCGAGGCGACATCGGCGGGGTCCGGGTGCCGCTCCTGGGCCATCGCCCGCATCAGCTCGGCCAGCCCGTCGATGCCGATCCGCTCCGACACCAGCCGCTCCAGCTCGTTCAGGGTCTCGGTGAGCGTCTCCCGGTAGCCGTGTGCCAGCTGCTGTCCGAGCCCCGTGTGCAGCAGACCGAGCGCCTCCTCGATCAGCCCCAGCCGCCCGACCGGATCGGTGGTGCGCCCGTCGAGCGTGAACACCAGGCACCGTACGAGGTTGTCGCGGGCGTGGCCCGACGCCGGGTTCAGCTCCAGGGCCCGGCGCAGATCGGCCTCGGCGGCGGGCACGTCCAGCGGCAGGCCGTACCGCCCGCGCGCCGAGGCACGCCACACCCCGCGCATCGACAGCAGCAGCGACAGCTGGGCGTCCAGCTGGGCCGCCAGATCACGGGCCAGCGGCTGGAGCACCGGCTTGACCCGCTCGACCAGGTCCACGGCCTCGTCCAGGGCGGCGTCCCGCTGGTCCGCCTCCGCGTAGGTCAGCGCCTCGACGCGCCCGAGCACCATCTGCACCACCGCCCAGTGGGTGCGCGCCGGCATCCCCGCCCGGGTGGACACCCGCACGGCCTGCGACCACTGCTCCAGCGCCCGGTCGAGCCCGCCGGAACCGCTGGTCAGCGCCGCCTGCGCGAGCGCCAGCCGGGCCTGCACCGCGAGCGCCGCGCCGTCTTGGACGAACCGGGCGTGCCGCCGGGGCAGCAGCAGGTAGGCCGGGTTGCGGCGCAGGAAGTCCCGGCAGTGGCCGCAGCCCTCCAGGTGCGCCCCCGGGCCAGCGGTCGTACCGGGACCCGCGCAGTCCTCGGGCAGTTCGGTGAGCGCGGGCAGCGCGGGCAGCGCCTGGAGCGCCTGCTCGAACCGGTGCGCCTCGCACAGCGCGTACGCGGGCGACAGCTCCGAGAACGCCCAGCGCAGCTTGCGCACCGCGAACTCGCCCGGGTCATAGCCCCGTTGGGCGTCCGCGCTCAGCTCGGCGGCCCGCTCGGCCAGCGGCACCTCCAGCCGCAGCATGCGCAGATAGCGGGGCCCGAAGGCCGGCGCGGCGGCCGTGCCCGGCACCAACGGCAGGCCACCGACCTCCTTGAGCACCCGGGCGCCGCCCAGCTCCGCCTCGAACAGCGCGGTCAGCGCCCGGTACGCCTCGGCCTGCTCCGGCCGGTCCTGCTCGGTGTGGCTCTGCTCGCCCGCCGCGAGCCGGTCGGACAGCAGCCGGCTGAGGTCCCAGCGCAGCCGCGCCAGATCGTCGAGGGACACGGTCCGCTGGTAGCAGTCCGCGCGTTCGGCCCGCCAGGAGTCCCAGTAGCCCTCGTCGCTCAGCAGGGCCGCCCAGTACGCGAGCGCCGCCTCCCAGGCCCGCACCGCATGCTCCCACGCCCCGCTGTGCTCCAGTTCCCGGGCCTGCCACAGGCGCGCCACGGCCAGCCCGTGCACCACCGCCATGTCGCCGGGCGCCGCCGCGAGCTCCCGCTCCCACGCCGCGACGGCCGCCTCCCGGCCGCGGGCGAGCAGGAGCAACAGGGGCGCGTCGCGCGGGAACCGCTCGCACAGGGCGTCCAGCGGATCGGACCCGTCGTCCGGCGCCAGATGACCCACCGCCTCCCGCACCGCGTTCGGGGCGTGCCAGCGGTACAGCAGGGCGTCCAGCTCCAGCCGCCGCGCGGGCACCCGCAGCCGGTCCCAGGCCACCCGCTCCTGCCAGCTCCACGTCGTGCCGCCCCGCTCCATCAGCGTGAACGACACCTCGTTGACCACGTCCATCGACGATCCGGGGCCCACGCCCGCGTCCCGCAGCGCCAGATACGGGAAGGTGGCGTCGCGCAGCGCGAACGGGTCCGCCACCAGCGGCTCGCCCATCGGGCCGTCCACCCAGGGCAGCACCCGCAGCACCCCACGCAGCCGCACCGCCTGCGCCCCGGCCCCCTCGTGCCGCGCCCCGGCCCGCTCGTACGCCTCGACCGCCGCCGCGAACCGGCCCTGTTCCTCCAGCAGCCGCCCCTCGCAGTGGGCCAGCCGCGGCCCGGCGTCGCGGTACGCCGCACAGCCGCGGAACGCCTCCGCGGCCCGGTGCCAGTCGCGCTGGGCCTCCGTCAGCCGCCCGCGGGCATAGGCGGCGACCCGGGGCGCGTCGGCGTGGCCCCGCAGTGCGTCGGCGACCCGGCAGGCCTCCTCCCAGTCGCCCTCGGCCTCGGCGAGACGGGCCCGGGCGTACCGGGCGCGCACCGCGGCGTCCGCGAAACCGCCCTCGTCGGCGAAGGCGTCCGCCAGGTCCTGGTAGGCGTCCCGCACGGCCCGCCAGGGTCCGGCCCCGTCGGCGGCGGTCTCGGCGACCCGGGCCTGCGCGTACCGGGCGCGCGGCGCCACGTCGCCGTGGTCCTGCGGCAGTTCCTGGTAGGCGGCGAGCGCCTGCGCCCAGCGGTCCTCCCGCTCGTACAGCCGCGCCTGCGCATAGCGGTGCAGCCGGGCGAATTCCTCGTCGTCCGTGCACGGCGCGAACAGGTCGCGGGCGCGCTCCAGTTCGCCCAGGCTCAGCGCGTGCAGCCCCGTCGCCTTGCGGCGCAGCAGGCCCACCGCGCCGTCCAGGGCCTCGTCCGGTACGTCGTCCAGGTGACCGAGCACCGATGTCCAGGTGTCGGGTCTGGCGGCCTCCTGATGCTCGGCCAGGCGGGCACGGGCGTACTTGCGGCGGTGGCCCACGTCGCCGTCCGCGTGACTGTCCGGCAGCCCGCCGAACCCCTCGACGACGGCCTTCCAGTCCCCGCGCGCGGACGCGGCCCGGCCCCGGGCGTACAGCAGCAGCGCGGCGGGCGGTTCCGGCAGGTCGTGGAGGCGCGGGGGCACCTCGGCGAAGTGGTCCCGCGCCGCGTCCCACTCCTCGCGCACCGCGCAGGCCCGGCCGAGGGCGTAGTGCCGACGCGCCGGCGCGTCCGGATGCTCTGCCTCCGCGTACGCCTCGGCCGCCGCCTCCCAGTTCCCGGCCGCCTCCGCGACCCGGCCCTGTGCGTACCGGCGCCGCGCCAGGGCGTCCTCGTACGCGTCCGGCAAGAGCCGCAGGCACTCCACCGCCCGCTCCCAGTCGCCCGCCTCGGCCGCCGCGCCGGCGCTCTCGTGGACACGCTGCCGCAACTCCGCGAGCCGGCCGGCGGGATCGGGCAGGTCGTCCGCGAACAGGGCTAACAGGCCGGGCTCTTCGGGTTTCCGGTCCGTGACGGGGGAGGTGGCGGCTTCGGTCCGCCGGTGCGGGGGCGCAGGCGAGGTGCCGGTGAAATCGGTCTGCCGGTGCGGGGCCGGGGCGCGGCCGGCCTGCGGCGGCACGGGGGCGGTCGCCGGGACCGCTGCTGCGGTTCGCGCCTGACGCAGCGCGGTCGTCGCCCGCTCCATCGCGTCCAGCGCCTCGGGCCAGGCCCCGGCCTCGGCGGCCGCCCGCCCGCGCGCGTGGTGGGACCGCACCACGGCGTCCGGGAAACCACCGGCCGACCCTAACCGCTCGGCCGCCTCCTCCCACCGCTCCTCGGCCTCCGCCACACGCCCGGCGGCGTAGGCGAGCCAGTGCGCCAGCCCGGGCACGCGCGCGCGGTGGGCGCGGGCGCGGGCGTCGGGTGAGGGCGTTTGGGGGTGTCCGTTCGGGGCGTCCGGGGTGGGGTGTCCACCGGATGCCTTCGTGCGGTGGTGTCCGTTCGTGAGCGGCGCGTGGGGGCCGGCGTGCGTGGTGACGGCGCTCGCGTCGGCCTCGGTGCCCGTGCTGGTACCGGTGCGTGAGCCACTGTCAGTGCCGGTGTCGGCGGTGGCGGCGGCTGGGACTGGGCACCCCTCGGGGGCCGGTGCGGCGTCTGCCCCGTCCGGGGGCACCACCTGCGGGTCCGCGTACCGCCGGGTCGCCTGGGCAAAGGCGGCGTGCGCCGTTCTCCAGTCGCCGATGCGGGCGGCGGCCCGGCCGCGGGCGTAGGCCGCGCGCGCCGTGGCGTCGTACAGCCGTGCGCAGCGCCCGTACGCGTCCGCCGCCCGCGGCCAGTCCCCGGCCGCCTCGGCGGTACGGCCGTCCACGTAGGCCGTTCCCTCCAGCGCGGGGCCGTGGTCGGGCCGCAGGCCCAGGGCTCTCGCGTACGACGCGGCCGCGGCGGTCCAGTCGCCGCAGGCGCACGCGGTGGCCGCACGGGCGCAGGCGTCGGCGAGCGCCAGTTCGTCCCGGGCGGTGTCGCGGAGCCGGACCGCGTCGCCGAACCCGTCCGGCCGTCCGGTGAGGATCTTCTCGCAGTGCCGAAGGGCCGCTGCCCAGTCCCCGTCCCGCTCGGCCGTGCGCGCCCGGTCCAGCAGCCCCGTGAGCCGGTCCAGTTCCCGCACCTCGTGGACGAGGACGGGCCACCAGGCGCTCTCGTCCTCCGGGAGCGCGGCCCGCACCTGCGCCAGCTCCTGCGCGGCCGGTGCCGACTGCTCCGCCGTGAGCAGTTCGCACAGCCGCTGGACCCGAGGCCAGGCCAGTTCGTACGCGGCCTCGGCGCGCAGCAGTCGCTGCACCTCCTGGAGCTGGGTGTCGGTGGTCAGGATGTTGAGCACCTGTTCCCACTCCCGGCGCAGCCGCCGGTACCGGGCCGCCTCGATGACCAGGGCGGACCCGACGTTCCCGGTGGGGTTCTCGTAGGCCCGCAGCGCCGCGTCGCCGCGCTGGAGTGGGTCCAGCGCGGGCCGGTCGTCCCTGCCGCTGTCCTCGTCGCGCACCTCGCGGGCCTTGAACAGCCAGCCGTGGCTGCACTCCTCGTGCAGGAACAGCGACGGGGTCGCCCACTCGGTGGCCGTGTGCCCGGGCTGGTAGGAGATGTGCCGCCGCGCGGCCGCCATCGCCTCGTCGATCGTCTGGTTGGCCGCGATGCCCTTCAGCAGCGCGGGCCCGAACAGCCCCGCCGACCGGTCGCTCACCCGCCCGCGCATGGCGACCACGGCGGGAACCCCGCCCCCGATCAGCGCCTGGGCGAGACCGGAGAACGGTTCGGTGTGCGAACTGTCCGCTCCCGAGCAGAGGTTGAGCACGACCAGCCGCAGCCGCGACGCCCGCAGCAGCATGCCACTGAGCAGGTCGGCGGGCACGAGGTCGGTGCCCCCGCCCGAAGTCTCCAGGTGCACCATGCCCCGGCCGCGCTCGGTGTCGTACGACCCGTGTGCGATGAGCAGGACGGCCGTGGGCAGGTCCGAGGGTTTGCTCAGCGCGGCCTCCAGGGCGTCGCGCGTGGCCCGCCGCAGCATCACCGTCTCCACGGTGAACTTGGGCAGCTTCGTCAGCAGCGCCCCGACCTCGTCGTCACCCACCGGCATCGCACCCTCGCCGGCCGGCGAGGCGTGCGCGACCAGCAGCCGTATCTTGCTCGGCTCGTCGTCCGGTTCGGGCAGCCGCCCGCCGATCGGCCCGCCCGGCAGCGACCGCACCAGCGACACCCCGTCGTGGAAGGCCGGCGACTGCCCCGGCTCGGTCGCGGGCGCGCACAGGGCCTCCAGGGGAAGACCGCGCAACGCCGGCGGCAGGTCGAAACGCAGCCGCAGCCCACGCTCGGGCACCATGCGCCGTACGTAGGCCTGCGCGTGGCGCAGACACTCCTCGGCCTGTTTGCCCAGCAGCAGGCCGAACACGTCCCGGCCCAGCTCGCGCAGCCGGGACGCCGGGTCCTGGCCACCCAGCGGGGCGTAGCCGAGCTCCGCCTCGATCAGCCGTTCCCAGCGCTCGTGGAACTCCTCGGCACGGCCGGCCGTCGTCAGCACGTCCGCCGCTCCGCCCGGGCCGCTCACCGTCAGCACATGACGCCGCACACCGACCGGGCGCACCCGGAAACGCAGCTCCTCGTACTCCATCACTCCGGCAGACCCCCGATCCGCCCCTGTGTCAACTCCGAGTGAACCAGGGTCAGATCGTGCTCGACCAGATCACGGAGCTCGGTCAGTTCCGGGTCGTCGGGGAAGTGGGCGAGCGCGTCGGTGAGGCGATCCCTGGCCTCCTCCAGTCTGTTCCGGGCGCCGACGAGGCTGCCCGACCACCGCAGTCGGGCTCCGAGGAAGCGCAGGAGGAGGCCCAGATTGACCTGCGGGCGATGCAGATGCGGGTTGAGCTCGACGGCGCGGCGCAGGTCCGCGGCCGGGGACTCCAGCTGCTCGGGATCACGGTTGGCCTCCATGATGCCGCGGTCGGTCAGCACGCGCGCCAGCTGTCCCTGGAGGCGGTTGCGGCGGCCCTCGCCGACGAGCGCGCACGCCGCCTCCAGCGCCGCGCCCGCGGCCTTGAGGTCTCCGGCCCGGTACAGCGCCTTGGCCGCCCCGAGCGCGGTGCCGGCGATCGCCTCCTCGACCTCCGCCTCCCGCTCCAGGGCCCGCGCGTGCCCGAGGGCCCGCTGCCAACTGCGCGCCGCGGCGGGCACGTCGGGACCGGTCGTCCCGAGCGCCGCACGCCCCTGCGCGAGCCGCGCCTCCAGCGCGAGCACACGACCGTCCCGCAGGAGCAGGGCGTGTCTGCCCGGCTGCCCCGCGTACGCCGGGTTGCGGGCGTCGAAGTGGGGACAGTGGGGGTCGCAGACGGGGGCGGCGCCTTCGCCCGGGCCGTGCGGGGCGGGGGCGGGGGCAGGAACGGCCGAGGTGTGGGCGGGGATCGCGGAGGCCGACTGCTGTGCGGGGGCCGGCGACGAGGGCGGAGCCTGGGTGGTCGTGGGCGCCGCTTCCGGCGCCTGGGGCGCCTGGGCTGCTTCGGCCGGCTGGGGTGCCCGGGCGGCGTGGCCGGGGTGGCCCGTCCCGTCGACCCGGCCCGTCGGCTTGGCCTGGTTCGGTTGTGTGGCCTGGTCGGCCTGGTCGGCCTGGTCTGCCGGGGACAAGACCTGCGCTGCCTGGAAGAGCGGCTGCCCCGACTGTGTCGCCTGCTCCGTCGGACCTGAGGTTCTTCCGGTCTCGGGGCGGCGGGGGCCGTCCGCCGGGCCGGAACCGCGGGCGCGGCAGCTCGGGCAGCGCAGCCCGGACAGTGCCGCCAGCGCCTCGTCCGGGCGGTCGAGCGAGAGCAGGGACTCGACGAACCCCAGCTGCGAGAAGGCCCTCCGTAACGCCGGGGCGGCTTCGCCCAGTGCGGCGACGAAGGCGCCCAACTCCTTCTCCCTGCCGAGGTCCGCGATCCGCAGGGGCCCGCAGACCACGGGTGCTGCGCCGGCCGCCAGGGGCAGCCCGCCCGCGTCGGCCAGCCGCCGCGCCGCCTCCGTCTCGCGGTGCAGTACGGCATCGGGGGAGGGACGGCCGCTGGGGCCGTGCTCGGGCATGGCCGCCTCGAGCCGGGTGTGCAGGTCCGCGCGGAGTGTGGCCAGGTCCGCGTCGTCGACGGGGGCGCCGTAGCGCTGGGCCGTGCCGGTGCGCCACCGCTCCCAGAAGGCCGTGTCGTGCAGCAGCCCGGTCCACAGCGCGACGCACCGCGCCCAGGCCTGGGCGGTGCCCGGGCCGGAGGAGGGCGGGAGCCCGTGCCAGGTCATCACGGCCAGGGCGTGGGCGACGGACCGGTCGGCGGGCGCGGCGCGGGAGGCGTCGGCCAGGAGGGCGAGGGCGTCCGGGCGCCGACCGCTCAGACAGAGGGCGACGGCGTGGGGGAGCGTGAACTCCCGTACGTCCGGAGCGAGTCGGCGGGCGCTGTCGAGCAGGGTGGCGGCCCTGCTCCAGTCGTCGCCCGGCCCGGAGCGGCCCTGCGGGCCCGCCGCCTGCGCGCGCGTCATCGCGGACCTCGCGGCCGCCGCCAGCAGCCGGGCGACATCGCGCGCCGGGGTACCCGACAGCGCGGCCATGACCCAGCGGGCCTCCGCGTCCAGCGCGCCCACGCGCTCCGCGGCCCGTAAGTCGGCCAGCGCCTGGGCGGGCCGGCCGAGGCGCACGCGCGCGTAGGCACGCTGGACGAGGATCCGCCCGTGCCCCTCGCACCGGCCCAGGGCCTCGGTGAACTTCCGCTCCGCGAAGGTGTGCGCCCCCTGATGGGCGGCGGCGCACCCGAGCCAGTACAACGGGTCCGGGTCCGTGGGGTCGAGCGTCACGGCCCGCCGGAACTCCTCCTCGGCCCGCACCGCTTCCCCGACAGCGAGCTTCACCCGCCCCAGGCCGATGTACGCCCGCACGGCGAGCCGCACGGCGGCGTCGTCACCGGGGCCCGCGGCACCCTCTACGGCCCTGCTGGCGGCTCCGGACGCGGTGCCTTCGTCCGGCGTGCCGCCGACTCGGGAACCGGTGCCTGAGTTCGGGGCTCCGTCGCCTGTGTCCTGGACTTCTTCGCCTCCGGCGCCTGCGTCCTGGGCACCGTAACCTTCGGCGCCTGCGCCTTGGGCTCCCGAGCCTCCGGCCCCTGAGTCCTGGGTTCCTTCGCCTCCGGCCCCGGCCCCAGCCTCGCCTCCGGCACCGACCCCGCCTCCGCCCCCTGTGCCCGGTCCCAGGCGGGCCAGTGCCGTCCGGAAGGCCCGGGCCGCTTCCTCGGTGTCGCCGGCCGTCAGGAGGGACTCGCCCCGCTCACAGTCCTGCCGTGCCCGGTCCAGTTCACTGGGCTGCGTCACGTTCCGAGCCCCCGCTCCGTGGTGCACGTCGTCGTACCCCACCGTGTCCCGCGCCTCAGCCCGCGGCCTCGTCCAGTTCGGACCGCCACCGCTCGCGCGTGCGGTCGTAGTGGACCGGCCCGATCGAGAACTCCGTCAGATCGAGCTCCGTCAACTGCTCGTACGCCTGCTGCGGCAGATCCGGTTCCAGGACGATCCGCAGTCCCGTCCGCTCGTCCTGGAGCACCAGCGGCCGGGGCACGGCCGCGTCCTCGGCCGAACCGTCGCGCCGGAACACGCGGGCGACGAGCTTCTTGAGCGCGGCGTAACCGTCCCGCACGGCCTCGCTGCCCAGTCCTGCCAGGAACGCCTGGAGCGGCAGCGACGCGAGCACCAGCCACTGGAGTTCGGCGGGCCCGCGGTGGCCGAGGGTGCGCCGGACCCGGATCTCGGACACGCCCATGTCCCGGAACCGGGCGGTCAGCTCCTTCTCCAGCACCTCGGAGACGTCCTGGGCCAACAGCAGTTCCGCGCGCGACGGTGCTTCGGTCATGACGGCCTACCTCCCCCGGGCCAGCACGGCCGGTCGGCTTCCATGTGACGCCCGAGCCTAGAGCCGGGGGAATGCCCCACGCCACCTGAACGCCCTTGTGCCCGCCCGTGCTTGGGAAGCCTCACAGAACCCGCACGTCCTGCCACACCGGTCGGCGGTCCGAGTCCAGAACCGTGCTGCCGTCCCGACCAGCCGGTACAGCGGATCGCCGGACGTCGGCCGGAACACCCCGTTTCGCGCATTCGCGCCAGGCCACCGGACGTTCCCGCCGTCACCCCGGTTCACGCGATGGTGTGATCATGTCCCGCCTCGCGGATGGTGACGCGGACCCCCGGGTAGGGCCCGGCCATGACGCAGCCGTTCGAACTCCCGCACTTCTACGTGCCGCACCCTGCGCGGCTGAACCCGCACGTCGACGAGGCCCGCGCCCACTCGACCGCGTGGGCATGCGAGATGGGCATGCTGGAGGGTTCCGGGGTCTGGGAGCGGGCCGACCTCGACGCGCACGACTACGGCCTGCTGTGCGCCTACACCCATCCCGACTGCGACGGACCCTCGCTGTCCCTCATCACCGACTGGTACGTGTGGGTCTTCTTCTTCGACGACCACTTCCTGGAGATGTACAAACGCTCCCAGGACCGTGCCGGCGGCAAGGCCCACCTGGACCGGCTGCCCCTGTTCATGCCCCTGGACCTCGCGACTCCCGTGCCGGAGCCGCAGAACCCGGTCGAGAGGGGGCTGGCCGATCTGTGGGCCCGCACCGTCCCGGCGATGTCCGCGCACTGGCGCCGCCGCTTCGCCGTGGCCACCGAACACCTCCTCAACGAGTCCCTGTGGGAGCTGTCCAACATCAACGAGGGGCGGATCGCCAACCCCGTCGAGTACATCGAGATGCGCCGCAAGGTGGGCGGCGCCCCCTGGTCGGCGGGGCTCGTGGAGTACGCGACCGCCGAGGTGCCCGCTTCCGTCGCCGGGTCGCGGCCGCTCAGGGTGCTGATGGAGACGTTCTCCGACGCGGTGCACCTGCGCAACGACCTGTTCTCCTACCAGCGGGAGGTGGAGGACGAGGGCGAGAACAGCAACGGCGTGCTGGTCCTGGAGACCTTTTTCGGCTGCTCCACCCAGGAGGCCGCCGACACCGTCAACGACATCCTCACCTCGCGGCTCCACCAGTTCGAGCACACGGCGTTCACCGAAGTGCCCGCCCTGGCCGTGGACAAGGGCCTCCCCCCGCATGAGGTCGCGGCCGTGGCGGCGTACGCGAAGGGACTGCAGGACTGGCAGTCCGGCGGACACGAGTGGCACCTGCGCTCCAGCCGCTACATGAACGAGAACGCGCGCGGCACGAAGCCGTGGCCCGGTGCCGGTGCCGGTGCCGGTGTCGGCGGCCTGGGCGCGGCGGCCGACGTGCGCGCACTGCTCGCCTCGGCCGGCGCCGTCAGGACGCCTCCCCCACCTGCCGCGCAGTGGGGGAGGCTGCGCGCCTACACGCACGTGCCGTTCCAGAAGGTCGGCCCGTCCCGCATCCCCGACATCCGCATGCCGTTCCCCCTGGAGCTCAGCCCGCACCTGGACCGTGCCCGCCGGAACCTGACCGACTGGGCGCACCGGACGGGCATCCTCCGCGAGGGCGTCTGGGACGAGGACAAGCTCGCCGCCTACGACCTCGCGCTGTGCTCGGCGGGCCTCGACCCGGACGCCACCCCCGAGGCCCTCGACCTCAGCGCACAGTGGCTCGCCTGGGGCACCTACGGCGACGACTACTACCCGCTCGTCCACGGCCACCGCCGCGACCTGGCCGCCGCCCGGCTGACCACGGCACGCCTGTCGGACTGCATGCCCGTCGCCGGCGAGCGGCCCCCGGTGCCGGTCAACGGCATGGAGCGCGCCCTGACCGACCTGTGGGCGCGCACGACGGCGGGCATGACGCCCGGGCAGCGCCGCACGCTGAAGGACGCGGTGAACGTGATGACCGAGGCCTGGCTGTGGGAGCTGTCCAACCAGCTCCAGAACCGCGTGCCCGACCCGGTCGACTACCTGGAGATGCGCCGCCGGACCTTCGGCGCCGACCTCACCCTGAGTCTGTGCCGGATGGGCCACGGCCCGGCCGTCCCGCCCGAGGTGTACCGCAGCGGTCCGGTCCGCTCGCTGGAAAACGCCGCCGTCGACTTCGCGTGCCTGCTCAACGACGTCTTCTCGTACCAGAAGGAGATCGAGTACGAGGGCGAGATCCACAACGCGATCCTCGTCGTGCAGAACTTCTTCGGCTGCGACTATCCCACCGGTCTGGGCGTCGTCCACGACCTGATGAGCCAGCGCATGCGGCAGTTCGAGCACGTCGTCGAGCATGAACTGCCCGTGCTGTACGAGGACTTCGCGCTGTCGGAGGAGGCGCGCGCCGTGATGCGGGACTACGTGGTGGACCTGCGCAACTGGATGGCCGGCATCCTCAACTGGCACCGGGCCGTGGACCGTTACAAGCCCGAGTTCCTGGCTCGCCGTATCCACGGCTTCCTCCCGGACCGGCCGCCCACGCCGCCCGTCTCCAACCGGGCGGCCACACCCGTGTCGATTGCTTCCCTTCCCTGACCCCGCATCAGTCTCACTCGTTCGTGGCTCGTCATCCGCTGGTGCGCCGGGTAGAGCACCAGCCGGAGGCGATCATGGAACACAGCGTGTTGCGTCCGAAGCCGATGCCCGGTCAGAGCCGGGGCGGCACCAACACCGGCACGGGCATCATCACTGGCACCGGCGTCAGCACTGGCACCGGCGTCAGCACTGGCACCGGCGTCAGCACTGGCACCGGCGTCAGCACTGGCACCGGCGTCAGCACCGGCACCGGCGTGAGCACCGGTACTGGCACCGGCCCCGTTGAGCGCGGCCCGCACGCTGGAAGCCGCCCGAGTGCCGCGCGACGGCTCGGGCGGCGGCTGGCGGGCGTGTCGATGGCCGTGGCCGTCGGGCTGCTCCTGGTCCTGGTTGGGGCCGGTCTGGGCGCGATGGGGGCCACGGTGATCGGCAGCGGGCGTCTCGCCGAGCAGATGCGGCAGCCGGGGCACCCAGGGCAGCAGGGACAGCCGGAACCTCGGCAGCGGGAACAGCCGGGACAGCCGGAACGGCCGGAACGGTCTGACCAGCCTGAACAGCTGGGATGGCCGGAACAGTCGAGGCACCCGGGGCAGCCGGGCAGCCCGTCCGCCTCGGCGCGGACCGGCCTGTCACCGTCGGCCCTCCCGGCGCCCGCGACCGCCCGCGCGACCCTCGGCGTGGAGGTCGCGGACGCCCGCAAGCCGGGAGCCCTCGTCGTCGCGGTCCACATCCCCGGCCCGGGGTTCTCGGCCGGACTGGTCTTGGGCGACGTCCTCCTCGCCTTCGGAACCACCCGCGTCGACTCGGCCGCCGACCTCGCCCGCGCCGTCGCCGCCGCGCGCCCCGGTACGGAGACCACGCTGACGGTGCTGCACCGCAGCGGCGGCTACCAGCAGCTGACGGTCGTACCGGGCGTCGTCACGTGATCACCCGGAAGCGGCTGGTGAGCCGGCCCGCGACCTCCAGCACACGGAAGGCGAGTCCGGCCGGCGCGCCCCCGGTCCGCGACCCGTTCGCCCTCCCAGGGCGGCCGCGGCGTCTGGGTCACGCCGGGGCCGACCACCAGCGGACGGCCCGCGAACGACGTGGCGGCGGCGGTGTGCGCGTGACCGGTGACGACCCCGGCGGTTTCCTCCTCGCACACCGCCTGCGTTCCGTGGCCGGCGATGTCCCCGGTCGCCAGCAGCGCGTCGATCCGCCCCGGCAGCGCCGTCCGGCCCGCCGCCGGTGTCGGGCCCGTCGGCAGCCGCACAGCCGGTCACGCACCCGCTCGGCGCGCTCCGTAGCCCGCGGGGTGCCGTCCAGATGCGACGGTCGGGCCATCGGTTTCCGCTGTCGAAGATGTGCCGACCAAGACGGCCGACCGGCTCGCGTCGCCCCCGTCGGGCGGGCAGGATGCTGCCCGTAGTCCTTTCGCCGCTCTGGGAGGCCTGGATGACCGGCACCGCCCCCGCGCCCTTCACCGCCGACGACTACCGGGCCCGTATGGAGCGTGCCGCGCGGGCGGCCGCCGAGGCGGGGCTCGCCGGGCTGCTGGTGGCGCCCGGCCCGGACCTGGTGTGGCTCACCGGCTACACACCCACCGCCGTCACCGAACGCCTCACCCTGCTGTTCCTCGCCTCCGGACACGACCCCGTCCTCGTCGTCCCGACCCTGGAGGCCCCGGACGCCGAGCGGGCACCCGGCGCGCCCGCCCTGACGCTGCGCGACTGGACCGACGGCAAGGACCCCTACGCCGCCACGGCCGCCCTCCTGGACGGCTCGGGCCGCTACGGCATCAGCGACAACACCTGGGCCATGCACCTGCTGGGCCTGCAGAAGGCGCTGCCGGGAACCTCGTACGCCGCCCTCACCGAGGCCCTGCCGATGCTGCGCGCCGTCAAGGACGCGGCGGAACTGGACCTCCTCGCCGCCGCCGGAGCCGCCGCCGACCAGGCCTTCGAGGAGATCCGCAAGGTGCCCTACGCCGGCCGCCGGGAGTCCGACGTCGCCGCCGACCTGGCCGATCTGCTGCGACGCTTCGGGCACTCCCAGGTCGACTTCACGATCGTCGCCTCCGGCCCCAACGGCGCCAATCCGCACCACGAGGTGGGCGACCGGGTCATCGCCCGCGGCGACATGGTCGTCCTCGACTTCGGCGGGCTGAAGGACGGCTACGGCTCCGACACCTCCCGCACCGTCCACGTCGGCGAGCCCACCGACGAGGAACGCCGGGTCCACGCCCTCGTGCGCGAGGCGCAGGAGGCGGGATTCCGGGCGGTACGCCCCGGGGCGGCCTGCCAGGAGGTCGACCGGGCCGCCCGCGCGGTCATCGCGCGAGCCGGGTACGGCGAGTACTTCATCCACCGCACCGGGCACGGCATCGGCGTCACCACCCACGAACCGCCGTACATGATCGAGGGCGAGGAGCAGCCCCTCGTGCCCGGCATGTGCTTCTCCGTGGAACCCGGCGTCTACCTGCCCGGCCGCTTCGGCGTACGCATCGAGGACATCGTCACCGTGACCGAGGACGGCGGAAGGCGTTTGAACAACACCACCCGCGAGATGGTCATAGTGGAGTAGGCGGCCCCCGATGACCCCACCACGCCTCACGGACGACAACGGCGCGACCATGACCCAGGCACCGACACCCACCGCGGACACGGTCCGCCGACTGGTCCGTTCCCTGCTGCTCAAGGACGGCAAGGACGGCAAGGACGGCAAGGAGGGCACGGCCGGCAAGGAAGCCCAGGAGGCCGACGAAGGCAGGGCCGGCAAGTCCGGCACGGGCGCCCAGGGCGGCAAGGGCACCAAGGGGAGCAAGGGGGCCAAGGACGGCACGGGCCGCAAGGACGGCTCGGGCACCGCCGTCGCCCCCGACGTCCGACCCGTCGCCGAGGACGCCGGGCACGCGACGTGGTGGGTCGGCACCCGCCATGTGCTGCGCCTTGCCACCGACCGCGAGGCCACCACGCGCCAGCGCCGTGAACTGCGTCTGCGCGACCTGGTCCGCCCGCACGTCCCGGTCGCCGTGCCGACCAGCGTGGCGCACGGCGAATGGGCGCCCGGGCTGACCTACACGCTGGACACCAAGGTGCCCGGCGGCTCCGGCGAGCGGCACGACGTGTCCGCCGTCGGCGAGGCCGACCTGGCCGCACTGCTCACGGGCCTGCGCGAGGTACCCCTCCGGCAGGCCGAGACCCTCGGCGTGCCGCGCGTCGCCCCGCGCTCCCTGGAGGGGCTGCGGCGCACCGCGGGCCGCGCCGCCGAACGTCTCGCCGCGGCCGACGAGTTCGACCCCGCCCGCCTGCACCAGCTCACCCCGCCGGCCGCGATCCAGCTCGCCGCCCAGCCCGGCGCGACGGTCCTCGTGCACCACGCGCTGACCGGCGACCACCTCGTGGTCAGTGCCGACGGCCGGGTGCGGGGCGTCCTCGGCTGGGCCGACGCGGTGGTCGGCGACCCCGCCGAGGACATCGCGGGGCTCGCCCGCGCCGTCGGCTCCCCGGCCGCCGTCCGCGCGGCCACCCTCGCCGGCTACGGTGCCCGCCCCTGCCTGCGCGGCCTGTGGCTGGCCCGCTGCGACACCGTCGTCCACCTCGCCGAAGCCCTCGCGAACCAAGGTGCGGACGCCCTGCCCCTGCGCACCCAACTGCGCCGCGCCTGGGAACCCATCCTCCTGGAACGCGTGACGGACCTGCGCGGCACCGAGACGGACGACGGTCTGTAGCACGTCCTGCACGGGCGCGGACGGCCCCGGGGAAGCGGTACGGCGCCGCCTCCGGCCGCTCAGTCCAGGGCGAGCACGACGCCCGACTCCCCGGGCAGGTGCAGCACCCCGCCGGCGTCCGGGGCGTCTACGGGTTCCCATGCGGCGAGTACGCGCGCGTGGGGGTTGCCCAGCGGGATCGGGGCCGGTTCGGCGGCGAGGTTGACGGCCACGCAGACGTCCCCGCGCCGGAAGGCCAGCCAGCGCCGTTCCTCGTCGTAGGCGATCTTGGTGTCGGCGAGATCCGGGTCGGTGAGGTCCGGCTGTTCGTGGCGCAGCGCGATGAGCCGCCGGTACCAGGCCAGCACGCGCGCGTGGGGCTCGCGCTCCGGCTCGGACCAGTCCAGGCAGGAGCGGTCGCGGGTCGCCGGGGCCTGCGGGTCCGGGACGTCCTCCTCCTTCCAGCCGTGCGCGGCGAACTCACGCCGCCTGCCGCGCCGTACCGCCTCCCCGAGTTCGGGATCGGTGTGATCGGTGAAGAACTGCCAGGGCGTGCCCGCCGCCCACTCCTCGCCCATGAACAGCATCGGCGTGAACGGGGCCGTCAGGACCAGGGTGGCCGCGCAGGCCAGCAGTCCGGGGGAGACCAGGGCCGACAAACGGTCGCCCTGCGCGCGGTTGCCGACCTGGTCGTGGGTCTGGCTGTAGCCCAGCAGCCGGTGCGCGGCCACGCGCGCCCGGTCCAGCGGCCGCCCGTGGCACCGGCCCCGGAAACTGGAGTACGTGCCGTCGTGGAAGTAGCCACCGCTGAGCGTCTTGGCGAGCGCGGCGAACGGGGCGCGCGCGAAGTCCGCGTAGTAGCCCTGCGACTCACCGGTCAGCGCGGTGTGCAGCGCGTGGTGGAAGTCGTCGTTCCACTGCGCGTCCAGCCCGAAGCCGCCCTCCCCGCGCGCGGTGATCAGCCGCGGGTCGTTCAGGTCCGACTCGGCGATCAGGAACAGCGGCCGTCCCGCCTCGGCGGACAGCGCGTCCACCGCCGTCGACAGCTCCTCCAGGAAGTGGTACGCGCGCGTGTCCACCAGGGCGTGCACCGCGTCCAGGCGCAGCCCGTCGATCCGGTAGTCGCGCAGCCAGGCCAGCGCGCTGCCGATCAGGTACGCGCGCACCTCGTCCGAGCCGGGCGCGTCCAGGTTGACCGCGGCGCCCCAGGGCGTCTGGTGGGCGTCCGTGAGGTAGGGCCCGAAGACGGGCAGGTAGTTGCCGGACGGCCCGAAGTGGTTGTGCACCACGTCGAGCACCACCCCGAGACCCAGCTCATGGGCCCGGTCGACGAAGCGTTTCAGCCCCTCGGGTCCGCCGTACGGCTCGTGCACCGCCCACAGCGACACCCCCTCGTACCCCCAGCCGTGCCGGCCGGGGAAGGGGCAGACGGGCATCAACTCGACGTGCGTGACGCCCAGTTCGGTGAGGTGGCCGAGGCGCTCGGCGGCCGCGTCGAAGGTGCCCTCCGGCGTGTACGTGCCCACGTGCAGCTCGTACAGCACCGCACCGGGCAGCGGCCGCCCGGGCCACTCGGACCGCCACGCGTACCGTCCGTGGTCGACGACCGCGCTCAGCCCGTCCGGGCCGTCCGGCTGGCGGCGCGAGCACGGATCGGGCAGCACCGGTCCGTCGTCCAGCGCGAAACCGTACCGGGAGCCGTCGTGCGCCTCGGCCTCCCCCCGCCACCACCCCGCCCGCTCGGGATCGCGCTCCAACGCACGGGTGACGCCGTCGCACTGGAGCGTCACACGGCCGGCCTGTGGTGCCCACACCTCGAACTGCACGGACGGTTCCCCTTCGTCTGCTCACCGTGATGTAGCCCGTCCATGGTGCGTCAAACGCGATCAATCCGCTTTCGGATTCTCCCTTTTGCGGCAGTGTCGCGGCAGGCGGCGCAGAGCGCCTCGGCAGGTGAGGGCAACGTCGCGGCAGGTGACGGGAGGCTCGTCGCGGCCGGTGGTGCCGGGCCCGCGCGCGTGGTCGCCGTTTTCCCCTTTTCTGGACACCCGGGGTTCACTGACCGACAATCACGAGCGTGACGTCGTCCTTCGAGTTCAACACGTACCCCGCGCGGCTGTCCGACGTGGAGCGCGACAAGGCGCTGAAGGTGCTCCGGGACGGCGTCGCCATGGGTCGGCTGTCCCATGACACGTTCGTCCGCCGCATGGAGCTGGCGCTGGCCGCGCGCCGCGCGGACGAGCTCGCCGCGCTCACCGCCGACCTGCCCACGGAGGGCCGTTTCTCGCGCGCGGTGTTCGGCACCGTCGAGGCGATCTCCGGCTTCACCGTACGGCTGCGCAGGGCCTGGCAGGCCGAGCGGCTGCCCAAGCTGCTGCTGCCCCACCCGGCGAACGGTCACCCCCTGCGCATAGGCCGCGACCCCGCCAACGGGCTGCGTCTCACCCACGAGACGGTCTCCCGTGTGCACGCCGAACTCCGCCACCAGGGCGGCCTGTGGGTGCTGCGGGACCTCGGCTCCACCAACGGCACGACGGTCAACGGGCGGCGGGTCGTCGGCGCGGCCGTCGTCCGCGAGGGCGACCAGGTGGGTTTCGGCCGGATGACGTTCCGGCTCGCCGCGCACTGAGTCGGACCTTAGCCGTGGCCTGGGGTTTACGCGATGTGGCGGTGATCCGGTGGCTGGAATGCCTTTGCCTGCCGCGGTGTTGACGTACCACCGAACTCGTGACTGACTGTGCGTACTTCATGCACATCAAGTGAACCGACGGCGTCGCATCGTGGAGGTGTGCCCTGCCGCCCCTCCTGCGTTACCCGACCGTCGACGAGCTGGGGGCCCGGGCCGCCGCCCTCGTCGCCCGCCATCCCCGCGACGCCCGGCTGCGCCGGGTCGGCACCTCGCGCGCGGGCACCCCGATGTGGCTGCTGTCCGTCGGCCACGGCAGCCGCCAGGCCCTCGTCGTCGCCGGACCGCACGCCAACGAACCCGTGGGCGGAGCCACCGTGCTCCGCCTGGCCGAGCGGGCCCTGGCCGACCGCCGGCTCACCGAGGGCGCCGACGCCACCTGGAACCTGCTGCTGTGCCTCGACCCCGACGGCCTGCGCCGCAACGAAGGCTGGCTGACCGGCCCGTACACCCTCGGCCGCTACTTCCGGAACTTCTTCCGGCCCGGTTTCCTGGAACAGCCCGAATGGCTGCCCGACGGCGCGGCCGCCGCCGCCCTGCCCGAGACCCGTGCCCTGCTCGTCCTCCAGGACGAACTGAAGCCCTTCCTCCAGTGCTCCCTGCACGGCGTCGACGTCGGCGGCGGATTCGTCGAACTCACCCATGACCTGCCCGGCCTCGACCGGCGCCTGGCGCACACCGCGGCCCGCCTCGGCATCCCGCGCGAGCTCGGCGCGTACGACGCCCTGTACTGGCCCGGCCTGGGACCCGCCGTCTACCGGATCCCGCCGCCGCGCCGGGGCGACCTGGCCGCGGCCATAACGGAGGCCGCCGTCGAGTCGACGTGGTTCCACCCGCACCGGCACGGCACCGTCACGGCGGTCGTGGAGGCTCCCATGTGGGGCGTGGCGGCCGTGGCGGACGGCTCGCCGCCCACCGACCGGGACGGGGTGCTGCGCGCCGTCAGCCGCACGCTGCGCCAGGACACCGGGGTCCTGCGGCGCCTTCTGGCCCGGCTCAGGCCGCACCTCGCCGCCGTGCCCGACGCGGCGCGCCTGCTCGCACCGGTCGACGACTATTTACTGGTCTGCCCCGGCCTGGCCGACGCGTGGGACCCCGACACCGGCGACGGTCCCGCGCACCCTCTGCCGCCGCTGAGCACCGCCCACCTGGCCGCCCTGCGCATCGCCGGACGGCGGCTGGCCCTGCGGACGGCGGGGCTGCTGCACCAGCTCGTCACGCACGCCGGCCACGACCCGGTCGGCGCGCTGCCCGAACTGGACCGGCTCATCGACGCCTGGTGCGCCGACTACCGCGACGGCTGCGGGGCCCGCTGGATCCCTGTCGCACGCCAGGCCGAGTACCAGGTCCGGGTCGTGCTCGCCGCCTTCGAGCTGGCCGCGCGGCACACGCGCGCGTGCTCCCGTTCGGGTGAGCCGGGGTGGGGTTCCGGGGCCGCCGTGCCGATGCATCGGGAATGACCCACACTTCAGCGAAAGCGGTACGGGGCGGTCTGCTGGCGGCGGCCGCCCTGATCGTCGTCTGCACCACTCCCGCGCAGGCGACCGTCCCGGAGCGGGCCGCGGGCAACTGGCTCTACCTCACGGTCACCCGGGGCGCGACCCCCTCCGCCGCCCCGCACGGCACCCTGCTGCTGTGCGACCCGCCCAGCGGGCACACGCGCGCGGCCGACGCCTGCGCCGAGCTCGACGCGGCGGACGGCGACATCGGAGGCATCCCGTCGAAGGACGGCATGTGCCCGATGGTCTACGCGCCGGTGACCGCGCACGCGCGCGGGCAGTGGAGGGGACGGCCCGTCACATACACGGAGACGTTTCCGAACGAGTGCGTCATGGCGGCGCGCACCGGAGCCGTGTTCACACTGGACGCCCCGGAGCCCACCGCCACCTGAGCCTCTGAGCCGGGCGGCTGACGGGCCAGGGCCCCAGCGCGGACCCGCCGGGGGCCATGACACCGACTTGACGAAGGTGCCACGCACCGGCCCGCTGCCGACGCGGCCGGCCAGGAGCCCGCCCGTCCGCCCCGGAATCACCCCGGTTCTCCCTCCCCGGCCCGCTCCAGCAGAGCCACCGGCAGCCGCCCGAACAGCTCCTCCACCCGCGCGTGCCCTGTGAACTGCCGCCCGGGATCCAGGACGTCGGCCCACCGCCCCGGCGGCAGCGGCAGCCGGGTCTCCCGCCAGCCCCCGGCCTGCGCCAGCCGCAGCGACAGCCGTGTCACGGCCGTGAGCACCTGCCCGGAGCGCACGAACGCCACGCAGTGCGCCGCCGCCGGCCCCTCGGCGGTCAGCGGCGCGTACGTCGCCGCCTCGCCGAACACGTCGGGCCGCCGCGCGCGCAGCGCCAGCGCCGCCCGCGTCACCGCTTCCTTGTCCGCAGACGTCGCCCCGGACGCTTCTGGAGGAAAGCGCACGGCGCGCCGGTTGTCCGGGTCCACCAGCGCCCGGTACTCGGCCTCGGTGCCCTGGTAGACGTCCGGGACGCCCGGCATCGTCAGGTGCACCAGGGCCGCCCCCAGGACGTTGGCCCGGATGTGCGGCTCCAGCGAGTCGCGGAGGGCAGCCACCCGCTCACCCGGCCCCCCGCACGGCCCCGCCGCAACGAACCGCGCCACCGCCTCCTCGTACGGCGGTTCCTGCTCGGTCCAGCTGGTGTACATCCCCGCCTCGCGCACGTGCTTGAGCAGCGCCCCCTGCACGCGCTCCTCGTCCGCCGGGCCCAGCCCGAACACCGTCTGCCAGGCGGCCCACGCCAGCTGCGCGTCCGGTACGCCCTCACCCGTGCGGGTCACCTCCGCCAGGACGTCCGCCCAGCGGTCCGGGCACTCGGTGAGCACGTGCAGGGCCGCCCGCACGTCGCCGCTGCGCTTGGTGTCGTGCGTGGAGATGACCGTCCCCGTGGCCGGCCAGTCGCGCTGCACGCGCGCGCAGTACGCGTGGAACTCCTCCGGGGCCACGGCGGGACGGCCCGGTTCGCCGCCCACCTCGGTCGCCGACAGCAGCGGCACGTAGCGGTAGAAGGCCGTGTCCTCCACGGACTTGGCCCGCAGCGCCGACGCCGTCTGCGCGAACCGCGTCCGGAACTCCACGTGCGCGGGCCCGTCACCGTACCGGCCGAGCACCAGATCCCGTACGACGTCCACCGCCGCGGCCTCCTCGGGCACGACGAAGGCGAGCCGGGCCTCGGCCGCCGCCTCCTGCGTGACGACCGACGCGGCGTCGACGGACGCGTAGGGCCGGTAGACCTCCAGCCGTACCAGGAGCTCCTGCAGCGCGGTGCGCAGCGCCCAGGGCGCCCGGTCGCGCAGGGCGGGCTCCGGCGAGGTGACGCACAGCCGGCTCGCCACCCGGGTCAGCCGGTCCACCTCGGTGGCCAGCTCGTGCGTCAGCACCTTGTACGCGGCCCGTCGCACCGTCGCCGCCCACTCGCCGCCGCGGTCCGTCTGCGGGGCCGCGAAGCGCCGGTACTGGCCCAGCAGCTCCCCGAGGCCCGCCGGGTCCAGGAACAGCCCGTCGACGTGCCGCAGGGCGTCGTAGCCGGTGGTGCCGGCGACCGGCCAGGAGGCGGGCAGGTGCTCACCGTCGGACAGGATCTTCTCCACGACCGTCCAGCGGCCACCGGTCGCCTCGTGCAGCCGCTGGAGATAGCCGTCCGGGTCGGCGAGTCCGTCGGGATGGTCGACCCGCAGCCCGTCGACCACGCCCTCGTGCAGCAGCCGCAGGAGCGTGGCGTGGGTGGCCTCGAAGACCTCCGGGTCCTCCACCCGCACCCCGATGAGCTCGGAGATGCTGAAGAACCGCCGGTAGTTGAGCTCGGTGCGGGCCAGCCGCCACCACACCGGGCGGTACCACTGCGCGTCCAGCAGCTGCGGCAGCGGCAGGTCCTCGGTGCCCTCGCGCAGCGGGAAGGCGTGGTCGTAGTAGCGCAGCACGTTGCCGTCGACCCGCAGCTCGTCGATCACCTCGCCCAGCGGCCCACCGAGCACCGGCAGCAGCACCTGGCCGTCCTGCGCCTCCCAGTCGATGTCGAACCACCGCGCGTACGGCGACTTCGGGCCTTCCCGCAGCACCTCCCACAGGGCGCGGTTGTGCCGCGGGGCCATGGCCATGTGGTTCGGGACGATGTCCACCACCAGGCCGAGGCCGTGCTCCCGCGCGGTGCGCGCCAGCGCCCGCAGCCCCTCCTCGCCGCCCAGCTCCTCACGCACGCGCGCGTGGTCCACGACGTCGTAGCCGTGCAGCGAGCCCGGCACGGCCTCCAGGACGGGGGACAGGTGCAGATGCGAGACCCCGAGCGAGGCCAGGTACGGCACCACCGCCGCCGCGGCCCCGAAGGGGAACTCGGGCTGCAACTGCAGCCGGTACGTGGCCGTGGGCACCGCCGGGTCAGGTCGCTCAGGTGTCATGCAGACGTACGTACCCGCCCCGCCGCTTTTCGTGTCATCGCCCGTCGCCGGTGCGCGGCGTGTCGCCCGGACGAGTGGCCTTCCGGCCGCCACGGGGGCGACCGGAGGCCGCGAGTGGACCCTCCTGGCCGAGAACCTCCCACGCGCGCGTGCTCACGGGCTCCACGCGCGCATGCCCGACGGAAGCGGCACGCGCGCGTGCCCCCCCCCGCGCCCGTCGCACCCTCCTAAACGGGCCGCTGCAACACCGTCAGGCTGCGGTCGGCCAGGGTCAGCCGGTCCCCGGCCTGCACCTTCGGGCCGGTGCCCGGCGGCACCCCGTCCGCACGGGCCGTGTCCACCACCACCTGCCACTGCCGGCCGTGGTCCACCGGCACCACGAACTCCAGCGGCTTCGGCGAGGCGTTGAACATCAGCAGGAAGGAGTCGTCGGTGATGCGCTCCCCGCGCGGGCCGGGCTCGGAGATCGCGTTGCCGTTGAGGAACACCGTCAGTGCCGACGCCTGCGCCGAGTCCCAGTCCCGCTGGGTCATCTCCCGGCCTTCCGGGGTGAACCAGGCGATGTCCGACAGGTCGTCGTGGGTGCCCTCCACGGGCCGGCCGTGGAAGAAGCGCCGCCTGCGGAAGACCGGATGGTCCCGGCGCAGCCACACCATCGCGCGTGTGAAGGCCAGCAGGCTCTCACGGAAGTCGTCCTCGGCCTCCCGGCCCTCCTCGGGCCACTCGACCCAGGCCAGCTCGTTGTCCTGGCAGTAGGCGTTGTTGTTGCCGCGCTGGGTGCGTGCGAACTCGTCGCCGTGGCTGATCATGGGCACGCCCTGGGACAGCATCAGCGTCGCGATGAAGTTCCGCATCTGCCGGGCGCGCAGCCGCAGCACGTCCGGGTCGTCGGTCTCTCCCTCGGCGCCGCAGTTCCAGGACCGGTTGTGGCTCTCGCCGTCCCGGTTGTCCTCGCCGTTGGCCGCGTTGTGCTTCTCGTTGTAGGACACCAGGTCGTGCAGCGTGAAGCCGTCGTGGCAGGTCACGAAGTTGATCGAGGCCAGCGGGCGCCGTCCGTCGTCCTGGTACAGGTCGGAGGAGCCGGTCAGCCGCGAGGCGAACTCCGCCAGGGTGCGCGGCTCGCCCCGCCACAGGTCGCGCACGGTGTCCCGGTACTTGCCGTTCCACTCGGTCCACAGCGGCGGGAAATTGCCCACCTGGTAGCCGCCCTCGCCGACGTCCCACGGTTCGGCGATCAGCTTCACCTGGGACACCACCGGGTCCTGCTGCACCAGGTCGAAGAACGACGACAGCCGGTCCACCTCGTGGAACTGCCGTGCCAGCGTCGCCGCCAGGTCGAAGCGGAACCCGTCGACGTGCATCTCGGTGACCCAGTACCGCAGCGAGTCCATGATCAGCTGGAGCACGTGCGGGGACCGCATGAGCAGGGAGTTCCCGGTCCCTGTCGTGTCCATGTAGTAGCGGGGGTCGTCCGCCAGCCGGTAGTAGCGCGGGTTGTCGAGGCCCTTGAAGGACAGCGTCGGGCCCAGGTGGTTGCCCTCGGCGGTGTGGTTGTAGACCACGTCGAGGATCACCTCGATGCCCGCCTCGTGCAGGGCCTTGACCGCCGACTTGAACTCCAGGACCTGCTGTCCGCGGTCGCCCCAGGACGCGTAGGCGTTGTGCGGGGCGAAGAAGCCGATCGTGTTGTAGCCCCAGTAGTTGTTCAGGCCCATGTCCACCAGGCGGTGGTCGTTCACGAACTGGTGCACCGGCATCAGCTCCAGCGCCGTGACCCCGAGCTCGGTCAGGTGCTCGATGATCGCCGGGTGCGCGAGCGCCGCGTACGTGCCGCGCAGCTCCTCCGGCAGCCCCGGGTGCCGCATGGTGAGGCCCTTGACGTGCGCCTCGTAGATCACCGTGTGGTGGTAATCGATGCGCGGCAGCCGGTCGTCCCCCCAGTCGAAGTACGGATTGACCACGACCGACGTCATCGTGTGCGGCGCCGAGTCCAGGTCGTTGCGCCGGTCGGGCGCGTCGAAGTGGTAGCCGTACACCTCCTCCCCCCAGCGGACCGACCCGCTGATCGCACGCGCGTACGGGTCGAGCAGCAGCTTCGCCGAGTTGCACCGCAGCCCGCGTTCGGGTGCGTACGGGCCGTGCACACGGAAGCCGTACCGCTGCCCCGGCATGATGCCGGGCACGTACGCGTGCCGCACGAACGCGTCGCTCTCCCGCAGCTCGATCGCGGTCTCCGAGCCGTCGTCGTGCAGCAGACACAGCTCTACTCGGTCCGCGGCCTCCGTGAAGACCGCGAAGTTCGTTCCGGCGCCGTCGTACGTGGCACCGAGTGGATACGCCTCTCCAGGCCAGACCTGCATGGACACGACTCTTTCAGGTGTGCGCCGCCGGTGGGGACGCCTTGGCCCCGAGTGTCCCCGAAAGTGAGGGAACCACCTATGACTTACATCCCTCTTACCGAGTGACCAGTGCATACGCGGTATGCGCGAACCACAGGGGCAGACACATACTCCCGGGGCCATTGGGGGAGTAGGGGGAAGATGTGCGCACGATAGTGCATCGTCATCTCGGCAAGGTGGTGGCCGGTGCGGCCATCGCCGTCGCCGGAACCGCCGTCATGGTGGGGATCACCCTGCCGGGCACGGCGGGAGCCGATGACACGGGGAGGACGGGCGGCCAGACCTCACAGCGGGCCGCTCAGCAGGCAGAGCAAGGGGAGGAGCCGGGCCAGGGCCAGGTCGCGCCGGGCGTCGTCGAGCAGGCACCCGAGCAGGGCGAGCGGGGCACGGGCCGCGATCCGCTGACCGACGACGAGATCGAGCGGGTCGAGAAGATCGCCGTGAACCGGCAGCTGTTCAACGCGAGCGAGAACGTCGACGGGGGCCGCGGACCGCAGCGTCTCGGCGTCGACCTCGCCGAGCCGGACGCCGACGAACTCGACGGCGCGGACGCGCCCCGGCGCGCCGAGGTGACGTTCTACGACTACAAGGACGACGCCCTCGTCACCAGGACCGTGAACCTCGACACCGGAAAGGTCGAGGGGACGACCACCCGGCGCGGCGTCCAGCCGTCGCCGAGCCGCGCCGAGATCCGCGAGGCCGTCGCGCTGCTGATCGCCGACCCGCTGGGCGCGGGCCTGAAGGCGGACTACCGGGACGCCACCGGCAAGGAGCTCACCTCGCCGGACCAGCTGCAGGCCACCGGCGGGGTGTACCGGGCCGCCCCCGGCGCCCAGCCGGCCGTCCTCGACCAGTGCGGCGGGCACCGCTGTGTGCGGCTGTTCACGAAGGTCAGGAACGGGCCCTGGATCGACGCCCAGGACCTGGTGATCGACCTGAGCGCCCGCAAGGTCGCCGCGCTCGGCCGCTGAGCCGCCCTCTCGTCCACGTTTCCCACCCGAACCTCCTGTAAGGGAGTCACCCAAGCATGCGCTCGAACAGATTCAGCCGCGCCCGCACGCGGACGGCGGTGGGCCTGGCCCTGGCCGCGCTGGCCGCCGGCGCGACGACCGGCACGGGACCCGCCGTCGCCCAGCCGAAGGCCGCGCCCGCGCCGGCCGCCGACTGCAGCGCGGCCTACCGCATCGAGCAGAAGCTCACCGGCGGCACGACCTGGCGGATGTGCTGGCGCTACGACCCCAAGGCCGGGCTCGTCCTGGAGCACATCTCCTACCAGCCCAAGGGCGAGCCGAAGCCGATCAAGGTCCTCACCAGCGGCCGGCTCAGCCAGATCCACGTCCCCTACGACGACGGCCAGCGCGAGTACCACGACCTCACGGACGAGCGCTTCGCCCAGGGACTGGTGAACCTGTCGCCGGCCGAGTGCCCCGGCGGCACCATCAAGACGATCAAGGTCCGGGACGCCGACTGGTCCGACAGCCCGGACATCAAGGGCCTGTGCACCACCACGCGCGCGCGTGGCCACGCGTACCGCATGCAGTCCGAGCAGGACTACAGCAAGCGCTACCAGGCCCAGGGCAAGGACCTGCTGCTCTACACCGTCAACAAGGTCGGCTGGTACGAGTACATCACCGAGTGGCGTTTCCAGGACGACGGCGCCCTCACCATGAACGTGGGCGCCACCGGCAGCCTCTCGCCCTGGGACTACGCCGCGAGCGACGGCCAGGGCTGGCCCATCGGCAAGGGCGCCCGGGCCAAGGCAACCAGCCACAGCCACAACGTCTTCTGGCGGCTCAACTTCGCCCTCGACGGCTCCTCCAAGAACCGGATCGAGCAGTACGACTCGAAGGTCAGCCCGCCCGCCTCCGGCCAGGAGGCCCCGACCAACAGGACCACCCGCACGAAGATCACCAAGGAACTCGCGGGCGACGCGAAGAACATGCGCTGGTGGCGCGTGGTCAGCGCCACCGGCAAGAACAAGGACGGGCACGCGCGGTCGTACGAGATCGTGCCCGGCGCCACCAGCAAGTACCCCGGGCGCGGTTTCACCAAGCACGACGTCTACTTCACCGAGTACGACAAGTGCGAGCTGTTCGCCAGCCACAACCCCCGCTGCGGGACCGACCACCCGGGCTCCCTCGACAAGTGGGTGAACGGGCAGGCCCTCAAGCGCCCCGTGGTGTGGGTGAACATCGGTTTCCACCACATCGCGCGCGACGAGGACCAGCAGCCCATGCCCGTCCACTGGCAGGGCTTCTCCCTCGTGCCCCGCGACGTCACCGCTATGAATCCGCTCACTCCCAAGGAGCTGGCGGACCAGAACGGCCGCCTGGACGGCGAAGGTTGAGAACAAGCCTGTCCATCGGGCTGCACCGCGCACCGCTCCCGGAGTACCCTTCCTTGATCGTTGGGACGGTGGGTGCTCGGGGGAGCGGAAGGCGGTGCGCGGGTGGGCTCGGGAGGGCTGGAGCTGCCCCCTGGTGACGAGGGTCACGAGGGGAACTCCACAGACGTCCCGCCCGGTGCCGTGTCCCTGGCGCGGCCGATGGACGCGGGCTCGATCGGTCCGGAACTGGACTGGGACGCCGACGCCTGGCGCGAGGTGCGCACCCGCGCCCAGCGGGCCGGCCGGGCCTACATCTGGCTGAACCTCGTCGAACAGCGGCTGCGCGCGGTCGTGGCCGCCGTTCTGCGCCCGATCTACGAACCGGTCCACGGCGACGACTGGGTCGTCGCCGCGGCCGGACCCGCCGGGCAGGAGTGGGTGCAGCGCGCGGTCGCGGTCCGCGAGGTCAGCCGCCGCAAGGGCTATCTGCTCGACCCGGCCGACGACAACGTCCTCAGCTTCCTCACCCTGCCGCAGCTGCGGGAGCTGATGGTGCAGCACTGGCCGTGCTTCGAGCCGTACTTCGACGACCGCCGGGACGTCGAGCTAGCGCTGGACGAGCTGGAGGTCACCCGGAACGTCGTCTCCCGCAACCGCGCCCTGTCCGAGGCGGTCCTCGCCCAGGCCGAGCGGGCCTCGGCACGGCTGCTGGAGATGCTCGGCGCGGGCGGCGACGTGCCCTCGGCGCGCCGGCTGCCCGTCGACGCGGTCGAGGACCTGATCGGCGACCGGTACGCCGACGTCGTGGCCGTCCACCCCGACCGGGTGCGGCTGCTGCGCCAGTTCCCGGCCGAGGACATCTTCGGCGGCGCCCGGCGCCTCGACGCCCTCGGCATCGGGCTCAACCTGCTCGTGCAGAACTTCTCCGGCCGGCGCCTGGTGCGTCTGGCCCAGTCCGGCTGCCGGGTGCGGCTGCTGTTCCTGAACCCGGCCTCCAGCGCGGTCAAGCGGCGCGAGCGTGAACTCGGCATCAAACGCGGTGAACTCGGCCGCGCGGTCGAGATGAACATCCTGCACATGCGCCGGGTGCGCGCCGCGCTGCGCGACCCGGGCGCCTTCGAGATCCAGGTCTACGACGAGACGCCCCGCTTCACCGCCTACCTCGTCGACGGCGACGGCGCGGACGGCATAGCGGTCGTGCAGAACTACCTGCGCCGCACGCGGGGCATGGAGGCGCCGGTGCTCGTTCTGCGGAACGGGAGCAAACTCGTCAAGTCGGGCGAGGTCGATGAAGGCGGTCTCTTCCCCACCTATCGCGAGGAGTTCGAGGTGATGTGGGCGGATTCGCGTCCGGTGTCGTGAACTGTCCCCTGTCATCCGGTGGTTCCGGCGGCTGAGCGGAACGTGGTCCTCTGATTGTCAGTGGCTCGTGGGAAGGTGGAGACCACTGGGGGAACGCACCACCGAGAAGGGGGGCCGCCATGGGCTGGCACCGGGAGCTGCTGATCGGCTTCGACCTGGAGACGACGGGGACCGACCCGCGCGAGGCACGCATCGTCACGGGCGCCGTGATCGAGGTCAGGGGCGGGGAGCCGATGGGGCGCCGCGAGTGGCTCGCCGACCCGGGCGTGCCCATCCCGGCGGATGCGGTGGCCGTGCACGGCGTGAGCAACGAGCGGGCGACCGCGGAGGGCCGCCCGGCCGACGAGGTGGCCGACGCCATCGCCGGCGTCCTCGTCGCCTACTGGAAGACGGGCGTGCCGGTCGTCGCCTACAACGCGGCCTTCGACCTGACCCTGCTCTCCGCCGAACTGCGCCGGTACGGACTGCCGTCCCTGCGCGACCGGCTGGGCGGCGCCGACCTCGCCCCGGTCATCGACCCGTACACGATCGACCGCTCCGTCGACCGCTACCGGCGGGGCAAGCGCAACCTGGAGGCGGTCTGCGCGGAGTACGGCGTCGCCCTCGACTCCGCCCACGACGCCACGGCCGACGCCCTCGCGGCGGCCCTGCTGGCCTGCGCGATAGCCGGCCGCCACCCCAAGATCGCGGCCCTCGGCCCGGCGGAACTGCACCGCCGCCAGATCGAGTGGTACGCCGAGTGGGCGGCGGACTTCCAGAGCTTCCTGCGCCGCAAGGGCGAGGCGGAGGCGGTGGTGGACGGGGCGTGGCCGGTGCGGGAGCTGACGGACGAACGGGTCTGACGGCCGACCTTCGCTGCCGCGCGGGCACCGGTGATTCCGGCCCCGCGACGGGCTGTGCGACCCACCGGCCCCGTGCGGCGGCCCCGCGCGGCACGTCGGGAGCCCTCCGGTCACCCGCCCCTCAGAACGGATACCAGCGCACCGTCTCGTCCCCGTCCCGAAGCGACGCCACCCGCCGCTCGAACTCGGCCAGTGCCTTGGGGTTGCTCGGCGCGTGCTGGGCCACCCACGCACAGCTGGCCGTCTCCCGGGCGCCGCGCAGCACCGAGCACCCCTCCCACTCCCGCACGTCCCAGCCGTAGGTCCGCGTGAAGGACGCGTACGCCTCCTCCGGCAGCCCGTAGCGGACGCGGGAGAGGTCCATGACGACCAGGTCGTGCTCGCGCAGGTCGGCGGAGAAGGTCTCCAGGTCGACCAGGACCGGCCCGTCCGGGCCGACGTGCACATTGCGGGGCAGCGCGTCGCCGTGGATCGGCCCCGGCGGCAGACGGGGCGTCAGCGCGGCCGCGGCCGACGCGAACCCGTCGCGGCGCTCGCGCAGGTACGCCGCGTCCGCGGGGTCGATCGCGTCGCCCGCGAGGCGCAGCCAGCGTTCCACGCCGCCCAGCAGATCGCGGGGCGGCAGCTCGACGGCAGGGGTGGGCAGTGCGTGGACGACCCGTAGGAGTTCGGCCAAATCCCGGGCTTCGGCCGGCCGTACCGGATCGGGCAGCCGGTACCACACGGTCACCGGGTGGCCCTCGACCAGCAGCGCCTCGGGTTCTGCGGCCCGCACTGCCGGCACACCGGCCTCGGCGAGCCACAGCGCGATGGCCAGCTCCCGCCGCGCGCGGTCCAGGAGTTCGGCGTCGCGGCCCACCTTGACGACCAGGTCACCGGCGGCGAACACCGCGTTCTCGCCCAGGGCGAGCAGCCGCGCGCCCCGTGCCGCGCCGGGCAGCACCCCCGCCGCGGCCAGTACGTACCGCGCCCGTGCCTCGTCCATCCGTCCGCCTCCGTGTCCGTACTCGTCCGTCCGCGCGTGGCCTCGCGCGCTCCCCTCCGCCCGCACGCTCCGCCGTCGGCCGGGCCCGGATGGGGCACCCGGCCGCCGCCGGGTTCCGGCCATCCGCCCGTCAGTGTCGCATTCGCACAGGTCGGACCGTGTGCGCGGTGCCTTGACGCGGCACACCGCCTTCACGACCATGACGTGGCCACCCGAGCCGTGCAAAGGGGCTGATTCCGTGACATCGGTGACCGAGGTGAGGAGACCGGCCCGCCGCTCGCCCGGCCCGGACCGGCCCAGGCCGCCCGTCGACCACGGCGCCTGGTTCCTGGTGCTGCCCGCCCTGATCCCCATCCTCGTCCTGAGTGTCGGACCACTGCTGTACGGGATCCTGCTGGCGTTCACCGACGCCCAGTCGGGCCGTACCGAGCCCACGGAGTGGATCGGCGGGCTCAACTTCCGGGACCTGCTGCACGACACGCTGTTCTGGGAGTCGTTCCGGGTCGGGATGGTGTGGGCGGTCGGCGTGACAGTGCCCCAGTTCCTGCTCGCGCTCGGCCTCGCCCTGCTGCTCAACCAGGACTTACGCCTGCGCTGGGCGGCCCGCGCGCTGGCGATCGTCCCGTGGGCCATGCCGGAGGTCGTGGTCGGCGTCATGTGGCGGCTCGTCTACAACCCGGACGCGGGCATCCTCAACGAGACCCTGCGCGACCTGGGTCTCGGCGGCGGCCGGGACTGGCTCAGCGGTCTGGCGACCGCCCTGCCCGCCGTGATCGTGGTCGGCGTCTGGGCGGGGATGCCCCAGACGACGGTCGCGCTGCTCGCCGGACTCCAGAACACCCCCCGCGAACTCCACGAGGCCGCCTCGGTCGACGGCGCCGGAGCCTGGCGCCGCTTCCGCACGGTCACCTGGCCCGCCATCCGGCCCGTCGCCCTGGCGGTCACCGCGCTCAACCTGATCTGGAACTTCAACTCCTTCGCCCTGGTCTACGTCCTGACCAGCGGCGGTCCCGGCGGCCGCACCCGCCTGCCGATGCTGTTCGCCTACGAAGAGGCCTTCCGCTACGGGCAGTTCGGGTACGCGGCGGCGATGGGCTGCGTGATGGTCGCCGTGATTTCGATCATGCTGGCCGTCTTTCTCGCCGGCCGTCTCAGGGGAGGTGACGAGGCGTGAGGACCGCTGTGAGGACCGCCGTGAGGAGCAGCGGTGTGCGGAGCGGTCCGGCCGCCCGCGCCGGCCAGTACGCCGCGCTGCTCGCGTATCTCGTCTTCCTCGCCTTCCCGTTCCTGTGGCTGCTGTCCACCGCGTTCAAACCGCCGCGGGAACTGGGCAGCCCGCACCCCACCTGGATCCCGCGGGACCCCACCCTGGCCAACTTCCGACAGGCCTTCGACGAGCAGCCGCTGCTGCACGCCGCGCTCAACTCCCTGCTGGCCGCGCTCGGCGCGGCGGTGATCGCCGTCCTGGTCGCGACCCCGACGGCATACGTCATGGCGCGGCGCCGCGGCCCACTCGCCAGAGCGGCGACCGGGTGGGTGGTGGTCAGCCAGGCGTTCCCGTTCGTACTGGTGATCATCCCGCTGTTCCTCGTCCTGAAGAACCTGCGGATGATCGACTCGGTGCCCGGACTGGTGATGGTCTACGTGGTGTGGGCACTGCCGTTCGCGCTGTGGATGCTCGCCGGGTACGTCCGTGCCGTACCGCCCGAGCTGGAGGAGGCGGCGGCGGTCGACGGGGCCGGGCGGCTGCGGACGCTGGTGTCGGTGACCGCGCCGCTGCTCGCGCCGGGGATCGTGGCGACGGCGCTGTTCGCGTTCATCACCGCCTGGAACGAGTTCTTCTTCGCGCTCGTCCTGCTGAAGACACCGGAGAAGCAGACCTTGCCGGTCGTGCTCACCCACTTCATCGGCGCCGAGGGCGTCGCCGATCTCGGACCCCTCGCGGCAGCCGCGTTCCTGGCGACGCTGCCCTCGCTGGTCGTCTTCGCGGTCATCCAACGGAGGATCACGGGCGGCATGCTCGCCGGGGCGGTGAAGAGCTGATGCGTACGAGGCTGCCGGCGGCCCTGACCGCCGTCGTCCTGCTGCTGCTCGCGGGCTGCTCGTCCGGCGGGACGCGCGACGACGGCCGGATCACCCTGCGTTTCCAGTCGCTGGCCTGGCAGGAGGAGTCCGTCGAGGCCACCGAGGAACTGGTGCGGGAGTGGAACGCCGCCCACCCGACGGTCCGTGTCGAGTACGTCCAGGGCAGCTGGGACAGCGTCCACGACCAGCTCCTCACCGCCTTCGAGGGCGGTGAGGCACCCGACATCATCCACGACGCCTCCGACGACCTCGCGGACTTCGCCTACGGCGGCCACCTCGCCGATCTGACCGGCCTGCTGCCCGAGCGGCTCAGGGCCGACATCCCGGCGCGCAGTTGGGAGACGACCACCTTCGGGGACGGCGTCTACGGCGTGCCGTTCCTCCAGGAACCGCGGGTGCTGATCGCCAACGCCACCTGGCTGAAGCGGTCGGGTGTGCGGATACCGACGCCCGAACGGCCCTGGAGCTGGGCGGACTTCCGGCAGGTGACGAGAGAGCTCAGCGGCGACGGGAGGTACGGCGTCGCCTGGCCGCTCAAGGAGCCCGTCTCCGCCACGCTCAACCTCTCCCTGTCCGCGGGCGGCCGGCTCTTCCACCGGGGCACGGACGGCAAGGTGACCGTCCGCCTCGAAGCGGCCGACGAGGTGGTGCCGCGCACCATCCACGACCAGGTCACCACCGACCGCAGCGCCTCGCCCACCACCCTGGGCAGCGGTGGCTCGGACACCCTGCCCGGATTCTTCGGCGGCCGGTACGCCATGGTGCCGCTCGGCTTCTCCTACCGCCAGCAGATCGTGCAGCAGGCGCCGAAGGGCTTCGCCTGGCAGGTGCTGCCCGCCCCGGCCGGCGCGGGCGGGCTCACCCAGGGCGTCAGCCCGCAGACGCTGTCCATCGCCGAGGACTGCCCGCACAAGAAGGAAGCCGCCGCCTTCCTCGACTTCCTGCTCCGGCCGCGGAACATGGTCCGCCTCGCCCTCGGCGACTGGATGCTGCCCACCGGCACCCGGGCCTTGAAGGATCCGGCCCTGCGCACGGCCGAGCACGGCTGGGCCACCGGCAGCGCCCTCGCGGCCCACCTCCGCCCGGCACCCGCACAGACCGTGCGGGGCTACCCCGAGTGGAAGGACAAGGTGGCGACTCCGGCGCTGCAGGAGTACTACAGCGGGGCGATCGGCCTCGGCGCACTGCGCGAACGGCTGGAGGGGGACGGAAACCTGGTGCTCGCCCGCTACCAGCGCTGAAGGCCCTGGTACCCGGTCCGGGCGGAAAACCAGTTGTCCGCCCGGACCGGCCCGCCTAACGTGCTGCCCGTGGGAGCCTTCAACGCGATCTACATCTGCGGCCACGGCCGGGGCTGCACGTACGCCAACCGCATGCGCAGCGGCCCCGGAGCCCTGACCGGCCCGGGGAGCCACGCCCGCTGACGGCACCGCCGCAGGGGCGCCCTCTTCTGTCACGTACGCCGTGAACGAGGCGCGCGGTCGACGCGTGTCCGCTCGGTGTGCCGTTCCCCTCTGTCTTCCGGTCGGGGCCTTCGTCTGCCCGTCACGCCCCTCACGGAAGACAAGGACCGCAGGCCATGGCCCGCACCACCCGGCGCTCCCGCGCGCTCTCGCAGAACTTCCTCGCCGACCGCGCCGCCGCCCACCGCTTCGCCCGACTCGCCGTCCCGCACGACCGGCCGGCGCCCCTGCTGCTCGAAGTGGGCGCCGGAAAAGGGGCGTTGACCGACACGCTCGCCCCGCGCTGCCGCGAACTGCTCGCGTACGAGATCGATCCACGGCTCGTGCCCGTCCTGCGCAGCCGCTTCTCCGGCACGTCCCACGTCCGCGTCGTCGGAGGGGACTTCCTCGCCGCCCGGCCGCCGCGCACCCCCTTCTGCGTCGCCGGGAACGTGCCGTTCTCGCGCACCGCGGCCGTCGTCGACTGGTGCCTGCGCGCACCCGCCCTCACCGACGCCACCCTGCTCACCCAGCTCGAGTACGCCCGCAAACGCACCGGGGACTACGGCAGTTGGACCCAGCTGACGGTACGGACCTGGCCCCGCTGCACCTGGCGGCTGGCCGGGCGGGTCGGCCGGTACAGCTTCCGGCCGGTGCCGAACGTCGACGCCGGCGTGCTGCGCATCGAGCGCCGCCGCACACCGCTGCTGGACGCCGCCGCCGAGGAGAGCTGGCGGCGCCTCGTGGAGCTCGGCTTCTCCGGGGTCGGCGGCTCGCTGCACGCCTCCCTGCGCCGGGCCCATGCGAGGCGGCGGGTGGACGCGGCGTTCCGCGCCGCGCACCTGGACCCGGGTGTGCTCGTGGGGCAGGTGGCGCCGGGGCGGTGGCTGGTGCTCCACGAGGTGCTGACGTCGTAGGAAAGCAGAACCATTGTACGAGACGTCTCGTCTCGCCTAGGGTCGGGGCATGACCAGTCCTGCTCACATCGCCATGTTCTCCATCGCCGCCCACGGCCACGTGAACCCGAGTCTCGAGGTGATCCGCGAGCTCGTCACGCGTGGCCACCGGGTCACGTACGCGATCCCGCCGCACTTCGCGGACAAGGTCGCCGCCACCGGAGCAGAACCCAAGCTCTGGAACTCGACCCTGCCCTCACCCGACGCCGACCCCGAGGCGTGGGGCAGCACCCTGCTGGACCACGTCGAGCCCTTCCTGAACGACGCGATCCAGGCGCTGCCGCAGCTGATCGAGGCGTACGAGGGGGACGAGCCGGACCTGGTGCTGCACGACATCACCGCCTACCCGGCCCGTGTGCTCGCCCACCGCTGGGGCGTGCCCGCGATCTCCCTGTCGCCGAACCTCGTCGCCTGGGACGGGTACGAGGAGGAGGTCGCCGAGCCGATGTGGGCGGAGCCGAAGCAGACCGAACGCGGACGCGCCTACTACGCCCGCTTCCACGCGTGGCTGGAGGAGAACGGGATCACCGAGCACCCGGACCCCTTCGTGGGCCGTCCCGCCCGGTCGCTCGTCCTGATCCCCAAGGTGTTGCAGCCGAACGCCGACCGGGTCGACGAGACCGTGCACACCTTCGTCGGCGCCTGCCAGGGCGACCGCGGCGCCGAGGGCGACTGGCGGCGGCCCGCCGGCGCCGAGAACGTCGTGCTCGTCTCGCTCGGGTCGGCCTTCACCAAACAGCCCGGCTTCTACCGTGAGTGCGTCCGGGCCTTCGGCGACCTGCCGGGCTGGCACACGGTGCTCCAGATCGGCGGGCAGGTCGATCCCGCCGAACTGGGGGACGTACCCGGAAACGTGGACGTGCGCTCCTGGGTGCCGCAGTTGGCGATCCTGAGGCAGGCCGATCTGTTCGTCACCCACGCCGGTGCGGGCGGCAGCCAGGAAGGGCTGGCCACCGCCACGCCGATGATCGCCGTACCCCAGGCCGTGGACCAGTTCGGCAACGCCGACATGCTGCAGGGCCTCGGCGTCGCCCGCCATGTCCCGGCCGAGGAGGCGACCGCCGGAACCCTGCGCGCGGCGGCCCTCGCGCTGGTGGACGACCCGGAGGTCGCCCGTCGCCTGAAGGACGTCCAGGCGCGGATGGCCGAGGAGGGCGGCGCCCGGCGGGCCGCCGACCTCATCGAGGCCGAACTGCCCGCCGGCCGCCGGGCGTAGGAGACGCGGGAACCGCCGGAGGCAACCGCAGCGCAAGAGGGCCCGTCGGTCCCCGGGGAAACCGACGGACCCTCGGCCGGTGGAGGGGGTCAGACCCTCAGCGGCTGCGTCTCGCCCTGGCCCGACGCCGCCGCGACGGCCTCCGACGACTCGTCGTGCGTGAGGTCGGGCAGGCGGTTCAGCCACGTCGGCAGGTACCAGTTGCGCTCACCGAGCAGCGCCATCACCGCCGGCAGCAGCACACCGCGGATGATCGTCGCGTCGATCAGCACGGCGGCGGCGAGACCGACGCCCATCTGCTTCATGGACTGCATGGACAGCGTCCCGAAGATCGCGAACACGGCGACCATGATGACCGCGGCGCTGGTGACGACACCGGCCGTGGTGACCACCCCGTGCTGAATGGCGTCCTTCGTCGTACGGCCCCGCAGCCGCGCCTCGCGGATCCGGGAGACCACGAACACGTGGTAGTCCATCGACAGGCCGAACAGGATCACGAAGAGGAACAGCGGCAGCCAGGTGATGATGGCGCCCACACCCTCCGCGCCCACCAGGGACGCGCCCCAGCCGTGCTGGAACACCGCGACGAGGATGCCGTACGCCGCGCCCACCGACAGCAGGTTCAGCACGATCGACGTGACGGCGATCGTCAGCGAGCGGAACGACAACAGCATCAGCAGGAACGCGAACACCACGACGAAGGCGAAGACCGGGACGACGGAGCCGACGAGCTGGTCGTTGAAGTCCTTGTTGCCCGCGACCTGTCCGGTGATCGGCGCCTCGACACCGTCCACCTCGCCGAGCGTGGCGGGCCGCACCTCGTCGCGCAGCTTCTCCAGGCTCGCCCCCGCCGTGTCCTGGTCGGAACCGCCGACCAGCGGGACGTACACGAACGCGATGTTCTGCGCGTCGTGCAGCTTGATCTCGACCGGGCCCCGCGAGGCACCGGAACTGATCGCCCTCTCCCGGAAGTCGGCGAGCGCCGCCTTCACCTCGGGCGCGTTGATGTCGTCGGCCTTGACGACGACCTCGGCCGGCTCGGAGCCGCCCGGGAACGCCTCGTTGACGCGGTTGTACGTCTGCACGATCGGCAGCGAGTCCCCGAACTCCTGGTCCAGCGTGAGGTTCTGGGTCTTCATGCCGAGGGCGGGAGCGGCGACCGCCAGCAGCGCACCGGCCGCCACGACGACGGAAAGCACCGGCTTGGCGAGCACGCCGCGCAGGACGGCCGTCCAGAACCGGCTCTCCCCACTGCCGCCGTTCCGGCGCCGGCGCAGGAACGGCAGACGGCCCTTCTCGACCCGCTCGCCCAGCAGCGACAGCAGGGCGGGCAGGACGGTCACGGAGCCGACCATGGCGACCGCCACGACCATCAGCGAGGCCAGACCCATCGCCTCGAACTCGGCGATCCCGGTGAACAGCATGCCCGCCATCGCCACGCACACCGTGATGCCGGAGACGACGATCGCCCGGCCGCTGGTGGCGGCGGCGATGCGCAGAGCCGTCCGCGGGTCCCGGCCGGCCTCGCGCTCCTCGCGCTCCCGGCGCAGGTAGAACAGGCAGTAGTCGACGCCGACCGCCATGCCGACCAGCAGCATCACGGAGTTCGCGGCGTCCGTCATCGGCACCACGTGGCTGACGACGCCCATCAGGCCCATCGTCGCCATGATCGCGGTGATCGCCAGCAGCACCGGCAGCAGCGCCGCCACCAGCGCGCCGAAGGCGATGAGCAGAATGCCGAGGGCCACCGGCACCGCGGAGTACTCGGCCTTCTGGAAGTCGTCCCCGAACGCGTCGTCGAACGTCTTCATCATGCTGGCGCCGCCGATCTGCTCGATCCGCAGCGACCCGTGTTCCTTCTGCACCTTCTCCACGGCGTTCAGCACGGGCTCCACCCGCTCGCCCGCGGTCTCCGCCTCGCCGCGCATGTCGAACTGCACCAGCGCGCTGCGGCCGTCCTTCGAGATCGTCTCCGTCTCGTACGGCGTCACCACGTCCGTGACCTGGCCGGTCCCCTCGACCGCCTCGACGACGGCGGTGACGGCGGCCCGGAACTCGGCGTCCGTCGCCTTGAGCCCGGCGTCCTTGGCCTGGATCAGGACGGTCTCACTGGACGGTTCGTCGATCCCGGCGTCCTCGATGATCCGGGCGGCGGTGTGCGTCTCGCCCTTCATCTGCTCGCTGTTCTTGACGTCGACCCGGCCCGCCGCCGAACCGAGCCCCATGGCCAGGACGACGAACAGCACCCAGATGCCGACGGCCGCCCATCGATGCCGTGCGCTCCAGCCGCCGGCCCGCGCGGCGAGGCCCCGCACCCGCGTTTCTCCGTTCCCCATGACGGGCTTGCTCCCTCGTCTGCGGTGACGGCCCCCTGCCGCCCCCTTCGCTTCGAAGGTATGGGCCGGATAAAGGCATATCGTCGTGCTGTCCGGTGACGTGCCGGGGCTCGAACTCATCCACTCGGCCCTCCCGCCCTCACCACTGGGGAGGACCGTGGCCCCTTACATCTACTTCGACTTCTCGGGGATGCGACTCGGGGGCGGCGCCGTCGACCTGTCCGGTCAGTCGGCGGTGATCCTCTTTGTGATTGCGCAACCTTGTCGAATAAGTCACAGGCGCGTGGAGCGGTTGATCCACCCCCCCCGCCGGTCGGCGAAGGTTTCGCGCGTCCGCCCCGAGCGGACCGCGGCCGTCGTGCCCACCCCCACGGGGCACGACGGCCGCTTATGGTGTGCGGATGACGACGACGTACGCGGCGCTGTTGCGTGGCATCAACGTGGGCGGCAAGAAGGTGCCGATGGCCGAGCTGCGCACCGTCCTGGAAGGCCTCGGCCACGACGCCGTCCGCACCTATCTCCAGAGCGGCCAGGCCGTGTTCGTCGCGGACCACGGCGACGAGGAGTCCCTGGCCGCCGAGATCACGCGGGCGATCGAGAAGCACTTCGGTTTCCACGTCGACGTGCTGGTCCGCGACCACGCCTACCTCAGGGCGGTCGCCGAGGCCTGCCCCTTCCCGGCCGCCGACCTGGACCCCAGGCAGCTGCACGTCACCTACTTCTCCGCACCCGTCACCCCCGAGCGCTTCGCGGAGATCGACCAGGCCGCCCACCTCCCCGAGGAGTTCCGGCTCGGGGACCGCGCACTGTACCTGTACGCCCCCAACGGCCTCGGCCGCTCCAAACTCGCCGAGCGCCTGGCCAAGCCCAGCATCAACAAGGGCCTGATCGCCACGACCCGGAACTGGAACACCGTCCTGAAACTGGTGGAGCTCACCCGCGACTGAGCGGCGGAGGCGGCGCAAGGCGGCAAAGGCGCCGACAGTGCGCGGGCGGCGAAACCGGCGGAAGCGGTCGTGCGCGCCGAACCGTTCGGCCCCGCCCGGGCAGGGCCACCGTGTCACGCGGCCGCGTCGAGGCGGGCCAGCTCGGCCGCCGTCAGCCGCACGGCCGCGGCGTCCAGGTTCTCCTCCAGGTGGCCGACCGACCCGGTGCCCGGCGTCGGGCACAGCACGGGGGAGTGGTGCAGCAGCCAGGCCAGGGCGATCTGGCCCGGGGTGGCACCGTGCTCGGCGGCGGAGGCGGCGCACACCGGGTCCGCCGTCAAGGCCCCGTTGCCCAGCGGGAACCATGGCAGGAAGGCGATGCCGCGTGCCTCGCACAGCCTCAACAGCGGTTCGGAGGACCGGTCCAGGACGTGGTAGCGGTTCTGGACGGAGGCGATGTCCGCCAACTCCAGGGAGGCGGTCAGCTGTTCCCGCGTCACCGTGTCCAGGCCGATGTGCCGGATCTTGCCCTCAGCGCGCAACTCGTCGAGTGCGCCGAGCTGTTCGGCCATCGGCACGTCCGGGTCCAGCCGGTGCAGCTGGTACAGGTCGATGGTGTCCAGCCGCAGCCGCCGCAGGCTCGCCTCGCACATGGCTCGCAGCCGCTCGGGCCGTCCGTCGACGTGCCAGGCGCTGTCCCCGGTCCGTACGACTCCGCCCTTGGTGGCGATCACCAGCCCGGCGGGGTAGGGGTGCAGGGCCTCGGCCACCAGTTCCTCGGCGATCGACGGGCCGTAGTTGTCCGCGGTGTCGATCAGCGTGACCCCGCGTTCGACCGCCCGCCGCAGTACCGCCACCGCCTCGCGCCGGTCGCCGCGCGGACCCCAGTACCCGGGGCCGGTGAGCTGGGCGGTGCCGTAGCCCAGGCGGCGGACCGGAAGCGTGCCGCCGACAGCGAACGTCTGTCCGATCATGGGCGGAGGGTACACCCCTGTGCGAGGCTCCTCCCATGCGCTACGTCATCATCGGAGCGGGGGCCGTCGGCGGTGTCGTCGGCGGGCGGCTGGCCCAGGCCGGGCACGAGGTGGTCCTGGTCGCGCGGGGCGCGCACCACGACGCGCTGCGGGAGCACGGGCTGCGGCTGCGGGTGCCGGAGGGCGAGTCGACGTACCGCCTGCCGGTCGTCGACGGGCCGGGCGCGCTCGGCGAACTGCGCCCCGACGACGTGCTGGTGCTCGCCGTCAAGACGCAGGACACCGACGCGGCGCTGCGGGCCTGGGGACCGGCGCCGGTGCGGGGCGGAGGCACGGCGGCCGCGCAGTTGCCGCTGGTGTGCGCGCAGAACGGTGTGGAGAGCCAGCGGCTGGCCCTGCGCCGCTTCCGGCGGGTCTACGGCGTCTGCGTCTGGCTGCCCGCCACCCACGTCGAACCGGGCGTCGTCTCCGCGGCCGGCACGCCGCTCACCGGGATCCTGCACCTCGGCCGCCACCCGCACGGCACGGACGACACCGCACGGCTCGTCGCCGCCGACCTGGAGACCGCGCGGTTCGAGGCGCCCGTCGTGCCGGACGTGGCGCGCTGGCAGTACGCCAAGCTGCTCGGGAACCTCGGCAACGCCCTGGAGGCCGTCGCCGGGCCGGTGGACAGCGACGCGGCCCGGGCGCTGTACGCGAGGGTGCGGGCCGAGGGCGAGGCGGTGCTCGACGCGGCCGGTGTGGCGTACGTCAGCGAGGCGGAGCAGCGCGAGGCCCGCGGTGACAAGGTCCGCCTCGTGCCGCTGGACGGCGTTCCGCGCGGCGGCGGCTCCTCCTGGCAGTCCCTCAGCCGTGGCACCGGCACGATCGAGGCCGACTACCTCAACGGCGAGATCGTTCTGCTGGGCCGGCTGCACGGCGTGCCGACGCCGCTGAACGAACTGCTGCAGCACCTCGCCAACACCTTCGCCCTCGAACGGCGGGCGCCGGGCTCGATGCCGGTGGCGGAGCTGGTGAGACGGGCGGAGGAGGCCGCGGCCGAGGCCGGATGGGACCACTGACTACCCACCGGAAATGGGCCTGCCTCGACGACCGGGGGGGGGGGGGGGGGGGGGCGAACTGCTGGTGCTCGACCTGTCCGGCCACCGGTAGGCGGCACCACCACCGCACTACCGTCACCGCCATGACCAATGCCGCCTCGCCCACCCGCGTCGACCTCCACGTCGACCCGCCTGCCCCTTCGCGCACCCGCACGGGCGGACCGGGCTCGACTGACGGCGCGGGGTCCGCGGGGGCGGGGCGGCCGGAGCGGGCGTGTCTCAGGCCCCGACGGCCGTCAGGGCCGGGGTGCGGGCCGCGTCGTAGCGGTGCAGGAGCAGTCGGGCCACCTCGGGCGCCGGACCGAGGACGTCCGCCAGGATGTCCGCCTCCGCCGCGCCGCGTGCGATGCGGTCCGGGAGGAAGCCGGGGGCCAGGACGTAGGGTGCGACGGCGACGCGGGCGCACCCCAGGGCGCGCAACTCCCGTACGGCGTCCTCCGTACGGGGCAGGGATGCGGAGGCGAACGCAGGCCGCACGGCGCACCAACCGGTGTGCCGCCACTCCCGCGCGATATCAGCGATCACTGCGATCGCCTCCGGGTCGGTGGACCCCGCCGAGGCCAGCACGACCCCGGTCGAGGACTTGTCGGCGGGGCTCAGCCCCGCCTCGTTCAGGCGCCGTTCCAGCGCCGACAGCAGGAGCGGGGAGGGGCCCAGCACCTCCGCCTGGCGGATGCGCAGCCGCCCGGGCGCGTCCGCGAGGACCGCCGGGATGTCCGCCTTCGCGTGGAACGCGCGGGTCAGCAGAAGGGGAAGGGCGACGACGTCGCGGACGCCCTCCGCCGCCAGGGACTCCAGGACGCCCTGCACCGAGGGCACGTTGAACTCCAGGAAGCCGGTCTCCACCCGCAGCCCGGGCCGCAGCGACCGTACCCGGCGCACCAGGGCGTGCACCGTCGCGGCATGGCGCGGATCGCGGCTGCCGTGCGCGATGACGACGAGGACGGGGCGGGCCGGAGTCAGCATGCGTGCCGTCAGCTCCTCACCAGCAGACCGCGGCTGCGCAGCACCCACCGCTCCAGCGGGCTGAAGATCAGCAGGTCGATGGCGATGCCGACGATCAGGATGAGCAGGATGGCCTCGAACACCATCGCCATGTCGCTGGCGTTGCGGCCGTTCTCCAGCAGCTGCCCGAGACCGACGCCGAGGTCGGGGAAGGACGCGATGATCTCCGCGGCCATCAAAGAGCGCCAGGAGAACGCCCAGCCCTGCTTCAGGCCGGCGACGTAACCGGGCAGGGCGGCCGGCAGCACGATGTGCCAGGTGCCCTTCAGACCGGTCGCACCCATCGTGCGCCCGGCGCGCAGGAACAGCGGGGGGACCTGGTCCACGCCGGAGACGAGGCCGTTGGCGATGGACGGGACCGCTCCGAGCAGGATCACCGCGTACATCATCGAGTTGTTCAGGCCCAGCCAGATCACCGCCGGAGGCACCCACGCCACGGAGGGCAGGGACTGCAGGCCGGACAGGATCGGGCCGATGGCCGCGCGCACGAACTTCACCCGGGCCACCAGCAGCCCCAGCGGTGTGCCGATCAGCAGGGCGAAGCAGAAGCCGAGCAGACCGCGCGAGACGCTGGTCCAGATGTAGCCGAGCAGCTCGCCCTGGAGCCAGGCCTGGTGGACCACGTTCCACACGTCGGCGGGCGCGGGCAGCTTCGTCGGGTCGTCGACGACCTTGAAGGAGACCAGCGCCTGCCACACCGCGAGCACCAGCACGACGGCGGTGACCGGCGGCAGGATCTTCTCCCGGAGGACCAGCCGGAACGGCTTGCGCGTCTGCTGCACCGTCTCCAGCGCGTCCAGGCCCGCCTCCAGACCGGCGAGGTCGCCACCGTCCCTGGTGTCCTTGGTGCCCTTGGCGGCCGTGGTGTCAGTGCTGGCCATGTCGGCGGATCTCCCCCCGCAGTTGTTCGGTGATCTCGACGGACAGCTCCGCCACCGCCGTGTCCTCGATACGGCGCGGGTGCGGGATGTCGACCGTCCACTCGCGGGCGATGCGTCCCGGCCGGGACGACAGCAGCACCACGCGCTGGGCGAGGCGCACCGCCTCGCGCACGTTGTGCGTGACGAACAGGACGGACAGCCGTGTCTCCCGCCAGATGCGGGTCAGCTCGTCGTGCAGCACGTCCCGGGTGATGGCGTCGAGCGCGGCGAACGGCTCGTCCATCAGCAGCAGCTTGCTCTCCTGGGCGAGCGCGCGGGCCAGCGCGACCCGCTGGCGCATACCGCCGGACAGCTCGTGCACCCGCTTGCCGTACGCGCCCTTGAGCCGCACGAGCTCCAGCAGCTCCTCGGCCCGCTCGCGCCGTTCGGCCTTCGCCACGCCCCTGAGTTTCAGGGCGAGTTCGATGTTCTTGCCGGCGGTCAGCCACGGGAACAGGGCGTGCTCCTGGAACATCAGGGCGGGCCGGCCGTCCGTGGTGATGTCGCCGGCGGTGGGCCGGTCCAGGCCGGCCACCAGGTTCAGCAGGGTGGACTTGCCGCAGCCCGAGGCCCCCAGGAGGGTGACGAACTCGCCGGGCGCGACATCGAGGCTGATGTCGTCCAGCACGAGCTGCTGCCCGGCGGGGCCCGCGAACGACTTCGAGACGTGCTCGATCCGGGCGGCGTGCGTGGCCGCCTCGGTGCCGTCGGCGGCCCTGGCGAGGGTCGTGGCCATGGTCGTCACCTCCTGGGACTGTTCGGGATGCGGGTTTACCGGGCGCCGAGACCGGCGTCGTCGACCGTGGGCTCGCCCTCGGCCTTGAGGACCTTGTTGAGCAGCGTGAGGTCGTAGATGCCGTTCAGGTCGGGCTTCTGCAGCAGGTTCGCCTTGACGGCGTGCTCCGCCTCGGTGCTGAGGGTCGCGGCCAGCGGGTCGTCGGTGAACCGGATCGACTTCCACGCAGGGTCCAGCACGTCGGCCGGCAGCGCCTTGCCGGTGTCGATCTCCAACTGCTTGTTGGCCGCCGCCTTCGCCGCGTCCGGGTGGGCGTTGATCCACTTGTTGGTCTCGACCGACGCCCTGAGCACCGCCTCGACGGCCTTCGGGTGCTTGGTCAGGAAATCCTGCCGCACGATGATGTTCGTGATCACGAACTTCCTGTCCGGCCACAGCGACGCCTCGTCCAGCAGCACCTTGCCGCCCTCGGCGACCAGCTTCGACGCGGTCGGCTCCGGCACCCACGCACCGTCGACGGACCCGGCCTTGTAGGCGTCCGGGGTGACCTTGTTGTCGCTGCGGACCACCGTGACGTCGCCCTTGCCGCTCTGCGGATCGACCTTCCAGCCCTGCTCAGCGGCCCAGTTGAGGAACGCCACGTCCTGGGTGTTGCCCAGCTGCGGGGTCGCGATCCGCTTGCCCTTGACGTCCTTCAGCGACTTGATCTTCTCGGGGTTGACCACGAGTTTCACGCCGCCGGAGGCCGAACCGCCGATGATCCGCAGGTTCCTGCCGTCCGACTTGGTGTAGCCGTTGATCGCCGGTGACGGGCCGATCCAGCCGATGTCGATGGAGCCGGAGTTGAGCGCCTCGATCTCGGACGGGCCGGCGTTGAAGGTCGCGTAGTCGGCCCTGGTGGCGCCCAGTTCCTTCTGGAAGAAGCCCTTGTCCCGGCCGACCAGCGCCGTTCCGTGGGTCAGGTTGCCGAAGTAGCCGATCCTGACGGAGTCCAGACCGTCGATCTTCTTCGCCCCGGCGGCGACCTTCACGGTGTCGTCGTTCTTGGCCTGGGAGCCGTAGCCGCAGGCGGCGAGGGTGAGCAGGGGGAGCGCGGCGAGGGCCGCGACGGTGCGGCTGAGGGCTGTGCTGGCAGGCACGGGAGGCGTTCCTCTCGTTGGCCCGGCGGTCACGTCTGTCAGGTCGTGGCCGGGAGGTCGGCAGGTTTTCGTCTACGGCGGTGGGGGGTGAGGGCGCGCGAGCCGTGCGCGTACGTCAGCGCGCACATCGCGGGACTCCGCCCTGCCCGCTGCCGAGAGCACCGCTGCCGACGCGGCCGCCCTCCTTGGCGAACATCGAGTAGAAGTCGGGGGAGGTCATGGTCAGAAGTCCCACCCGTCGTCGTCCGTCTCGTCCTTGACCGGCTCCGGGGAGGCGAAGGATTCGCCGACCATGCCGGCGGTGAGGGTGGTGCCGTCGTTCGGGTCGATCAGGATGAACGAGCCGGTGCGGCGCGAGTCGGAGTAGGAGTCGACCGGCAGCGGCTCGGCGGTGCGGATCTTCACCCGGCCGATGTCGTTGGCGACGAGCTGCCCCGGGTGCGGGTGCAGGGACAGGTCGTCGAGGGTGAGCCGGGACGGGATGTCCTTGACGATCGCCTTCACCGTGCGGGTGCCGTGCTTGAGCAGCACCCGGTGGCCGACCCTCAGCGGCTCGTCGGCCACGTGGCAGACGGTCGCCTCGATGTCCTGCGTGGTCGGCGGCGCGTCCTTGCTGGGCACGATCAGGTCGCCGCGCGAGATGTCGATGTCGTCCTCCAGCAGGAGCGTCACCGACTGCGGCGTCCACGCCACGTCGACGGGCCTGCCCAGCAGGTCGATCCCGACGATCTTCGTGGCCCGGCCGGACGGCAGCACGGTCACGGACTCGCCGGCCCGGAAGGTGCCCGCCGCGATCTGCCCCGCGTAGCCCCGGTAGTCGGGGTGCTCGGCGGTCTGCGGCCGGATCACGTACTGCACGGGCAGCCGGGCGTGGCAGTGCGCCAGGTCGTGGCTGACCGGCACGGTCTCCAGGTGCTCCAGCACCGTCGGCCCGGCGTACCAGTCCATGTTCGCGGACGGTTCCACGACGTTGTCCCCGGCGAGCGCCGAGATCGGGATCGCGGTGACCTCGGGGACGCCCAGCTCGGTGGCGTACGCCGTGAACTTCTCGGCGATCGCCGCGAACACCTTCTCCTCGTAGCCGACGAGGTCCATCTTGTTGACGGCGAGGACCACGTGCGGCACGCGCAGCAGGGCGGCGATGGCGGCGTGCCGGCGGGTCTGCTCGACGACCCCGTTGCGCGCGTCGACCAGGATCACCGTCAGCTCGGCGGTCGAGGCGCCGGTGACCATGTTCCGCGTGTACTGCACATGGCCCGGGGTGTCGGCCAGGATGAACCGGCGGCGGGGCGTGGCGAAGTAGCGGTAGGCCACGTCGATGGTGATGCCCTGCTCCCGCTCGGCCCGCAGACCGTCGGTGAGCAGCGCCAGGTCCGGGCCCTCCTGGCCACGGCTGGCGGAGGCGCGCGCCACGGCCTCCAGCTGGTCGGTGAGCACCGACTTGGAGTCGTGCAGGAGGCGGCCGACGAGCGTGGACTTGCCGTCGTCGACGGAGCCTGCGGTGGCGAACCGCAGCAGGGTGGTGGCCGAGAGTTCCTCGGTCGTGGTCGTGCTCATGCTTAGAAGTACCCCTCGCGCTTGCGGTCTTCCATCGCGGCCTCGGAGAGCTTGTCGTCGGCGCGGGTGGCGCCGCGCTCGGTGAGCCGGGAGGCGGCGATCTCCGTGATCACCTTTTCGATGGTGTCGGCGTCGGAGTCGACGGCGCCGGTGCAGGACATGTCACCGACGGTCCGGTAGCGCACCAGCCGCTTCTCGACGACCTCGCCGTCCTTCGGCCCGCCCCACTCGCCGGCCGTCAGCCACATGCCGCCCCGCTGGAAGACCTCCCGCTCGTGGGCGTAGTAGATCTCCGGCAGTTCGATGCCCTCACGGGCGATGTACTGCCACACGTCCAGCTCGGTCCAGTTGGACAGCGGGAACACGCGCACGTGCTCGCCGGGCGCGTGGCGGCCGTTGTACAGGTTCCACAGCTCGGGGCGCTGGCGGCGCGGGTCCCACTGGGAGAACTCGTCGCGCAGCGAGAACACCCGCTCCTTGGCGCGGGCCTTCTCCTCGTCGCGGCGCCCGCCGCCGAACACGGCGTCGAACCTCTCGCTCTGGATCTTCTCCGTGAGCGGCAGCGTCTGCAGCGGGTTGCGGGTGCCGTCCGGACGCTCCTTGAGCACACCCCGGTCGATGTAGTCCTGCACGGACGCGACGTGCAGCCGCAGCCCGTGCCGGGCGACCGTGCGGTCCCGGTAGTCGATGACCTCGGGGAAGTTGTGCCCGGTGTCCACGTGCAGCAGCGCGAACGGCACCGGCGCCGGGGCGAAGGCCTTCAGCGCCAGGTGCAGCATGACGATGGAGTCCTTGCCGCCGGAGAACAGGATCACCGGGTTCTCGAACTCGCCCGCCACCTCGCGGAAGATGTGCACCGCCTCGGACTCGAGGGCGTCCAGGTGCGAGAGGGCGTACGGGCTGTCGGTCTCCTCGGACACGGTGGCGACGGTCGTCGTCATGCTGCAACCCTTTCGTTCGCTTCTCCGCCCGCGCGGCGCAGAGGTGCGGCCTTCGTCGTCGTCTGCGGCCGGGTGGCCGCGCGCGCGTCGCTCACAGGACTCCCCTTTCGCCGAGCAGGGCGTACACCGACGCCGCGGACTCCTGCACGGTCTGGTTCTGCGACTCGATCCGCAGATCGGGCGACTCGGGCTCCTCGTACGGGTCGTCGACCCCGGTGAGCCCCTTCAGCTCGCCCGCGGCCTGCTTGGCGTACAGACCCTTCACATCGCGTACGGAGCACACCTCGACCGGGGTCGCCACGTGGATCTCCAGGTACGCCGTGCCGTTCTGCTGGTGGCGCTTGCGCACCGCCTCGCGGCTGTCCTGGTACGGGGCGATCACCGGCACGAGGGCGAGCACGCCGTTGCGGGCGAGCAGTTCGGCGACGTAGCCGATGCGCTGCACGTTGGTGTGCCGGTCCTCGCGGGAGAAGCCGAGGCCCGCCGAGATGAACTCGCGGATCTCGTCCCCGTCGAGCACCTCGACGCGGTGCCCCTCCTCGCGGAGCCGGCCGGCCAGCTCGTAGGCGATGGTGGTCTTGCCGGCGCTCGGCAGACCGGTGAGCCAGACGGTGGCTCCGCTCGTCACGTCAGTCTCCTGAATCGTCGTCGTCATCCGTGCAGCCCGCACTCGGTCTTGGCCCGGCCCGCCCACCGTCCGGCGCGCGCGTCCTCGCCCTCCAGCACGCGGCGGGTGCAGGGCGCGCAGCCGATGGAGGCGTAGCCGTCCATCAGCAGCGGGTTGGTCAGGACGCCGTGCTCGGCGACGTAGGCGTCCACGTCGTCCTGCGTCCAGCGGGCGATCGGGGAGATCTTGACCTTCTGCCGCTTGTCGTCCCAGCCCACGACCGGGGTGTTCGCCCGGGTCGGCGACTCGTCGCGGCGCAGCCCGGTCGCCCAGGCCAGGTAGCGCTGGAGGCCCTCCTCCAGCGGCTGGACCTTGCGGAGCTTGCAGCACAGGTCGGGGTCGCGGTCGTGCAGCTTCGGGCCGTACTGGGCGTCCTGCTCGGCGACTGTCTGCTTCGGCGTGAGCGTGATGAGGTTGACGTCCATCACGGCCTCGACCGCGTCCCGCGTCCCGATCGTCTCGGGGAAGTGGTAGCCGGTGTCGAGGAACACCACGTCGACGCCGGGCATCGCACGGGAGGCGAGGTGGGCGACCACCGCGTCCTCCATCGAGGACGTCACGCAGAAGCGCTTGCCGAACGTCTCGGCGGCCCACTGGAGGATCTCCAGCGCGGTGGCGTCCTCCAGGTCACGGCCCGCCTGCTCGGCGAGCGCCTTGAGATCCTCGGTGGTGCGCTCTTCCCGAATCGCCGTCATATCTGTGCCCCTCCGTCGTCGGCTCGCCGAAGCCCCCGGGCCAGCAGCCCGAGGAACTTCAGCTGGAAGGCTCGATTGCACGCCGCGCATTCCCACGCGCCGTGGCTGCCTTCGACGGCCTCACTGGGCCGAAGGTCCTCGTCGCCGCAGTACGGGCAGTAGAAGGGAGCCGCGCGCTCGGTCATGACAGGGCCTCCTCGCTGGCCCGGGCGGCCCACGTCGCGAAACGCTCGCCTTCCTCACGTTCGGCCTGGAACCGCTTCAGCACCCGCTCGACGTAGTCGGGCAGCTCCTCCGAGGTGACCTTCAGACCGCGCACCTTGCGGCCGAAGCCCGCCTCCAGGCCGAGCGCGCCGCCCAGGTGCACCTGGAAGCCCTCGACCTGCTCGCCCTGGTCGTTGAGGACCAGCTGCCCCTTGAGACCGATGTCCGCGACCTGGATACGGGCGCACGCGTTCGGGCAGCCGTTGAGGTTGATGGTGATCGGCTCGTCGAACTCCGGCAGACGGCGCTCCAGTTCGTCGATGAGGGTGGAGCCGCGCTGCTTGGTCTCGACGATGGCGAGCTTGCAGAACTCGATGCCGGTGCAGGCCATCGTGCCGCGCCGGAACGGGGACGGCTTGGCGGTGAGGTCCAGCGCCTCCAGGGACTCCACCAGCGAGTCGACCTGCGCCTCCTCGACATCCAGGATGATCATCTTCTGCTCGACGGTGGTCCGCACCCGGCCCGAGCCGTGCGCCTCCGCGAGGTCGGCGATCTTCGTCAGGGTCGTGCCGTCGACACGGCCGACGCGCGGGGCGAAACCGACGTAGTAACGGCCGTCCTTCTGACGGTGGACGCCGACGTGGTCGCGCCACTGCTGGACGGGCTGCTCGGGGGCGGGGCCGTCGACCAGCTTCCGCTTCAGGTACTCGTCCTCCAGCACCTGGCGGAACTTCTCGGCACCCCAGTCGGCGACGAGGAACTTCAGGCGGGCCCGGGTGCGCAGCCGCCGGTACCCGTAGTCCCGGAAGATCGACAGGACGCCCTCGTAGACGTCGGGGACCTCGTCGATCGGCACCCAGGCGCCCAGCCGCACGCCCAGCTTGGGGTTGGTGGACAGGCCGCCGCCGACCCACACGTCGAAGCCCGGGCCGTGCTCGGGGTGCCGGACGCCGACGAACGCGACGTCGTTGATCTCGTGCACCACGTCCAGCACCGGGGAGCCGGAGATGGCCGTCTTGAACTTGCGGGGGAGGTTCGAATACGCCTTGTTGTTCAGCACTCGGCGCTTCATCTCCTCCAGCGCCGGAGTGCCGTCGATGATCTCGTCCTCGGCGATGCCGGCGACCGGGGAGCCGATCATCACGCGCGGGGTGTCGCCGCAGGCGGTGACGGTGGACAGGCCCACGGCCTCCAGCCGGTTCCAGATCTCCGGCACGTCCTCGATCCGGATCCAGTGGTACTGGACGTTCTGCCGGTCGGTGATGTCGGCGGTGCCGCGCGCGAACTCCTGCGAGATCTCGCCGATCACCCGCAGCTGGCGGGTGGTCAGCGCACCGCCGTCGATACGGACGCGCAGCATGAAGTACTCGTCGTCCAGCTCCTCCGGCTCCAGGACCGCGGTCTTGCCGCCGTCGATGCCGGGCTTGCGCTGGGTGTACAGACCCCACCAGCGCATCCGGCCGCGCAGGTCGTTGGGGTCGATGGAGTCGAAGCCCCGCTTGGAGTAGATCGTCTCAATGCGTGTCCGCACATTGAGACCGTCGTCGTCCTTCTTGAACTGTTCGTTGCCGTTGAGCGGGGTGAAGTGACCCGCGGCCCACTGGCCCTCGCCGCGGTGACGGCTCACCTTGCGGCGGGGAGTCGCGGCGGCAGGGTTCTGCGGGGTGGCGGCCATGGTGGACACGTCCTTCGGGACAGGCGGAAAGCGGCTGACCTGCGCCGTGCGGGCGCGTGGGCATAGGGGTGCTGCGTCGCGCGTCATTGCGCGGAAAGGGGTTCTGGGGAGGATGTCGGCGCTGCTGGAGGGTGCTGACCAGCTCTCAGCGCGCCGGACAGATGGCGCTGGACATGCGGCCGAGGTCGACGTGCCGCCGACTCACCAAGGCAATTCCAGTTCCAGACATGACGGAAGCGTGTCACGGCGATCTGGACACAGTCCAGCTTCGTCCGTCATGCGGACACCCTTGTCTCGAAATGCAAGACAAGGGTGTCGTTGGTCACACGTCGCGCGAGACGTCTTGTCCGCGCAGGTCAGGCCGGGTACGCACCAGGCCAGGGTCCCGGCGCGGCCACCTCCGGCTCCTCCTCGACCTTGGTGTCGAACAGCCGGAAGCCGCGGCGCTCGTAGTTCACCATCGCGTGCTCGCCGTCCTTGCTGCACGTGTGCAGCCACACCCGCTTCGTCGCCGCCAGCCCCGGCCAGCGGTCGGCGAGGTCCCAGGCGCGGGCGGTGCCGTACGACAGCAGGTGTCCGCCGATGCGCCGGCCGCGGAAGGCCGGGAGGAGGCCGAAGTAGACGATCTCCACCACGCCGTCGTCCTGAGGGTCCAGCTCCACGTACCCCGCGGGCGTGCCCCGGTCGTACGCCACCCAGGTCTCCACCCCGGGCCGCTCCAGGTGCTCCCGCCACCGCGCGTACGTCCAGCTCAGCCGGTCCGTCCAGTGGATGTCGCCGCCGACCGAGGCGTACAGGAAGCGGCTGAACTCGGGCGAGGGGACCTCGGAGCGGACGACCCGGACGTCCCCCTCCGGCGGGGCGGCCGGCAGCAGGTCGGTCGGGGCGGTCTGCTCCAGGGACCAGGTGGTCACGGCGATGGTGGTCATGCCGCTCAGGGAACCATCCGGTCCATGGATCTGTCGAACGGCCGTCCGGTGTCCGAGGGGCGGGCAACCGGTCCACGGACCGGTCGATCAGTCCACGGACCGGTCGATCGACTCCAGCGGCAGGGCGAAGAGCATCCGGCCCGACTGCGACCAGACCTCGCCGGTCTTCTCCCAGTAGGACAGCGAGCCCGGCAGGCCGCTCCAGCAGCGGCTGGTCTCGTCGGCGCCGCACCGCGTCGCCCGCCCGCCGTCCTCGTCCTGCCGCCACAGGGTGCCGTGCCCCTCCGGGGTGCGGGCCGCCCGGGCGAGATACCAGGCCGAGCCGTACGACAGCACCCCCCGCACGTCGGTCGTCCTCGTCCCGTACGCCTCGGCGGCCGGGGTGTGTCCGTCGGTGCCGGTGGCGAGCAGACCGGCGCGGGCCGAGTCCCTGTCGAAGGTGTAGCGCCACAGCCGGGTGGGCCGCTCGGAGTCCGCGGGCACCCGCTCGCTCGCTACGAGGCTGTCGGGCGCCGTGCTGCGGTCCAGGGAGATGCCGCCCAGCCGCGGGACGCCCGCGCCGGCGGGCAGCCGGTAGGAGGCGACGGCGGGCAGCACGAACGGGGAGCCGGCCGCCGCCCAGCCGCCGGTCACCCGGCCGATCGCGTCGGCGTCGACGGTGGCCCGCTGGATCCGGTCCACGTCGTACACGTACAACGCCTCACGGTCGCCGTCGCGCGCGGTGACCAGCAGCTTGTCCTGGTACCAGACCATGCCCGACACCGGCGAGACCAGCCCCCGGTAGTCACGGCCCTCGTCCACGGGCACCGCGAGCAGCGCCCAGGTGTACGTGACGTGTGCCGGGTCGCTGGTGTCGACGAAGGCGACCCTGGCCGGCCCCCCGCCGTCCCGGCCGGTGTCACGGGACCAGGCGGACAGGATCACCCGCTGCTCGCCCCACCGGCCGTCGTCGTCCGCGTCGCCGGAGGTCGTGACCGCGCCGGGCCGCCAGCCCTCGGTGTCGGCCGTGCTCCAGCAGTACGCGCGCGTGGCCGCGGGTTCGACGGGCAGGGCGTGCCGGTCGGCGGTCGTGCAGTCGGCCGCGTCGGGGAGGTCCTCGGTGGCGCTCGTCAGGACGCCGCGGACACCGACGGGCCGGCCCATCTCCGAGGCGAGCCGGTCGAGCCAGGGCCGCGGCACCCGGTCCTCGGTCAGCCGCAGCCGCGCGGTCTCGGCCGACCTGGTGATCGGCTTCAGCGCTCCGGGGTCGCCGGCGACCGTGGCCTGCGAGGCGCTGATCATCGTGGCCGCGGCGGTGAGAGCGAAGGCGGTCCCGGCCAGGGCGGCGCGCAGCGCCCTGCCCCGCCTGCGTCGACGGTGTCTGCCGCGATGCTTCATCGATCCTCCCGAGGCGGGTCAACTGCGCCTGCTGATCAGTAGGTTGACCGAGGAGCAGGTGGGGTGGCCCGTAAGGGGGATGCTACGGCAGGGGAGTGGTGCCCGGGACGAATACCTCACACATATGCCGAAGAGCCAGCCCGCGCCACCCCGCACGCCCGTGTGAGTTCAGGGCGCCTGTGCGGAGCCCCGCCGGCCGCCCACCGACGGGGCCGTCGAGTGCGGCAGCAGGCCGTGCGGGTCGTCCGGAAGGAGCACCTCGACCTCCACGTCCTCCCGGAACCGGTACGGCCGGTGCTCCAGGAACCCCCCGAGGTACCGCCGTACCCGCGACATCTCGGCGCGCACCGTCACCGTGCGGGCCCGGTCGCCGAACACCTCCTCGGCCAGGCCGGCGGCGCTGCGCCCGCAGCGGTGCACGGCCAGCAGGTACAGCAACTCCGCGTGGCGGGGGCTCAGTTCGCGGCTCCAGGAGCCCGCGCCGCCGGAGACCCGCAGCGACCAGCGGCGCGGATGTCTGAGGTCCAGCACGATCCGGGCGCCGTCCGGCACCGGCTCGTCGGCGGGCCGCACCAGCCAGCCCCCGGCCAGCGGCTCCACCGTGCACGGTCCCAGCCCCGGCAGCCGGTTCGGACCCGCCGACGGCGACCTCGGCAGCGCGATCCGCCGCGTGTACGGCATCCCGGTCACGGCCGCGGTCCAGCCGTCGTCGTCGACGACCAGGGCGCGCCCGTCGAGCCGGGCCAGCACCGGTGCCGCCACCGCGCGCAGCCGCTCCAGCGACTCCAGGTGCATCTCGCGCAGCCGCGCCTCGGCCAGCTTGGCCACCGAGTCGACCCAGGCCAGCGTGGCCGGGTGCATCGTCTCCAGCGGCCCGCTGACGTCCACCACGCCGATGAGCCGTCCGTCCCGGGGATCCGTCAGGGGCGCGCCGGCACAGGTCCAGGTGGCGTGCGAGCGCACGAAGTGCTCCGAGGCGAAGACCTGCACCGGACGGCGCGTGACCGCCGGAGTGCCCACGCCGTTGGTGCCGACGACCTCCTCCCGCCAGTCCGCGCCGAGTTCGAAGCCCAAGCCGTCGGCCTTGCGCAGCACCCGCGCGCTGCCCTCACGCCACAGCACCCGGCCCTCCTCGTCGGCGACCACCATGATGTGGTGGGCGACGTCCGCGACCGACAGCAGCCCCTCCCGCAGCACCGGCAGCACATGCCGCAGTGCCGAGGTCTCGCGCCTGCGCTGCACCTCCTCACGCGACAGCAACCCGGATCTGACGTCGTGGTCGGGATCCACGCCGCTGCGCAGCATCCGCTCCCAGGACTGCCCGATCACCGGGCGGGGCGCCAGGGGCGCGCGCTGTCCGGAGAGCGTGGCGGAGCGGACCTCGCTGAGCATCCGGGCAGCCCGCGCCGTGTCGACGGCGGCGAGCTGCGTCACGTCCATCGGGGAGAGCGCCACTGGTCCTCCTGGAAGAAGGCTCGGAGGGCAGCCCTGGTCACGGCCGTACGGCCGCTGCCCCCCGAAGTCCGTTCTGACTGTCCGTCTCATAGTGCCGCCTGCCCAGGACGGAGGCGCACAGTCCGCACACAGTCAGCAGCAAGTTGCAACCCCTTGCAACCCTGGTCAACGGCCCGACGGTGATTGAAACTTGAGCGACGCCGTCCTGAACGGCGTCCACGGCTCGGAACGGGCCAGTGCGGCGGGGGTGGTGCCGTGTCGGCGCAGCACCACCCCCGCGACTCCTGAACGGCCGGTCAGGACACCGGCCGGGCCCGCTCCACCACCGACGCCAGGTCCAGGGTGTGGGGCAGGGTCCCGAAGGCCGCTCCGCCGTCGCCGCCCAGCCGGGCCGCGCAGAACGCGTCGGCGACCTCCGGCGGCGCGTACCGGACGAGCAGCGCACCCTGGAACACCAGCGCCAGCCGCTCCACCAGCCGCCGCGCCCGCCCCTCGACGCCCTCCAGATCGGACAGTTCGGTCAGCAGGTTCTTGATGGCGCCGTCCAGCCGGTGGTCGGCGCCGCGCGCCTGCCCGATCTCCCGCAGATACGCGTCGAGCGCCTGCGGCTCACGGCGCAGGGCGCGCAGCACGTCCAGCGCCTGGACGTTGCCCGCGCCCTCCCAGATCGAGTTGAGCGGCGACTCGCGCACCAGCCGGGGCATGCCGGACTCCTCGACGTACCCGTTGCCGCCCAGGCACTCGGCCGCCTCCACCGCCACCGGGGCGCAGCGCTTGGTCACCCAGTACTTGGCCGCCGGCACCGCGATCCGCAGCAGCGCCCGCTCCTGCTCGCCACCGTCGTCGTACGCGGCCGCGAGCCGCAGCGCCAGTGTCGTCGCCGCCTCCGACTCCAGCGCCAGGTCGGCGAGGACGTTGCGCATCAGCGGCTTGTCGATCAGCTTCCCGCCGAAGGCCTCGCGGTGCGCGCAGTGGTGGACGGCCTGCGCGACCGCCTGCCGCATCAGCCCCGCCGAGCCCAGCACACAGTCCAGCCGGGTCGCCGCCACCATTCCGATGATGGTGCGCACCCCCTGCCCCTCCTCGCCGACCCGGCGGGCCCAGGTGCCGTCGAACTCGACCTCGGCGGAGGCGTTGGAACGGTTGCCCAGCTTGTCCTTGAGCCGCTGGATGAGGAACACGTTGCGCGTGCCGTCCTCCAGCACCCGGGGGACCAGGAAGCACGTCAGCCCGTCCGGCGCCTGGCCCAGGACGAGGAATCCGTCCGACATCGGCGCCGAGCAGAACCACTTGTGCCCGGTCAGCTCGTACGCGCCCTCCTCGGAGAGCGGACGGGCGGACGTGGTGTTGGCGCGTACGTCGCTGCCGCCCTGCTTCTCCGTCATGCCCATCCCGAACAGCACCCCGGCCTTGTGGTGCGCGGGCCGCAGGCCGCGGTCGTACACCGTCGACGTCAGCCGCGGCTCCCACTCCGCGGCGAGCTCCGGGTCCGTGCGCAGCGCGGGCACGGCCGCGTGCGTCATCGACAGCGGGCAGCCGTTGCCGGCCTCGACCTGCGTCCACACCAGGAACGCCGCGGCCCGCCGCACATGCCCGCCCGGCCGGGTCCAGGCCGACGTCAGACCGGCCGAGACGCCCTTGCCGAGCAGCCGGTGCCAGGCCGGGTGGAAGTCGACCTCGTCGACGCGGTGCCCGTAGCGGTCGTGGGTCCGCAGCCGGGGCGGGTTCTCGTTGGCCTGCGTGCCCCATTCCTGCAGCTGGGCCGAGCCGGAGGTCCGCCCGAGCGCCGACAGTTCCTCGATCGCCTCGTCGACCAGGCCGGCGTCCAGATGCCGGCGCACCGCCGCCGTCAGGGCCCGGTCGGCGGTGAACACGTCGTAGCCGACCAGCGGCGGGACCTGGTTCGTCACAGTGTGCGTGGAGCCTGCCATGTCTGCGAACCTACCCGCTACGACGCCGCTCACCACAGGGGAGCGAGCAGGCTGCGGGTGAGCGCCACCAGGCCCGACGGATACCTTTAGGGCGTGCAGCCAGCAAGTGAAACCCCCGACAGGCCCTCCGGCCGCCTCCACCGGGCCCGAGCCCTCTACCGGAACGTCTCCAAACGCAGGACCGCCTGGCTGTTGCTCAAGGACACCGTCAACTCCTGCATCGAGTACCGGATCCTGGGGCTGGCGGCCGAGGCGGCGTTCTTCACGCTGCTGTCCGTGCCGCCGCTGCTGCTGAGCATGATCGGACTGCTCGGCTACGTCGACGCCTGGACCGGCGCCGACACCATCGAGAGCCTGCAGACCAACATCCTGGAGGCCTCCCGCACGGTGCTGTCCGACCGGGGCGTCAGGGAGATCGCGGAGCCGATCCTGCACGACGTGATGAAGGGCGGCCGGCCCGACGTCATCTCCATAGGCTTCCTGTTCGCCCTGTGGTCCGGCTCGCGCGCCGTGAACGTCTTCATCGACACGATCACCGTGATGTACGGCCTCGACGGCGTCCGGGGCATCGTCAAGACCCGCCTGCTGGCCTTCCTGCTCTTCATCGTGGCCCTGCTGATCGGCTCGGTCGCCCTGCCGCTGATGGTGGCCGGGCCGGACGCGGTGGTGCGGATCGTGCCCTGGTCGACGACCGTCGTCCAGGTCCTGTACTGGCCCGTCGTGATCCTGCTGTCCATCGCCTTCCTGACGACGCTGTACCACGTGTCCGTGCCCGTGCGCTCCCCGTGGATCGAGGACGTGCCGGGCGCCCTGGTCGCCCTCGGCATGTGGGTGCTCGGCAGCTTCCTGCTGCGGATCTACCTGACCAGCACGGTCGAGGGTCCGACCATTTACGGCTCGCTGGCCGCGCCCGTCGCCGTGCTGCTGTGGATCGGCGTGTCCGCGTTCGCCGTGCTCGTCGGGGCCGCGGTCAACGCCGCCATCGACCGGGTCTGGCCGGCCGCCGCCACGGCCGCCGCCCGCGAGGCCAACGAGCGGCTGCGGCAGGCGCAGGTCGCCGAGTACGTGGCCCGGGCCGCCGCCGCGGGGGAGGCCGACCCCGACATGCCCTCGGAGTTCCCCGAGCGGTGGTCCCGCTTCCTGCCGCCGGAGGACGTCACGTCCCGCCTGCGCACCCATGTGAAGAGCACGCACGTGAGGACCACCCACGGCGGGAAACCGCCGCACCACGGGGACGAGCCGCCCGCCGAGCGGTGACCGGCGCCCAGCCGCCCGCCGAGCGGTGACCGGCGCCCAGCCGCCCGCCGAGCGGTGACCGGCGCCCAGCCGCCCGCCGAGCGGTGACCAGGGCCCTCGGCGGGTGCCGCCGCACCACGGGGACGAGCCGCCCGCCGAGCGGTGACCAGCGGCCGACCTCCAGGCGCCGCCGAGCGGTGACCGGCGCCCTCGGCGGGATACCGCCGCACCACGGGCACCAGCCGCCCGCGCCGTCAGCTCGCGACCTGAAGCCCGTGGGTTCTACGTGACGGCCTCGCCCCAGGTCGGCAGCCGCGGCCCCGACGCGCCGCGGGTCCGCCCACGTACCGGTCGCCCGCCGCCGGCGCCGCCACGTCCGCGACCTCCCACGCCGACCAACCGCTCGCGCACCTCGCCGCCCGGGAACACCGGCCGACGGTCTGCCGCAGCTCCTCCAGAGCGGCCCTTCGTCGACGTTCTGGGCGCACCCGCCGCCCGGACGACCGTCAGGTCCCCGCCCGCCGCGCGCACCGCCTTCCTCGACGGGCAGCGCCCGGTCCTGGCCCCGCACCGACAGCAGCCTCAGCAGCCGCACGCCCGGCCCGGCCCCTCTCCCGGGCGAGCCGTGTCCGACAGGTGCACCACGTCGACTGCCTCCGCGCGCCCCGCAGCAGCGCCTCCCACGTCGTACGTCGTCCCGGTCGAAGTTCCGTACCCGCGACGCCGCCCGCACCGCCGGCCCGGCGGCCCGCACGGCCTCGGCCCGGCGGCTGCTCCACCCGCCGGTGATCACCGCGCTGCGGGCCAGGGCCTGGTTCGCCCGGCCCGAGGCGGAGCCGCCCGGCTGATGGTGACACCGTCGGCGCGATCGCCCGGCAGGTCGGCCACGGCAGCGCGTCCGCGCTGTCGGTCGCGGGCGAACGGGTCCACGGCGTCAGCCCGCAGAGGACCGGAGCCGGGCGGCGTAGCCTGGCGTACGTGTCCCCGTACCTGTACGCGGAGCGGCCGGCCCGGCTGCCGGGCGCGGTGGTGTGGACGAACACCTCGACCGGCGCCGAAGCGGGCCGCGTGCTGCCCGACGGCTGCATGGACCTGCTGTGGAACGACGGGCGGCTGCTGGTCGCCGGACCCGACACCCGCGCGTACGTCACCGAGGGAGCGCCCAGCACCTGGGCGGGCGTCCGCTTCTTCCCGGGCACGGCGCCCGCGCTGCTCGGGGTGCCCGCGCACGAACTGCGCGACCGCCGGGTCGACCTCGCGGACCTGTGGCCCGCCCCGTACGTGCGGCGCCTGGCCGCACACGTCGACGCGGCCCCCGACCCGGCGACCGGACTGGAGGACCTGGCACTGCGCCGCGCGGCCGGCACCGACCCGCCCGACCCGCTGCTGCGGCGCGTCGTGACGGCGCTGGCCGCCGGCCGTTCCGTCGCCGCGACGGCCGACGAACTCGGCCTCACCGCCCGCCAGTTGCACCGCCGCTCCCTGACGGCCTTCGGCTACGGCCCCAAGACGCTGGCCCGTGTGCTGCGGCTGCGGCGTGCCCTCGCGCTGGCCCGCTCCGGCCTGTCCCTGGCGCAGACGGCGGCCCGGGCCGGTTACGCGGACCAGGCGCACCTGACCCGGGACGTACGGGAGTTGACCGGGCTGCGGCCCCGCGACCTACTGGCCCGGTAGCGGCGCGAACAGGTCCACCCCGTTGCCGTCCGGGTCGTGCACGGTCGCGTACCGCTGCCCCCAGAAGGCGTCCCAGGGCTTCAGTTCCCCGTGGTACCCGGCCCCCACCAACTCCTCGTACACGGCGTCGACCTCCGCGGGCGCGTCGCAGCGCAGGGCCAGCGAGGCGCGGCTGCCCCCGGAGGGTGGCCGCCAGGCGGCGTGGAAGGACCGGACGGTCTCCTCGGTGTCGAGCAGCAGCCGCAGCCCGCCGGGCAGTTCGGCCTCGGCGTGCGGCGCGGACTCCGAGCCCTCCGGGAAGGGGAACCCGAGGCGGCGGTAGAAGGCGACGGAGGCGGCCATGTCGGAGACGACGAGGCCGATGGCATCGAATCGTGGAGTCATGCGGCCACGGTAGGCAGCGGCGCGGCGCGGCGTCTTGAAGGAATCGGACACCGGCGTCCCGCTCACCCGAAGGTCACCGGGCCGCGCGGTGTGTCCACGGTGAAGGAGATGCCCACCGGTCCGGCGGTGACGTCCAGGTCGGTTCCGACGGCGCTCAGCAGGGTGCGGATCTCCCGCGGGTCCGGGGCGGTGGCGGACATCGACACCAGGGGAGTGTCGGGGAGACCGGAGGCGGTCGGGTGGGCGGAGGCCCCCAGTCGATGAGGAACGGCACCAGGCCGGAGGGGTGCGCCGTGCCGCCGTCGGTCAGACGCCACTCCAGCAGCGTGCCGTCGGGACGGCGGCGGCTCATCGGCCGCACGGCGCCGGGATCGTAGCCGCGGGCACGGGCGGTCGCGACCGCCGCGTCGAGGCCGGGCCGGCTGATCGCCCAAGTGACCGTCCGCGGGGCGGTCAGCCCGTCGACACCGAAGGGCCGCGGACCGGTCGGCGCGGGCTGCTCCGGATCGGGTCCGATGATCTCCAGATAGCTGGTGCCGCCCAGCGCGACCAGGTGGTTGTGCGTGCCGAAGCCGACGTGGACGCCGCCCTCGGCCGGGACCACGCCGGTGCGGCGGGCGAAGTCGGCGACCGTTGCCGCCAGGTCGGGGTGGCGTGGACGAGGTGGTCCAGCCGGGCGGGAACGCCGCTCATCCTCTTCATCCCTGTCGAAACTGTCCGGGCACGGCGGGCCCGGTGGGTGCCTTCGCGTGGGGTGGCGGCGGGCGATGTCCGTGCAGGCGGGGAAGCGCTCACGTGGGGTTGTCGGGCGGACCGCACTGGCCGCACAGCACGCGTCTCCGAACACCCGTACGGCATGATGCGGGCATGGTCCGAAGACTGCGCACCTTACCGGCGCTGTGCGTTCTGCCCGTCCTGCTCACCGCCTGCGGGACCGAGAAGGCGGGCACCGGTTCGCCCGCCGACCCGGCCGAACTCGCCTCCCGCGCACGCGCTTCGGGCATCGCGCCGGAGCACGTCTACGTCACCGAGGTCTCCGGTTTCACCCTCGCCCAGCAGTCCGTCGGCGTGTACGGCGGCGACGGCTTCTCCGCGACGTACGTCTCCGCACAGGGCGGCGGGCAGCTCCATCTGCGCGTCGACCGGGGCACGATGACCGCCGAGAGCTGTCCGCGCCGGCCCGTCGGCACCGCATCCGGCGCGCGCACCACCTGCGAACGCGACGGCGAGGCGTGGTACCGCAGCGGCGGCGGACAGCGGGAGTACGCGGTGCCGAAGAAGGGCCACGTCGTGCGGATCACCGGCGAAGGAGTCGAGCGCGACGTCCTGCGCCAGGCGGCCCGCTCCGTGCACCGCCCCTCCGACGCCGAACTCGACACCCTCCTCCCGCCCGCCTCCGGCCCCACCGAACCAGTCGAACGGGGTGACCTGCCCCCGGTCGGTGACGGAGCCCCGGACAACAACGTCGGAACCAGCGGCTGATCCCGAAATTTTCGGCTTGATCACTTGCCTGGGACCGCGCACGCCGACGGCATAGGGTCGTCGGCATGGCGCCCCGACTTCTCGTCTGCACCCGCACCACCGCCTACCGGCACGACTCGATCCCCGCCGGGATCGCCGCCCTGCGCACCCTCGGCGACTTCGAGGTCGACGCCACCGAGGACCCGGCGGCCCTCGAGCAACCCCTGGGCGGCTACGCCGCCGTCGTCTTCCTCTCGACGAGCGGCGAGATCCTGACCCCGGCCGGCCGTGCGCGGCTCGCGGCGTACGTCGAGTCGGGCGGTGGCTTCGTCGGCGTGCACGCCGCGGCCTGCACCGAGTACGACTGGCCGTACTACGGCGAGCTGCTCGGGGCCCGGTTCGCCCGTCACCCCCTCCACCAGCCCGGCAAGGCCGTCGTCGAGGACGGCACCCACCCGGCCACCCGGCACCTGCCCGCCGTGTGGCACCTCACCGACGAGTGGTACGACTTCCGCACCAACCCCCGCGGCAGCGCGCACGTCCTCGTGCGGGCCGACGAGTCGTCGTACGAGGGCGGCGGCATGGGCGAGGACCACCCGCTGGCATGGTGCCGCGAACAGGGTACGGGCCGCGTCTTCTACACCGCCCTCGGCCACGCGCCGGAGGCGTACGGGGATCCGGACTTCCGGGCTCATCTGCACGGCGGGATCATGTGGGCGGCGCGCCTTCCGAGGGCCTAGAGGGGGCGTACGGCGACCGCGTCCACCTCGAACAGCATGCCCGGCAGCGCGAGCGAGGCGACGCCGCTCAGTGTCTGGGCCGGGAGCCGGTCGCCGAAGCGAGCGTGTAATGCCTTACCGAGGGTCCGCAGCTTGTCGAGGTCGTGGTCGACGATGAACGTGCCCAGCCGGACCACGTGTTCGAGGCCGAGACCGACTCCCTCCAACGCCGACCGCAGCCGGTCGAAGGCCAGTTCCACCTGGGCGGCGAAATCGCCCGGCACCGGGTTGCCCGTGTCGTCTGAGGCGTACTGGCCGCCGATGAAGATGACTTCACCAGGGGCCGAGACGGCATGGCTGTAGCCGAACGGTGTCGGGTCGTGCAGGGCGGCCGGGTTGGTGATCGTGCGCACGTCGTGTGTCATGGTCGGCAGTCCTTCCGTGGAGTACGGCCCGCGCTCGGACACTCGGGCTCAAGCCTCAGGTTCAGGGCTCAGGGCACACGAGGGCACTCGGGCGCACAAGGCGCGGAATGGTCGTCAGTCACCCCAACTTGCCTGTCGGTCTGGCCTATTCCCGGATCCGACGGTCGCACCCGCAGGGCACCTGCTCGTCCGGGATGTCCCTCACCGGCCCCCGGAACGCGACCGCCAGGGAGTGCTGCGTGCCCTCGCGCGTACGCCGGGAGGCCGGGGCCGGTCAGGCGCGCGGCGGGGCCGTGCTCGCCCGTTCGACCAGGCGGGTGGAGAGTTCGGTGCGGGTGCCCTCGGGACGGCTGCCGTCCATCATCCGTACCAGCAGGCGCAACGCCGTCGCTGCCATCTCCGACAGCGGCTGGCGCACCGTCGTCAGGGCCGGCGTGACCCAGCGGGCCTCCGGCAGGTCGTCGAAACCGACCACGCTGATGTCGTCCGGGACCGTCAACCCCCGTTCGGCCAGCGCCTCGTAGACCCCGAGCGCCATCCGGTCCGAGCAGACGAACACGGCCGTCGGAGGCTCGGGCAGGTCCAGCAGCTCGCGCATGCGGCGGCGGGCCGCCGCCTCGTCGGAACCGGCGTGCCGGACGTACTCGGTGCGGTGCCGCACGCCCGCCGAGGCCAGGGCCGAGCGGTAACCGGCGACCCGCGCGCTGCTGCCCAAGGTGTGCCGGTGACCGGCGACGACGGCGATCCGCTCGTGGCCGAGCGCCAGCAGGTGCTCGGTCGCCGTCACCCCGCCCTGCCAGTTCGCCGCGCCCACCGACACCGCCCCGGGCGGCGGTTCGAGGACCGGGTCGATCATCACGAACGGGATGCGGTGCTGCTCCAGCCAGGCGTACTGCGACTCGCTGAGCTCGGCCAGGTTGAACAGCACGCCGGACGAGCCGCGCGCGCCCAGCTTGTCCAGCCAGCCGCGTTCCGGGCGCCCGCCCCGTTTACGGGTCAGGGCGGCGCAGACCACGACCTCCAGGCCCGCGTCGCGCGCCGCCTCCTCCACACCGTGGAGCACCGCGCCCGACCCGGAGCTCTCCAGGGAGTGCACGACGAGATCGACCAGGCGGGGAGCCTTGGCGGCGTCGAAGCGGGGTCTGCGGACGTAACCGAGCCGGTCCAGCGCCTCGGTGACGCGCCGCCGGGTCTCGGGCGCCACGTCCTCCCGGCCGTTCACCACCTTCGACGCGGTCGGCACCGACACCCCCGCCTCGCGGGCCACGACCGCCAGCGTCGGACCGGCCGCCACGCTCGCACTTCCCGTACGGACCATCGGGAACCCACCTCTCCGGCCCGCCCGAGGGCCGTGGAAAGTTTCGACCAGCGCTGCCTGCCGCGGACCGGGGAGCGAGCCCGACCGGCCCGACAGAAAGCGCTTCCTACTCTAAGTCTGGCGCAACACGGCGGGAAGACAGAGGAATCCACGGAGTTCCTTCGGGCAAAACTTTCGAAACCCCGAACAGCGGGCAATCCACCGCGGTGACGCGGGCCGTGGGGCGCGCCTTAAGCTCGGCAGCATGAGGATCACGGTGCGGCCGGCGGCCGAGGCGGACCTGTCGGCGGTGCTGGGCCTCTACGGCGAGTTGAACCCTGACGACGCCCCGCTGCCCCGGGCGTCCGCGGAGGCCATCTGGGCCGACATGGCGGGGCAGCGGGGACGGACCGTCCTGGTGGCCGACGCCGACGGCACCGTGGTCGGAACGGCGGACTGCGTGGTGCTGCCGAACCTCACGCGCGGTGGCCGGCCCATCCTCTTCGTGGAGAACGTCGTGGTGTCCGGCTCACACCAGCGGCGCGGCGTCGGGCGTCGACTGATGCAGGCCGCCGTGGAACTGGCCGAAGCGGGCGGCTGCTACAAGGCCCAGTTGCTGGCCGCCGACGACGCGTACGTCCATGCCTTCTACGCCGCCTGCGGATTCGAGCCCCTGGCTCAGGGGTTCCGTCGTTACCTCACCCGCGCGTGAGCGCCCGGGGCCGCTCCTCGGCCGTGCACATCAGGCGGAAACCCGTGAAGTCCGCCGTCCACGCCGCGTCCACGAGATCCGTCGCATGGATGCCCGCCAGCAGGCCGGTGAAGCGCAGGCGTGCGCCGTGGTCGTCGGACAGGTGGCTGATGTCCAGCGCGGGGCCGACCGTCGTGCGGGTGCCGTCCGTCGCGTACCAGAAGAGGGCGGCCGTGCCGTCGACCGTGACGCCGAGGGTGACCTTCGCCGTCGCCACGTCCACGACGGCCACCTGCCGGGCGCCCCGCTCGTCGCGTGCGACCAGGCTGAGCACCGTACGGCCCGCATCCCGCCACTGCTGTCCGCGCTGCGGCTCGCCCTCGGGCTCGGCCCAGGTCAGGTCCAGGCCGACATAGGCCTCGGCGTCGTACCGGAGCACCAGCCCCGCGGCCTGGGTGAAGGCGGACGGCCGGGCCTCGACGGTGACCTCGGCCTCCGCGCGGTGCTCGGTGACGCGCTGCGCCAACAGGCTGTGCGCCCAGCGCGACTCGGGACCGTGCCGGCCGCGCAGCCGGATCCACCCCGGCCGGCTGCTCGTGTCCGCCCACGAGCGATCGACGGGTCCGCGCAGGGTGCTCCACGGCCACGACAGTCCCTCGGGCGGGGCGGACGGCGGGGGCGGGGAGTGCGGGGCCGGTACCTCGACCTCCACCGCGGGGTGCCATCCCTCCTGCCGCAACCGGGGCCAGCCGTCCGCGTCCCAGACCACCGCCTGGATCGCCGTCTCCCGGCCGAGGGTGCAGCGGCGGCCGTGCGGGGTGTGCAGGGGGCGGGCCGTCAGATGACTCAGGAGCCACGTCCCGTCCGGGGCCTGGAACAGCTCCCCGTGCCCGGCCTTCTGCAACGGCACCCCCGGGTCGTCCCGGGTGGTCAGCAGGGGCCGTTCGTCCAGTTCGTACGGGCCGGTCAGCGCACGGCCGCGCGCCACCCGCACCCCGTGCTCCCAGCCCGTGCCGCCCTCGGCGAGGACCAGGTAGTACCAGCCGTCGCGGCGCAGCAGCTTGGGCCCCTCGACGAGCCGGTCGTGCTGGAGCAGCAGGTGGGTGTCGCCCACGGGTGCCAGCGTGTCGCGGTCCAGCTCGGTTGCCACGATCCCGGCGAAGCGCTGACCGCCCGGACGGTGGTCGTTCTGGAGATTGAGCAGCCACAGACGGCCCGCCTCGTGGTACAGGGCCGGGTCGAAGCCATGACTGGCGACCCGGCGCGGGGGGCTCCACGGGCCGCTCACGTCCGGGGCCGTGGAGACGTAGGTGTCCGCGTCGAAGTACGGCGTGCCCACGGAGCGCACGACGGCGTACGTCACCCAGAACCGCTCCCCGTCCCAGCTCAGCGACGGCGCCCAGACGCCGCCCGAGTCGGGCACACCGGCCAGCGAGTCGCCGGGGACCGCGCCCCGGACATGGCCCGCGTACTCCCAGTGCGCCAGGTCGCGGGAGCGGTGGATGGGGAGGGTGGGGAACCACTCGAAGGAGCTCGTGGCCACGTAGTACCACTCCCCGACCCGCACCAGCGACGGGTCGGGGAAGAAGCCGCGCAGGACGGGGTTGTGCAGGACGGTCACGTCGGGACTCCGCAGAAGTGGGTCGCCTGGGGGCGGCGGGGCGTCAGGGTCACCCGCGGCCCCCAGGGAGTCGGGTACGGATCCGGCGCGGGGGCCGTCACTTGAGCGCTCCCAGCGTCACCCCGGTCCGCCAGTACCGGCGCATCGCCACCATCATGATCGCCATCGGGACGATGGACAGCAGCGCGCCCGTCAGGACCAGACTGGTCACGTCGATCCCCGACTCCAGGCGCTTGCCGGTCCAGTTGTACAGGCCCAGGTTGAGTGTCCAGTTCTCCTCGCCGCGCAGCACGGTCAGGGGGAGGAAGAACGCGTTCCAGGTGTTGACGAAGGCCAGCAGGAACACCGTCGCGCCGCCCGTTGTCATCATCCGCAGCACGATGCTGAAGAAGATCCTCAGCTCCCCGGCGCCGTCGATACGGGCCGCCTCCAGCAGTTCGAAGGGGATCGTGGCCTCGGTGTAGACCTTGGCCAGGTAGACGCTGAAGGGGTTGATCAGGCAGGGGATCAGCATCGCCCAGGGGGTGTCGACCAGCCCGATCGCCGAGAACAGCAGGTACAGCGGCAGGGTGAGCAGGGCGATGGGAATGAGGAAGGAGCCCACCACGGCCGCGAACACCGCGCCCCGTCCGGGGAAGTCGAAGCGGGCCAGTCCGTAGCCCGTGGCCAGCGCGACGAGGGTGCCGCCGAGCGAGCCGACCCCCGCGTACAGGAACGAGTTGGCGGTCCAGCGCAGGAAGATGCCGTCGTCGTAGGTGAAGACCTGCTGGAGGTTGTCCCACAGGTGCCAGCCGGAGAACCACAGTCCGTTGCTCTGGTACAGCCCCACGCGATCCTTGGTCGAGGCGACGATCAGCCACCACACCGGGAACAGGCTGTAGACGCTGGCCAGCACCAGACCGAGCAGGAGGAAACGCTGGGCGCCCCGGGAACGCGCGGCCGCGTCCGGCCGGGTGAGCCGCCGCACCGTCCGCGCACGAGGCGGCACGACGGCGGTCTCCGCAGCCTTCTCCGCCCCGTTCTCCTTGCGGTTTTCCGTCAGGGCCATCAGTCCGCCTCCCTCGAGGTCAGCCGGTAGAAGAGGAAGGACGCGACACCGAGGATCAGGGCGAGCAGCACCGACAGGGCCGCGGCGTAGTGGTAGTTGCCGGCGTTGAACGCCTGGTTGTAGATGATCATGATCGGCGTGAAGCTGTCGCTGACCGTCTGCGGCGTCACGTTCCGGAACAGCGCCGGCTCGTTGAAGATCTGCAGCATCTGGATGATCGACAGCAGGGCGGTCAGCACGAGCGCCCCGCGCACGAACGGGATCTTGATGCTCAGCGCGATCCGCAGCTCCGAGGCGCCGTCCAGCCGCGCGGCCTCGAACAGCTCCCGGGGCACTCCCTGGAGCGCCGCGTAGATGATCACCATGTTGTAGCCGATGCCGTGCCAGGTCAGCAGGTTGCCGATGGCCGGCCACACCATCGACGGGGCGAAAAAGTTCCAGTCGAACCCGAACAGCTCGCCGAGCGGCGTCAGCGGACCCACCTCGGGGCTGTACAGGTTGATCCACACGATGGCCGCGACCACCCCGGGGATCATGTACGGCACCAGCAGCAGGATCCGGAACCGGCCGGCCGCCTTCGCGGTGACCGCGTCCAGGAGCAGCGCCAGGACCAGGCTGACGAGCAGCATGAACGGGATCTGCACGCAGCCGAACAGCACCACCCTGAGGATGGAGGTCAGGAACGCCGAGTCGGTCAGCCCGTGCTCGTAGTTCCGCAGCCCGACGAACTCCGTGGTCGCGCCGCCGAGTCCGAGCCCGGACTGCTTCTGCAGGAACAGCGACTGGTAGACCGCGTACCCGATCGGGAGCAGGTAGAGGAAGAGGAAGCCGAGCTGGAAGGGCACCGTGAACGCGGCACCCTTCCAGCGCAGTGAGCGAATCATCGGGTCTGCCTCAGCCCTTGACGTTGATGCCGCGCTGCTTCAGGTCGTTGACCGTCCACTCCTGCATGTGCGCGAGCAGGTCGGTGACCTTCTGCTTCTTGCTGACGACCTTGGCCCACTCGTCCTGCATCTCCGTGAACATCGCGGTCCAGTTGGGGCCGAAGGTCCAGCCGGTCCTGATCGTGCCCAGGCTGTCCGTCACGATCTTCTTGGCCGGCTCGTAGTTCTTGCCCAGCAGCTTCTGCGAGATCGCCTCGGAGACGTACGACTCGCTGTCGGCCAGCGCGGGCATCACGCCGCTGCCGGTCTCCGGGCTCGCCATGGTCTTCACCGCGCCGGGGTCCGTCGACATCCACAGCGCCGCCTGAGCGGCCTGCTCCTTGTGGTCGCACTGCTCGGAGACCAGCGTCAGGTTGCCGCTCTGGTTGGTGCCGGCCGGCGTCCGGGCCGCCTCGCCCTTGAAGGTCGGCCACGGGGCGAGCGCCCACTTGCCGAAGGACTTGGTGAAGTTCTGCACCATGCCGGACATCTGCCAGGTGGAGATCTGCCGGGTGGCGGTTGCGCCGGTGTCGAAACTGCGCTGCACGGCCGCGTAGTCGGCGAAGGAGAGCTTGGCGTTCAGGTCGTTGTCGATGATCTCCTGGATCACCTTCGCGGCCTTCAGAGTGCCCTCGTCCTGGAAGTTCACCTTCCAGGAGTCGCCGTCGATGCTGTACCAGTCGGCGCCGGCCTGCATGGCGAGCACCTCCAGGGTGCTCGGGTCCTCTCCGGCGTAGTTGGTGACCTTGATGCCGTGCTTCTTCAGCTCCTTGCCCGCGGCGATGAAGTCGTCCCAGGTCCTGGGCGGCTGGAGGCCGTACTTGGCGAAGATGTCCGTGCGGTAGATGGTGAAGGCGGGCGCCGAGGCGGTCGGGACGCCGTAGACCTTGCCCTGGACCTGGCCGACGGCCCACGAGCCGGGGTTGAACTTGTCCTTGTTGGACTGGACGTACTGGGTGATGTCGGCGAGCGCGCCCTGCGAGACCCAGCTGGTGACGTACTCGCCGGTGTTCTGCAGCAGGCAGGGCGCGTTGTCGGCCTTGACCGCGTTGGTCAGCTGCTTCTGCATGGTCAGCTGGTCGGTCACCTTGGTGTACTTCAGCTTGACGTCCTTGTGCGAGGCGTTGAACGCCTTGACGACCGCCTCCTGGCCGTTGGCCCAACCCCAGAAGTCGAGGGTGACGGGGCCGGACGGCTTCGACGACGCGTCGTCGCCCGAGTCGGATCCGCCGCAGGCGGAGAGCAGACCGGTGAGCGCGACACCCGCGACGGCGGCGGAGGCGAACCTTCTCCGGGGGCTGGTGGAGTTCATCTGACCGTGATCCTTCGGAATAGGCGTTCTCAGAGTTCGCAGAACGAGAGAGGACGGCGGCTCGGTGCTGGCCAGGAACGGCGGCCGGAAACCGTCGGCTCGCGGTTGCGGGGGGTAAGGGCCAAGCAGAAGCTGTAGTAAGCGGTTGCTGGGAAGGTAGGCGACGGCTTGCCGCATAGCAAGAGGTGTGCCGGAATTTGTTTACGCCGGACTGTCTGTGGCGTGAGGCGCGAGGGCGTGTGCGACGGGCCGCACAGACGAGGTATCGGTGCAGGTCAGCTGGATGCAGCGGATGGGCGGCGGATGCTGGGCAGGTGGGCCGAGGGCTCCCGCCCGACCATCGCAGAAGAGGGGAAACCGTTTACGTAACGACGCAGCAGAGCATTACCCGCGTCGGCGCCGGGCCGGCGGCTGCACGGAGTTGCGTACGACGACGTGCGTGCCCAGCACCAGGTGCTCGCCGTCCCCGCTCCTGCGGCGGACCGCACCGCCCTCGCGCCGGTCGGCCACCGCGCGCAGCGCGACCCGGCCCATCTCCTCGTACGGCACGTGCACCGTGGTGAGTTGCGGGGTGAGCTGGGAGGCGAGCGGAATGTCGTCGTAGCCCACGATCGAGACGTCCTCGGGCACCCGCAGGCCCGCCGCGCGCAGGGCCTGCATGGCGCCCGCGGCGACCACGTCGGTCCCGGCCAGGACGGCGGTGAAGTCCGGCGCCTCCCGCAGGGCCGCCTCGACGGCCTCGTAGCCGTGCTCGTAGTCGTACGGCCCGTGCCGCACCATGCCCGGGTCGAACGGCACCCCGTACGCCTCGAAGGCCCGCCGTGCTCCTCTCAACCGGCCCTGGGCCGTGCTGAGTTCGGCGTGTCCGGGCAGGACGAGGACGCGCCGGTGGCCGGCCGACAGCAGATGGCTGGCCATCGCGTAGGCGCCGCCCTCGTTGTCGTAGTCGACCGTCGTCGCCGGGACGTCGCCTTCCAGCGGCGGTCTGCCGACCAGGACGAGATGCGAGCCGGCCGCGTCCAGGGAGCGGGCGAAACGCGCCATGCGCAACTGGTACTCGTCGTAGTCGTAAGCGCCGCCGAGCAGCACCACGGCGGCGACGCCCTGCTGGCGCATGAGGTTGACCAGCGCCAGTTCACGTTCGGGGTCGTCGCCCGTGGTGCCGACCAGGGAGAGCCAGCCGCGCAGCGTGGCCGCGCCCTCGACTCCCTTGGCGACGTGGGCGAACGCGGCGCCGGTGATGTTGTTGATCAGGATCGCGACCGTCGGCGTGCCGCCGCCGGCCAGGGAGCGGGCGTGGGCGTTGGTGACGTAGTCCAGGTCGCGGACCACCTTCATCACCTTGCGGCGCAGCTCCTCCGAGACCGGGTAGTTGCCGGACAGCACCCGCGAGACGCTGGCCACGGAGACGCCCGCGCGCTCGGCCACGTCGCGGATGGTCGCCCGGCCGGCGTCGGGGGACGCCTTGCGCTGACTCACCGTTGCGGCTCCTTCGACGTAGTGGCCCGATCCCGGCGGCGGCCGGGGCCCCGCCCCGCACCGGTGCGGAAACCGTATCCCATCGTTACTCCGGGCTGGAGGGCTTGTGGACGGCGGGGATCAGGCGACCCGGGCGAGGTCGGCGTGCCGCACCTCATGGACCGGCGGCGCGCCCGCGACCAGGCGTTCCAGCTCGTCGGCGACGATGGCGCCGAGCCGTTCCAGCTCGTTGCCGAGGGATCCGGCGATGTGCGGGGTGAGGAAGACGTTGGGCAGCTGGTACAGCGGGGAACCGGCGGGCAGCGGCTCGGGTTCGGTGACGTCGAGGACCGCGCTGAGCCGGCCGGAGACCAGCTCGTCGGTGAGCGCGTCGTGGTCGACCAGGGCGCCGCGGGCGGTGTTGATGAGCACGCCGCCGTCCCGGATGAGGGCCAGCCGGTCGCGGTCGAGCATGTGGTGGGTCTCGGGGATGTCGGGGGCGTGCAGGCTGACGATGTCGCTGTGTCTGAGCAGATCCTCCAGCGAGAGCAGCTCGGTGCCCAGGGCGGCGGCCTCGGCGGGGCTCACGTAGGGGTCGTGCAGCAGGACGGTGAGGTCGAACGGCCGCAGCAGCTCCAGCAGCCGTCGGCCCACGCGGGAGGCGCCGATGATTCCGACGCGGCGGCCGAGGTTGCCGGTGCCGGCGGTCTCGCCCGGGGTGGGGTAGGTGTGGCCGCGGCGGTAGCGCTCGCGGTGGTCGAAGGTGTCCTTGCCGGAGAGCAGGATCATCGCGAGCGTGAACTCCGCGACCGGCACGGCGTTGCCGGTCACCGCGCTGGAGACGGTGACGCCGCGCTCCCACAGCGCCTCCCCGACCAGCGAGCGGACGGAGCCCGCGGCGTGCAGGACGGCGTTCAGCTTGGGGGCGGCGGCGAGCACGCCGGCGTCGAGGTGCGGGCAGCCCCAGCCGGTGATCAGGAACTCGGCCGTGGCGAGGGCGTCGGCCGCGGCCGGATCGGCGAAGTCCCGTACGACGACCGCGGGATCGATGTCGGCCGTACGCCGCAACCGCGCCATGAGCGGCGGAGGGAAGAGCAGCGGAAGGTGCACCGGGTCCATCGCGAACACGGCCCGCGGCAGCTGGGGGCTGGGCATGACTCTCCTGGGACAGAGGCGGGAACAGTGGACGGAAACATTTTCAGAAAGCGTCTTCTACCGTAGATCCGGCGGGAAGCGGCGGTCAATCGACGCGCCGCCTCCGGCATGCGGCCGGCTCCGGTCGAGGTCGAACTGGCCGGAATCCCACGTCGTGGCAGGAGGCGCACGGCTGGATGCGGTGGTGCGGGGAGGTCGGCAGGGCGGCTCGGCCCTGGAGTCCTGGTCGGGGGCGCAGTCCGGGTCCCACCCGGCGGGCGGAAATCGATTACTGCGCTGCCGGTGGATGGGGCAGGGGGGCGGGTCCGGCCGCGCCGGAGCCCCTGCCTTCTGGCAGGCACGTCGGCAACCGGTTGCCAAATGATAGCCCCATGTCTCCCCGGTAACCCCGCGATGACAGCGGCCGACCTGTGGTGTCTCACCTCGTTCATGGGGGCGTAAACCCCTACGTTCCGGCTGGTTCGGCCATGACACAGACGCTACCTCGACTTTTCGAAAGTTGGTCAGGACTCTTGACGCGCCCAGCTGACCGGAAGAAGCTCTGCCCCACACACAACAACCGGTTGCCGAGCGACCGGACGGGTCGATGTGCCGACCCTTGACCGGCATGTCGAACAGCAAGAGCAGGAGGTGGTGCGTTCATGCACCCACGTGCTGGTGCTTCCTTGAGCCGCCGCCGATTTCTCTCCCTGTCGGCGGCCGGTGCCGCGGGCGGCGCGGCGGCCCTGAGCGGCTGCGCGATGCAGGTGTCGAGCGGGGTCAGCGGCTCGGGGGAGACCGTCACGCTGATGGTCAAGCCCGACGACATCTCCCCGGACCTGATCAAGCAGGCCCAGAAGGACATCGGCGTCAAGATCGTCACGGTGAAGTACGACATCACCAAGCTCATCGCGATGATGACCACCGGCAACCCGCCCGACCTCGTGCGGGGCGTCGGTGCCGTGGACGCGCCGTACTTCGCGGCCCGCGAGGTGATGGAGGAGCTCGACCCGTATTTCGCCAGGAGCCACGTGCTCCGGGCCGATGACCTGGACCCGGTCAACGACCTGTGGCGCTACGACGGCCGCACCCAGGGCAAGGGCCCGCGCTACGGCATGGCGAAGGACTTCTCCCAGGACTCCATGTACTGGTACAACACCGCCCTCTTCGACAAGGCCGGTGTCGACTACCCGCCGGAGACCGAACCGGTCACCTACGAGGAGTGGCTGGAGAAGGCCAAGCGGCTCACACAGCGCCGGAACGGCCAGACGACCGTCTTCGGCGGCAGTTACAACGGCGTCCTGACGCCCAATCTCCTGGCGAGCCTGACGGTGGCCGCCGGCGGCAGCCTCTTCACCGACGACTTCACCCGGGTCGACTTCACCACCCCCGAGGCCCGCAAGGCGCTGGGCTGGTACATCGACTACTGTCGCGCCCGGGTCGGGCCGAGTCTCGTCCAGCCCGACCCCAACACCTGGGACGGCCCGACCTACCAGGCGAACCGGATGGCCATGTCGAACTGCGGCTACTGGCTCGGCGGCCTGATCAATGCCGACAAGAAGCTCGCGCCGGTCTCCCGGCTGGCCCCGGCCCCCGTCTTCGAGGGCGGCGGGCGGGTCAGCCCCTGCCAGGCCGGCACCGGGCTGTGGATGCCGAAGAAGGCGCGGAACAAGGACGCCGCCTGGCGGGTCTTCGAGTGGTTCTTCGGCGAGGCTCCGGCCAAGGCGCGCGCTTCCAGCGGCTGGGGCATCCCCACCCTCAAGTCCCTTCGGCCGCTGATGCCCGCCCAGGAGGACTACCAAAAGCGCGTGCTGGAGGTGCAGAACGCCGAGCTGAAGCACTTCTCGGTGATCGCCTTCACCCCGTACGCCACCGGCGACTCGCTCTACGCCCTCTTCAATCAGGTCGCCCCGGCCGCGATGAACGGCCGGATGTCCGTCGACACCCTCGCGGGACGCCTGAACGCGGTCATGAACGAGCAGCTCAAGCGTGGTAAGGAGCAGGTGGGATGACGGTCGAGCAGATCCCCTCCGTCGCGGAACCGCCCGGTGCGGCACGGAGCGCCGTCCCGGTGCGGGCCGCCGGCCGGCCGGGCCCGTCCATGACCGCGCGCAGGCACCGCGCGTTCTATCTGTTCACCTCGCCCTGGATCATCGGTTTTCTGCTGCTGACGATCGTGCCGATGGCGTACGCGCTGTGGCTGAGCTTCACCACGTTCGACGGGATTTCGCCCAACTGGCGTTACGTCGGCGTCGACAACTACAGCGAGCTGTTCTCCGACGGGCAGACCTGGGACGCGCTGGGCCGCACGGGCCTGTTCGCGCTGACCTCGGTACCGCTGTCGATCATCGCCGGACTCGGGCTCGCCGTCCTGGTCAACCGGCCGCTGAAGGCGCGCGGACTGTTCCGCACCCTGCTGTACCTCCCGGCCGTGGTACCGCCGGTGGGCGCGGGCATCGCGTTCAAGCAGCTCTTCGACCAGAACTCCGGTGCCGCCAACGGCGTCCTGAACATCTTCGGCATCGACGCCCTCGGCTGGCTCAACGACCCCTACGCCCGCTACGTGCTGCTGATGACGGTGCTGTGGGGCGCCGGAAACATCATGATCATCTCACTGGCCGGGCTCCAGGACGTCCCCCGCGAACTCCACGAGGCGGCCCGCATCGACGGCGCGAGCGCATGGCGCACCTTCCGCAGCATCACCGTGCCGCTGCTGTCGCCGGTGCTGCTCTTCCAGACCGTGACCGGGATGATCGCCTCGGTGCAGACCATCATGCCGTTGCTGCTGTCCCCGGACGGCACCACGGCGGGCGTCACCGCGATCGCGCACTCCAACTACATGTACATGATGCACGTGTTCGCCGAGTACTTCGCGCTCGGCCGCTACGGCTACGCCTCCGCACTGCTGTGGGTGCTCTTCGTCCTGATCCTCATCGCGACCGGACTCATCTTCAGGTTCACGTCCGGTGTGGTGTTCTACAACGTCGACCCGGAGGCGAAGAAGTGACCGCCACCAGTCTGTCTCCCAAGGACCCGGTGCGTGTGCGGGTGCGCGTCAACCGCCTCGTGCTCTACACGGTGCTGGTCGCTCTCACCGGGCTCTTCCTCGGCCCCTTCGGATGGCTGATCCTCTCCGGCCTGAAGACCCCGGCCGAGCTGGCCGCCTCGCCCGTGCACTGGCTGCCGGACACCTTCCAGTGGCACAACTTCGCCGACGCCTTCCACCTCATCGACTTCCTCGGCTACGCCCGCAACTCCCTGATCATCGCCCTGATCTACGCCACCCTCGTCACCCTGAGCTCCGCCTGGGTCGGGTTCGGGTTCGCCCGCCTCGACGCGCCCGGCAAGAAGACGCTGTTCGGCATCCTGCTCGGTTCGATGATGCTGCCTCAGATGATCACGCTGCTGCCGACCTACCTGATCTTCGCCAAGCTCGGCATGGTCGACACGTACTGGCCGTGGGTGCTGTGGGGCCTGTCCGCCGCGCCGTATCTCGTCTTCCTGTTCCGGCAGTTCTTCGCCGGGCTGCCCCGCGAGCTGGAGGAGGCCGCGATCGTCGACGGCTGTGGGTACGCCGGCATCTTCTGGCGGATCTTCCTGCCGCAGTCCTGGCCGGTGCTGTCCGCGAGTTTCATCATCGCCTTCACCTGGACCTGGGGCGACTACATCGCCCCGCAGCTGCTGCTGTCCACCGACCGCTCGACGCTCTCCGTCGCCGTGATGTCCACCTACGTCAGCCCGGCCGGCACGCCGGTCGCGAACCTCCAGGCCGCGGCCTCCGTGATGTACGTCGTCCCGATCCTGCTGATCTTCCTCGTCGCCCAGCGCGGCTTCGTGGCCGGAATGTCCACCTCCGGCCTCAAGTGACCTTCTCCACTTCCCCTGTCCCGAAGGAATCACCATGAACGACATCCAGGGCACCGGCCTGTCCCGGCGCACCGTCATCCAGGCCGCCGGCGCCGCCGCGGCGGCCTACACCCTGATCGGCACCGCGGCGGGCACGGCCGCGGCGGCGGACGACAGACCGGAGACCACCGACCGGCTGGTCATCCACCCCGTCCCCGGCGCGATGCCCATCAACACGAGCTACGTCGTCAAGGCCCGGGTTCCCGGCGGCCAGTGGAAGCCGGTGCCCGTCCTGCGCGTCGGCACGAAGACCATCAACGAGAAGACCGGCGCCGGCATCATCCGGCAGACCTCCGTCGCCAGCCTCGACTTCACCGGCACGGTCGAGGTCCAGGTCACGTCCTCCAAGGGCGCCATCGGCTCCGCTCGGATCCGTCCGCTGTCGTACGACATCGAGCACGAGGTGAGCGGCGACACCGTCACCTTCAGCCTCAGCGAGCCGCGCAACCTCTCCGTCGAGATCGACGGCGACCTCTACAACAACCTGCAGCTGCACGCCAACCCTATCGAGAAGATGCGGCCCGAGGCGGACGACCCCGACGTCATCTACTTCGGCCCGGGCATCCACACCGTCCCGAACAACCTGCTCCAGGTGCCCAGCGGGAAGACCGTCTACCTGGCCGGCGGTGCCGTGCTGAAGGCGCAGGTGTCGTTCAACAAGGTGGAGAACGCCCGGCTGATCGGCCGCGGCATCATCGCCGAGACCGACGGCGGCACCACCGTGGCGTTCTCGAAGAACATCGAGATCGACGGCGTCCTCGTGATGAACCTCAAGACCGGTTACTCCTGCACCATCGGCCAGTCGAAGCAGGTCACCGTACGCAACCTGCACTCCTACAGCAGCGGCCAGTGGGGCGACGGCATCGACGTGTTCAGCAGCGAGGACGTCCTGATCGAGGGCGTGTGGATGCGCAACAGCGACGACTGCATCGCCATCTACGCCCACCGCTGGGACTACTACGGCGACTGCCGCAACGTCACCGTCCGCGACTCCACCCTGTGGGCCGACGTCGCGCACCCGGTGAACATGGGCACCCACGGCAACCCCGAGAAGCCCGAGGTCATCGAGAACATCGTCTTCAGCAACATCGACGTCCTCCAGCACCGCGAACCTCAGGTCCTCTACCAGGGCTGCTTCGCGCTCAACCCGGGTGACAGCAACCTCATCCGCAACCTCCGCATCCAGGACGTCCGGGTCGAGGACTTCACCTGGGGCCAGCTGATCAACATGCGCGTCATGGCCAACCGCTACAACTCCGCGCCCGGCCGCGGCATCCAGGACGTGTACGTGCGCAACCTCACCTACGACGGCACGCACGCCAGTACCGCCATCCTGACCGGCTACGACGCCAACCGCCCGATCAGCGACGTCACCTTCCAGAACCTGGCCGTCAACGGCACGGTCGTGCACGACAAGATGCGCAAGCCCGGCTGGTACCTGACCACCGACATGGTGCCGATGTTCGCCAACGAGCACGTCAAAAACCTGCGGTTCCTCGACGCGGCCACGGCGGCCTCCTCGGTGGCCCCCCAGATCACCAGCGCCGGCGAGGCGACGGCCACCGGCCGACAGGTCTTCAACCATCTCGTCACCGCGACCGCGCTGCCGACCTCGTTCGCCGCCGAGGGGCTGCCGAAGGGCCTGGAGGTCGACACCAGGACGGGCCTGATCTCCGGCGTCCCGCAGGTCCCCGGCACCTACACGGTCACCGTCTCCGCCACCAACAGCGTGGGCACGGCGACGAAGACCCTCACGCTCACCGTGCAGCACCCATAAGAGGAGTCCCCCCGTGCTTCCCCTCAGCCGACGCTCGTTCCTCGGCGCGGCGGGGCTCACGGTCGCGGCCGGAGGCGGTCTGCTCGCCGCCTCTGCCGCGCCCGCCTGGGCCCGCTTCTCCGCGGAGGAGTTCGCCTTTACACACCCCGGGCTGCTGCACAGCGCCGCCGACCTCGCCCGTATGAAGGCGGCGGTCGCGAACAAGCGGCCGCCCGTGTACGACGGTTACCTGGCGCTCGCGGCCCACCCGCGCTCGCAGTCGACGTACGCCGTGCAGAACACCGGGCAGATCACCTCCTGGGGCCGTGGCCCCACCAACTTCCAGAACCAGGCCGTCGCCGACTCGGCCGCCGCCTACCAGAACGCCCTCATGTGGTGCGTCACCGGCAACCGCGCCCACGCCGACAAGGCCCGGGACATCCTCGACGCCTGGTCGGCGTCCCTCACCGCGGTCACCGGCGCCGACGGGCCGCTGGGCGCCGGGCTCCAGGCGTTCAAGTTCGTCAACGCCGCCGAACTGCTGCGGCACACCGGGTACGACGGCTGGCCGGTGTCGGACATCGCCCGCTGCGAGGAGTCCTTCCTGCGCGTGTGGTATCCGGCCGTGTCCGGCTACATGCTGTACGCCAACGGCAACTGGGACCTGACGGCCGTGCAGACCATCCTCGCCATCGGCGTGTTCTGCGAGGAGCGCACCCTGTTCGAGGACGCGCTGCGGTTCGCCGCCGCCGGGGCGGGCAACGGCAGCGTCAGGAACCGCATCGTCACCGACGCCGGCCAGGGCCAGGAGTCGGGCCGCGACCAGGGCCACGAACAGCTCGCGGTCGGCCTGCTCGCCGACGCCGCCCAGGTCGCCTGGAACCAGGGCGTCGACCTGTGGGGCTTCGACGACAACAGGCTGCTGAAGAACGCCGAGTACGCCGCCCGCTACAACCTCGGCGGGGACGTGCCCTTCGTCCCCGACCTGGACCGCACCGGAAAGTACGTCAAGAAAACGGTTTCAGCGGTGGCCCGCGGAAACCTGCCGCCGATCTACGAGATGGTGTACGCCCACTACGCCGGGGTCCGCGGCCTCGACGCCCCGTACACCAAGGCCGCCGTCTTCCGCGGCACCGGCGGCGCACGCGTCGTCGAGGGCAGCAACGACGACCTGCCCAGCTGGGGCACCCTCACCTACGCCGGCACGTCGGCCCCTGCGCGGACCGCGCCCACGGCCCCGGCCGGTGTGACGGCGGTGGGCGTGGACAGGTCCGTCACGGTGAGCTGGCTGCCGTCCGCGTGGGCCGACAGCTACACCGTCCTGCGGGCCACCGCCCCCGACGGCCCGTACGAGAAGATCGCCGACGGTGTCGCCCACCCCTCCTACACCGACCGCGACGCACGCGGGGGCCGCACCTCCTACTACACCGTCACCGCCACCAACTCCCTCGGCACCAGCGACGCCTCGGCATGGGCGGCGGCCACCGCCGGGCTCCCCGAGCCCTGGCAGACCCGGGACATCGGAGACGTGAAGATCCCCGGCGCGGCCGTCTTCGACGGGGAACGGTTCGTACTGGAGGCCTCCGGCACCGACGGCACCCACCGCCTGGCGTACCTGCCGCTGCCCGGCGACGGCACGATCACCGCGCGCATCGTGTGGCCGCTCAGCTCCCAGTACTCCAAGATCGGCGTCACCCTGCGCGCCGGGCTGGACCCGGACGCGGCGCACGCCTCCATGCTGATCCAGGGGCTGCCGCTGCACACCTGGAGCGGTGTGTGGACCGTGCGTCCGAAGGCCGGAGCCGCGGTCTCGGCCACCGGCAGCACGCCCGTGCCGCCCACCCAGCAGCAGGCCATCACGACGAGCGCCGCCTTCCCGATCTCCAGCCTCGGCGCACTGCCCGAGTCGGCGACCCCGCTAAAGGCGCCGTACGTCGAGGGAGCGGGCGACGGCTACCGGCTGCGGGCGCCGTACTGGGTGCGGGTGACCCGCCGCGGCGACCGGTGCACGGGCGCCGTCTCGGCCGACGGCATCCGATGGACGGAGGTCGGCACGACCGAGATCGACTCTCTGGGGCACCTCGCCTACGCGGGCCTCACCCTCACTTCCTGCCTCGGCGTCGACGAGGACTACGCCGAGACCGGCACCGGCGCCTTCGACAACGTCGGCGTCACCTCCCGGACCGCCGGCGAGGTCTGGTCCGTGCCGCGCCCCGACCGCACCGCCACCGACCTGCGGGCCACCGCCGGCGCCGACGCGGTCGAACTGGCCTGGACCGACCCGGACCTCGCGGCCCGCTACACGGTGCTGCGCGCCACCGACCCCGACGGCGCCTACGAGACGATCGCCACCGGCGTCGGCCCCGTCGGCTTCGGCACCCGCCTCCGGTACGCCGACGCCACCGGCACGCCCGGCACGACGTACCACTACGCCGTCGCCAGGACGAACCGCGGCGGACGCGGCCCGCGCTCCACGCCCGCGGCGGCGGCGATGCCGACGCCGTCCCGGCCCGAACTCACCTCCGCCCCCGCCGCGTTCGCCAACCGGGGCGTCCCCTTCCGGCATCTGCTGCGGGCCTCCCACGAGCCGGTCCGCTTCACCGCCGACGGCCTGCCCCGCGGGCTGCGCGTCGACCGGCGCACCGGCCTGATCTCCGGAACGCCCACCGAGACCGGCAAGTTCACCGTCACCACCGGCGCGGGCAACGCCGCCGGCGACACCACCGGCACCCTCACCCTCACGGTCGGCACCCCGCCGCCCGAGCCCTGGTCGTACGGCGACCTCGGCGACGTCGTCCTCGACGACCGCGCCTACGGCACCTTCGGCGTGGTCGCCGTCCGCACCCCCGGCAGCACCTCCCACGAGGACGGGACCTTCGTGGTGCGGGGCGCCGGCACCGACCTCACCGTCAACAACCAGGGCATGACCGGCCAGTTCGTACGACGGCCCGTCACCGGCGACTGCGAGATCACCGCACGGCTGGTCTCCCGCACCGGCGCCCCGAACGACCGGGTCGGCCTGCTCATGGCCAAGTCCCTGTCGCCGTTCGACCAGGCGGCCGGGACGATCGTCAGCGGCGGCACCAGCGCGCAGCTCATGCTGCGCACGACCGTCGCCGGACGGTCCACCTTCACGGGCAACGCGGCGGTCACCGCGCCCTGCCTGCTGCGACTGAGGCGCACCGGAACGAACTTCACCGCCTCCGTCTCCGCCGATGACGGCGTCAGCTGGACCCCCCTCGCCGAGGGAGCGATCCCCGGCTTCGGCGACGCCCCCTACTACGTGGGCCTGGTGGTCTGCTCCCGCAACCCCCTGGCCCGCAGCACCACCGAGTTCGACGAGGTGAGCATCACCCCCACGTAATCCTCCATGGATCGGAGATGCACCGTATGAGCCGCACGTCCCCCCACACGCACCTCCCGACACCCGAGGTGAGCCGCCGCGGTCTGCTGAAGACCGCCGGCGGCCTCACCGCCGCCCTCGCCCTGGGCGCGTCCGCCACCGCGGCGGACGCCGCCCCGGCGACCTTCACCCACCCCGGCATGCTGCACAACTGGGGTGACCTGAACCGGGCCAAGGTCAGGGTCGCCGCGGGCGACGACCCCTGGCTGTCCGGCTGGAACCGGCTGACCGCCAACGCCCGCTCGCAGTCCACCTGGACGCCCCGGCCGCAGGCCACCGTCTACCGCGGATCGGGCTACCCCGAGAACTACCAGATCCTCTACAACGACATCGCCGCCGCCTACCAGAACGCCCTGCGCTGGTGGGTCGCCGGGACCGCCGCCCACGGGGACTGCGCCGTGCGCATCCTCAACGCCTGGGCGAACACGCTCACGTCCATCCAGGGCAACGCCGACCGGTTCCTGGCCGCCGGGATCTACGGCTGGCAGTTCGCCAACGCTGCCGAACTCATGCGCGGCTACGCCGGGTTCGACCTGAACAGGTTCAAGCAGATGATGCTGAACGTGTTCTACCCGCTCAACAACAGCTTCCTGACCAACCACAACGACGCGTGCATCACCAACTACTGGGCGAACTGGGACCTGTGCAACATGGCCTCCGTCATGGCCATCGGGATCCTGTGCGACGACGGCGCCAAGTACGACCAGGCCGTGAACTATTTCAAGAGCGGCGGCGGCAACGGCTCCATCCGGCGCGCGGTGCCGTTCCTGTACCCGAACGTCGAGGGCTACGACCTCGGACAGTGGCAGGAGTCCGGCCGCGACCAGGGCCACACCATCATGGGCATGGGCCAGATGGGCGCGGTCTGCGAGATGGCCTGGAACCAGGGCGACGACCTGTACTCCTACGACGGCCGCCGCTTCATGAAGGCGGCCCAGTACGTCGCCAAGTACAACCTGGGCATGAACGTGCCGTACACCACCTACACCTGGGGCAGCGGCCAGAACTGCTCCCAGCAGTCGCAGACGGTCATCGGCTCCGGCAGCCGCGGCCAGGTCCGCCCCGTGTGGGCGATGCTCCACTACCACTACAACCGGCGCCTGTACCTCGACGACAAGTACATCGCCCAGATGTGCTTCTCGGTCGCCCCCGAGGGCGGAGGAGGTGACTACGGCTCCACCAGCGGCGGCTACGACCAGCTGGGCTTCGGCACGCTGATGTACGCCAAATAGCCGCTGCGCCGCGCTCGTGAGCGGAATACCGGCGAGCGATGTGGTGCTCTGGTGTTACCGGTGCACGAGCGCGGCGAAGGGCTGGTGGGCGATGACGGCGGACCAGACGGACCCGGCGGACGGCAACCGGACGAACCGGGTGGGCGGCGGCCGTAGGGACCCCGTGGTCAGGACGCCGCACGGGGCCGTGCGCGGCAGGTACGAGCACGGGATCGCGGTGTTCCGGGGCATCCCGTACGCGGCGCCGCCGTTCGGCCCCCGCCGCTTCAGGCCGCCCGTGCCGCCCGAGCCCTGGGACGGCGTGCGCGACGCGGGCGCCTTCGGGCCGACGGCGCCGAAACCGCCGTACTCGGAGGCGTTCGCCCAGTACCTGTCCGATCCGGTCGTCCCCGGTGACGACTGCCTCAACCTGAACGTGTGGACCCCGCAGCCGGACCCCGCGGCCCGCCTGCCGGTCCTGGTCTGGCTGCACGGCGGCGCCCTGACCAGGGGCTCCTCGGCCGTGCCGGTGTACGACGGACGTGCCTTCGCCCGCGACGGCGTGGTCTGCGTGTCCGTCAACTACCGGCTGGGCGTGGAGGGCTACGGACTGTTCCCGGACGCCCCCGCCAACCCCGGACTGCGCGACCAGATCGCCGCCCTGACCTGGGTGCACCAGGCGATCGAGGCCTTCGGCGGCGACCCGGACCGCATCACCCTCGCGGGCCAGTCCGCCGGCGCCATCAGCATCGGCGCCCTGCTCGCCGCGCCGCAGGCCCAGGGGCTGGTCCGGCGGGCGGTGCTGCAGAGCGGGCCGCCCGAGGCGAGTGACCGGGGCAAGGTACGGCGTATGGTGCGCCGCATGGCGGCCCGGCTGAAGGTTCCCGCCACCGCCGAGGCCTTCGCCGCCGTCGACCGCGACCTGCTGCTGCGCACCCAGGCCGAGGTGGGCAGGCTGAGCAGCCCGGTGCTCGGCGGGCCCGCCTTCGGCGTCGTCGTCGACGGCGACGTCGTCCCGCGCGATCCGCTGGAGGCGCTCACCGAAGGGGGCGCGGCCCGCGGCGTCGGACTGCTGACGGGCTGGACCCGCGACGAGTACCGGCTGTGGCTGGTGCCTGGTGGGCTGCTGGAGCGCGTCGACCGGCTGGGCGGGCTGGTCCTGGCGGGCGCCATGGCCCGCTGCCACTGCGCCAGCGAGGTCCCGCGCGGCTACCGCGCCCTGCACCCCGAGGCGGGCACCGCCGAACTCGTCGGCCAGATGGTCACCGACCACCTGCTCAGAAGACCCCTGCACCGCCTGGCCGACGCCCGCACGGAGGCGTCGTACGTGTACGAGTTCGCCTGGCCCTCGAACCTGCCGGGCCTCGGCGCCTGCCACGCCCTGGAGCTCGGCTTCGTCTTCGACACGGACGACGTCCCCGAGGCCCGCAAGCTCGCCGGGGAGGGCGCCCCACGGGAACTCGCCGACGCCCTGCACGGCGCCTGGGTGCGGTTCGCGGCGGACGGCGACCCGGGCTGGCAGCGCTGGGACGCCACGCACCCGGTCCGGATCTTCGGCGACGGGGGCCCGGACACGGTGCGCGATCCGTACACCGCCTACGGCCCCCGGGACGCCGAGCTGGCCCTGTGGACCGCCGGCGCCGCCCCCGGCGCGACCGACGTCCCGCCTGAGGGACCCACACCGGCATCGGACCAGGCCGGCGGTTCGCCCGCACCCCGTACGGCACCGCGGTCAGCGGTACGGCGGCTCCGGCGCTCCGGCGCGCTCCGTCGGCACTGACCACCGTCACCCCGCCAGCAGCTCCGGCTCCTCCCGCACGGCCAGGGGTCCCGTGCGGCAGCGTCAGGTGGTCGCAGCGGACGCCGGGCCGCTGGTCCACGCCGTCCAGCAGTACACGAGCGGCCCGCGTTCGATGACCACGCAGCCGCGCACGGCGTCCACACGCGGGTCGGGCCGGGGCAGCCGGGCGGGCATCTCCAGGTCCAGGGGCAAGGCCCGGCCGGGAGTCCGGCGGCGCAGCAGCGGCCGGACGGGGACGGGACCCCGGCCCGGTGCGACCCCGTCCCTGATAGCGTTCAGTCAAGCGCCGAACGCGCGACGGCCCGTGAGTGACAAGGGAGTTGATGAATATGGCCCGCCCCGCCTGTCGTCAGCATGCCCGGAACCGGGCCGTGTGAAGGTGTCGCGGCCCGGTCGTCCTCATCGACCAGGAGCGTCCCATGTCTTCATCCTTCTCCTCGGTTTTCCCCTCGGCCGCCGCCGTTCTGAGCACTGAACGGCTGCTGCTGCGGCCGTGGCCCACCGCCGAGATCACCGCGGTTCTCGCCGGGGCGAGGCTCACCCACTGGGCGCACGACTTCCCCGCCGAGGGGGATCACGTCATCGCCGGATACCTCGACGAGCATCCGCAAGCCCTCAGCACCCACGGCCAGCGACAGATCGTCGAGCGGTCGAGCGGCCAAGTGGTCGGCTCCATCGGCCTGTTCTGGCCGCCGGTCGACGGTGCCGTGGAATTCGGGTACGGCGTCGTGGCGTCCCGCAGGGGCCGCGGCTACGCCACGGAGGCCGCCCGCGCCGTCGTGGCCTTCGCCCTGACCGCGCCCGGCGTGCACACGGTGCGGGCCGAGGTCGAACTGTCGAACCCGGCCTCGGTCCGCGTCCTGGAGAAAACCGGACTGCGGCGCCGGGGCGGCGACGCGTCGACGGCGCGGTACGCGACCTCCGGTCCGGACAGGCGTCAGGAGTGAGCCGCAGCGAGTGAGGTGCACCTCCCGACGGCCCGGCGGCGGCAGCGCGACACGCCGCCGCAGGGCCCGCCGGGATGCCGGGTCACTTCGCTCGGCTCCTCAGCAGACGCCCCTGCCGGAACCGTTGTCCCTCGCGCGGGTCCCGCAGCACGCGGCCGACCTCGGTGAATGCGGCCGCGCGGGCCGGTCGGCGAGGCCGTCGGTGGGTCACCGGTAGGCCGCCGTCACCTTGTGGTCGAACGCCGAGACCGGCCCGCCCTCCGGCTCGAAGAAGGCGGGCAGAAAACGGCCCCAGCGCAGCGGCAGGCCCGAGGGGAGGACGCCCACGGGAGCGCGGCGCCTGATCAGCCGTCAGCTCGGGGCCGGGCCGACCGAGTCCCGCACCACCACGTGCGTGCCGAGCAGGAGGTGCTCGTCGGGGGCGTCCGGGGCGCGTTCCAGGGCGGTGCGGACGGCGAGGCGGCCGAGTTCCTCGTAGGGGACGTGGACCGTCGTCAGGGCGGGGTGCAGGTCGCGGGCGAAGGGGATGTCGTCGTACCCGGCGAGGGAGACGTCGCCCGGCACGGTCAGGCCCGCCTCGTGCAGGGCGGTGAGCGCGCCCGCGGCGACCATGTCGGTGGCGGCCACCACCGCCGTGAACTCCAGCCCCCGCTTCAGGGCCTGCTGCATCAGGCGGTGGCCCGAGTCGCGCGTGAAGTCGCCGTGCAGCAGCAGCTCCGGGTCGGGTTCCAGGCCGCGGGCCCGGTGCGCGGCCAGGTAGCCGCGTGCACGGCCCTGGGCCGTGGTGTGGTCGGGCCTGCCGCCGAGGAAGAGCACACGCCGGTGGCCCTGCGACAGGACGTGGGCGACGAGGGTGTAGGCGCCGCCCTCGTTGTCGTACTCGATGACCGTCACCGGGGCGCCGGGGCCCAGCGGCGGCCGGCCGCACAGGACGAGACGCGATCCGGCCGACGCCAGCGAGTCGGCCATGCGGCGGGTGCGTTCCCGGTACTCCGCGGTGTCGGCGGTGCCGCCGACGAGGATGACGGCGGCGGCCCGCTGGGCCCGCATCATCTCCACGAACTCCAGCTCGTGCCCGACGTCGCCCTCCGTGCCGCACACCAGGCACAGATGGCCGAGCCGGGTCGCCTCCCGCTCGACGCCGTACGCCATGTGCGCGAAGGACGGGCCGGTGATGTCCTCCAGCACGAACGCCAGCGTGGGCGTGCCGACGCCCGCGACGGCCTTCGCGCGCGCGTCGGCGACGTAGTCCAGGTCGCGCACCGCCCGCATCACGCGCGCCCGTGTGGCCGCGCTCACCGGATACACCCCGCCGAGCACCCGCGACACCGTCGACGCGGACACCCCCGCGCGGGCCGCCACGTCCCGGATCGTGCTGCGGCTCGCGTCCCCGCTCTTCCTCGTCATGCCTTCCTCGTCTCTCCCGGGCGCCGGGCCCTGGTCGGCCCGCCTGCCCGCCCCCTCGGGAACTGCGGCAACATGATGGCAACCGGTTCCCGGAACGGAGGCTAGCAGCGGGGGCGGGGCCGGGACGAGAGGTGGGAGGCAGATGCCGGGCGGAGGGCCGGAGGGAGATGACGGGCCGCGGTGGCGCCGACCGCCCGTCTCAGATGCCGAGCGTCCGGTTGAGCTCGTCCGGGGACTTCACGCTCCGCACGGCCTCCCGGGCAGGCTCGATCAGGGCCCTTCCGGCCCCCGTCAGGGCGCCTTACGCCCGATGCGAGGGAACAGCTCGGAGCCGAGATCACGCTTCCGTGCCCGCACCGAAGCGCGGTCACAGCTCACTGAGGCACTCTGTGGCTGGCTGAGGCGCTCACAGCCGTCGTGCGGCCCGAGGCAGAACAGGCACTCAGGCTGCCAGCGTCCTCGCGATCCTGGAGATCGCCTCCGGTCCCACCCGGCAGCACCCCCCGATCAACCGCGCCCCGGACTCCCGCCAGCCCTTCACCTGCTCGGTGGTGAAGGTGGCGCGGCCGTCCCAGGCGCGGGCCCGGGCGTCCCAGGACTCGCCGCTGTTGGGGTAGACGACGACGGGCTTCCCGGTGACACGGGCCGCGATCGCGATCGCGGCGTCTACGTCCCGCGGGGCGCAGCAGTTGACGCCGACGGCGATCACCTCGTCCGCGTCGGCGGCCAGGGCGAAGGCGTCCTCCAGCGGCTGACCGGCGCGCGTACGGCGGCCGTCGACGGTGTACGACAGCCAGGCCGGGACGCCGAGTCCGCGCACCGCCCGGAGCAGCGCCGCCGCCTCGTCGGCGTCGGGCACGGTCTCCAGGGCGAGGACGTCGGGGCGGGCGGCGGCCAGCACCTCCACGCGGGGCCGGTGGAAGCGCTCCAGTTCCTCGACCGTCAGCCCGTAGCGGCCCCGGTACTCGGCGCCGTCCGCGAGCATCGCCCCGTACGGGCCGACCGAGGCCGCCACCCACAAGGGCCGCGACGCCCGGGTCCGCCGGGCCGCCTCGCGCGCCGACTCCACGCTCAGCGCGAGCAGTTCGGCCGCACGGGCACGGCTGATGCCGCGCTTGGCGAAGCCCTCGAAGGTGGCCTGGTAGCTGGCGGTGATCGCCACGTCCGCGCCGGCCTCGAAGTAGGCGAGGTGCGCCTCGGTGACCGCCTCCGGCCGTTCGGCGAGCAGCCGCGCCGACCACAGCTCGTCGCTCAGGTCGTGCCCGGCCGACTCGAGCTGGTTCGACATGCCGCCGTCGAGAACGACCGTCCCGGTGGCGAGGGCTTCGGCGAGGGTGAGCGTGCTGGTCATGGTGTCGACGGTAGTCGAGGCGGCGCGGGGCGCCCCACCTCGTCGCGTCGCCCTGCGCCCCTCGGCCGTGAAGCGGTACGACCGGCCGCCAGGGCACGCCCGGCACGGCCCCCGGTCCGGCGACACCCCCTAGTGCCGGGCCGCGTGCCGCCCGCGCCCTGCGCGTGCCCCGCGCCGTGCCACCGGTACCACCATCGCGCCCAGCAGTCCGAGGCCCAGCGCGTACGGCCACCAGCCGAACCCTTCGTCCGCCGCGGTGCCGGTGGTGCGGGGCGTCGCGGCGCCGGACGCGGGCGTCCCGCGCGGGGTGGGGGAGGAGTCCGGCATGGTGACGGCGGTGAGGACGACGTCGTTGCCGTCCCCGCCCCGGTAGCCGATGCGGTAGGTGGTGTCGGCGAGCTTGACGGGCGCGCCCTCCTTCAGGCCGGTGAAGGTGCCGGTGGCGCGCGTGTGGCCCGCGTGGTCGAGCACGGTGATCTGGCGAGCGGGCCGGCCGCGGCTTCCCCGCCCGGCGGCCGACAGGTCCAGTTCCCCGGCCAGGCGTACCGGCCCTGTCACCTTCAGCGGCTTTCCGCCGAGCACGAGCGTGCCCTTCCGGCTCTGCGTGTAGCCGCCGTCCACGGTGAGGCCGCCCGCGACGACGCCGTCGTTGGTCACCGCGCCCCGCACCGTGCCCCTGCCGCCGAGCGTGGTCGCCACGCGCAGGCCCGCCGTCCCCGTGTCGAGCCGGGCGCCGGCGGTGGTGAGCCGGATCGCCCTGCTGCGGACCAGCGTCGCGCCGTCCCGCAGCGCCAGCGTGCCCTTGGTGACGGTCGTCGTGCCGGTGTACGTCACCGCGCCGCCCGTCAGGGTCGTCGTCGCGGCGCCGGACTGGGTGAACGTGCCGGAGCCGCTGACCCGGGAGAGGGTCACGGGCGTCGTGGTGTTCCGGACGATCAGTGTCCCGTCGTTGACGACCCGGCGCCCCCCCGGAGCCCATGAGCAGCGAGCCGTCCCCGCCCCGCCGGCCCGACCCCAGGCGCAGCACGGCCCCCTTCTCCACGGTGGTCGAGCCGTCGTAGTACTGCCGGGCCGCGAAGGTCACGTCGTTGCCGCGGGTCCCCGCGATGACGACGTCCCCGGCGCCCGGCGCGGCGAGCGTGTCGTGGAAGCGGCCGCCGCCGATGGGGGCGCCCAGCGTCACCGGGCCGTTGTAGTCGAAGGTGAGCCTCGAACGGGAGCGGGCCGCGAGCAGGTTGATGTACACCGTCTCGGCGGTGCCCGGCATGAAGATCCGGTTGGTGGTGCCGTCGCCCCACTGGACGTTCGCGCCCTTGATGTTGGTGCCGCGCTTGTTGACGTTCTTCCGTGCGGGCGTCCAGTTGAGGGCGGGGTCGCTGAGCGACGGGTCGGTGTCGCCGCCCCGGTCGGACCAGCTGTACTGGCCGGTCAGGATCACCTTTCCGCCCGGCCGGGACTGGACGTTGATGTCGCTGCCGTACTCGCGCTGGTAGAAGTCCATGCCCATGGTGACGGTCCGGCCCAGCGGGGTGTCCACGGTCCAGGTGCCCTGGTTGAGGACCTTGCGGACGTTCGGGAGCGAGGTCGCGTACTCGGGCCGGCCGGCGTTGACCTGGGTGCCGTTGTCGATCACCCCGGAGAAGGAGTGGGTGCCGGACAGGTCCCAGGTGCCCCACAGGAACCTGGGCTGGGTGATGAGCCCCCAGCCGCTGACGGTGCCCAGGTTGTAGGCGCTCGTCAGGGACAGCCGCAGGGTGCCGTCGACCCGGATGTTGTTCTGGTTGAGCCGGAACGCCGGGGTGCCGTACGGGAAGTGGCCGATCAATCCGGTCGTCCCGCCGTCGCCGTACTGGAGGGTGGCGCCCCGCTCGACGGTGATCGCCGGCGGGTCGGGGTCGGTGACGGTGACGTACGGGTGGGTGCCGCCGAGGACGCTCACCTTCTGCCGCTGCCGGGACTTCGGCAGGGTGAAGTCGCTGCCCTCGGTCAGCACGAGTGTGCCGGTGCCGCGCACGGTGAGGGTTCCCTCGCCGCGCAGCACCCCGTCGTACGTGGTCGTCCCGGACGGGACGGTGACGACCGTGTCGCCGCTCAGCGTCACGTCCCGGTCCGCGAGCACGTCGGCGGTGACGTCCCGGGGGCCGACGGCCGCGGCGGGCGGAGCGGCGACGGTGAGAGCGGCCAGCGCCGCGAGGGCGCCGGCGGCCGCTGCTGTCGTGTGGGTGAGGCTGCGCACATGACCGGAGAGGGGCCCGGACGGCGGGCGATAACAGAAATTCCGCCCGCGCCGGCAACTCCGCGGCAGCCCGGCCCTCTTTGTCACGTCCGACCCGTTGACCTCCTCACGGCACGCGCTTACCTTTCAGCCGTTCGTAATCACAGATGGTGTTCGATATTTCGAGCACCTCGAACGTCCCCCCTCTGAGAGGCAGGCCGCATGAGCCGCGACCACGATCTGCCCCAAGTCCCCGGCCGCCGACTGCTGTTGAAGGGCGCCGCGGCCGCCGGTGCCCTGGCCGCCGTGCCCGCCGTGCCCGGCGTCGCCCACGCCGACGCACCCGCCTCCCCGGCCAAGCCCCCGAAGGCAGCCCCGTACGTGAACCCGCTCGTCCGCAACCGCGCCGACCCGCACATCACCCGCCACACCGACGGCTTCTACTACTTCACGGCCACCGCCCCCGAGTACGACCGCATCATCCTGCGCCGCTCCCGCACCCTGAACGGCCTGTCCACCGCCGACGAGTCCGTCATCTGGCGGGCCCACCCCACCGGCGACATGGGCGCGCACATCTGGGCACCGGAGATGCACCGCATCGGAGGCAAGTGGTACATCTACTTCGCCGCCGCACCCGCCGAGGACGTCTGGCGCATCCGCATCTGGGTCCTGGAGAACTCCCACCCCAACCCCTTCAAGGGCACCTGGGTCGAGAAGGGCCGGCTCAAGACGGCCTGGGAGACCTTCTCCCTGGACGCCACCACCTTCGCCCACCGCGGCACCCGCTACCTGTGCTGGGCGCAGCACGAGCCCGGTATGGGCAACAACACCGCCCTGTGGCTGTCCGAGATGGCGAACCCCTGGACCCTGAGGGGCCCGCAGATCCGGCTCTCCACCCCGGAGTACGACTGGGAGTGCGTCGGGTTCAAGGTCAACGAGGGGCCGTACGCCCTCAAGCGCAACGGCCGCATCTTCCTGACCTACTCGGCCAGCGCCACCGACTTCAACTACTGCATGGGCCTGCTGACCGCCGACGCCGACAGCGACCTCATGGACCCGGCGAGCTGGTCCAAGTCGCCCAAGCCCGTCTTCACCAGCAACGACACCACCAAGCAGTACGGCCCCGGCCACAACTGCTTCACGGTCGCCGAGGACGGCCGCACCGACGTCCTCGTCTACCACGCCCGCCAGTACAAGGAGATCAACGGCGACCCGCTGAACGACCCCAACCGCCACACCCGCATCCAGAAGCTCGGCTGGAACCCGGACGGCACCCCCGACTTCGGCATCCCCGTCGCCGACACGGCCCAGGCAGGGGTGTGACATGAGACGCGCCTACGCCGTCCTCGTCGCCCTGTGCTGCGCCCTCGCCGGAGCCCTGGCCACCGCCGCCCCGGCGAGCGCCGCGCCCCAGACCGTCACCAACGGCACCCAGTTCAAGGACACCGCGGGCAACCCCGTGCACGCGCACGGCGGCGGAGTCATCAAGGTCGGCACGTACTACTACTGGTTCGGCGAGCACCGCAACGCCGACAACACCTTCCGTTACGTCGACGCCTACCGCTCCACCGATCTGAAGAACTGGGAGTTCCGCAACCACGTCCTGACCGAGGCCAGCGACCCCGAGCTGGCCACCGCCAACATCGAGCGCCCCAAGGTCATGTACAACGCGTCCACCGGCAAGTTCGTGATGTGGATGCACAAGGAGAACGGCACCGACTACAGCGAGGCCCGCGCCGCCGTCGCCGTCTCCGACACCGTCGACGGGAACTACACCTGGAAGGGCAGCTTCCGCCCGCTCGGCCAGCACATGTCCCGCGACATCACGGTCTTCACCGACACGGACGGCGCCGGCTACATGGTCTCCGCCGCCCGCGAGAACTACGACCTGCACATCTACCGGCTGACCTCCGACTACACCGGCATCGCGAGCCTGGTCGCCAACCCGTGGCCGGGCGGCCACCGCGAGGCACCCGCCCTGTTCAAGCGGGGCGGCGTGTACTTCATGCTGACGTCGGGCGCCACCGGCTGGAACCCCAACCAGCAGCAGTACGCCACCGCCACCAGCCTCGCCGGACCCTGGTCGGCGATGAAGAACGTCGGCGACTCGACGGCGTACGGATCGCAGACCGCGTACGTCCTGCCGGTACAGGGCTCCTCCGGCACCGCCTACCTCTACCTCGGCGACCGCTGGGGCAACTCCTTCGGCGGGACCGTCAACGACTCCCGCTACGTGTGGCTGCCGCTGACCTTCCCCAGCTCGACCTCCATGTCGATGTCCTGGTCCCCGGAGGTCACCGTCGACACGGCCGCCGGCACCGTCACCGGCACCAGCGCCACGTACAACACCCTGATCGCCCGGCACAGCGACCGGTGCGCGGACGTCACCAGCCAGTCGCAGTGGCCCGGCGCCCAGATCAAGCAGTACGACTGCAACGGGGGCGCCAACCAGAAGTACTGGTTCAAGTCGGTCGGCGGCGGCTACTACCAGCTGATGACCCGGCACAGCTCCCTGTGCGTGCAGGAGAACGCCAGCACGGTCACCCAGGAGAACTGCGACGCCTCGGCGACCGGCCAGCAGTGGTCGGTGACGACCACCGGCTCGTACGTGAACATCAAGTCCCGCGCGACCGGTGAGTGCCTGGACGTCAGCGGCGCGTCCACCGCCAACTCCGCCGCGATCATCACCTGGACCTGCAACGGAGGAACCAACCAGCAGTGGACGCGCGGCAGCTGACCGCCCCGGTGGCCCGCTACGCCAGCAGGTCGATCGCGTCGATCGACGTGCCCGCGCTGAGATAGCCCGTCGACCCCGAGCCGCTCACGATGTCGATCCGCAGCACGTTGTACTGACCGGTGTCCGTCCTCCAGGCGCTCGCCGGAACGCTGTACGTGAACGTGTGGTTGTTGCCCCGGTACGAACCGTTGGTCAGCGACCGGGTGTTCGGCTGCGTGGGCGGCGCGGGGACCGCCGACGTCCAGGTGTCGTTGACCGTGACCTGCGGGCGTCCGTCGGCGTACGCCGTCGTCACCCCGATCCGCAGGGTGTGTGCTGCGGCCGCCTGGGCCGCCGTCAGCCGGAAGTACACCAGGATCCCGCTGTTGACGTCCTTCCACAGGTAGCACGGAAAGGCCGAGGTCTCGCTGCCGCTGCCGATCACCACGTTGCCGGTCCAGGCCGCGGCCCGCACGTCGGAGGGATGCGCGTACGTCATCAGGTCGGCGTTCTTGAAGCCGCCCGGGGTGCCGTTCCAGTCGCCGATCCGCCAGATCGCGTTCGCGTCGGCCGGGTCGTTGGAGGAGGGGACGGCGAGGGTGTTGAGCGTGGTCGTCCCGCCCGCGGACACGCTCACCGACGTGGTCAGCACTGCCAGCTCGCCCTTGTGGACGGTCAGGGTGTACGTCCCCGGCAGCACGCCGCCGACCGAGAAGTAGCCGTCCGCGGCGCGGGCGGAACCCCAGTACTGCGCCGCCGAGTTGGCGAGCCCGACCGTGTACGGGTACGCCGTGTCGCGCCCGGAGATCCCGACGCCCGCGACCCTGCCCCGGCCGCTCGCCGGCACGTATCCCAAGAGGCCGAGCGAGTCCGCCCACGGTGTGGTGAGCGTGCCCGGGAACAGCGACGAGGACGGCGCGCCGCCGTCCGTGAAGGCGATGACGTACGGACCCTGGAGGCCGAAGCGCTCGGCCTCGGTCTGGTTCTGGCCGTAGTACAGGATCTCGTACAGGCCGCCGCCGTCCGCGCTCTGGTGCCGCAGCAGCGAGCGGTAGAACGGACCGCCGGAGGCCTTCTCGTGGTTGCTGCGCACCATCCACAGGCCGACTTGGCCGGCGCTCCAGCCGACGTAGGAGTAGTCCATGACGCGCAGCCGGGCGTAGTGCTTCGAGCGCGTCTGGCCGTCGGACTTGCGGAACACGTCCGAGGCCTCGATGGCGGTGGGCGCGTACGTGTAGGAGTCGGGCTGGTCGTTGCGGAACAGGCCCGCCTTGACACGGACGATGTAGCGGGTGGCCGACACCGACGTGTCGGCCTTGTTGGTCCACAGGTAGATGTTGTTCTCGCCGCTGCGGGCCGCGTAGTAGTGCTTGAGCGTGCCGTAGGTGACGGAGACGAGGATCGTCGACCCCGACTGCCTGATGCTCACGGCCGAGGAACCGAGGCCGGACTCGATGTGCGAGTTCCTGCCGCCGTAGCCCTGGTACTCCGTGCCCCGGTAGACGAGCGAGGTCAGGTCGCCGTTGGACTTGCTGACCTTGAAGACGAGTTGGGCGCCGGTGTCGACGACGTAGTGCGAGCCGTCGTCGCGCCAGCCGAAGCCCGCCGCGGACGCGGTGGCGGGAAGGGCGGCGGAGCCGGCGGCTGCCGCGCCGCCGAGCACGAAAGTACGGCGTCGGACCGGTCTGTTCGCGGATCCGGACATGGGGTTGCCTCCTCCGGGAGCGTGGGGGTGTGAGCGAGGGTGACAGTTGAATCGATTTCGCGAAAGGGCTTTCACGCCGACGCAGGGGCGAACGTTGCGAAAAATCACCTAGGACTAGAAAGCGCTTGCCAAGAGCGGTACGGTCCAGCGCCAGGCCTTGTCGTCCTGTGGAGGAGCCGACGCATGAGACGTTTCAATCTCGCCGTTCTGGCGGCGGTGACGCTGAGCACCGGCCTGGCCGCCGCACCGGCCCAGGCGTACGGCGGTCAGCGCCCCCTCGGCATCGAGCACTGCGCCGCGACCGCCTGCCACTTCGACGTCCCGCCCGGCACGTACGACGTCAAGGTCCTCCTCGGCGGCCCGTCCGCGTCCAGCACCAGCGTCGGCGGCGAGACCAGGCGGTCGCTGCTGGGCGAGACGGCCGTCCCGGCCGGGGAGCGCGTCGCCCGCAGCTTCACCGTGGACGTCCGCACGCCCGAGGGCGAGCCGACCGGCCCCGACGGCACCCCCGGCCTCGATCTCACCCTCGGCGGCTCGGCACCCGCGCTGGCCGGCATCAAGGTCACGCCCGCCCGGCACGCCCGCCAGATCTTCCTGGTCGGCGACTCCACCGTCTGCGACCAGCCCGGCGACCCGTACGCCGGCTGGGGCCAGCAGCTGCCGCGGTACCTCGGCAAGGGCCTGTCCGTCGCCAACTACGCCGACTCCGGGGAGAGTACGGTCACCTATCTGGGGAACCCCCGACTGTGGGCGACCGTCCAGCCGCGGATCCGCCCCGGCGACCTGGTCCTGATCCAGCTCGCCCACAACGACAAGACGACGGACGAGGCGACGTACCGCGCCCATCTGGAGGCCCTGGTGGCGGGCGTGCGGGACAAGGGCGGGAAACCGGTCCTGGTGACCCCCATCGTGCGGCGCTGGTTCAGCGCGGACGGCACCCTGAACAACAACACCGCGCTGCTCGTCAACGGCCTCGGCGTCGACCACCCGGCCGTGATCCGCCAGGTCGCCGCAGCTGAGGACGTCCCGCTGATCGACCTCACGGCGCGCACGAAGTCGCTTGTGGAGTCCCTCGGCGTCGAGGCCTCCAAGGCGCTGTACCTCTACAACGAGAGACGGGACAACACGCACACCTCCGTGCGCGGCGCCACGGTCTACGCGGGCCTGGTCCGCGACGCGCTCCTGGCCCTGCGTCTGGTGCCGGAAGACAAGGTGCGGGTGGGATAGGCCCCTGGGGCGTTCCGACCGGAACCGGGGCGCCCCAGGTCTCCACCGGCCCCCGCTCGACAGCACCATGAAGGACACCGCTGATGCACCTGCCCCCGGACGACCGTGTCCGCAGCCCCCGCACCGGCTGCACCCGCGCCCACTGGGAGGCGGCCGCCGACGCCCTGCTCGCCGCCGTCGAGCCGTACGCGAGCGAGGACCGCGCGCTGTACCACCTGCCGGGCGACCGGACGAGCTGGTCGGGCCGTCTCTCCGACGGCCTGGAGGGCTACGCCCGCACGCTGCTGCTGGCGGCCTTCCGCCGCGACGAGAGGGCCCTGGCGCGCTACGCGGACGGCCTCGCGGCGGGCGTGTCCGGCGTCTGGCCCCGTATCGGGGACCGGAGCCAGCCCCTGGTGGAGGCGGCATCGATCGCCCTCGCGCTGCGGCTGACGCGGGAGCTGTTGTGGGACCGCCTCGACGACGGTGTGCGGCAGCGGGCGGCGGCCTGGCTCGGCGACGCGCTCACCGCCGAACCCTGGCCCTGCAACTGGGAGTTGTTCCCGGTCACCGTCGGCGGGTTCCTGGCGGAGGTCGGCCACGAGGCGGACGCCTCCCGCGCGGCGATCGACCGCGGCCTGGAGCGCATCGAGCAGTGGTACGTGGGCGACGGCTGGTACACGGACGGCGACGGTCGCAAGTTCGACTACTACAACGGCTGGGCGATGCACCTGTATCCGGTGCTGCACGCGTGGCTGGAGCAGGACGAGCGGCTGCTCGACCTCTACGGGAGCCGCCTGGCACGGCATCTCGCCGACTACGCCCGCCTGTTCGGCGGCGACGGTGCCCCGATGCACCAGGGCCGGTCACTGACGTACCGCTTCGCGACGACGGCCCCGCTGTGGCTCGGCGCGCTGACCGGCCACACGCCGCTGTCCCCGGGCGAGACCCGCCGCCTGGCCTCCGGGGCGCTGAGGTACTTCCTGGAACGGCGCGCGGTCGACGACCGGGGTCTGCTGACGCTCGGCTGGCACGGCCCCGACGCGTCGGTGCTGCAGGGCTACTCGGGGCCCGCCTCCCCGTACTGGGCGAGCAAGGGTTTCCTCGGCCTGCTCCTGCCGCCGGACCACGCGGTGTGGACGGCACCCGAGGAGCCGGGCCCGGCGGAGCGGTCCGACGCCGTGACCCCGATCGCCGCTCCCAACTGGCTGCTGCAGTCGACGTGTTCGGACGGTGTGGTCCGCCTCCACAACCACGGCAGCGAGGACGTGCGGTACGACCCCTACTACACGCGGTTCGCGTACTCCACGGTCACGCGGCCCCTCGGGTCGCCGCCCGACAACACCGTCACGGTCGGCGGCGATCCGCTCCGGACGGGCATCGTCCCGCTGGGGGTGGGGAAGGGCTGGGCCGCCTCCCGGTACCCGCTGAGCTCCGGCGCGGAGGTGACCAGCCTGGTGGTGGCCGACGGCGCGGTGGAGGTACGCGCCCATCTGGTGGCGGGGGCGGAACCCGGCACGGAGGTGACCGTCACGGGCTGGGCGCCCCGGGACGGCGAGCGGTCCGAACTGGAGCCCGTCACCGGCCTGTCCGGCACGGCGCCCTCGTCCGGGACGTCGCCGCTGTCGGGCACGACGGGTGACGGCCCCACTCTGTTCGTCGCTCTCGCCCGCCTCACGGGTGAGAGCGGTCCCGCCCCCCTGCGCGACCTGGTCTCGGTGACGGTGACGGGGGCCTTCGAACTGAACGTCCTGTGGGCTTCGGGCCGGGCCGACCGCTTCCGCTTCATGGCGCCGGATGAGCCGTCGGCCGTGTCTTCGTGGTCGGTGACGCCTCAATGAGGGGCTCCACCAGCCGACTATCGGGACATCTGAGGCCTGAGTGCCAGGGCTTACCCGATTGGAGGAAGTGGTTCAGACAATCGGTGGACCAGCCCTCTGCTACCTAGCAGAATGACTGTATGAGATTTGATGCCCCGCTCATTGCGAACCGCCCAGTCATACAGCAGCGAGCCGGACCCCGGCAAACCGCACGCCGTCAGAAAGGTGGCGAGCGAGTGGGTTCGTATCAGGTGGCCTAGTATCGGAAAGTCGGCAGTCCTGCCGACAAGCGGCGCAGGGCCGCCCCGCGTTCGGTCGGATGTCGTGGGGTGCTCGGCCAGCCGGACACAGGCATCGCTGGACACGCAGGTGAAAGGGCAGGCACGTGTCAGTATCCGAGGATCAGCAGGATCCGATCTACCAAGGTCACCGTCTCCGGAAGCGTCTGCGGGCCGCACGCGAGAGCGCCGGCCTCACGCACACCGATGTGGCGGAAGCTCTGGAGTGGTCACCCTCCAAGATCAACAGGATCGAGACGGGCAAGGTGGGCCTGACCATCACCGACGCCCGCGTGCTGCTCGAACTGTACGGTGTCAATGATGCGGACCAGGTCCGCGAGATCACGGCGATGGCCCGGGCCGCCCGGCGTCCGCCCTGGTGGTCGGCCTACCGGAATGTCGCGGCGGAAGAGTTCCTGCGGTATCTGAGTTACGAGTCGTCGGCCATCAGGATCCGGAACTTTGAATCCAACCTGGTTCCTGGTCTGCTGCAGACGGAAGAATACGCCAAAGAAGTCTTCGGTATGCCGGGCGGCAGTGTGAATGTAGATGCGCTGCTGTCCCTGCGACTCGAGCGCCAGGACCGGATCGTCCGCACCGGCGGACCGGAGCTTTTCTTCATTCTCGACGAGGCGGCGCTCAGGCGTATCGTCGGCAGCGAGCAAATCATGAAGAACCAGTACGAAAAGCTGCTGACGCTGAACGAGATGGATAACGTCGCGATCAAGGTGGCGCCGTTCACGGCCGGACTGTACCCGCAGTTCCGCTCCCCGTACGTCCTCTTCCAGTTCGCCGAGGAGGACGAGGACCTTGTGGCGTATCTGGAGAAGCCGGACGGGCAGGTCCTGCTGAGCGAGCGGTCGCCGTTCACCGGGCTGGGTGCCAAGGAGCCCAGCGACTACCTGGACGACTTCTGGTACGTCGAGAAGCAGGTGGCTCTGGACCTGGATGAGGAGTTCCTGTTCAGGAGCTTTCGCTAGGAATGTGTAGCGGGGGGGGGATGGTGATGTTCCAGCGGCCGGGCGGGAGGCGGAGCTATTCGCATTCCCCCGCTGAGCCGGATTCACGGCTGACGAACCCGATAAATAACGCCCAGGATTCCAAGGGGACGGACACTATTTCCCGGTCCGGGCGAGCGGAATTCCTTACCATCACCCGCTCCTGGACCGCGACTTCAAGGCAGTTCCCAACCTGTCCCGAAGCCGAACTCTTACGCCATCGCAGACTCGATTTCCCCATGCTTCCCCGGCTCCCACCTCTGCCCGGCAGTACGGACTCGTACGGCCTTTCGACATCCAAGGCGATTATGAATGATCCTGTTTCGCCTGCCAAGAGCGTGTCGTGCGATGACATGTCACTGGATAACGTCATAAATGACGCGAAACTGATTCAGCGGGAGAGAGTTGACTGAGAACGTTCGGCGAGTCTCAGGCCTGCTGAAACAGCAAAGGGAGCCGCATCGGTCGAGCCGGCAAGCATCTGACCGCGGACTCCCTCTGCGAAGCCACTCCGTTCATCCATTCCGGAAAGGCAGCTTCATCATGGAGTCTAGCGGTTCGCTGAGCGAGAGCCAGCCTGTCCGCGCCAAGCAGCAGAGCAACTGGGTCAAGTGGGCGCGCACGGCGGGCAGCCATGCGCTCAAGGGCGCGTGCGGGGCGCTGGGTGCCAGTGCCTTCTCTCTCCTGGTCTGGTGGATCCAGAACAGGTAGTCGCCCGCTGATCCGGCGGCACACGATCACGCAAGGTCCCGCTCCGGGCTTTGGGCGGCACCGGCCGTCCTCACCGCCCGGAGCGCGACGGTGCCTACGACCGGGGCCAGTGCTCCAGTGCCACGTGCAGGGCGTCGATCGCCTTGTCCCAGGAGGCCCGTACGTCACGGGGCGCGCCGAAGCCGCCCGCGGCCTCCAGGGCGCAGTAGCCGTGGAAGGTGCTGCGCAGCAGGCGCACGGCGTCGGTGAGGTCGGGTTCGTCCAGCGCGTAGGCGCGGAGCATGCCGTAGGTGACCTCGGTGGTGCGGCGCAGGGCGGGGGCCTCGGCGACGAGGGTCCGGTCGAGGCGGATCTGGGTCGCCGCGTACCGGCCCGGGTGCTCCAGGGCGTACTTGCGGTACGCGCCGGCGAAGGCGGCCAGCGCCTCCTTGCCGGCCCGTCCGGCGACGGCCGCCGCGATGCGGTCGATCATCTCGCCGCCCGCCAGGAGGGCCACGCGGGTGCGCAGGTCCTGGAGGTTGCGGATGTGCGAGTACAAGCTGGCGTCCCGCACCCCGAAGTGCCGGGCCAGCGCCGAGACGGTGACGTTCTCGAAGCCGATGGCGTCGGCGAGGTCGGCGGCGGCGACGACGATCCGGTCGGACGTCAGGCCGGCTCTCGGCATGGGAACCGCCTCCGTCAGGGCTCTGCCTAGGGGGTGTCGGCGAGATCCTAATGCGTGCTCCCGGGCGCCCCGCGTGCCGTGCGGGGCGATCCTGGAATCACCATGCCGATCGTCTGTTCCGTCGCCGTCCTGGCCGCGGTGAACCTGTTGAACAACTGGTTGCTGCGGGGGCCCGTCGCCTACGTCGTCGTGTGCGTGACCGCGACGGGCGTGCTGCTGCTGCTCGCCCGCTTCGACGGCCTCACCGCGGCCGATCTGGGGCTGGACGCGGAGGGTGTGCGCCGGGGGCTGCGGTGGGCGCCCGTCCTCGCGGGTGCCGTCGTCCTCGTCCTCGTGCTGCTCCTCGCCGTTCCGGCCGGCCGTGAGGTGTTCCGGGACGCCCGGGCCGTCGGACTGTCGGGGGGACACGTGCTGGGGCAGGCGCTGGTGCGGGTGCCGTTCGGGACCGTCCTGCTGGAGGAGACCGCGTTCCGCGGTGTGCTGTGGGCCATGATCCGGCGGCGGTGCGGAACGGCGTGGGCGACCGCCGTGTCCTCGCTGCTGTTCGGGCTGTGGCACCTGATGCCCGCGCGTGGCCTCAACCGCTCCAACACCGCCGTGGCCGAGGTGTTCGGCGGCGGCTCGGCGGGTGTCGTACCGGCCGTCACGGCGGCGATCGTGCTGATGATCGCCGCCGGGGCGGTCCTGTGCGAGCTGCGCCGCCGTTCCGGCAGCCTGTTGGCGCCCGCGGCACTGCACTGGGCCGTCAACGGCTTCAGCTACGCGTTCGCCTGGGCCGCGGCGCGGTGGTGGCTCGACGGCTGAACCCGTGGCGGCCACCGACCGCGGGCGGGCCGGCCGCCTCAGCCGACCGGTGCGTACAGCACGCCCAGCTTGTCGACCTCGGTGCCCGCCCGGCCGGTGAAGCCGACGATCCGCCATCCGGACGGGGCGGTGAAGGTGAGGGCGTCCGAGGTCGGCGTACCGGCGGCGAGGGTGCGGCCCCGGTCCGTCGTGAGCGCCGCTGAGAACAGGCGTGTACGGCCGTCCTTCTGGCCCTTGGTCAGCTTGGCGGAGGTGAGGTTCTCGCCGGTGGCGAGCGTCAGGGAGGTCGCCGTGCCGCCCGTGCCGCCGTGGGTGAGGGTCGTACCGCCGTCGTGCGTCAGCGCCACCGCGTCGAGGCGGCTGCCGCCGCGCAGGGTCAGGGTGCGGGGGGCGGGGGACGCGGGCAGGTCGTCGGCGTCGGTGAAGGCCGTGCCGTGCGGGCCGCCGAAGAAGTCGCTGGCCCGCAGGGACGGGTCGACGGTGTAGGAGAAGCCGACCGTGTGCGGGAAGTGGTCGGACAGGTGCTTGCCGTCGGAGCGGAGGAAGGACTCCCAGGCGTTGTCGTACCGGGTGGCTTTCAGGTCCACCAGCCTGCTGCCCCGGTACAGCACCTTGTCCACGACCTCGCAGTCGTTCGCGGGTGCCGCCGCGTCGCAGACCAGGGCGGCGCTGCCCTGCGCGGGCGGAGTGCCGCCCTTGACCAGGTCCACCCACGGGTCCTTGAGGCCGTTCTCGCCGAGCAGGGTGCGGATGTTGTCGCCGGTGCGCGTGTAGCGGGTGTTGGTGTCGCCCATGACGATCACCGCGTTGCCGGCGGAGTTCGCCTGGATGAAGTCGGAGAGCTGCTCGATGTTGGCGCGGCGGGCAGCGAGGGCCGCCTCGTCCGCGTCGGCGTTGGTGTGGACGTTGTACAGGTCGACGAAGACGCCCTCTGCGAGGCGGACCCGGGCGAGCGAGAAGCCCTTCGGGGTCAGGCAGTTGGTGCCGGTGCAGTTGTTCCACCTCACCCGCTGGAAGTCCTCGTAGGGGAAGTCCGAGAGGGTGTTGAGGCCGTCGCCGAACCCGGCGCCGCCGCTCGTCGGCGTGCGGTGGGGGTGCTTGTCGTTCGCGTACAGGGAGGCGTGGTAGTTGAAGTCCTCCTGCACGTTCACGATGTCGTACGGGCCGAGCCGCTGCCCGATGAGCGGGGTGTTGGTCTCCGGGTCGCTGTCGCCGAGCCCGAGGGGGAGCCCGGCGATGTTGTACGTCAGGACGTCGAAGGAGCCGGAGTCCGCGGCGGTGGCGGGGGAGGCGCCGGTGCTGGCCAGGCCGGTGAGGGCCAGGGCGGCGGCCGTGAGGGTGCCGATCAGTCGTTTCATGGTGGGGCGTCTCCCGTCGGGGGGTGGGAAAAACCTGAGCGATGCTCAGGTTCGACGCCAACTGTGCGACGCGCAAGGCCGGTCGGGGAAACAGTGAGGGGCGAGGTGATCAGCGCGCCCTCTTCCTGCGTCGCCCCGCTCCTGGTCCCGACACTGGGGCAGGCCCTCGGTCGTCGTCATCCGTTCACCCCGCTGTAGTGCCTCAGGCTCCACCGCCACAGCCCCCGCGCCCCCAGGTACGCCAGCACCCCGAGCAGCGGTGAGGCCGCCGCCAGCCAGTACGGCACGCCCGTGCCGTCGCCGTGGCCCGTGAGGACCGCCGTCGGGAAGTAGGCGACGAACGCGAGCGGAAGACCGTACGTCAGGAAACCGCCGACCGCCCTCGGCAGCACGTTCAGCGGATAGCTGCCGAACGTGCCGAGGAGTTCCTCCAGCCAGCGGCCCCAGTAGTCGGCGGCGGGGAAGCGCAGGGACGCGCAGGCCACGACCGTGAACAGGGCCGCCTCCAGCAGCATGCCGCCCAGCACGGCCGCGACCAGGTACGAGATCCGTCCGGCCGTCCAGTCGAGGTCGCTGCGCGACAGCGCGCCCACCATCAGACCCGCCGCGACCGTCAGGTCACCGATGGCGTTGGTCGGGAAGTAGGCGAGCTGGATCTGGCGGTGGACGGGCATCGGCCGGAGCAGGTAGATGTCGATCCTGCCCTCCTGGATCTGCCGGCCCACGAAGTGCATCCGCCCGAGGAACAGCACGAACAGGCCGTGCGCCAGCATCCGCGTCGCCGGGATCAGCAGCACGTCCGAGCTGTCCCAGCCGCCCATCCCGGTGAACCGGGACAGCAGCACCGTCGCGAACACGATCACCGACACCTGCCAGACCGCGCCGATCGCGATCATCATCAGGAACTCGGACCGGTACTCCATCTGCGCCCGGAAGTTGAGCGCGGTGACACGCCACACGATCCGCAGAGCTCTCACCGACACCTCAGCCTCCCTGTGCGATCACGCGCCGCGCGGCCCGCCGCCACACCCACCGGGTGAACAGCGCCAGCACCACCACCCAGGCGACCTGCACGCCCAGTTGGAACGCCGCGTCCGACAACGGGATCCGGCCCACGTACAGCGACAGCGGCACGCTCAGCGTCGCCTGGAACGGCAGGAACGCGCTCAGCGTCACGAACCAGTCGGGGAAGAACCACAGCGGCGCGTACACGCCCGCCAGCAGGTTCTGCGCGAAGACCAGGATCAGCATGGCGGCGTTGTTGCGCAGCGTGAAGAAGCACAGCTGGTCGATGACCAGCATGATGTAGTACAGGACCCACTGGCCGAGCAGCATGCTCAGCACGAACACCCCGGCCACGGCCGCCGACACGGGCGGTTCCACCAGCCCCGCCGCCAGGCACACCGCGTATCCGGCCAGCGCCCACGCCAGCCCGTACAGCCGCTCGCCGAGGGCGCGCAGGGCGTAGTAGCGCTGCGGCGGCAACGGGCGCAGGTACCAGTAGATGATCGTGCCGAAGTGCATGTGCTGGATGACGCTGTCCCGGCCCGCGAACTGGTCGAGCTCCCGCAGACGGGAGGCGAGGACGGCCAGCACCGCGTACGTCACCGCCTGCTCGCGGTCGAGTCCGGCGGTGGTGCCGGACTGCGCGTACAGGCCGCGCCACAACGACCAGACCAGCACCACCTGCACGGCCAGCCGGAGCAGGACGGCCGTCATCCGGGGCGGGGTGAGCAGCTCGCCGAGCGGGGTGACACGGGCGGTGCGCCAGGCGTGGAGGACCGCCATGTCAGGCCCCTTCCGGCACGGGCCCGGCCTGCGCGTACGCGACCCGCATCACGTCCTCCAGGTCCGCCTCGTCCAGGGCGATGTCGGTCACCTCGAACCGTTCGAGCACGGCCTTCAGCGCCTGGTGGACGGTGGGCGCGCCCGGCCCGTCGGGGCCGAAGACGACCTGCGCGCCGGTGTGCCGCAGCAGGGTGATGCCGGGCGGCGGGACGACCTCGGCGTGCGGGTCGGCGAGGCTGGCCCGCACCTGCCACGTCGAGCCGAACGTGCGGCGGATCTCGTCGAGGGTGCCGTCGAGCATGAGCCGGCCGTGGTTGACCAGCACGACCCGCTCCGCGAGCCGCTCGACCTCGGTCATGTCGTGTGTGGTCAGCAGGACGGTACGGCCGCGCTGTTCCACCTGGTGCCGCAGGAACTCCCGGACCTGCTCCTTGACCACCACGTCCATGCCGATGGTCGGCTCGTCGAGGAAGACCACCGGCGGGTCGTGCAGCAGGGCGGCGGCGAGGTCGCTGCGCACCCGCTGGCCGAGGGAGAGGTGGCGGACCCGGGTGTCCCAGAAGGAGGACAGGTCGAGCAGCTCGTCGAACTCCTGGAGCCGGGCGGCGTGTTCGGCCTTCGGCACCTCGTAGATGTCGCGCAGGATCGTGAACGACTCGCGCACGGGCAGGTCCCACCACAGCTGGGTGCGCTGCCCGAACACCGCCCCGATGTTGCGGGCGTTGCGTTCGCGCTCCTCGTACGGCACCACGCCCGCGACCCGGGCCGCGCCGGAGGTGGGGGTGAGGATGCCGGTGAGCATCTTGATGGTGGTGGACTTTCCGGCGCCGTTCGGGCCGAGCAGGGCGAGGAGTTCACCGGGGGCGACGTCGAAGCTGATGTCGGTGACCGCGTGCTTGGCCACCTTCTCCGGGTTGACCAGGGACCGGACGGCGCCCAGGAAGCCGGGGCGGCGGACGGTGGAGTGGAAGGTACGGGACAAGCCGCGGACCTCGATGCTGCCATCCAAGGACATCAACTCCTTTGTGGCCGACGAAAGAAGCGGCCGGTCGGCTGAGGTGCCGACCGCCCGCTGGCGACTTTCCGACCCTGCCGGAAAGTCGATCAATCGGTCAATCGATTAACGGTCTTCTTACCCGGCGGTCGAGATCACGAACGAGAACTCCGCGGGCTCGGCCCTCAGGAAGTACCGGGGCAGCGGACCCGGCCCGCAGGACTGCGAACCGATGCCGTGCTGGCCGTGGTCGAGGTTGACCCAGACGGTGTCGCCGGGGGTGAGGTCGGTGCGGTGCCGGGCCGCGTCCAGCTGCTCGGTGGTCCAGCGCCGGGCCGTGAACCAGAACGCCGGGTCGCCCTCGATCCGCAGCCCGCCGATCTCCACCCAGCGGACATCGGACCGGGCGCCGTTCTCCTGCGGGCGGACGTACGGCGTCTGGAGCTCGTCGACCGTCGACTGCCAGCGGCCGACCATCGACGCCGTCCTGGTGTCGGGGTACGCCTCGCCGGGGCCGCCGCCGTACCACCGCACCTCGTCGGCGGCCGGCAGCCCCAGGCGCACACCCAGCCGTGGCAGCGGCACCGTCCAGTCGCCCTCCGGTGTCACGGACACGGTCAGCTTCAGCCGGTCGCCGTCCGACACCCAGCGGTACACCGTGGCCAGGCCCACCTCCCGGGCGGCCGGAGCCACCCGGGTCCGCACCGTCAGCGCGTCGCCGTCCAGCTCGACACCGTCCAGCCGGTGGCGCATCCGGTGCAGGCCCAGCGTGCGCCACAGCACCCCGTACCGGGTGTCCGACTGCCACTCCGCGCCGTCGTCGTTGTCCGTCGTCGCCCGCCACACGTCCAGGCGCAGCCCGCTCACCTCCACACCACCGACGCCGCGCAGCGCCCCGGTACGGGCGTCGAAGACGGCCGGGCCGAGCGTGATCCGCCCGTCGCCGCAGGCGGGAGCGGCACTCGCGGTGACGCAGGGCACCGGCCGCTCGGCCACGGTGACCTGCCCCCAGGCCACCACATGGCCCTTCGGCGCCCACGCCGTGTCGGCGGCGGCCAGCGCCCGTACGGTCCACTGCGCCTCGCCGCCCGGTCCGTTCGCCGGCGGTGCGGGCAGCTTCACGTCGGCGGACTCGCCCGGCGCGAGCGGCGGCACCGACAGGGAACCGCTCTCGACCGTCTCGCCGTCCACCTGGTACGCCCACGCGAAGTCCAGCGCGGACAGGTCGGCGAAGTCCTGCTTGTTGGTGATGCGCACCGTGCCGCCCGCCGGGTCGCCCTCGATGCGGACCGGCTCGATGACCTTCTTGTACTCGACCAGCCCGGGGGACGGCCGCCGGTCGGGGAAGACCAGCCCGTCGCAGACGAAGTTGCCGTCGTGCAGCTCCTCGCCGAAGTCGCCGCCGTAGGCGTAGCCGAACTCCGGGTGCTGGATGCCGTGGTCGATCCACTCCCAGATGAATCCGCCCTGGAGCCGCTCGTACTTCTCGAACAGCTCCTGGTAGTCGGCGAGTCCGCCGGGGCCGTTGCCCATGGCGTGTGCGTACTCGCACTGGATGAACGGCAGTTCGCGGCGCTTGTGGGTGCCGCCGTCCAGACCCTGGCCGATCTTCTCGACCTCGTCGTGGAAGGCGTACATCCGGGAGTACACGTCGGTGTCGCGGCAGTTCCAGTCGCCCTCGTAGTGCACCAGCCGTGAGGGGTCCCGGTCGTGGATCCACTCGGCCATCGCGGTCAGTCCGCGGCCGGTGCCTGCCTCGTTGCCGAGGGACCAGAAGACGATCGACGGGTGGTTCTTGTCGCGCTCGACCATGCGGGCGGCGCGGTCCAGCAGGGCCGGGGTCCAGCGGTCGTCGTCGACGGGGTTGTCCCGCCAGTCCTGCTCGGTGAAGCCGTGGGTCTCCAGGTCGCACTCGTCGATGACCCACAGCCCGTACTCGTCGCACAGGTCGAGGAAGGCCGGGTGCGGCGGGTAGTGGGAGGTGCGCACGGCGTTGATGTTGTGCCGCTTCATCAGCAGCACGTCCTCGCGCATGGTCTCCAGGTCGAGGGCGCGGCCCGTGACCGGGTGCCACTCGTGCCGGTTGACGCCCTTGAAGAGGACCGCCTTCCCGTTGACCTTGATCAGGCCGTCCTCCAGGACGACCGTGCGGAAGCCGACTCGCAGCGGGACCCGCTCGCCCTCCGTCATGAGGACACCGTCGTACAGGCGCGGCGTCTCCGCCGTCCACGGCTCGACGGCCACGGTCACCGACTCGCCGGTGGCGACATCGATGTCCAGCTCCGGGACGCTCACCCGGCCGTCGACGTCGGAGTCGACGCGCAGGGTGCCCTCGCCGGTGACGTGGTCGTAGGAGGCGTGCACGAAGAAGTCGAGCGCGCTGCCCGCCGGGCGGTGCAGCAGCGTCACGTCACGGAAGATGCCCGGGAGCCACCACTGGTCCTGATCCTCCAGGTACGACCCGGCCGACCACTGGTGCACGCGGACCGCGAGCACGTTGCCGGACGGCTTGAGCAGATGCCCCACCGCGAACTCGTGGGGCAGCCGGGAGCCCTTGAACTCGCCGAGGTCCGTGCCGTTCAGCCACACACGGGCGCAGGACTCCACCCCGTCGAAACGCAGCACCGCGCCGCCGTCGGCCGGCCAGTCCGCCGGCAGGTCGAAGACGCGCAGGTGGTCGCCGGTGGGGTTTTCGGTGGGCACGTGCGGCGGGTCCACCGGGAAGGGGTAGAGGTGGTTGGTGTAGACGGGGGAGCCGTGCCCCTGGAGGACCCAGTGGCCGGGCACTGTGACCTCGGCCCAGTCCCCGGCGTCGAAGCCCGGCTCGGCGAACGTGTCGTCCTCGGCGTCGGCCGTCGCCGACAGGCGGAATCGCCAACTGCCGTTCAGTGACACGGACTTCGCGTCCGAGGATGCGTACCAGGCGCGGGGCGGCAGGGCCCCGCTGCCCGGGGAGACGTCCTCGACGTAGTCGACGGAGGGGGTGCGGAAAGACATCGGTCTCCTAGCTCAGCCCTTGATGCCGGTCTGCGCGATTCCCTGCACCAGCCAGCGCTGGAGGAAGAGGAACACGAACACCAGCGGCAGGATGGAAATGGCCGTGGCCATGAAGATCAGGTGGTAGTTGACGGTCTGGTTGGTCATGTACGACGACAGGGCGACCTGCACCGTCCACGCGCTGGGGTCCTGGCCGATGACCAGCGGCCACAGGAAGGCGTTCCAGCCGTTGATGAAGGTGATCGTGGCGATCGCCGCGAAGAAGTTCAGCGAGTTCGGCACGACGACGCGCCAGTACGCGCCCCAGTAGCCGAGCCCGTCCACGCGCGCCGCCTCCTCCAGCTCCTTGGGGAACCCCAGGAAGTACTGCCGGAAGAGGAAACAGGTGAAACCGCTGAACAGGCCCGGGACGATGAGACCCCGGTAGCTGTCCACCCAGCCGAGGGACGAGACGAGCACGAAGCTCGGCACGAAGGTGACGGCGGTGGGGACCATCAGGGTCACCAGGACGGCGTAGAACACTTTGTTGGCGTGCTTGTACGGGATGCGGGCCAGGCCGTAGCCGGCCATCGAGCAGATCAGCAGGATGCCCAGGGTGTGCAGGACGGCGACGACCACCGAGTTCCACAGGGACCGGGCGAAGTCGACGGTGGGGTCGCCGAACGGTTCGGTGAGGTTGCCCCACTGGATGGCGGTGGGGAACCACTTCCACTCCTCACCCGTGATCTCCGGGTCCGTCATCAGCGCGTTGCGGACGATCAGATAGAAGGGGATCAGGAAGAGGACGGCGGCGACGCCGGTGGCGATGTACAGGCCGGCGTTGCCCATGACGCCGCCGCGGCCGGCCTTGACCGGCTTCGTGACCTTGTTCAGGTCGGGTGCCGTGGTGGTCACTTGGACTCCTCACCCCTTCCGAAGCCCATGATCTTGCCCTGGAGCAGGGTGACGACGCAGATGAGGACGGTCAGGACCACCGCGCCGGCGCTGCCCACGCCGTAGTTCTGGTTCTCGCCCAGCGCCATCTTGTACAGCTCCACCAGCGGCGGCTGGCCCCAGGTGGCCTTGGTCAGCAGGTTGTAGAACTCGTCGAAGGCCTGGTAGGCGGCGATGAGCAGGAGCAGGATCACCGCGGTCGAGGTCGCCCGCAGCTGGGGCAGTGTGATGTGCCGGAAGGTCTGCCAGCCCGGCTTTGCACCGTCGATGGCGGCCGCCTCGTACAGCTCCCGCGGGATGTTCTGCAGCGCCGCCAGGAACAGGATCATGTAGAAGCCCGACTGGAGCCACAGGCGGACGGTCACGATGACCAGCCAGTACCAGGGCGGGTCCGGGCTGGCCAGCCAGGCGATGTTGTCGATGCCGAACCAGCCGAGGACGGTGTTGGCCAGGCCGAAGCGGACGCCGTTGAAGAGGGACATCTTCCAGATCAGCGCGGCGGCGACGTAGCTGACCGCGGTCGGCAGGAAGAACACCGACCGGAAGAACGCGCGCATGAACCGCAGCCGGTTGACCAGCAGCGCCAGGCCCAGCGACATGGCCCAGGTGGCGGGGACGATGAACGCGGCGAACACGGTGAAGGTGACGAGGGAGTTCAGGAAGTCCTCGTCCGTCAGGATGGTTCGGTAGTTCTCCAGGCCGACGAACTCGCTCGGCGTGACGGTGAAGCGCGCCTCGAAGAAGCTGAGCCAGATGCTCCAGCCGATCGGCACGAAGACGAAGATCACCAGGCCGATCAGGAACGGCCCGGTGAAGAGCCAGAAGTTGAAGGTGCTGTTCGCCCTGAGGCCCCGCCGCGGCCGGTCCTTGGAGACCTTGGCCGGGGCGGGGCTCTTGGCGACCCCGGGTGTGGTGGTGGTCGACATGTCAGGTACCGTCCGGCTGCCTAACCGAAGAGCTTCTTGAGCTCGGCGTCGACCTTCTTCTCACAGGCCGCGAGCTGCGCCTTCGGGTCGCCGTTCTTGCGGACGGCGTTCGCCATGACGTCGTTAACCGCGGCGATCATGGCCTGGGTCCAGCCGATGTTGTCGAAGTGGCCGAACTCGTTGAACAGCTTGACGCCCTCGGCCGGCAGACCCGACTTGAGCTTGGTGGCGGACTCGGCGAGCGAGGTGCGCGGCGGGATGTGGAAGCCGTAGGAGGTGGCGAAGTCCTCCTGGTACTCCTTCTGGTCGATCCACAGCCACTTCACGTACTCCTTGGCCGCCTCGACGTTCTTGCCCTTGGCGTTGACGAACATCGACCAGCCGCCGTTGTAGACGGACTCCTTGCCGGCCGACCCGACCTTCGGGAAGGGGAAGATGCCGATGTCGTCGCCGAGCGCCTTCTGCATGACGGGCATGGCCCACATGCCGCACCACTGGATCGCCGTCAGGCCCTGGGTGAAGGCCGAGGGGTCCCACCAGTCGGCGGGGGCGCCGAGCAGCAGGTCGCCGCTGGTGAACAGAGACCGCAGCTGCTTGAGACCCTCGGCCACCGCGTCGGTGTTGAAGGCGGGCTTGTTGTCGGCGGTGAGGGTGTCGGCACCGGCCGACCAGATCAGGTTGTGCTGGATCGGAGTGATGTCGTTGCCGAGGTAGGCGCCCTTGACCTTGCTGGTCTTGAGCCTGGCGGCGGCCTCGATCAGCTCCTCCAGCGTGGTCGGCACCTCGACCTTCGCCTTCTCGAACATCGACGGCCGGTAGAAGAAGAACTGCGGGTCGTCGATCATCCGGACGCCGTATATCTTCCCGTCGACCGTGTGGGACTTGATGTCGGCCTGGTTGAAGTCGTCCTTGACCGGCTCGACGATGTCGGTCAGGTCCGCCACCTGACCGCTCTTGATGAGCTGGATCTGCGGGTGGAACTCGAAGACGTCGGGAGCGTTGTCGGTGAGCAGCGCCGCGAAGAGCTTCTGCTCGAAGTTGTTGCCGGTGATCCACTGCGTGGCGACGTCAGCTTCCTTGTAGGCCTTCGCGTACCGCTTGACGGCCTGCTCGACACCGGCCTCGCCGTACGCGTGGAAGTACTGGACCAGCGTCTTGCCCGATCCGGAGCCGCCGCCGCGGCCGTTGTTGCTGCCGCACGCGGTCAGTGCGCCGGCCGCGGCCAGGCCCATGGCGGCCCGCAGTACGTTTCGGCGGTCCCAGTTGCTGTTGCTCAGTGCCGACATGCTGACGTCCTTGTCTCGAGTACGGCTGCGGCTCTACGGCTCAATCGCCCGTCGGCGCGCGCCAGGTGGCTCAAAGAGGGGTGCGGAGCGGGACGTTAACCTTCGGCTAAGGCTTCGGCAAGGGGTTGAACGAAGTCTGTTCGAAGCGTTGTGTCCGGTTCGTGATTTCGAACGTTGGTGTGGGGGAGGGAGTTGAGGGCCGCCGGGTCAGGGCCGGCGGCCCTCGGTCCACAGGGGGTGGTTACTGCCTGGTCCAGGCCTGGTTGGTGCCGCCGTTGCAGGTGTACACGGTCACCTTGCTGCCGTCGGCGGTCGCCTGCCCGCTGACGTCCAGGCACTTCCCGGACGCCTCGTTGACGATCTGCCCGTTGGGGTTCAGCAGCCAGCGCTGGGCCGCGTCACCGGTGTACGCGGCCGTCGCCGCGAGGCCCGACGCGCCGGCCGTCAGATAGCCGCCCGCGCCCTTCAGCGCGCCCTTCGCGTCGTACGACCACGACTGGTCCGCCCCGCCCGTGCAGGTGGCGAGGGCGGCCCCGGAGGCGTCCGCCGTCAGGCACTTGCCCGACTGCTGCCCCTTCAGCGCGCCCGTGAGGGCCGTCGGCCCGTGGCCCTTGCGGTCGAAGACGTACGTCGTGATGGACCGGCCCGGGAGCGTCGCGGAGACGGTGCCCTCGCGGACGGCCGGCTTGGCGACGTTCGCCCAGTTCTCCTCGGCCGAGGTGCGCACGGCCTGGGCGGCCCGGACCGGGGTGTCGCTGTTGAAGTGCAGGTTCAGCGGCGTCTCTGTGGTGTTGTGGTTGTTGACCACCACCACCCACTTGCCCTTCTGCTGGTACGCGCTGACCTCGACGCCGTCCGGCGCGCCGGTCACGTTGTGCAGGACCGCGCCCGGGCGGACGAACTTGCTGTACTGGCCGAGCGCGTAGTAGCGCTTGGTGAAGTACAGGGTCTGGTTGCCGTTGGCGGCGTAGTCCGGGTCGTAGTAGATCAGGCCGTCGTTCCAGCCCTCGTCGTTCCTGGCCAGCGGATCGGTGCCGATCATCTCCGACAGGGCGACCCACCAGTGGAACGCCGAGTCGTGCGCGATCGCGAAGTCCTTGTACATGATCCGCGACAGGTTCAGGCCGCCGTCGATGGTCGGGTCGTACTCCTGCGCCCAGCCGGTGCCGCCCTTGCCGAAGCAGCAGATCTCGGTGGACCAGGACGTCCTGCCGACCGACTTCGCCGTCTCGTAGACCTTCGCCCGGTTGGCGTCGGAGGGGTTGTCGTAGGTGTGGTGGGCCAGTTTGTCGACGTACTGGGCCGTGCCCGGCTCCGAGATCCAGCGGGGGACCTCGTCGTTGAACTTCACCGTGCTGGTGGACTCGTCGGCGATGATGCCCGTCTTCTGCTTGCGGGTCCGTTGCTCCTCGCCGAGGGCACGCACGATGTCGTCGCGCTGCGGGACGTCGACCAGCATGCCCTCCTGGCCGCAGGAGTCGAAGCTGTTCGTCGGCTCGTTGAAGGGGCTGATGTAGTCGAGCTTGACGCCCTGCGCGGCGAAGTGGTCGGTGACGTCCGCGACGTACTTCGCGAAGTCCTTCTCGTTCTCCGCCTTCAGATAGCCGCCGCAGCTCTTGCCGTTGGTCTTCCACCGGGCGGGCGCGCTGTTGACGAAGCCGATCAGGTCCTTCACGCCGTACTTGGCCGCGGCGTACAGGAACGTGCGGCCGGCCCGGTCCTTGTTCCAGTCGTACGTGCCGTCGTCGTTGAGGAAGTCCTCGGGGGCGCGGGGCGCGTAGGTGACACCCGTGCCGCCTCCGCCGATGTTGTAGCGGTAGGCGCTCAGCGCCAGGCCGTCCTTGGAGAACAGCAGCTTGGCGACGCGGGCCTGGACCTTCGGGTCGAAGTTCTTCAGGTCGTTGACCCACCAGGCGCCGGAGGCACCGATGTTGTCGATCGTCTGGGCCGCGTGGGGGGAGACCTCGGCCGCCGGGGCGTCGGCGGCGCCTGCGGGCGGGGCGGATATCAGGGGTCCGGTGACAGCGAGCGCGGCTGCGGCTGCCAGGAGGGCCGGTCTTGTCAGGCGGGGGTGAGACACGTGCATCCCTTCCGTCGTCATGAAGGCGGTGCGGTACGGCTCCTTGCGGGGGTGGTGCGCTTGCCGTTCCTCTGCCCGACGGACTGGAGCGCTCCTTCGAGCGCGAACGTGGCCGCGCCCAGGCACACCGGGTCGGTGGGGATCGGGGAGAGGACGATCTCGGTGGCGGCCAGCGGCCGTCTGAGCGCGTGCCGGGCGACGGCCTCGCGGACCTCGTCCAGCAGCGGTTCGCCGAGCGTGGCCGCGACCCAGCTGCTGAGCACGACCACCTCGGGGTTGAACAGGTTGACCAGGTCGGCGATGCCGGCGCCGAGGTAACGGGCGGTGTCCCGGACCACCTTGACCGCCACCGGGTCCTGCGCGGCGACCCCTCGGGCCAGCGCGTCGATGGTGGCCGTCTGGTCCTCCGGGTGCAGCAGCGAGCTCCGCGGACTCAACTCGCGCAGGTTCAGCATGATCCCGGGCGCTCCGACGTACGTCTCCACGCAGCCGTGGTTGCCGCAGTGGCACAGGCGCCCGTCCAGCACGAGCGTGGTGTGGCCCCACTCGCCGGCGCTGTTGCTCACGCCCCGGTGCAGGCCGCCGCCGAGCACCAGCCCGGCGCCCACCCCGGTCCCGAGGTTGACCACCACGGCGTCCCCGCGCCCGCGCGCCGCCCCGAACCACAGCTCGGCCACCGCGCAGGCGCGCAACGGGTTGTCCAGGTAGAGGGGGTAGGCGATGTGGTCGGAGAGCAGGTCCAGCAGCGGCACGTCGTGCCAGTCCCAGTTGGGCGCGTACTCGGAGACGCCGGTGTCCCGGTCCACCTGGCCCGGCACGCTCACGCCGACGCCGAGCACCCGCGCTCCCTCGATCCCGGCCTGCGCCACCACCGAGCCGACGGCCGTCGCGACATGGCCGACGACCTGTTCGGGGCGGCTCTCGCCGGGCCGCATGTCCTCGTCGGCGCGGGCCAGCACGTTCAGTGCGAGGTCGAACAGCTCGACCCGGACGTAGGTCTCCGCGAGGTCGACGCCGATCAGCGCGCCTCCCGACGCGTTGACGGCCACCAGGCCCCGGGGGCGGCCGCCCGCCGAGTCCTCGAACCCCACCTCCGTGATCATGCGCAGGTCGAGCAGCTCGCCCACGAGGGTGGCGACCGTGGCGAGCGAGAGGCCGGTGGCGGCCGCCAGCTCCTGCCGGGACGTGGGCGACGCGGCGATGATCTGGCGCAGCACCTCGTAGCGGTTCGCCGTACGGATGTCACGTGATGTGCGCTTCACCGGGTGCACCCCATCCCTTCCAGCCGGGCCGGGGCGACATGGGCACCGGCGCGGCGCAAGGCTATGGGCTGCGGGGGACTTTCGACAAGGGGTTAGGAAAGGGGGTTTATGAAGTGCGCGGGCAGCTCGTGCACGGTGTTCCGGCAGTCACCGGGGGCGGCCTCTGGGCCGGAGGGGTCCGCCGGGCGTGTCGGCCGGACGGGTCGGCCGGTGGGTCCGCCGGCGCGGCGGCCCGAGTGGTTCGCGCTCCGCCCGGAGAGGCAGCCGGAGTGCTGTGCCGGGACGGCGGCGGCACGGTGACGGCAGCGCTGCACCCCGACAGCGGCGCGAGCGCTCCGTGCAGGGACGGCGAGGGTGTGCCCCGGGACGGGGCGCGAGGGGCTTCGCCCGGCCGGGCGCGCGAGCCCGACTGCACCGGACCGGAAGCGGGGGCACTGCGCCCTGGCGACCGGCGCGTGCGCCCCGCCGGGACGATGGCCGGAGTTTCTGCGCCGGGACGACGACGGAGCCCTGCGCCGGGACGACGACGGAGCCCTGCGCCCGACGACAACACGAGGGCTCGGCCCGAACGACCGCCGCCGCTCCGCCGCAGCGCGCCGCGTCACGTGCCCAGTACCCCTCGTACGAAGGCGTTGGCGAACCGGCCCGCCGGGTCCAGGTCGTGTGCCAGGGCGCGGAAGTCCTTCAGCCGTGGGTAACGGGCGTGCAGCACCGTGGCCGGCACGCTGAACACCTTGCCCCAGTGGGGCCGCGCGTCGAAGGGGTCCAGTGCCTCCTCCAGGCGTCGCACCACCGGCAGCACCGCCTCGGTGTCCTCGACCCATGTGAAGTGCAGTGCCACGCTGTCCCGTCCGTGGGCCGGGCTCAGCCACTGCTCGTCGGCGGCGACGGTCCGCACCTCGCAGGTCTGCAGGACGGGGGCGACCGTCCGCCGGATGCCGTCGACCGCGTGCAGCGCCTCGACGGCGTAACGGCGCGGCAGCAGGTACTCCGACTGGAGCTCGGCACCGCTGCTCGGCGTGAACTCCGCCCGGAAGTGCGGCAGCCGCTCGTGCCACGGCCCCGGCACGCCGCACTGCTCCGTGCAGTTCACCGCGGGCATGCCCGGCACCGGGTGCACCTTCTCCGTGGCGGGGGACGCCCACGGAAAGTCGGGAAGCGGCTGGTCGGTGCGCCGCTTGAGCCACACCTGGCGGAAGCCCGGCGCGTCCCAGTCGGTGAACAGGCTCACGCTGTACGCGGCCGACATCACCGTGTCGAACGTGGCCAGGTCCAGCCCGTCCAGCGGCAGTTCCGTGAACACGTGCTGCTCGACCTCGAAGGCCGGCTCCAGGTCCAGGGTGAGCGCGGTGACCACCCCGAGCGCCCCCAGGGAGGTCACGGCCCCGCCGAACCGCGGATCCCCGCGCCCTATGGTCACCACCGAGCCGTCCGCCGTGACCAGTTCCACCTCGCGCACGGCCGACGCCAGAGGCCCGTTCCCCACCCCGGAACCGTGCGTGCCGGTCGCCACCGACCCGGCCACCGAAATGTGCGGCAGCGACGCCATGTTGGGCAGCGCCAGCCCGTACCCGTGCACCCGGCGGGCCAGCTCCGCGTACCGGACACCGCCTCCGACCCGTACCGTACGGGCCGTCGTGTCGACGTCGACCCCGCCGGGCAGCGCGTCGAGCGAGAGCAGGACACCGTCCTCGCCCGGCTCGGCGATCTCGTTGAACGAGTGCCCGCTGCCCAGCACCCGTACGCGCGGGGCGTCCGCCAGCAGCGCCCGCAGCGCGTCGAGCGAGTGCGGACGGTGCAGCGCCTCGGCGGTGTAGGTGATGTTGCCCGCCCAGTTGGTCACGGTCTCGGTCATCCGTCGTCCTTCCCGGGGAAACGCCGGGACCGGCAGGTCCCTGCCGGAACCTACCTCGGCGTGCCGTCCATTGATGCGGCGGGCCCGGGGCGCCTACCGTGGAGAGCGCTCCGTGGAGAGCGTTTTCCACCCGTGACGCGTCACCGAACCGGAAGGCCACGTCCTTGACCCCGCGCCCGCAGGCACTGTTCGCCATGACCCCCGAGCACGTGCCGCAGGTCTTCCCGCCCGAGGTGCTGGCACGGCTGCGCGAGTCGGTGGAGATCGACCCCGCCCTGGTGGCCGGGGACTTCACCGATCCACGGGTGCGCCAGGTGCTGGCCCGCACCGAGATCCTGGTCACCGGCTGGGGCTGCCCCCGCCTGGACGCGGCGGTGCTCGACGCGGCCCCCGCGCTGCGCGCCGTGCTGCACTCGGCCGGCTCGGTCAAGGGCTTCGCCACCCCCGAGGTCTGGCGGCGCGGCATCGCCGTCTCCACGGCGGCGGCCGCCAACGCCCTGCCGGTCGCCGAGTACACCCTCGCGATGATCCTGCTCGCCGGGAAGGACGTGCTGGCCGCCCGAGAGCGGTTGCGCGCCGCGCGTACCTCGCCCGGCTGGGGCGTCGTCCCCGGCATCGGCAACCACGGCCGCCGCGTCGGAGTCGTCGGCGCCTCCCGCATCGGCCGCCGCGTACTGGAGCTGCTGCGCCCCTTCGACCTGCGCCCCGCCCTCACGGACCCCTACGTCGACGAGGCCACGGCCGCCGCCCTCGGCGTCCCCCTGCTGCCGTTGGACGACCTGTTGCGCACCAGCGACATCGTGACGGTCCACGCGCCCGAGACCCCCGAGACCCACCACCTCATCGGCCGCCGTGAGCTGTCCCTGATGCCCGACGGGGCGGTGCTGATCAACACCGCGCGCGGCGCACTCGTCGACCACGACGCCCTCGTCGACGAACTCCGCGCCGGCCGCCTGACCGCGATCCTGGACGTCACCGACCCCGAACCCCTGCCCGCCGACTCGCCCCTGTACGACCTGCCGGGCGCGTTCGTCACCCCGCACCTCGCGGGCTCCCAGGGCAACGAACTGGCCCGCCTGGGCCGCACGGTCGCCGAGGAGGCGGAACGGCTGGCGGCGGGGGGCCGGTTGGCGTACGCGGTCGAACCGGCGGAGCTGGAGCGGACCGCCTGAACGTGCTCTTCGCGCTTCCGCGGCACACCCAGCGCACCCGGCATGACAACCGGTCTCTATGACGTCCGGCGCAACCACGTGGCACAGCGCCTCCCGGGGCGCCTCCAGTGCGCGGGGCCTCGACCTGCGCAAAGGGCCGGGCACACCGCCCTGTGGGCGATGATCTCCCAAGTTTGCTCATGACGCCGTCTTGCCCAGGGCCGGGCTCGGGCCTAGCTTCCGTAGATACCGGTTTCTACTGTTCCTCTTCGCCGCTGTGAGGTATCCGCATGCCCGTCACCAGAAGATCCGTCCTGGCCACGGCCGCCGTCGGCACCGGCGCCCTCGCGCTGACCGGCTGGTCATGCTCGGCGGCCGAGCAGGCGTCCGCCGCCGAGGCCGGGGACGACGCCGCCGAGGGCGCCGGACGCCTCGACCTGATCGACTTCGGCGACTCGGACTCCGAGGCCGCCCACGGCTTCCACGGCCCGGACACCGAGACCGTCGACGGGCACGCGGGCGACCGGGCCCGGGTGGCCCGCCCGCTCGCCACGCCCGACATCAAGGGCGGCGACCTCCGCTTCACCCTCGCCGTCGACCCGGTCCACCAGAACTACCTCACCGTGAAGTTCTGGGGCGGTGACACCTCGACGTACAAGACCGTCGCGTACATCAACGGCGAACAGATCGGCTACCGCCGCTCCGGCGACTACGAGGCACTCAACACCGGCACCAGCCGCCCGCTGCCCGGCCGCTTCTTCTACGCCACGGTGATGCTGCCGCTGGAGCACACCCGCGGACGGACCCGGGCCGAGATCACCCTGCGGACCTACGACAGCGGCTTCAGCAACAAGGTCACCGCGAACTCCCGCGGCTACTACCGGGCCGCCACGCACACGGGTGCCCACCTCGACCTCACCGGCGACCCGCAGGCCGTCTTCACCCCGCCGACGGACACCGTCCCCGGCCTCGACGCCGCCGCCCAGCAAACTCTGGTCGACGGGTACGTGGCCGACCAGGTGAAGCTGTTCACCAGCCTCTCGGCGAAGGTCGACGCCTCCCCCTCGGGCAACCTGTCCATCGTCCGCTACGTGGAGGAACTGTTCTTCTACGCGGGCGCCCTGGCCCGCGCCTCCTGGTGTCCGGCCAGGACACCCGCCCAGAAGAAGGCCGCCCTGCTGCGCGTCTTCAAGTGCGTCGACAACCACACCGAGGACTACTACGGCAACACCAGGCTGTTGGCCCGCGGCGGCCACCAGGGCGACTGGGGCGGCTACTACGGCGCGCTCGGCCAGGCGCTGTACCTGGTCGAGAACGTCATCGCCGACAACGATGTCTACGGCCGCGACGCCTTCGAGGCCTTCCTCGACGAGCCGTTCACCACCGGCACCGAGGACGGCGAGACCTCACTGAAGGACGTCGACTTCGACGGCGGCCCCCTCACCCGGCGCGGCGCCTGGGAACGCGTCCTGAAGGCCAACTTCGACTACGCCCGCTCCCGGCTGTCGTACATCTACAACCAGGTCATGTACACCTACGAGGGCGCCTGGGAGGCCCACGAGGGCCTGCGCGTCATCGGGTCACGCTTCTACGAGGGCAGGGGGCGCAGCCACCGCATCGTGGGGGAGGCCCTGGGCTGGGAACCGTTCCTCGGCGAGGAGGTCCTGGTCGGCCCCGACGGCCGGGAGCTGGACCTGTTCCACTCGCTCTTCCACCACGACACCACGGCCCGCTGGACCGACGACTGCATCACGTACGTCATCAAGGGCCTGGCCGGGTCCAAGCCGGACGAGAACGGGAACGTCGTACGCCGCCTGCCGCTCGGCCGCCACTACACGACCATGACCGAGGCCGGCCACACCCGCGAGAACGGTTACGTCGCCAACTACGGCGAGGCCACCAACTACCTCCCCGAGTGGTTCCACCGCACCTGGGGCCACCGGGGCGACGAGGAGCTCAACGACCGCATCCTGGAGCTCGCGCTGCGCAACCTGCACGCCCGCTCCCACGCCCGCATGACCGACCTCGACGACAGCCTCCGGCGCACCATGCGCATGGAGATGGTCATCGACGAGCGCAACACCAACTACCCCGGCTTCCCCGGCTATGTGCTCCGCATCTCGGAGGGCAAGATCCTCCACTACGTCTCCCTCGCCCGGCACATCGCCGAGCACCCGGAGCGGTATGCGGGCGAGGAGTGGAGGACGACCCGGGCGTACGCCCGTGAGGCCGTCGGCTTCGCCCAGCAGCAGCTCGCCGACCACCAGTACTTCAGCGCCTTCGCCTCCGTGAAGGCGAAGAACAAGTACGACCTGGAACTCGGCGAGACCTGGGGCTGGCTGAAGGAGCAGCAGCCGACCGGCATCGTCCACCCGCACACCGACTTCGCTTACTACACGCCCGCCGAACTCGCGGCCCTCAAGGTGCGCACCGGCGACTACGAGCGCTTCGCCTGGGTCGACGTCGACTGCATGTTCGTGTCGCTGCGCGACGGCGACCTGCATCTGTGGGGCCACCTCAACGAACGGCAGCGGGGCTTCGCCCGCAACGGCCGTCTGCACGTCCGGCACGCCGACCGTGACCACATCGTGCAGATCCAGACCGACGGGCGCTTCGCGTACGAGGACTACTGGGCCCGCATGGACAACATCGACGTCGACTTCATGGAGGACCAGCAGACCCGCGACGGCTCCGCGCCGCAGGCGCTGGCGGGCGAGATCGCCCCGATCACCCACCAGCCGGGCGTCGGCACCGTCCACCGTGAGAACTTCGAGGCCGACCACGCCTACTCCGGCTACCCGGACCTGCTGACGGCCCGGTACGGCCGGTACCTGTTCGTCTTCAACACGACACGCGCCGCGTACGGCAACGAGCGGACCCACGAGGTGGAGGTGGACTCCGCCGGGCCGGCCGTCCTCGACCTGGTGAGCGGCGAGGAACTGCCCGTGAGGGACGGCAGGGTGAGCGTGCCGCCGAAGACCGGGCTGGTGCTGAAGCTCCCCTCCGCGCGCGCCGCCGGGCCCCCGCCCGCCCACGTCGACTTCGTGCACACCCTGCCCGGCGACGGCTCCGTCACCGTGACCTGGCAGACCACGGCGGGTGCCACGCACTACGAGGTGCGGCGGGCGACGCGACGGCAGGGACCGTACGAGACGCTCGCCGCCGCGGTGAAGGGCCGGCACTTCGTCGACGACTCGGTCAGCCCGGGCGAGACGTACTTCTACACGGTCACGGCCGTCAACGACCACGGGCGGGGCTGGACCTCCCACGCGATACGCACCCGGCCCGCCCCCGCGGCCTCACCCGGCCTGACGCACTCCGGCTGGCGCGACGACGCCCTTTTCGAGGCCCGGCCGGGCAGCGCGGCCGTACGCGGCTCGACGATCCGGGTGCTCGGCGCCCGGGGCGACGGGCTCGGCGAGGGCGACGACTACCGGGTGACGGCGCGGGACATCGACGACCAGCTGCACTTCGTGAGCCGACCGGTGCCCGGCAGCTGCACGCTCACCGCCCGGGTCGACGGCGCGCGCGGACCGGTCACGGGCCTGATGCTGCGCGACCGGCTCGCCGCGAACACCCGGCACGTGTACTTCGGCGCGGACGCGGACGGCGCCCTGGTCTTCCACAACCGCACCCGCGACAGCCGCCACGACTGGCAGGACGACGTACGGTCGCCGATCACGCGCCGGCTCGACGGGCGGACGTCGGCCGCCACGCCGTGGCTGCGGCTGGTCCGCGACGTCAGCACCCATCGGGTGCACGGGCAGGTGTCGGCGGACGGCGAGACCTGGGTGACCGTCGCGAGCCTCTTCACACCGTTCCCGTACGCGGTCCACGCGGGAGTCGCGGCCACCGGCGACGCGGAGTTCGCACGGGTCGCGGTCGAGCGGATCAAGGCGGACGCGGTGCTGGTGGGCATCGAGCGGGACGGCGACACCGTCACCGTCCGCTGGAACAAGCCGGAGGACGCGCTGACCTTCACCGTCTCCCGGTCGGCGGACGGCGGGACGTGGCAGACCGTGGAGCGGGACACCCGCTCCTTCGCCTTCGAGGACACGGGGCTGCGGCACGGCGAGCGCCACTACCGGGTCACGGCGGCCCTGGTCGGCGGCGGCACCCGGACCTCCCACGTCGCCGTCGCGGTCGCCGAGACCCTGGCCGACGTGCTGGCCCGGGCACGCCGGACCGACCCCGCCGAGTGGACGAGGAAGAGCTACGCGGCGTTCACCGCCGAACTCGACCGCATCGAGGCGGCGGCCGGCACGGACGAGGACACCCGCATCGACCAGGTGTACGCGGCGTACGCCCTGCTGGTCTCCCGCGAGACGCTGCTGCGCCGCACACCGGTCACGGCGTCGATGGTGACGGCCTCGACGATCGAGTGGCCCGGCCGGGGCACCCGGGCGTCCAACGGCTGGCGCGCCTTCGACGGCGACCCCGCGACCTGCACCGACACCCTGGCCGCGGAGAGCTGGATCGACGTCGACGCCGGTGCCGCCGGTCCGCTGCTCGTCGACCGGATCCGCGTCCTGCCGCGCGCGGGCTACGCGACCCGGGCCACGGGCACCGTGCTGCGGGGCTCGTCCGACGGCGGGGCGACCTGGAGCGACCTGCACACGATCGGCGCCACCACCGAGGCCACCTGGTACGAGGGCAAGCTGCCCTCCACCGCCTCCCACTCGCTGCTCCGCCTGTACGACGGACACAACGGGCGGTGCAACCTCGCCGAGGTCGAGTTCTGGTACTACGCGCCCGAGGAGGACTGAAACCGGCCCCGCCCGGCCGGCCGTCGTCCCCCGGGTGCCCTGGGGTCCCCGCTGTCCAGGGGGGACCCGGTACCGCTCCCGCCCAGGCGGGGGCATACCGTGAGGAGTCGTACGTCCGAACCGGGAGGAGACACGGGATGGGCAGCCGCACCGCGCTGGTCGAGGATCTGATGGAGCGCTTCCCGCACGTGCCGCGGGAAGCGGTCTTCAAGGAGGACCTGCTCCGCGGCGGAGTGGCCTTCGACCCGTCGGCCCTCAGCGACAACGAGGACGGCGAGGTCAAGCCGAAGTCGTACTTCATCTTCTCCTTCGACCACGGCACCCTGCCCGAGCTCGGTGAGGCGGCCCTCAGGCGCCCGCCCGAGGAGATCATCCTTACGGGCGGCCCGTACGACTTGCGCCGCACGGTCGTGTCGGTCCGTGTGAACCCGTCCTCGCCGTACCGCGTCGCGGCGAACGAGGAGGGCGTGCTCGGCCTCTACCTCGACGGCAGGCGCATCGCGGACGTCGGCGTCCCGCCGATGCCCGAGTACTACCGGCACACCCTGTCCAACGGGAAGTCGGTGATGGAGGTGGCCCCCACCATCCAGTGGGGCTACCTGATCTATCTGACCGTCTTCCGGGTCTGCCAGTACTTCGGCGCCAAGGAGGAGTGCCAGTACTGCGACATCAACCACAACTGGCGCCAGCACAAGGCGGCCGGCCGGCCCTACACCGGGGTGAAGGACGTCGAGGAGGTCCTCGAAGCCCTGGAGATCATCGACCGGTACGACACGGCGAAGGCGTCCACGGCGTACACCCTCACCGGCGGCGCCATCACCAAGACCGTCTCCGGACGCGACGAGGCCGACTTCTACGGCCACTACGCCAAGGCCATCGAGGAGCGCTTCCCGGGCCGCTGGATCGGCAAGGTCGTCGCCCAGGCGCTGCCCAAGCCCGACGTGCAGCGGTTCAAGGACTACGGCGTGCAGATCTACCACCCCAACTACGAGGTGTGGGACGAGTACCTGTTCAAGATGTACTGCCCCGGCAAGGAGCGCTACGTCGGCCGCGACGAGTGGCACAAGCGCATCCTCGACTCGGCGGACGTCTTCGGCGCGCGCAACGTGATCCCCAACTTCGTGGCGGGCGTGGAGATGGCCGAGCCCTTCGGGTTCACCACGGTCGACGAGGCCATCGCGTCCACCACCGAGGGCCTGCGCTTCTTCATGTCGCACGGCATCACGCCCCGCTTCACGACCTGGTGCCCGGAGCCCACCACTCCGCTCGGCAAGGCCAATCCGCAGGGCGCGCCACTGGAGTACCACATCCGCCTGCTGGAGGCCTACCGCGCCACCATGGACGAGTTCGGTCTGTCCTCGCCCCCCGGCTACGGCCCGCCCGGCCCCGGCCGTGCGGTGTTCTCCGTGAGCTCCTTCATGGACAGCCTTCCGGCGGCGGAACCGGTCGAGGTGTGAGCCGGACCCCCCGGACGTCATATGGTCGGACGTCACAGGCGGTGGCCGGCCGCGAAGAGCACCGCGCAGCCGGTCGGCGCACCGCGCCATCAGCGCGCGGTCCGGAGAACCAGCCCTCCCACGGCTTGCTCAGGCTCCGCCAGGCGGCGGGCTGCCCCGCCTCCGGGACCAGCCGCGTCAGCCGGTCCACGACGGCCACATAGGCAAAGCCCCAGGTGGCCGACAGGTCCGGGTGAAAGGAGCGCACCGTGACGGCCACGGGCGCGTACCGAAGCCGCGCCCGCACTCCCGTCTCCTCCAGCAGCTCCCGCCGGGCCGCCTCACGCGGTGTCTCCCCGGGCTCCACCCTGCCCCCGGGAGGCACCCAGCCCCGTCGGCGGTGGCAGACCAGCAGAATCCGCGTCAGGGACCTGTCGAACACCCGCACCTCGGCCGCGAGCGGCCCGCCCGGCAAGCCGCCGGGACGCCTCCTCCGGCCTGCGCCGGGGTCGTTGATCAGCTCGTCCGCCACGCCGGAGACTACGACGGGCCACTGACACCGACAGCGGAGGCGACCCGCCTCCGCCCCGCAGCGCACAGGGGGAGTCACACCCTCGAATCGACATGTTCCGCGGTCGATACTTTTTGGCCTCCCTGCCGTATAACTCTCGGAGTCAGGGGGACTGGGACGCGCGAGGGCGGACGCGGGGGCGGTGCGGAGCCCCGCGCACACCCGCGCCCGGGCCTTCGGGCAAGATTTGAATACGGCGCTTGTCAGTTGTGCGGGGGACGTGAAAGGCTCGGTTTCTGCCGCGAGGTTCCCTCCAACTCCATTGCCGGTATGGTGAGTTGGCCTCGCTCGTGGATGCAGGAGACCCATGCCCGACCTGCCGACCCCCCAGGACGCCGCCGAGGCCGCGCTGTTCTCCGAGTGCTGGGACGCGGTCCTCTCCTACGCCGATCTGTGCACGGCCGGTTCCACCGCCGCCGCCCAACTCGCCCGGGAGGCGTTCGCACACGGCATACGTGAGGCCCGTGACGCCGAGGCCGGTACGGTCAGGAGCGCCGGCCGCCGCGCGTCCCGGCTGCCGCGGATCCCCCAGCTGCTGACCGCCGTCCGCTCCACCGCGGCGGCCTGGGAGGACGAGGGGCAGGGGCACAAACTCGACCCCGAACTGCGCCTGTGGCTCCACTCGGACAAGGCCGCACGCTACACGGGGCCGCCGCTGCGACGCCCGCTCGCCCTGCGCGGACTGCGCGACCTCCAGCAACCGGACGCCGAACTGCTGTGGCTGGCCGAGGTGGAGGCGCTGCCGCTGTCCCTGGTGGCGCGCCGGCTGGGCCTCGACGCGGCCGCGGTGACCGAGGAACTCGCCCAGGTGCGGGGCCTGTTCCGGGACCGCTGCCACCGCAACCACCTCGACACCCCGCTGGACTCCCAGTGCCGCAGTTACGCACGGCTGCTGGACGCCGTCACCCGCTCGTCCGACGCCGACACCCCTGGCGACCTGTCCCGGCACCTGGCCACCTGCGTGCAGTGCGCCGAAGCCGCCGCCTGCCTGCGGCTGCACGGCGGAGGACTGCCCGGGGCGCTGGCCGGCGGGGTGATCGGCTGGGGCGGCCTCGCCTACCTGGAGCGGCGCCGCCGGGCCGCCGAGGTACGCCTCGGCGCCGGGCGCCCCGGCCGGCCCGACCCGGACCTGCCCGATCCGCAGGACCCGGCGCAGAAGGCACGTGTCGCCCGCAACGGGCTGCTCGTCGCCGCCGTCCTGGTGTCCCTGCTCGCCCTCGCCGTGTCGATGATGCCGTTCGGCGACACCACCGACGAGGCGGGCGCCCGCGGCGACGACCGCCAGCCGGTCGCCGACCCCGGCATCTCCCTGCCGTCCATCGAGCCGGCCACGCCCTCCGACTCGCCCTCCGGCTCCCCGGACGGCACCCCGGAGCCCTCCGACCGCGCCTCCAAGGACACCCCGGAGCGGAAGAATCCGGGCCCGGAACCCCAGGGCACCTCCTCCGCGCCCGCCGAGCAGGAGAGCCACAAGAGCGAGGAAGTGACCTGCCGGGTCGCGTACGACCTCGTCAACCAGTGGCCCGACGGCTTCCAGGCCACGGTCACCGTCACCACCACCGAGCCCCTCGCCTCCTGGCGCGTGGCCTGGTCCTTCAAGGACGGCCAGCAGGTCGGCCAGATGTGGGACGCCACCGTCGCCCAGAACGGCTCCCGCGTCAGCGCCACCGCCGCCGACTACAACAGGACGGTCCCCGCGGGCGGCGACCTCGCCTTCGGCTTCCTCGCCTCCTGGCGGGGCAAGAACTCCCCGCCGTACGCCTTCACGCTGAACGGCCGGCCCTGCGCGAAGGCCTGACACGGAGCCCGGAAAACCGGTTGACGGGCCGCCACGGCAACGGACTACTGTGACGGCACAGCACGCGGTGGCCGACGGCCACCGCGACCCCACACGAGTGAACGAGGAGGTGTCGACCGATGGCTGTCATCGCGACGCGCGCTGCCCGCAGTCAGGAATCCATCAAGTCCACCTCCGTGGCCACCGGCTGACACCCTTTCCGTTCGCCGCCTCACGCGCGTGCGCGGTCGCCGGGGCCACCCTCGTGAAGGGTCACCCCCTTGAGTTCCACCTCCGTTTTCTCCGCGCTGGCTCCCTACGGTTGGGACGAAGCCTGGGCCGACGCGTTCACCCCGTACGACGCCGAGGGGCTGCTGCCCGGGCGGGTCGTCCGGGTCGACCGCGGGCAGTGCGACGTCATCACCGCCGACGGGGTCGTACGGGCCGACACCGCGTTCGTCACCCCGCACGACCCGCTGCGCGTCGTGTGCACCGGCGACTGGGTCGCCCTCGAACCCGGCGGGAACCCGCGCTATGTACGGACGTGTCTGCCACGCCGTACCGCCTTCGTGCGCTCCACCTCCTCCAAGCGGTCCGAGGGGCAGATCCTCGCGGCCAACGTCGACCACGCCATCGTCGCCGTGTCGCTGGCCGTCGACCTCGACCTGGCCCGCATCGAACGGTTCCTCGCGCTCGCCTGGGAGTCCGGGGCACAGCCCGTGGTCGTCCTCACCAAGGCCGACCTCGTGCCCGACGCGGTGACCCGGTCGCACCTCGTGCAGGACGTCGAGACCAGCGCGCCGGGCGTGCCCGTGCTCGGCGTCAGCGCCCTGGACGGGGACGGGCTCGACGTGCTCGCCGCGATCGTCTCCGGCGGTACGGCGGTGCTGCTCGGGCAGTCCGGCGCCGGCAAGTCCACCCTCGCCAACGCCCTGCTGGGCGAGGACGTCATGGACGTCCAGGCCACCCGGGACGCCGACGGCAAGGGCCGCCACACGACGACCACCCGCAACCTCCTCGTCCTGCCCGGCGGCGGCGTCCTCATCGACACTCCCGGCCTGCGGGGCGTCGGACTGTGGGACGCGGGCAGCGGCGTCGGCCAGGTGTTCGCCGAGATCGAGGAACTCGCCGAACGGTGCCGCTTCCACGACTGCGCCCACGACTCCGAGCCGGGGTGCGCGGTCCGGGAGGCCATCGACGCCGGGGAGCTGCCGGAGCGGCGGCTGGAGAGCTACCGGAAGCTGCTGCGGGAGAACCAGCGGATCGTCGCCAAGACGGACGCGCGGCTGCGGGCCGAGATGCGCAGGGACTGGAAGCGGAAGGGGGCGATCGGCCGGGCCGCGATGGAGGCGAAGCGGGGAAGCCAGTGGCGCTCCTGACCGCCGCCGACGGCGCCAGCCCCATGTCCGATTTCCGCCAGCGGTGCCCGCACCTCTGGCGGAGACTGGGGGTGTGAAGGACGAAGACCCCAGGTACGAAGCCGTGCGCAGCCGGGACGCCCGTTTCGACGGCGCGTTCTTCTTCGCCGTCGAAACGACCGGCATCTACTGCCGTCCCAGCTGCCCGGCGGTCACCCCGAAGCGCCGCAACGTGCGGTTCTTCGCCACGGCCGCCGCCGCGCAGGCGGACGGCTTCCGGGCCTGCCGGCGGTGTCGCCCGGACGCCGTCCCCGGCTCCGCCGAGTGGAACGCCCGCGCGGACGTCGTGGCCCGGGCCATGCGGCTGATCGCCGACGGGATCGTCGACCGGGAGGGCGTCGCCGGGCTCGCCGCACGGCTCGGCTACAGCGCCCGGCAGGTGCAGCGCCAGCTCACCGCCGAACTGGGCGCCGGGCCCGTCGCGCTCGCCCGGGCGCAGCGGGCCCACACCGCGCGCGTCCTGCTCCAGACGACCGGGCTGCCGGTGACGGAGATCGCGTTCGCGGCGGGGTTCGCCAGCGTGCGGCAGTTCAACGACACGATCCGCGCCGTGTACGCGGCGACCCCGAGCGAGCTGCGCGCCGCCGCCCCCCGGACCGACCGGGCGGCGCGGCGCACCGCCACACCGGCCGCCGGAATCCCGCTGCGGCTCGCCCACCGCGGCCCCTACCAGGCCCGCCCCGTCTTCGACCTGCTGGCGAACGAGGCCGTGCCCGGCGTCGAGGAGATCAGCGGCCCGCCCGGCGCCCGCACCTACCGGCGCACCCTCCGCCTCCCGTACGGCACCGGCATCGTCGCCGTCGGCGAGCGGCCCGGCGCGCCGAGGACCGCCTCCGGCGCCCACCCGGGCGGCTGGCTCCACGCCCGGCTGCACCTCACCGACCCGCGCGACCTGACCACCGCCGTGCAGCGGCTGCGGCGGCTGTTCGACCTCGACGCCGACCCGTACGCCGTGGACGAGCGGCTCGGCGCCGACGCACGGCTGGCCCCGCTGGTCGCCGCCCGGCCCGGGCTGCGGTCACCGGGCGCCGCTGACCCGGAGGAACTCGCGATCCGCGTCATGGCGGGGCGCACGCGGGCCGCGGAGCTCGTACGGCGGTACGGCAAGACGCTCGACGCTCCCTGCGGCAGCCTCACCCACCTGTTCCCCGAACCCGCCGTGCTCGCCGAGGCCGAGCCCGGCGGGACGCTCGGCGCGCTCGCCGCCGCCCTGGCCGACGGGGCCGTACGCCTCGACCCGGGCGCCGACCGCGACGACGCGCACGACGCCCTGCTCGCCCTGCCCGGCCTCGACCCCCGCACCGTCGCCGAGATCCGCACCCGGGCCCTCGGCGACCCGGACGTGGCCCCGCCCGACCTGGACGTTCCCGGCGGCTGGCGCCCCTGGCGCTCGTACGCCCTGCAACACCTGCGCGTCGCGGGAGAGTTGGAGTCGTGATGATCATCCGCTGGACCACCGTCGACAGCCCCGTCGGCCCGCTGCTGCTCACCGCCGCCCCGACCGGCGAGCTGACCTCGCTGTCCGTGCCGGGACAGAAGGGCGGCCGAGTCGTGGCGGACGACTGGCGGCACGACCCCGGGCCGTTCCGGGAGGCCGAGGAGCAGCTCGCCGCCTACTTCGCCGGCGACCTCAAGGAGTTCCGGCTGGCCCGGCGCACCGACGGCACCGCGTTCCGGGAGAGGGTGTGGGCCGCCCTGGACACCGTGCCCTACGGCGCGACCGTGACGTACGGGGAGATCGCCGCGCGCGTCGGAGCGCCCCGGGCCGCCGTACGGGCGGTCGGCAGCGCCATCGGTGCCAACCCGCTGCTGATCGTCCGCCCCTGCCACCGGGTGATCGGCTCCGACGGCTCCCTGACCGGGTACGCCGGCGGACTGGAACGCAAGGTCCACCTGCTGCGGCACGAGGGCGCGCTCTCCTGAGGTGCGGGGCCGGTGACAGCCACCACGCGCCGGGCAGGGGCGTGCGCCGGACCCGGGTCAGCCGAAGAACACCGCGCCCAGCCACGCGCCCAGGATCAGCAGGCAGGCGAACAGTTCCGCCAGCACGCTCCAGCCTCCCGAGCGCATCGCCGTGCGCAGGGCCGCGACCGCCGCGCCGTGGCGGCCCAGGCGCAGGCGTTCGGCGAGGTAGATGCCGCCCATGAAGCCGGGGATCGCGCCCAGCACCGGGACCAGGAAGAAGCCGAGGAACGCACCCGCGCCCGCGTACCCGATCACCCGGCGGGTCGCGCCGGTCGCCCGCAGCCGCCGGGGCGGCAGTACCCAGCGCACCACCTGGGCGAGGAACAGGACGACCGTGGCGCCCACGAGCACCCACCACGCGACCGCCTGCGTGTCCCGCAGGGCCCACCACAGGACCGCGGCCCACACCAGCCACGACCCCGGCACCGCGGGCAGCAGCACTCCGCCCAGGCCGAGCAGGATCACCAGCCCGACCAACAGGAGGTCCCACGCTCCCATCTGTCCAGAGTGCCGGAGTACAGCGAAACCCGCAGATCAGCGGTGACGCCCTGGACGCGCACCGCCCGGCGTCTTTTTATCGGATGACCGTTCTCCACCTCACTCGACACGGGTGCGGCTCGCGGGCGAGCGGCGGTTTTTCCGGATGCACCGTTTTCATCCGGCCCGTGCGGTGGACAATTGGGGGCATGAGCCAGCAGGGGGGAAGGCCCACCGGTCACGAGGACGACTGGTGGGGGCAGTTGTACGACGACTCCACCGGCGACACGGGCCCGACGCCCGCGGCGGATTCCCTGGACGACCGCTTCGCCTCGGCGGCCGGGGCGGTCACCGACCGAGCGGTCTCCGGGGCCGTTCCGGCGCCGCGGACAGGCGCCGACGATCTGGCCGACCTTCCGCCGCCGGCCGGCCCCGCACCGTGGCGCGCCCCCTGGGAGCCACCGCCCGCCCGGCCCACCGGCCCCCTGACCTTCCCGGCGGGCCCAAGGCCGCAGGGGCAGCGGCCACCGGAACAGGAGGCGACGCCTCCCGAGAGCGCACCCCGGCACCCCGGGGGCCGGGCGACACCCCGGACCTCCGTGGGCCGGACGCCGGTTCGGTCCTCCGCGGATCATCCCGGCACGTCGACCGGCACCCCCACGGACACCCCCGTCCCCCCGCCCGCCGCTCGTACCCCCGTCTCCGACACGCCCCCGGCCCCGCCCCCGGTGCCCCCACCACCGCCCCCGACGCCCCCCACGGCGCCTCCCGCCCCGGACGACACCCGGGACAGTGCCGCCGCACCGGCCGACGCCGGGCCCGCGCCCGATGTGCTGCCGCAGGACCCTGCCTCCTCCCCCCCCCCGCCCCGCGCCTACGTGGGATCCCGTCCGCCCACCTACGACGCCGAACCCACCGCGCTCCCGCCCGCCGACCCCGACGGCCTGGACGACCTGGTCGCGGACACGGTCCTCGACGGCGCCCGGTACGGCACCTGCACCCTGCGCGCCGCCTCCGTGCGCGGCGACTCGGCGCGCTACCGCGGCGAACCGCGCCGCGACGCGCTGCTCACCGCCCGGTTCGGCACGGGCGAACAGGCCCTGGTCCTGGTCGCGTCGGCGACCGGCGTCCGGGCCGCGCCGGGAGCGCACCGGGCCGCCGCCGAGGCCTGTCACTGGATCGGCCGGGCCGTGGGCCACAGCCACCTCAGGCTCGTCGAGGACCTGAGGGCCGGCCGGCGCGGAGACCTCAAGTCCGGCCTGCACCGCCTCACCGACCGCAGCCTCGGCAAGCTCCGCGCCAGTGCCGCCGAACAGGGCCTGCGGCCGGAGGAGCACGCGGCCACCCTGCGCTGCCTGCTGCTGCCCGCCGACCCCGAGTGCCGTACGCGCGTCTTCTTCGGCGTCGGAGCGGGCGGACTGTTCCGGCTGCGGGACGGCCGGTGGCAGGACATCGAACCGCGGGTCGCCCAGGTCAGCGGCGAACCCGTGGTGGGTTTCGGATCCCCGCCGGCCGAGACCCCCGGGGGCGACCGCCTCACCATGGACCTGGGCATCCCCACACCCCCCAGCCCGTACGAACCCGCCCCGGAACCGCCGCCCGAGCCGTTCCGCTTCCGCGCCTCCGTCGCCCGCCCCGGCGACACGCTGCTGATGTGCAGTGCCGGGCTGGCCGACCCGCTGCGCGGGGAACCCGAGCTGTGCGCGTACCTGACCGCGCGGTGGTCCGGCCCCGAACCGCCGGGTCTCGCCGCGTTCCTCGCCGACACCCAGGTGCGGGTCAAGGGTTACGCGGACGACCGTACGGCCGCGGCCGTGTGGGAGGGCTGACGCGCCCAGCCGTGCGCGGGGGATCAGCCGGTGAGGGCACTCGCCGGATGCCCGAAGGTGTCACAGGCGGGCGTGCGTGACCGTCGGTCTTCGGCCAACTTCGGTGGCCCTCCCGCGGCTGGTGAGCACCCACCCCACCTCTTCTTCGCGGGCGCGTGGATCGGCGGGAGGGGCACGGCAGTTGGGCCGATTTCCTGTGGTGCGGATCGGGTGCCGGGGTTGTAGGTCCCCAGGCGCGCGGGAGGGGACGGACCGGACGCCTCTGGGGAACCATCGCCGTCTTCAGCAGCGGCTGTCGCCCCGTACCTCTGCCGCCGCGCCTTCCCCCGGGCGGCTCCGCCGACTGTGCCGGGAGCACCGTACGGGTGGCCGAACACCCGGTCGTCGACGATGCGACATGACTGTCGTGTGCCCGACCGGGCAAGGATCCCCGTGAACGTGTTCGAGCAGGAGGGGAACCGACATCGGCACGCGGGCGGGGGTCATGAAGAGGCAGGCACGAGGAGGCGGTCCCTTGACGATCGGGGGCTCCTCGGCGGAAGCGGTGGAGGACAAGACCGGCAGCGCCACGGACCAGGCGCCGGCGCGACAGCTCAGGCGCCGGCTCGGGCGGGCGGATCTGCGGGCGGTGCCCGAGACCCGCAGGGCGTTGCGTGAGCTGCTCAGGCACTGGGGGAGGCCGGCACACTCGGAGATCGCGGAACTGCTCACCAGCGAACTCGTCACCAACGCACTCGTCCACACCGATCACGACGCCGTCGTGACGGCCACCGTCGGCCCCCGTGGACTACGGGTGGAGGTACGGGACTTCGTGGCCCGCAGACCGAGGCTGCGCGGCCCGAGCACCGACGAGGGCACGAACGGCAGGGGCCTGGTTCTGGTGCAGTCCCTCGCGGACGCCTGGGGGGTGCGTCCCCATGGGGTGGGCAAGGCCGTCTGGTTCGAGCTCGACGCGGGCGCAGCGTGACCACATGGACGGGAGGGGTGCGGCTCCTCGCCGCACCCCTCCCGTCGAGATCGTCACGGGTCGTCAGGGCCACGCGGGCCCTGAGGGATCCCCGACCGTCTAACCGAACTGCTGCTCCAGGTCCTTGAGCTTGCGCTCCAGGGAGTCAAGGCGCGGCAGGGCCATGGTGTCGTCCTCCGCCGTCAGGTCGACGGTGACCGGATCAGAAGCGCCGCGTACGGGCTGCAGTGAGGGACGCGGGCGCACGGGCAGCTCCGGCGCCGATATGGCAGGCTCCGCGGAGACCAGTTCGGAGCCGCGCTCCACGGCCTGCACCTCGACCTGACGCCCCCCGGCCCGGCCGACGAAACCGCGGTGTCCGCGGCTGATCGCCTTGAGCTGGGCGCGCTCCACACGCTCCTGCTCGCGGCGCCGGCGCCGGGTCTCGTCCTTCTGGCGCTTGTCCTCGCGAACCTCCTCGACCGCCTCGTCGAGGCTGCGGACGCCTTCCAGCAGCATCAGCGACCAGGCCCGGTAGGTCTCACGGGGCGCCCGCAGCCAGCGGACTATGCGGATCTGCGGCAGTGGCCTGGGCACCAGACCCTGCTCACGCAGGGCGGCCCGGCGGGTCTGCTTCAGGGCCCGGTCGAACAGCACCGCCGCGGACAGCGACATGCCGGCGAAGAAGTGCGGGGCACCGTCGTGGCCCACGCCCCGGGGCGCGTGCACCCAGTTGAACCAGGCGGCGGCGAAGGCGAACGTCCACACGAGTATCCGGGAGCCGAGGGCCGCGTCACCGTGGCTCGCCTCGCGCACCGCCAGCACGGAGCAGAACATCGCAGCGCCGTCCAGCCCGAACGGCACCAGATACTGCCAGCCTCCGCTCAGGCCGAGGTTCTGCTCGCCGAAGCCGACCAGGCCGTGGAAGGAGAGCGCGGCGGCGACCGCCGCACAGCAGAAGAGCAGGACGTAGGAGACGGTGCCGTATATGGCTTCCTTGCGCCTGCGGCGCTCTTCCGCACGTTCCCAGGAATCGTCGGCGCTCGTGTCCTTGACCGAGGAGCGCTTGCCGCGCGCGAGCACCGCCACCGCCGCCAGCATGCCCAGGAGCAGTACGGCGCCCGGAAGCAGCCAGTTCAGCGATATGTCGGTCAGTCTCATCTAGGGGTCCCTTGCATTGGGATAGGGCGTAACGCCCGCCATAGTGGCCCAATCCCACCAGCCCTCAGGGGGTTTCGGGGCAAGAGGCCGCCAAGGAGGTGCAAGGGGATGCCCAGGACGGCGTTCTGCTCGAACTGCCGCTTGAGGGGCGGGAGTTGAGTTCGAACAAGACTACCCGCACGGGTGGTGCCACGGAAAGTTCCCGCGACAGGTGAGGAATGTGTGAATCGCCTGTGACCGTGTGGGTGAGTCTCGCCGGACGATCTTACGGCACGCCGACGGGTGTCACGGACGGAGGGGGCCTCAACAGGCGGCGACGGCCGCCACCTTGGCGACCCGGTCGCTGCCGCAGGTGCGCGGGCAGGTGGCGCAGGCGTCCTCGGGGCGCAGTGTGTAGAACATGCAGCAGCTCACCCGGTCCCGGGTGCGCAGCGGTTCGCCTTTCGGCCCCGTCAGCTCGCGGAAGGCCGCCGCACCGGCGTACGGCCTGGTCGACCCCGGCAGCAGCAGTTCCAGCTCGTGGATCGCCCGGCGCTCTTCGCTCTCGCCGAGCAACTGGGCGATGTACCACAGCCCTTCGACGACCTCGTCGGTCGCCATGCCCCACAGGGCCCGGCCGCGGCGCCGCATGCGCGGGCCGAAGGCGGCGAGGACGGGTTCGAGGTGCTCGGCGACCGCCGCGCGGACCTCGGCGCGCAGTGCCTCCCCGTCGGGGACCACCCGGGCCCCGGGCAGCGTGGCCGCGGGGTCGCCGGGCAGGCAGGCGAAGCCGGCCGGCCGCACGGCCATGCGGCCGACGGCCAGACCGGCGGCCGCGCGGTCGAAGGAGACGTGCGTCGCCGGGTACCGGGGCACCCTCCGGTGCAGGAACCACGGCACGGTGATCAGCAGGCAGGCCGGCCAGGCGTAGCGGTGCAGGCCGAAGCTCGCGACCACGTCCGGGCGGGCCCGCTGTCCGTAGTCCCGCAGCACCTGGGCGTCGTCCCAGGCGAGGAACGCGTCCAGGGCGTCGCCGCCCGCCGCCAGCTCGTCGGCGCGGATCCAGCCGGTGCCGGTCGGGGGTTCCTGCCCGGCCTCCAGTTCGGTGACGGCCAGCCCAGGGAAGACCGAGGCCAGGCGGGCGTACGCCGCTGCGACGGCCGAGGGGCGCACGGGCATGCGGACCACCGTTCCACGTCTGATCGAACCGAGCTGCTTGAGGTAAGGCTTACCTTACCCAAGATCGTCGGGATTTGAACTGACGGCGTGTGCGCTTATGGTGCTTGACGGGCGAGTAACAACTCGCCGTATGGACCCCAAGTACTGATACGTCCGGAGGAGGACCCGTGAGGCAGGACGCGCAGGGCTCCTCGGGCTCCGCCGGTTCCTCCGCGCGGGCGTCGGCCGGGTCGTCCTCCGGGACGGGGGTTCCCGAGGCCCGTGCGGCGGCCCGGCGGGCGCGGGTTCCCGGGCAGGCCGGGGGTGCGGCCGTGCGGGGTGAGCACACGCACGGTGAGCCGGACCTTCCTCGGCCTCGCCCTGTCGTCCAGCGGTCGTCCGTACGCGGTCAGATCCTGGACGCGCTGCGCACCGCGCTGGTCTCGGGCGAGCTGCGGCCCGGTGAGGTGTACTCGGCGCCCGTGCTCGCCGAACGGTTCGGGGTGTCCGCGACGCCCGTGCGGGAGGCCATGCAGCAGCTGGCCCTGGAGGGGGCCGTGGAAGTCGTGCCGAACCGCGGGTTCCGGGTGGTGGAGCGGGGGGCGCGGGAGCTGGCGGAGCTGGCCGAGGTGCGGGCGCTGATCGAGGTGCCGGTGATGCTGCGGCTGGCCCGGACGGTACCCGCCGAGCGCTGGGCCGAGCTGCGGCCGCTCGCCGAGGCCACGGTGCGGGCCGCGTCCTCCGGCTGCCGTGCGACGTATGCCGAGTCGGACCGGGCCTTCCACCGCGCGGTGCTGTCCCTGTCCGGCAACTCACAGCTCGTGCAGATCGCGGAGGACCTGCACCGGCGGGCGCAGTGGCCGCTGGTCGGGGGAGGGCCCGGGGCGCCGCGGGGGCGGGCGGAGCTGGTGGCGGACGCGCACGAGCACACGGCGTTGCTGGACGCGTTGATCGCCGGGGATGTGGATGTGGTGCGGGTGCTGGTGGGGGAGCACTTCGCGGGGGCGTGATGCCTCCGGCGGTGGGGCCGGTGCCTGCGGCGGCCTGTGCGGCATCGGTGGGGTGGCCGTAGCGGCTCCTCGCGCGCCGATGCGCCCAGTCGCGGGCGGCCGTCCTGCCCGTCCGCGGCGGTGGTCGGAGCCAGCCGCAGGCAGGTGACTCAGCATCGACGCCGCGCGCCGAGAACGCCCCTCAGGCCGTCGCCGCCGGCGGAGCCAGCTGGCGTGCCAGCCATGTCGGCACGCCCCCCAGCAGCCGGAGCAACCGTCCTGCCTCCTCCCGGAGGCGGGACGCCTCCGGCTCCGGCTCCGTGTCCGCCAGGGACACCAGCGCGGGGGCCGTGCCGACGAGGTAGCCCAGTTCCTCGCGGATGCGCAGGGACTCGGCGAAGCCGTTGCGGGCCTCCGCCAACTCCCCTTCGCGCAGGGCCAGTCCGGCCAGGTGCCGCCAGGTGAACGACAGCAGGAGCTGGTCGTCGTGCGCCGTGGCGCCCGCGTGGGCGCGGCGGAACGCGGCGCGCGCCGCCTGCGGGGCGTCGGAGAGGTTCTGGGCCACCAGCCCGCGCCGGAAGTCCAGCAGGGCGCGGCCCGCGGCGCCCGGCGGAAGCAGGGCCGCCGCCCGGCCGAGCGCGGCGCGCGCCTCGTCGGAGCGGTCGCGTACACCGAGGAGCGTGGCCGCGTACGCCAAGTACCCGCGTTCACAAGCGGCCGCGCCCCGCTCGTCGTCGCTGTGGGCCAGGGCCTCCGCGGTGCGCAGCGCGTCCTCGGCCTCCTCCCAGCCCTGCTCGGTGTACAGGCACCGCTCCACCAGCAGCGATGCGCGTTGCAGCGCGGCCGCGGCGGTGGCCGGTGCCAGCAGGGCCGCCGCGTCGGCCCAGCAGGCCCGTGAGCGCAGCCGCCACACCGCGGTCTGGAGGGGATCGTCACCGGCGGTCGTTCCGTTCCCAGACATGGCGGTATGCGCCACGTTGCCCTCCCCGAGCACGCCATCGAGCTTTGAGTGGTGGCGGCATCTCAGCACGAATCCGGGGCCCGGCCAAGAGGGTGGGTGAAGGATTTCACAAAGTCGTGGGACCCGGCGGGGTCCGAGGTTTCAGCTCATCCGCAGCGCCAGGAAGAAGTCCAGCTTGTCCTCCAGGCGCGAGAGATCACGGCCCGTCAACTGCTCGATCCGGCCCACCCGGTAACGCAACGTGTTGACGTGCAGGTGGAGGCGGGTCGCGCAGCGGGTCCAGGAGCCGTCGCAGTCGAGGAATGCCTCCAGGGTGGGGATGAGCTCGGCGCGGTGGCGGCGGTCGTAGGCGCGCAGCGGGTCGAGGAGGCGGGCCGTGAAGGCGCGGCGGACGTCGTCGGGGACGAACGGCAGCAGCAGGACGTGCGAGGCCAGCTCGTGGTGGCCGGCCGCGCAGACCCGGCCGGGACGGGCCGCCGCCACCCGGCGGGCGTGGCGGGCCTCCTCCAGGGCGCCGCGCAGGCCCTCCGCCGAGTGCACCGCCGCGCTGACGCCGAGCGTGATCCGCCCGTCGTCGCCGAGCCCGGCCGTCAGCGGCGTGCGCAGCGAGGCCAGCAGCGCGTCGGCGAGGATGCCGGTCTCGGAGCCGTCGTGCTCCGCGGACACGGCCGGCAGGGGGACCAGGGCGATGGCCTCCTCGCCGGTGTGCGCCACGGCGATGCGGTCGGAGGGCTCCGGGCCGGTGGTGAGCGGGTCGGCCAGGATCTCCTCCAGGAGGGACTGGGCCGCCGGGCCGCCGTCGACCTCGCCGTCCTCCCAGTCGACGCGGGCCACGACCACCTGCCAGTGCGGTGCGGCGCCCAGGCCGGGCAGCAGGACCGGGGCGGCCACGCGCAGGCGGGCGGCGATCTCGGCGGGGGCCGCTCCCGTCTGGACCAGTTCCAGGACCTCCTGCGCGAGGCGGCGGCGGACGGTGCGGGCCGCGTCGCGACGGTCCCGTTCCACCGCGATCAGCTGGGTGACGCCGTGCAGCAGGTCGAGCCGTTCGTCGGGCCAGTCCCCGGCGTCCGCCTCGACGGCCAGCAGCCACTCGGACAGCACCGTCTCGCGCACGTCCCGGGCGGGCTGCGGGGAGCGGCCGCTGGAGCGGATCGGGAAGAGCGAGTACGTGGTGGGGCCGAGGACGACGCGGTGGGGGCCGCGGCGGCCCGTGCGCCCGGCCGCCAGGTGTTCGGCCGCCAGCTTCGCGCAGGTCTCGGCGGGCAGGGCCGGGCCCGCGCCCTTCGGGCCCGCGATCAGCCGGCCGGTGGGGGACAGCACCCAGGCCCGCAGGTCCAGGTCCGAGCCGAGCAGGTCCAGGACCACCTCCGGGCCGCCGCCCGCCGGGCCCGCCGTCATCATCCGGCGGTGCCGGTCGACGACCGCCGCGAGATCGCCGGCGCGCTCCCCGGAGACCTGCCGTACGACGTGCTCGGTGATGGTCGCGAAGGCCACCGACTCGTGGACGGCGAACAGGGGCAGGCGGTGGCGGGCGCAGGCGACGACCAGGTCGTCGGGGACGTCGCCCAGTTCCGCCTCGCCGGCCGCCAGGGCGGCCACACCGGCCTGCACCAGGATCCGTACGAAGGGCTCGGAGTCGGCGGCGTCCCGGCGCCAGGCCAGGCCCGTGAGCACCAGCTCGCCGCCCGAGAGGTAGCGGCTGGGGTCCCTCAGGTCGGTGGTCATCACGCCCCGCACGGTGCGGTCCAGCTCGTCCTCACCACCGAGGAGCCTGAGGCCCAGCGCGTCGGTGTCCAGCAGTGCGCGCAGCCGCATTCTCGTCGCCGCCGTTCTTTGTCTCGAAAGTTTCGCTGAATTGTGCAGGGTGGTGGGTGAGGCGCCCGTTCGGCGGGGTGGTGAGCGCTGCTCGCCGTCTCCCGAGCTGTGTCCCGGCTGTGTTCCTGGTCACGCGGTTGTGTCGCGCGTTTCCACAGGAGAACGAGGAGGTTGCTGATGACCTCCGTTCATATGAATCTACAAGATGGCCGTGCTGGCCAGCCAACTCCTTCATGGTTTCCGTGACTGACCCCGCGGAGCAGGGCGCTGTGTACTGGCTCCCATCCGAGTGAACAGCACATGAACGAGCCGGGCCCGCCGCACACGGATTGGCTCAATCTGGACGCCTTTCAAGAGCCCTGAGACGACGAAGAAGAGAGCCGGTCATGGACTTCCTTCGCCCCGCCAGCTGGGAGGAGGCGCTCGCCGCGAAGGCCGAGCACCCCACCGCTGTGCCGATTGCGGGCGGCACCGACGTGATGGTCGAGATCAACTTCGACCACCGCCGGCCCGAGTACCTCATGGACCTGAACCGCATCGGTGACCTCTACGAGTGGGAGGTCGGCGAGGAGAGCGTACGGCTGGGTGCCTCCGTGCCGTACACCCGGATCATGGAGCACCTGCGCGCCGAGCTGCCGGGCCTCGCCCTGGCCTCGCACACGGTCGCCTCCCCCCAGATCCGCAATCGCGGCGGCGTCGGCGGCAACCTCGGCACCGCATCCCCGGCCGGCGACGCCCACCCCGCCCTCCTCGCGGCCGGCGCCGAGGTCGAGGTCGAGTCGGTGCGTGGGGCCCGCCGCATCCCGATCGACGAGTTCTACAAGGGGGTGAAGCGCAACGCCCTCGCACCCGACGAGCTGATCCGGGCCGTGCACGTCAAGAAGGCCGACGGTCCGCAGCAGTTCTCCAAGGTGGGCACGCGCAACGCCATGGTCATCGCCGTGTGCGCCTTCGGGCTCGCGCTGCACCCCGAGACCCGGACCGTACGGACCGGGATCGGCTCGGCCGCCCCGACACCCGTTCGGGCCAAGGCCGCCGAGGAGTTTCTGAACGCCGTTCTGGAGGAGGGCGGCTTCTGGGACAACGGCGAGATCATCACCCCCTCGGTCGCCAAGCGGTTCGCGGACCTGTGCTCCGCCGCCTGCAACCCGATCGACGACGTCCGGGGCACCGCGAGCTACCGGCGTCACGCGGTGGGCGTCATGGCCCGCCGCACGCTGACCTGGACCTGGGAGTCCTACCGCGGTACCCGCCGCGCCGCGTTCCGGAAGGGGGGCGCTGCGTAATGCGCGTCCATTTCACTGTCAACGGACGTCCGCAGGAAGCCGACGACGTGTGGGAGGGCGAGTCCCTGCTGTACGTGCTGCGCGAGCGGCTCGGCCTGCCGGGCTCGAAGAACGCCTGCGAGCAGGGCGAGTGCGGATCGTGCACCGTACGACTGGACGGCGTGCCGGTGTGTTCGTGTCTGGTGGCCGCCGGACAGGTCCAGGGCCGGGAGGTCGTGACCGTCGAGGGCCTGGCGGACCACGCCAAGCAGCGCGCGTGCGGGACGGGCGCCTGCGGCACCTCGCTCGACGAGGCCCGGCAGTGGCAGGCCAAGGGCACCGACTCGCAGACCGGCGAGGGCACCGAGCTGGCCCCGATCCAGCAGGCGTTCATCGACGCCGGCGCCGTCCAGTGCGGCTTCTGCACGCCCGGTCTGCTGGTCGCCGCCGACGAGATGCTGGAGCGCAACCCGAACCCGACCGACGCGGACATCCGTGAGGCGCTGTCGGGCAACCTGTGCCGCTGCACCGGCTACGAGAAGATCATGGACGCGGTCCGCCTGGCGGCCGCCCGCCAGTCCGAGGGGGTCTGAGCATGCCGACGAACGGTGTTCCCACCAAGATCACGCAGGGCTCGGGGACCAGGGGCGGCATCGGCGAGTCCACGCTCCGCCCGGACGGCACCCTGAAGGTCACCGGCGAGTTCGCGTACTCCTCCGACATGTGGCACGAGGACATGCTGTGGGGCCAGATCCTGCGCTCCACGGTCGCGCACGCCGAGATCGTGTCGATCGACACGAGCGAGGCGCTGGCGACGCCGGGCGTGTACGCCGTGCTCACCTACGACGACCTGCCGACCGAGGTGAAGAACTACGGCCTGGAGATCCAGGACACCCCGGTCCTCGCGCACGGCAAGGTCCGCCACCACGGCGAGCCGGTCGCGGTCGTCGCCGCCGACCACCCGGAGACCGCCCGCCGCGCCGCCGCCAAGATCAAGGTGGAGTACCGCGAGCTGCCCGTCATCACCGACGAGGCCTCCGCGCTCGCCCCGGACGCGATCCTCGTCCACGAGAACCGCGACGACCACCACATCGGCCACGTCCCGCACCCCAACATCGTCCACCGCCAGCCGATCGTGCGCGGCGACGTGGCGCAGGCCCGCAAGAGGGCCGATGTCATCGTCGAGGGCGAGTACACCTTCGGCATGCAGGACCAGGCCTTCCTGGGCCCCGAGTCCGGGCTGGCCGTACCGGAGGAGGACGGCGGCGTCCACCTCTACATCGCCACCCAGTGGCTCCACTCCGACCTGCGGCAGATCGCGCCCGTGCTCGGCCTGCCCGAGGACAAGGTGCGCATGACGCTGGCCGGCGTCGGCGGCGCGTTCGGCGGCCGCGAGGACCTGTCGATGCAGATCCACGCCTGCCTGCTCGCGTTGCGCACCGGCAAGCCCGTCAAGATCGTCTACAACCGTTTCGAGTCGTTCTTCGGGCACGTCCACCGCCACCCGGCCAAGCTGTACTACGAACACGGGGCCACCAAGGACGGCAAGCTCACCCACATGAAGTGCCGGATCGTCCTGGACGGCGGCGCCTACGCCTCCGCCTCCCCGGCCGTCGTCGGCAACGCCTCCTCCCTGTCGGTCGGCCCGTACGTCGTCGACGACGTGGACATCGAGGCCATCGCCCTCTACACCAACAACCCGCCCTGCGGCGCCATGCGCGGCTTCGGCGCGGTGCAGGCCTGCTTCGCCTACGAGGCGCAGATGGACAAGCTGGCGCAGAAGCTGGGCATGGACCCGGTGGAGTTCCGGCAGCTGAACGCGATGGAGCAGGGGACGATCATGCCGACCGGGCAGCCGGTCGACTCACCGGCCCCGGTCGCCGAACTCCTGCGCCGCGTCAAGGCGATGCCGATGCCGCCGGAGCGGCAGTGGGAGTCCAGCGAGGGCGCCGACGTACGGCAGCTGCCCGGCGGTCTGTCCAACACCACGCACGGGGAAGGCGTGGTACGCGGTGTCGGCTACGCGGTCGGCATCAAGAACGTCGGCTTCTCCGAGGGCTTCGACGACTACTCCACCGCCCGTGTCCGCATGGAGGTCCTCAACGGGGAACCGGTGGCGACCGTGCACACCGCCATGGCGGAGGTCGGCCAGGGCGGTGTCACCGTCCACGCGCAGATCGCCCGCACCGAACTCGGTGTCGCCCAGGTGACGATCCACCCGGCGGACACCCAGGTGGGCAGCGCCGGTTCGACGTCGGCGTCGCGGCAGACGTACGTGACCGGCGGCGCCGTGAAGCACGCGTGCGAGCTCGTGCGCGAGAAGGTGCTGGAGATGGGGCGCCGCAAGTTCGGCCCCTACCACCCGGCCTGGGCGACGGCCGAACTGCTGCTGGAGGGCGGCAAGGTCGTCACCGACGGCGGCGAGGTCCTCGCCGACCTCGTCGACGTCCTCGAAGGCGAGGCCGTGGAGGTCGAGCGGGAGTGGCGGCACCGGCCGACCGAGCCCTTCGACCTGCGCACCGGCCAGGGCAACGGGCACGTGCAGTACTCCTTCGCCGCGCACCGCGCCGTCGTCGAGGTCGACACCGAACTCGGCCTGGTGAAGGTCATCGAACTGGCCTGCGCCCAGGACGTCGGCAAGGCGCTCAACCCGCTGTCCGTCATCGGCCAGATCCAGGGCGGCACCACGCAGGGCCTGGGCGTGGCGGTCATGGAGGAGATCGTCGTCGACCCGAAGACGGCGAAGGTGAAGAACCCCTCCTTCACGGACTACCTGATCCCCACCATCCTCGACACGCCGACCATCCCCGTCGACGTGCTCGAACTCGCCGACGACCACGCGCCGTACGGGCTGCGCGGCATCGGCGAGGCACCCACCCTGTCGTCGACCCCGGCCGTCCTCGCGGCGATCCGGAACGCGACGGGCCTGGAGCTGAACCGGACGCCGGTACGGCCGGAGCACCTGACCGGCACCGCGTAAGGCAGGACTCTCCGGGCGGCGCAGGGAACGTCACACACTCCGCCGCGCCGCCCGGAGTACTCGACCGCCGCGCCGCACGCGGCGGTTCGAGAGCAGGTACCAGTGCTAGAGATCCCTTTCGTTCGTCTCGGGCCGTCCCCCGGGTCGTGCGGCCGAAGCACCTTCCCAAATCCCGCAGCCCGCGAGGGTTCCGATGCGGGTGCCCCTTTGAACCTTGGGAGCAGGCCCACATGACCCAGCAGTCACTGGAGCCGACGACCGCAACCGAAGACGCGGGAGAAGGCACCCGCGTCCCGGCCGGCAGATCGTGGCTCGACCGGTACTTCCACATATCCCACCGAGGATCCACCGTCGCACGTGAAGTGCGCGGCGGCGTCACCACCTTCATGGCGATGGCGTACATCCTCCTGCTCAACCCCCTGATCCTGTCCGGCGAGGACGCGGCGGGGAACACCCTCGGCCAGCAGTCCCTCATCACCGCCACCGCGTTCGCGGCGGCCCTCACCACGCTGCTGATGGGTTTCGTCGGCAAGGTGCCCCTCGCCCTCGCCGCGGGCCTCTCCGTCTCCGGCGTCCTCGCCTCGCAGGTCGCGCCCCAGATGACCTGGCCGCAGGCGATGGGCATGTGCGTGATGTACGGCGTCGTCATCATGCTGCTGGTCGTCACCGGCCTGCGCGAGATGATCATGAACGCGATCCCGCTCGCCCTCAAGCACGCGATCACCATGGGCATCGGCCTGTTCGTCGCCCTCATCGGCTTCTACAAGGCCGGCTTCGTGCACCAGGGCGAGGCCACCCCGGTCACCCTCGGCCCGGCCGGTGAACTGTCCGGCTGGCCCGTCCTGCTCTTCGCCGCCACCCTCCTGGCGATCTTCATGCTCCAGGCGCGCGGCATCCCCGGCGCGATCCTGATCGGCATCGTCGGCGGCACGGTGCTCGCCGTGGTCCTCAACGCCCTGGACGTCATCGACCCCAAGCAGTGGGCCGGCGGCGCACCCGAACTGCACGGCGGCGCCGTCTCCATGCCCGACTTCTCGATCTTCGGCGACGTCGAGTTCGGTGGCTGGAGCGAGGTCGGCGCGATGACCGTCGGCATGATCGTCTTCACGCTGGTGCTGGCCGGGTTCTTCGACGCGATGGCCACCATCATCGGCGTGGGCACGGAGGCCGGTCTCGCCGACGACAAGGGGCGGATGCCGGGCCTGTCCAAGGCGCTGTTCATCGACGGCGCCGGCGGTGCCATCGGCGGCGTCTCGGGGGCCTCCGGCCAGACCGTGTTCGTCGAGTCGGCGACCGGCGTCGGCGAAGGCGCCCGGACCGGGCTGTCCTCGGTCGTCGCGGGCCTGTTCTTCGCGGCCTGCCTGTTCTTCACCCCGCTGACGGCGATCGTCCCGGGCGAAATCGCCGCCGCGGCCCTGGTGGTCATCGGCGCGATGATGATGATGAACGCCCGGCACGTGGACTGGTCCGACCGCGCCACCGCCGTCCCGGTCTTCCTGACCGTCGTGATCATGCCGTTCACGTACTCCATCACCGCGGGCGTCGCCGCCGGAGCCATCTCCTACGTCGCCGTCAAGACCGCCCAGGGCAAGGCGCGGGAGATCGGCCTCTTCATGTGGGCGCTGACGGTGATCTTCCTGGTGTTCTTCGCCCTCGACCCGATCGAGAGCTGGCTGGGCGTGCACTGACAGTTCTTCCTGTTTCCCCTCCACGCAACCGCTGTTCAAGGAGACCGACACATGTTGGACATCGCCGAGGAGCTGAACCGGTGGGTCGAGCAGGGCCGTGACTTCGCCGTGGCCACCGTGGTGGCGGTCAGCGGCAGCGCACCCCGCCGGCCCGGCGCCGCGCTCGCGGTGGACACCGACGGCACGGCGATCGGGTCCGTCTCGGGCGGCTGCGTGGAGGGCGCCGTGTACGAGTTGTGCCGGCAGGCGCTGGAGGACGGCGAGACCGTCCTGGAGCGCTTCGGCTACAGCGACGAGGACGCCTTCGCCGTCGGTCTGACCTGCGGCGGCGTCATCGACATCCTCGTCATGCCGGTACGGGCGGACGACCCCGCCCGCCCGGCCGTCGCGGCCGCGCTAACCGCCGCCGCGCGGGGCGAGGCGACCGCGGTGGCCCGGATCGTGAAGGGCCCGGCGGACCTGACCGGCCGGGCCCTCGCGGTCCGCCCCGACGGCTCCCACCAAGGCGGCTTCAACGCCCATCCCGAGCTGGACCGCACGGTCGCGGCGGAGGCGGGGGCGTTCCTCGACGCCGGCCGCACCGGGACCGTGGAGATCGGCGAGCAGGGGTCGCGCTGCGGAGCCCCGCTCACGGTGCTGGTCGAGTCCTCGGTCCCGCCGCCCCGCATGATCGTCTTCGGCGCGATCGACTTCGCGTCGGCCCTGGTCCGCGTCGGAAAGTTCCTCGGCCACCACGTCACCGTGTGCGACGCCCGCCCCGTTTTCGCGACCCGGGCCCGCTTCCCCGAGGCCGACGAGATCGTCGTCGCGTGGCCGCACGAGTACCTGGAGCGGACCGTTGTGGACGCCCGCACGGTGCTGTGCGTCCTGACCCACGACGCCAAGTTCGACGTACCGCTGCTGAAGCTGGCGCTGCGGCTGCCGGTCGCCTACGTCGGCGCGATGGGCTCCCGCCGCACCCACCTGGACCGCAACCGGCGGCTGCGCGAAGTGGGCGTCACCGACCTGGAACTGGCGCGCCTGCGGTCGCCCATCGGCCTGGACCTCGGCGCCCGTACGCCGGAGGAGACGGCCCTGTCGATCGCGGCACAGATCGTCGCCGACCGGCGGGGCGGCAGCGGGGTGCCGCTGACCGGCGCGCACGTCCCGATCCACCACGACACGACCTCGCCGCCGGCGGGGCGGATCGGGTCGGTGGCCTGACCTGCGGAGCCGGGCGCGGCCTTTGGACCGCCCGCTTCCGAGCGGCGCCGACTCCTCGGTCCGACACCCCGAGGAGGCCGGGAACACGAACGGAGCGCGGCCGGCGCCCTGACCCGCGCACTGGTCGCGGGACGCTCCCGTTGCCCGGTCGGCCGAGTGGGTGGCGCAGGCGGTGGCGGCGGTAAAACCCGTTCGACGGGCGTCACGGTCGTCTCAGCAGGCGGTTCAGCGCGCGTCCGAAGACGTACCGGGACGCCTGCCGCAGGATTCCGTCGAACAGGCCCGGCAGCAGGCGCACGCGCAGTTCCTCGCGCCACAGGACGCGCGCCCGCCCGCCGGGGCCCGGCCGTACCTCGATCTCGGCCCAGCCGAGCACGACCCGGCCGCGTTTCTCCAGCCGGCACAGGCCCGGCGCGTCGTCGGCCGGTGGCTGCCAGACGGTGACCTCCATCCGGTCGTCGAAGGCGAGCGGCCCGAGGCCGGAGCGGGCCACGAAGACCGTGCCCTGGCCCGTGGGCGGAGGCGTGACCACGGTGACCCGGGTGAGCGGAACGGCCTCACCGTGCCGGGGCCACTCCGTGAGCCGGCGCCACGCCTCGTCGAGGGGGAGCGGCACCGTGCGTTCGAGGAGGAAGTCGACCACGGGGAAGATCGTAGGGAATGGCCCCGCTCGTCAGCGCGTCGGTCCGCGTCACGGCCGCGCGTCCGGGGCTGCCGCGGACACGTCGTCCACCCCGGCCACCCTGTCCACCCCGTCCACTCCGTGCGGCCGGTACCCCCTTCCCGGCTCGGCCTTCCCCGGGGCCAGCAGCTGCGGCACCGTCACGAAGCCGTACCCGCCTTCCTCGAGCGCGTCGATGACGCCCGGCACGGCCGGCACGGGGGCGTCGTAGAGGTCGTGCAGCAGGTCCCTGATCGCGCGCCGGGCGCGGGCGTCCGCAGGCATGTGAGAGCCGTCACCGGGTTACTCGCGCGGACACGCAAGTGAAGGCGAGAGTGAGGAGAGTCCCGTGAGCGGACGCGCCTGGCGCCGGGCCCTGGTGACCGGCGGAGCCGGATTCGTGGGATCCCATCTGTGCGCGCGGCTGCTCGACGCGGGTACGGACGTCGTGTGCCTGGACGACCTGACCACCGGTTCCCGGGTCAACGTGACCGAGCTGGAGCAGCGGCGCGGCTTCCGCTTCGTGCGCGGCGACGCCACCGACCCGGCGGCCTGGCAGGCGCTGCCCGGCCGCTTCGACCTCGTGCTGCACTTCGCCTGCCCGGCCTCGCCCGCCGACTATCTCCGGCTGCCCCTGGAGACCCTCGACGTCGGCAGCACCGGCACCCGACTCGCGCTGGAGCGGGCCCGTGCCGACGGGGCCCGGTTCGTCCTCGCCTCCACCTCCGAGGTCTACGGCGACCCGCTGGAGCATCCGCAGCGCGAGACGTACTGGGGCAACGTCAACCCGGTCGGGCCGCGCAGCGTCTACGACGAGTCCAAGCGGTTCGCCGAGGCCCTGGTCACGGCCCACCGCGGCGTGCACGGCACCGACAGCGCCATCGTGCGCATCTTCAACACCTACGGCCCCCGCATGCGCACCGGCGACGGCCGCGCCGTCCCCACCTTCATCGCGCAGGCCCTGGACGGCATGCCGCTCACGGTCGCCGGTGACGGCAGCCAGACCCGTTCGCTGTGCTACGTCGACGACACCGTGGACGGCGTCCTCGCCCTGGCCGCGTCCGGCGAGACCGGACCCGTCAACATCGGCGGCGGCGAGGAAGTCACCATGCTGGAGCTGGCCCGGCGGATCGTGGCGCTCACCGGGTCGGGCTCGCGGATCCGGTTCGTGGACCGGCCCGTCGACGACCCCGGCCGGCGCCGCCCCGACACCCGGCTGGCCCGCGAACGGCTCGGCTGGCAGCCCCGCACCGGATGGAGCGAAGGGCTGCGGCGGACCATTGGCTGGTTCTCGCGCTCCGTCGCCGCCTGATCGGGTCACGCAGAGGGGTCAAATCCTCACCTATGGCGATGAAACCTGCCCGCGTCCGGTGAGTTGTCTCCAAGTGTTTGAGACAGCTGCAGTGCGGCACTCGCGACACCTGGAGCCTCACACGTCGCCCGTGACGGAGCAGAAGTCTCATGCGCATCCTCGGTATCAACGCCCTGTTCCACGATCCCGCCGCCGCCCTCGTCGTCGACGGCAGGACGGTGGCGGCGGCCGAGGAGGAGCGTTTCAGCCGACGCAAACACGGCAAGCGTCCCGTGCCGTTCTCCGCGTGGGAGCTGCCCGAGCAGGCGGCCCGCTGGTGCCTGGAGCACGCCGGCATACGGCCCGGAGAACTGGACGCCGTCACCTACTCCTTCGACCCGAAACTCGCCAGGCCCGCCCGTGACATGGGCCTGAACGACCCCTGGGACCCGCTGCGGCTGGAGTACGCCCGCCGCGCCCCCGAGTTCCTCGCCGAGGCGCTGCCCGGGCTCGACCCCGAGCAGGTCGTCTTCGTCCCCCACCACGTGGCCCACGCCGCCTCCGCCGGGCCCGCCTCCCCGCACCCCGACAGCGCCGTCCTGGTCCTCGACGGCCGCGGCGAGGCCGCCTCCCACCTGGCCGGCCGCTACCGCGACGGCAAACTCGACACCCTCGCCGCACAGGCGCTGCCCGACTCCCTCGGCCTGGTCTACGAGGAGCTCACCGAACACCTCGGCTTCCTGCGCAGCAGCGACGAGTACAAGGTGATGGCCCTCGCCTCCTACGGCACCCCGCGCTTCCTGCCCCGGCTGCGCGCGTACGTCCACGCCACCGGCCACGGCGGCTTCCGCGCCCACGGCGTCGACTGGTCCGCCTTCGCCCCGCCCCGGGCCGAGGGCGAACCCTGGAGCCAGGACCACGCCGACCTGGCCGCGAGCACCCAGGCCGTCCTGGAGGAGGTCCTCCTCGAACTCGTGCACTGGCTGCACCGCGAGGCCGGCGGGGAGGCGCTCACCCTGGCGGGCGGCGTCGCCCTCAACTGTGTCGCGAACTCGGAGATCGCCGCACGGGGCCCCTACCGGGACGTGTGGGTGCAGCCCGCCGCCGGCGACGCGGGCACCGCACTGGGCGGGGCCCTGCACCTGTCCGAGAACCCGCAGGCCATGCCCGGCGCCGACCTCGGGCGCGGCTGGAGCGACGACGAACTGCGCGGCTGGCTGGACACGGCCGCCGTCCCGTACGACGAACCCGCCGACATCGCCGAGACCGTCGCCGAGGTGCTGGCGCAGGACGGTGTCGTCGCCTGGTTCCAGGGCCGCAGCGAGTACGGGCCGCGCGCCCTGGGACACCGCTCCCTGCTCGCCCACCCGGGCCGCGCCGAGAACCTGGAACGGCTCAACCACGTCAAGGGCCGCGAGGAGTTCCGGCCCGTGGCGCCGATGGTGCTCGCCGACCGGGCCGCCGAGATCTTCTCCGGCGGGCCGGTCCCGAGCCCGTACATGCTCTTCGTGCACGACGTGGCGCCCGAGTGGCGGCAGCGCGTACCGGCCGTCGTGCACGTCGACGGCACCGCCCGCATCCAGACCGTCGAGGAGCGCCGCGAGCCGCTGGTGGCCCGCATGCTGCGCGCCTTCGAGCAGCGCACCGGGCTGCCGGTCGTGGTCAACACCAGCCTCAACACCGCCGGCCGGCCCATGGTCGACGACCCGCGCGACGCGCTGGAGTGCTTCGGCTCCGCGCCCGTGGACCTGCTGGCGATCGGGCCGTACGCGGTCCGCCGGGGCAGGGCGTTCGCCCGGGGGAGGACGTCCGCGCACGGGAAGGCGGCCGCATGACTCCGTACGCCGTCGTCATCCCCACCCTCGCCCGGGACACCCTCGCCGACTGCCTGGCCGCGCTCGCCGCCGCGACCGGGCCGCGCCCCGACGAGATCGTCCTCGTCGACGACCGGCCCGACCCCGAGCCCGGAGCCCTGAAACACCCGCTGAGCGTCCTCGGCGACCTGCGCGAGCGCACCACCGTGGCGCACAGCGGCGGCCGGGGACCCGCAGCCGCCCGCAACGCCGGGCTGCGCCACGTCACCGCGCCCTGGGTCGCCTTCCTCGACGACGACGTCCAGGTCGGTCCGCACTGGTGCGAGCAACTGGTACGGGACCTCACCGACGCGCCCCCGGACACGGCGGCCGTCCAGGGCGTGATCACCGTCCCGCTGCCCGGCGAGCGCCGGCCCACCGACTGGGAACGCGGCACCGCCGGGCTCGCCCGGGCCCGCTGGATCACCGCCGACATGGCCTACCGCACAAAGGCCCTGAAGCAGGTCGGCGGGTTCGACGAACGCTTCGAGCGCGCCTTCCGCGAGGACGCCGACCTCGCGCTGCGTGTCCTCGCCGCCGGCTGGCACATCCGGCAGGGCCGGCGCACCACCCGCCACCCGGTGCGGCCCGCCTCCCGCTGGGTGTCCGTCACACAACAGCGCGGCAACGCCGACGATGCGCTCATGCGCCGCCTGCACGGCCCCGACTGGTGGGACAAGGCGGTCGCGCCGCGCGGCCGGATCCGCGCCCACGCCGCGATCACCGCGGCGGGCGCCGCCGCCTGCGTCCTCACCGCCGCCGGGCGCCGCCGGGCGGCGGCGGGCTGCGCGCTCGCCTGGGCCGCCCGGGCCGGCGAGTTCGCCCGGACCCCGGTCGCGCCCGGCCCCCGCCCCCCCTACCACG